>CAYONZ010000111.1:0-1761 GCA_964405465.1 uncultured Bdellovibrionales bacterium | reverse complement strand
CACCGAGCGGCATTCCTCGCCGGTCTCTCAAAAGCCGCAGAGATGATTGAGGCGTCGCCAAAGATTTATGGAAATGTTTACGGAAATGGAGATTGCGCCTTTGGTGGTACACTAGAAAAATCTGACACCCACCAAGCCAAGCTCGTCGGTGTGAAGCCGATTGGGGAGGGATGATGAAAAACAATTGGAAATGCTCATCGTGTCTTAAAGTTGTCGTTCCTAAAAACGGTAAATTGCGATGCTGTGGGATTACCGAAACAGTAGTCGATGCAGAAGCTGCACGAAGGATGTTTCGAAAAAATCTCTCAAAAAAGATGAATCAAATTTTTGGTCCGGTCATAGAAACAGAGCGGCTTGATGCGGACTTCGACGATCCGAATGAAACTTTCTATGACTACGAAGGGATACCGAATACATGACCCTCGATCTCGAAGACCTGCTCGCAAAAGCCAAGGTGAGCGAGCAGGCTATGAAGGCAGGTGTTGAGTGAGAGAGTTTGTAATCGGACCTGAAGTTGTGGATGAGAATAGCTTGGCAGCTTGGCGGCGCGCCAGAAAAATGCGAGATGAAGACTTTAAGTGCGAGTTTTGCGACCACGAATTTGTGATCGGAGATACGTTCGCCTGCACGTACTCGAATTTCTCAGATCAGCGCGGTGGTAATCCTATTACCTGCGAAAAGTGTTTTTCGTACCCGTGGGAAAAGCGTCTTTTATGCTGGAAATTGATGGGTGACAAAAATCTTCTCAAGCAAATCGCAAGAGAGAAAGTTTTCGGAATTCAAGCTCAGATAAACAGCAGCCAAGAGGAGCCATCCGATGACCAAGCCTAAAGACGACGACGTTAAGCGGTGGACGTTTGAGCAAATCCAAGACAATCACGAGATTAAAGTTCGTGACCTTATTGGGCCTTGGGTCGAAGCAGCCGACCACGACCGCAAAGTGGCGGAGCTTGAAGCAAAAATAGAATTGAAATGCATACCTGATCTTAAAGTGGCTTTAGAACTTGGCCGACAAGCCTTAGAATTGTCCATACTTGAATCAGAATTATTTATTGCGCGCAAGGTGATTGAGAAGTTGAGAGAACAACGCGATTATTGGATTGATCACGGTGGCTGGAATCCAGAGTTTTGCGTGATCAAAAAAAGAGAAATGGATATTGAAATAAACGTTGAAATTTCAAACCTGAAGAACAGGGAGATTGAAAATGCCGTTGAAAAAAGGTTATAGCGCAAAGACCATTTCCAAAAATATCAAAACTGAGATGAAACACAGAAAGTCGCAAAAGCAAGCAGTAGCAATTGCTCTTTCCGTCGCATCAAAAACGAAGAAAAAGAGAAAATGAAATGGATCTGCAAGTTGGTGATCAAGTAATTTGGACGCCAGTCAATGCAAGACGAGGATGCTATGGCACCGAAGACGCCAAGAGGCCGCTAAAATGCGAGATTATTGGAAAGTCGGTTCCACGTGGAACTTATTTTGTGAAGATCATTGATCGTCTTGCTGTGGTCAGAGAAAAAAACATATTTGAAGTCGTCAAAGGATCGGTAAAAAAGATATGAATAGACTAGTCCACATCGTTCAATCGGTCGATGGTGCAATCAAGAATTGGAAAGATTCTGATTGGATACATGTTGCAAAAGAAAATCAAACGACACCGGATGTGGTGAAACAATATTTTGAACGGTGCCGTGAACGAGGAGTTAAATTCATTCCGATCGGTGAACCATGCGAAGGTTTCACTGCAGACAAAGGTTGTCCAG
>CAYONZ010000110.1:0-1970 GCA_964405465.1 uncultured Bdellovibrionales bacterium | reverse complement strand
ATTTTCCACCACCCTGTGAGCATTGATCTGAAATCAGAACTCGATAGCTGTTCAGCTCCTCCCACCAGTACTCTTTTTCGAGTGGCCAATAGAGTTTATCAAAAGAAAAACGTTCGATTTTTTCTGCTTGATAGAGACGTTCTTCAACACCTGACCTAATCCGCAATTGATCAAGACCTGCCATATACTCCATTAATCGCACTTGATCATTGGCTTCGAGCAGTGTTTCAGCCTCAGAACGAAGCTGTTTCTGCAGCCTTGGTTGCATTCGCGCACGAATCTCTTTTTCGCGATAGCTGTACTCAGCCAAAAGAGACTTAATACTCACTCGTGATTGACCAAGAGTTTGTCTGATTTCGCCCATCTCCCGACGAATCCGAGCCACAAGATCTGCCATCGGCAAGAAACCAGCCCGTTGTAACGCCATCGACATAAGAAGATCACTTTGCTCGAGCGGACGTCGATCTTGAATGGCTTTAACAGAATTTCCAAAGACCCGATCGAATTCTTTTGCGGTCTCTTTAGCGGCTTTATAGTGGCAGAGTTCGCGATAAATGATCATCTCCAAAACATATTGTTCTGGAGAGCGTGAACTATTGAAATAAGGCGAGCGCAGCGATTGCAGCATGCCGAGTGCCACAGAATAATCCTTGGTGTAAAATCTTATCCAAGCTCGCTCCAAAAGAACTCGCCCGAATTCCCGCCCCGGAAACAAAAAGCCGGCATAAATACTTTCTGCATCTTCGTGTTTATTTCTTTCAAACAAAAGGCGCGCATGTTGCCAAGCCGCTTTTCTCCGTAAAATTTCTGGCAAGATTTTGTTCTCTGACAGTGACTTAAACTCTGCCAATGCCTGTTCACTTTGATCCAACCGAACCATCTCAAGTGCACGATAGTAGTTGAAGCGTGCTCCCCAAAAACTCTCCGCCGTGAGTCGATTCGACGACGGCTCGACCCACTCCCATAGACCACGTCGCATATTATCAAGTGCAGTGAAATAGTAGGTCATCTGTTGAACGGCTGGTGGAAGTTCCGCAAAGTTCCCCTGGTTCACAACACGGCCGACCTCTTCCTCATCAATCTCAATTATAGAGGCCAGTTTTTCAACTTCAATCAATGAAGAGCGAGCCACAATTGAACCTGGATGAGCCTTGATAATTCTCATAAAATAATAAAAAGCACCGTAACTATAGCCCAACTCATTCAGTGCGATCGCAGCAAAATAGGCGCCTTCAGCACCCTCAAGTTTTTCTACACCCAAGCGTAATGCCAGTTCATAGGATTCTTCAAACATTTCTAGAAACTTTTTGTCGGAGCGAAGTTTATTGAGTCTTTCAAATAGCCCAACATCCACAGGCGCATATTCAAATTTTTTAACCATTTTCTCCGACAAATTGTCGAATTCGCGTTTGGACTCAAGCTTGTCACCGTTTTGATTTTGGGCTTGGGACAAAACACTTTTCTCTGTGGCGATTACAGGAGTCAAAGCAATCAAGGTACACGAAATCATCGAACAAAAAATGGAGAAGCACCAACGCACCATCGAAAGTGCATTCGAGATCATGGGCAAGTTCGCTCTATTTGATGACCACGGCTTAGATCGCATCCTCAGGGCCCTTCGGTCTTTTCACTACCAGAAAGTTGAATCGATAAGCCGAGATTTAAGGCCAAGATCACATTTGAACTCTTTAAGGTTCCAAAATGGTAATAGGCTCGGGCATCCGCTTTAAAAGAAAAACGTCTATTGATAAAATAACGCGAAATCAAGCCTCCTCCCAACATAGGATAAGTTTCTTTCGAGTCAAACATCACCACACCACCACCACCGACAAAACTCAAATCACTATGCACCACCGATTTATTGAACAATAAATTCTTCGAGTAAATGGGTGTGTAAACAAGATTTGTTGTAGCATAGGCGCGAATAAAATCCAAAATTCCCGACGGCCGAACGGCGAAGTTGTTGATGA
>CAYONZ010000109.1:0-2218 GCA_964405465.1 uncultured Bdellovibrionales bacterium | reverse complement strand
CTCATTGCGACCCTCCAATTCACCACTTCACTCAATTTGAAGCACCACTATGAGATCGGACTTTTGTCGTAAAAACTTGAGACAAAGGCGCTTCAAATGAGTCGGCAATCATGACCGTCTCAATTTGAGTCATCAGTATATAGGGGAGAATTTGCTGAGATCTTTTTGCCAGGTTCTTTGCGCTAAATTTAAAATCAGAGAGAGAGAGAATTGGGAGGGAGGACGGAGGAATGAAACAAACAAAGCTTAAACACCACTTCGAAAGTAGTTACGCTGGTGTGACCAAAACTATGAAGCTAGACCTCAGCAAATATTAAATCTGATTCGATGGAACGATTATCAAGAAGTATTATGTTGCACCCTCTTGACAGAAGATTACTCTGGTACATGGCCATTTTTAACAGGAGGTGAAATATGAACACAACGATCGAAAAATTCGCTAGCGAAGTGTCCGCACTTCATGAGGATGATTTTGGTGACTTCATGAGACTGGTGAACCTCTATCTCAATGAACTCAAAGATGAAATGGATCGCTTGCCCTATACAGATATTCACAGCAAAATATCTGAGATGCAGGGATACATTCAATTCAATCCAAGCTGGGAGATAGAGCCGACTCAGACTCACACTCTGCAGGACGCCAAAGTTCTCGATGAACTTTTGGCGGCACATCAGCAGGATTGGGAGTCCTAGAAGGATGTATCAAAGATGAACCAAGAGGTGAAGTTTTGAAGCAAACAAAGAGAACAATCAACTCGAAGACTCGGCAAGAAAAAGACAGTATGGGAGTCATCGCAGTCGATGCAAATAGGTTTTGGGGAGCACAGACACAACGGTCTCTTGAAAACTTTCGCATTGGTGATGAGTTGATGCCGCTTGCGATTGTGCGAGCCCTTGCACTCACCAAAAAGACTGCGGCTCATGTCAATTGCAAGCTTCGCCTCTTGAGTTCAAAGAAGTCGACATTGATCGCTAAAGCTGCTGACGAAATTATCTCAGGTGAACTCGATGCACATTTTCCATTGGTCATTTGGCAAACGGGCTCAGGAACGCAAACGAATATGAACGTCAACGAAGTGATTGCCCATCGTGCAAGCCTGCTCAGCGGCAAAGAAGCCGTAAAAATTCATCCGAATGACGACGTCAATATGGGACAATCATCAAATGATACGTTTCCGACCGCCATGCATATCGCTGTGGCACTCGAAACGAGAGAAAGACTTTTGCCAGCTCTTACGCTGCTTGAAAAAACCTTGCGAAAAAAAACCAAGGCATTTTCAGCAATTATTAAAATCGGCAGAACCCACTTGATGGACGCGACTCCACTTTCTTTGGGTCAAGAATTTTCGGGTTACGCCCAACAGATGCAAAATTCGATTCAAAGAATCAAGAACACCGAACCCCATTTACTCGAACTTGCCATCGGCGCCACCGCTGTAGGAACTGGACTCAACACCCACTCTCGATTTGGTTTTGAGGTTGCAAAGGGCCTAAGCAAAGCGACTGGTTTAAAGTTTACAAGTGCAAAAAATAAATTTGAAGCGCTCGCGACCCATGACGCTTTGGTCGAGTACAGTGGAGCTCTCAACTCAACCGCAGTTTCATTAATGAAAATAGCCAATGACATTCGACTGATGGCCAGTGGCCCACGATGTGGACTTGGTGAATTGCACCTACCCGAAAATGAGCCCGGGTCCTCCATTATGCCTGGGAAAATCAATCCCACTCAATGCGAGGCAATGACTATGGTCTGTGTGCAGGTCATGGGAAATCATTTCGCGACTTCGATCGCTGGCGCCAGTGGGCAATTGGAACTCAATGTTTTTAAGCCCGTAATTGCCGCGAATGTACTGCGCTCGATACGCCTGCTCTCCGACGCCATTGTTTCGTTTCATGATCATTGTGTCTTGGGCATTGAGGCCAACAAAAAGAAAATCCAAATACATCTCGAAAATTCTTTAATGTTGGTCACTGCACTCAGCCCTAAGTTGGGTTACGAGAAAGCTGCTGAAATCGCCAAGCGGGCTTACCGCAATGAAACTAGCCTCCGTTTTGAAGCTGTTCAGGCAAATTACTTAAGCGAAAAAGAATTTGACGAGCTGGTGCGCCCTCAGGACATGATTCATCCCAAATAGCCCACTTTGACGATTTACTTGTCAGAATTTAAAAACTTGTTACAATTTTGTTTAACAAGGATGTACAGCTCTATGATTCGACG
>CAYONZ010000108.1:0-2561 GCA_964405465.1 uncultured Bdellovibrionales bacterium | reverse complement strand
CCTGTTCCGGTTCCTGGTGTACCGCTAGTTCCAGTACTTCCTGTACCAGCCGTACTTCCTGTTCCTGTTTCGACGATGCACTTACCATACGCAAAGGTGCCCGAACCTCCGTCTTTGGGAAGCATTTGACCATCTTTACAAATCAGTTGGCTCGCATTTCCGTTGTCAAAACATGTTCCTGAAGTAACTTTTGGCTGTTTAAAGAAAAAGTCTTGGGTGATATCTCCATGCTGAAAAACGATGCCATTCAAAGTACAACCCTCGTGGCAACTCGCGTAGGGATATGTCGCAAGACCTTGCATTTCACCGTTAACGCATTTCAGATTAGAAGCGTTTGATACATCAGCACATGTCTTGCCGAGGGGAGCTTTTTCAGACTTGAAATAGAGTTTTGATGTTTGGCCGCCGTTTATGACTTTCGATCCATCGAATGAACAAGACTTGTCAGATTCAGCACACTGCCCATACATATACGAAGCATCTCCAAGCCATTGCCCGTTCGAACAAACCCTCGCCAAGTACTGACAACCTGCTGATCCAGCGGTCGGAGTCTTCGCAAAACTAAAAGACTCACCACTCTTCTTTACTTGGCCATCTGGCGTGACACAAGAGGACTGCGCACTCAAAGGAGAAGGGGTCACCGAGGAGTAAATTCCTGAATCCGTTTGTGGCTTGGCAGCATATCGAGCGCAGTTCTGAAAGGTCATAATCAGCGCTCCTACCCCCACAAGTCCGACCACTGCTAGACGTGAGGCATTTGCTCCTCGTTGCTTCATTTTGAGTCGCACCTTTAAAACCAAATCAGACGTTTTTTTTTAAAAACATTCTCTCCCCCAAATTTTTCGAACTTCCCCAATCAAAATACTATGCAAAAACAAAACACATCGAAATCAATTTGAATGGAATTGACTGTTTATAGACCTTTGACCTGACAAGAAAATCGACAGCTTTTTGATATTAAACAAGCAAATAACCGCAAGCGAACTTTCAGTAGTTCTGGCGCAAAGCTTTCCGCAGAAATTCAATAATCAGTGACTGATACTTTTTATTATCGCTTTTGGCTTTGAGTTTGATTGCACGTAAAATGTTGTTTGGAACCCGCAAGCTAATTGCGACCGTTGGTTCATCCACTTCACCGGCCATTGTCCGAATATCTTCTAAAAACCTCAGGGCATCTTCAGGTGAAATCAACCTGTTCGGACTCACGCGATCTTGCTTAGACTTTGAAAGCTTTTTTTTATTTTTCTTCATTCAAACGGTCTCTAATGTTCTTCACATCCACAAGATCCTGAGGTCGGCCCGCTTCAATCTTCATTTTTAAAATCTCCTTTAGAGTTGCAACAACAAGCTTTCGCCCACCTACTGAGATTTTTTCAGTCTCTATATCTGCTAGACCTAGCTTAATCAAAATATCCACTTGTCTCGTCGGATCTTTATAGTCGACAAATGACCATGCCACTAAATTACGAGCCTCGATATATTCTTTTCGCATTTTGATAACATCAGGCGCTCGGATCGGAAGTCTTGATTGCATTCCAATTTCACGAAGAACCTTCTCCGCGAGTTCAAAATCAGATAGCGTCAAGTTTAAAACAAAATCTACATCCATTGTGGCCCGAACCAAACCATGTAGTGCCATGGCATATCCACCAACAATAGCATATTTCAATTTATGTCTGGCAAACGCGTCCGTGATTTCAAATAGTAGCATTTCCCTATTGTATATACATGTATATACAATAGCAAGATCCAAGCGTGTTGCCTCGTGGCCAAGGTTGCCATTTTGCGTAGGAATGACCACAACTTTGTCGACTCTGCCCCTGCACACTAGCTGTACCCAAGGCAGGTTAAATAAAAAAAGAAAACCAAAATAGGGCAATATTGAAAAATTTTTTGATGCCAAATTAGCCATATTTATCAATAGATTAGATACATTAAGTTAAATAAAATTCATCTTTCCTATTTAGTTTTTAGAAAACTCATCTAGATCCCATTGCTGCGTTGCGGTATTTTGTGTTTCAAGAAGAACATGTGCCTCGATTTTGCATTCTATTTTAGAGCTCACAAACTGAGCCGAGACTAGAAGGCAACGCAAGGACTCACCCGCCCTAATCCCCCAAGCGACCTTGCCCCCACAAGGTCGCGAATTTTAGGCGATCACACAAGGAGATTGAAATGAGAAAAACTCTATTCGTAACGGCACTACTGACCACGCTCACACTCACCGCAACAGCTCATGCTGACGGAGGCGACGGCGCAGGACCAGGAACACCAGGAGGCGTAGTTGGAAAAGCTCCCAACGAAATTGGTGGCCACGCAGCCTGCGGTCAATTCGGCGACACCGCGACCAAAATCATCGCAGCACTCGGTCGCGTCACTCAACCCGAGATTGATAAAACCAACTCGATGATCAAAATCAGTGAACTTCAAGAAGTTAAAAAGAAACTGACTTGCGTTCCCGTGACCACTCTTGACCGCCAACTCCAAGCCGCATCTGACCCTAACGCGGTCCAGACAAAACTTCTCTTCAAAAGTTGGTTTCATGCTCCGCCGATTGACCG
>CAYONZ010000107.1:0-3309 GCA_964405465.1 uncultured Bdellovibrionales bacterium | reverse complement strand
CCTTTTTGTTGATCGTGTTCTGTTTCAACAAAAAAGAAATTTTCATTTAGAGGCAGCACGCGGCGAATTTCTTGCTTCATTAGGACTGATAGCGAAGTGTTTTCGTCCCGGGAACGTTCTGAGTAAAAGCGAATATTTTGCCGAGGGTTATTTACTGGTAGAGTTCGACTTTGTGACCAGTCATCTACAACGTGAACTCTAAAAACAGGTGAATTATCAATGATCGAAAATTCAGAACTCTCGACTATTTTTCCATCTTCCAACTGGAGAGACGAATGTGCGTGGGGACGGCCATGTGCATCGAGCTCAGTAAACAAAATATATTTTATTGGGCGGGTGTAGCCGTTTGCATCTTTTTCGGTTTTGGAAAGTGCAAGCAGCTTTCCAGATGGGCTAACGGCGAGGTCTTTTACGCCAAGATCTTGCTCACCGGAAAAGCCGTTCGCGCGCAGAAAATCCTGAAGAGGATATTGATGCTCCGATTTAAATTTCTGTTGCTCAAACGGCGTTGTCGTTTGTAGTTCCGGATGGCGAGATTGTCTGGAGACGGTTTCTAAGACCTTGATAGCTGTGGGTGCCAGTGCTGCCAAACGTTTTTTCTCGGAGAGACTCGCTTTTGGGGCAAACGGGCTTGGTATTTTAAAATATGCCAATATCGATTCACAACGTTGTCTGGAAGTTTCATTCTTTTTTGGTCGTCTCAAAAAATCATCATTTGGGGGTTCACTGGCCAAGGCGTTGCTGGTCGCAATCGCCAAACAGAGACACCAGAGAGTTGCAACAATGGTAAAATGGCTTTGGCTTCCCTTGATTTTGGAATTTGTGCTTTCGGAGCTGTCAAAGCATTGAGCAATGCCGCCGTTTTCGGGCCTGCTGGTCTCCCATGCTCCCGAGTTCCATTCAAATATGTGAGGTTCGAGCATGGCAAACTCCTTCTTCGGTCCATTCTATGTATTGTCCTAAAATGAGAAATGCACATCCCGTGCTCGGTGTTGTGAAGAAACCAAAATAAATGGGCAAATAAATTCAGGAGACTTAAGTTTCTAGGCCAAAGTCCGATCAATGGGATGTCGTCGACGAAGGTCCAGTTCAAGAATGAGTTTTGAACGGCCAGAAGAATACGCGTTGTTAGCTTTAGCCCATCCATTAGGAGGACAAGTGGTGAACGTAATCAGAACTCTCCGCAATCCAAAAAAACAAGAACGACCGGAGCGGGGACCACCTTAAATTTAGACCCGAAGATCTCGGGTCCTTCGATTGATCGATGCCCTTAGGGCACTATTTCGACCTCTCCTGCCAGGTTTTTTTTAAGTTTCAAATCTAAAACATACGAAGCTCGAACTGATCGACCCATTGGCATCCAATCTTGCCCTTGCATTTGCATTTCTTGCGTGGAGCGCACCAGAAATCCAAAACGAACCTCGCCTACCATTCCATTGGCAATTCGTTTCTTGTTGAGCTCACTTACAAAACGCAAAACATCGAATTTAAAATCAAAACTTCCAATGGTTTCCTTCGGCAAAAACATCTTTTGAGCCACAGTGCCTAGGTCATAAGCCATCACGACCACTTCAATATCTTTTGATTTTGCTTTTGCCGTACGATTTGTATCTTTCGAATCCCAAAATTGAAAATCCTGTTCAGATCTAGGGTCAATTGCCACCCAAGAAAACAAGTCGTGGTCTTGACGGCATCGGGTGATTTGCAAATCACCCATAAAATGCACTTCAGTATTTTTCACCTCAATACTGACGCCATTCAATTCGTGAGCGATATTTAAGATCGAGGCTTGAGTGGGGTTGGTGCAGTTCGCTGATCGGCCGTCATTCACTTTTGAAAACACAATAGTGGAGGCCAATGCGCTGGCAGAAATCAAAAAAACTGGTGCGCAAAACATGAATTTACGAATGGGCTTGATGAAGTCTGAAAAAGGGTATTGATTTGCATTTTGCATTTTTTGAATCTCCTTGTTGCACTGACTTTAGTCTGGGCTAAGCTAAGTGTTCAAATAAATTTTATTTTCTGACCTTGCGGGCCACCTCCGATGAACCGATAGTAAGATATGAACTCAAGCACCGTCTGGCTGACCTATAAAGAGAAAATCAAAGAACTTTCAGATCTTCTTGTCGAAATTCAAAAACCAATTCGAGTGCTTGATGCTCTCAAATGGGACTCTTCGATCGAGGCGGAGTTTTTTGAAAATAAGGCAAAAAAAATCCCAAAGGTCGATGCCGAGTATTATCAAAAAATTCAGATTGGCTTTGATCCTGCAAAGAAAATGCAAGAGTTGACCGAGCTTGAAGCCAAGATTCGTTCGAGCCTTGGAAATGAAGATCCAATCACTTCGATCCTTTGCGAAATGTGTGTTGAGTATCGAGATCTCGTCGAGATGTTGGTGGCCAGAGGTACTCATCGTTTCTATGAAATTAGTCGTAAACTCTATGGTTCGCCGAAAGATCGTTTTTTTGAAGACTCCAACACAGTCCGGGACCAGGGCCGCTTGCTCTATGATATTCTCTCAGCTCTTGAGGGAAAGTCACTGGGTCAAGAGTACGCGAAGGTGATTCCAGCAGAAGAAGTGGTGCGTGTATTGAATGATCGATTCAGCAGATCGTTTCTTGCGGGAAAAATTGAAGTCAAATTATCGGATGGAATTGTGGCGGATGCGAGCGCCGGTAGCGATGTGATCAAAATTAAAGAGGGGTCCTATTTCTCTCTGAAAGACATTGATATTTTTGAGGTTCACGAGGGTTGGGTCCATGTGGCAACTACAGCTAATGGCAAAAATCAGAAAGTGGCCAAATGGCTTTCAAAGGGACCTCCGCGGTGTGTTTCAACACAAGAGGGTCTTGCGACTTTGATGGAGATGTTTACGTTTAGTTCGTATCCAAGGCGAGCGCGATCGATCAACGATCGAATTCTTGGAATCGACAAAGCAGAAGATGGCGCAAACTTTTTAGACATCTACGAGTTCTACCTGACTGAGGGCTATTCTGAAGTGGAGTCGTTTCGCAATTCGATGCGGGTGTTTCGTGGTGGTGTGGTGGAGGGCGGAGCTCCATTTACCAAAGATATCTCATATTGCAAAGGCCTGATCGAAAACTACAATTTTATTCGGACTGCCATTCGCAAAGGTAAGCCCGAATTGATCCCGTTTCTATTTGTGGGCAAGATTCATGTCGACGATGTTCCATTGCTCTATCAAAAAGCACAAGAGGGTGTGGTCGATGCGCCAACCTATCTGCCACCTCACTTCGACGATCTCAATGGGCTCGCCGTGTGGATGAGCTTTTCGAACTTCTTTAACGT
>CAYONZ010000106.1:0-3554 GCA_964405465.1 uncultured Bdellovibrionales bacterium | reverse complement strand
CTCAAACTGAGACCGCGTTTACAACAGCGGCGAATCTCAAACTGAGACCGCGTTTGCAACAGCGGCGATCTGCCAATTGAGGTTGAACCAAATGAGCCAGGATCTTATCAGTTGAAAGCAGACAAACCTGATGGTCCTTGGCATTGAAGTTTAGGTTTCAACCGTTTGCCAGCGGATTTTTACCAACGTTCAATGCAAGAGGATCTATTTCTTGGTCCCACTTTTTTTGCGACTGAAAACGATACCGAACTCCTCGCCCAAATCCCACGCGTGCGATGACCCCTGCTTGACAAGCTATATTCAATAGCCTTGATACCGTTCGTTCGGAGAGTGACATTCCACCATGAGCAGAACTGAAAAATACCTTAACTTCTGAAACCATAAAAGGCTGAAACTTGAATCTTGCAAAGAGTTCCGACCATCGACGGTTTTCGACGGAAAGTACACATTGACGAGAGAAGGCCATGATGACTTCAGAATCTCCAGTTACAGAAAACTCTTGATCCTGAACATGAACGTGTAGATCAAGAAGACTCTCTCGCAAAGCCCTTCGCAGCCTTTGTACCAACTTATAAATACGCTGCGGAGATGATACGGCATCAAAATATTCTCCAGGGAACAGCCGATTGAATAGCTCACCCAAACGCAATGGCCGATAGGTATCCGCACAGAGAAAGACCAAAAGGCGATGTAAATGAGATCCTGATTTCAACTCCGAAGTGCTAACCTTGCTCCATAAATAGGTCTGCGTTGGAGGCTTGCCTCCTGAATCAAGAGACTCATCAGCGGCATTGTCGATCGTATTGTCAATTGATCGGGCCACAAAACTAACTTCGTCTTCTGGCCACTCTCGATGACGGCTCACCCAAAGCTGTTTAATTTTTTGCCGATAGGCATCCGAATTTGAACTACGCCACACTCGCAGCACCAGCTCTTTATCATTCTGATGGACCGCCCAGTAGAGATCGAGCTCGCGAAGCGTCTCCCAATTTTTAAATACAGAGGCCTTACGTTTTATCTCATCAAGTTTTTTAGCAAAACTTTCTTCAGAAGAAGATCCAGAAAAAAGAGCAATATAGAATCGCCACTTCTCAATAAAAACCTCATAAATCGAATTTGTTCCCTGTAAAATCTCTTGTGCTTCAAGCAACACAGCTTCGGCTTCATGCAGTCGCTCTCTAAAGATCAAGCTCTGCGCCTTGAGCTCCAGCAAGTTTGCCTGAATCAGTTTTAAATTCTGCCGTTTTGCCTTACCCAAGCAAAGCTCAATTTGTTGATCACCATTCTTGAAGTCGCGTACAAATACCAACGAGGCGCAAAGGTTGACTCTTCCCACCAAACGTTGATAGTTCGAGATTTTTTTTGAACGGATGTACTTTCTCAAGAGCGGAATCGCACGTTGATAATCCCAGGTCCCGAATCTCGCAAAAGCTCCATGTAACAAGACTTCTGGATTGGTTTCACTTGCGACTTTGGCAAATATCGACTCACCTTCGTGAAGCGCACCAATAGCGACCAGACAAGCGCCATAGGCAGCCCACTCGTCAGCCGACGCTGGATTCAACCCTTCACGACTATCACGAATAATGGGGCGAAGTATCTTGAGAGCAGTCATCGGAACTCCAGAACGTCTGGCCAAATTGGCCAGTGGGAGCCTTTGATCACGCTCCAGTTTGCGCTCCAAAATTTCACCAAGACGGCGCTGGACCTCTCGACCTCGTCCTTCACGTATGAGGCGATCTAAATCTTGTAAGAGCAAAGTAAACGTAGAGTCTTGATTCATTTCAAGACATATCGGTCGTTTGCAAAATATTTTTGAATTTTCTCAATCTGAGTCGCTAGACTAACTGTTTGCACTCAGTGCCAATTCTCAAAAAAAGACGCCATCTTTGTCCATCTCTTTCACCACTAAAAAATTGGAAACTGAATTCAGAGCTGTTCACCTGAACAAAGCTCAAATATAGAACGACAAACGAGGGAGAGTCAGATGGAAAACAAAATGAAAGTGCTCTTTATGGCAGAATCAGTCACCATGGCACACATCACTCGTCCACTCACACTCGCTCTCGAACTTCAGAAACAAGGATATGAAGTGATCTTCGCAATATCTCAACGCCCCAAGGTACTCGAAGCCTCTCTCAATCAACTCAATGTCATTGAGATTGAAAAAGCACTCACTCCAGAGCAATTCAACAATGCACTCAGTGCGGGCAAAGTTCCATTTAGCGAGAGTGTTTTACGCCAATACGTTCAAGAGGACCTTCGCTTGCTCAACAAAATTCAACCAGACCTCGTGGTCGGTGACATGCGGGTTTCATTGCAGATCAGCGCACGCATTAAGAACATCCGCTTTCTCAATTTAACAAACATTGTGTGGAGCCCCCAAGCGCAGATGCGCAAGATTGTTCCTGAATGTCCACTCACCCAGATTCTCGGCGGCAACATTGGCTCGCGAGTGGGACAACCTTTTGTGAGTTTGGTCATGTCTCAATTTGTAAAGCCATTTAACAAACTCCGAGTTGAATACGGCTTGGCACCCCTCGCTTCACTAGAAGCCTGCTACAACGATGGCGACATTGTGGCCTATCTTGATCTTCCAGGGTTAGTAAAAACAGAGACGTTACCGACCCACCATATTTTTCTTGGCCCACTTCTTTTTTCAGCGGCCATGCCAATGCCAGAATGGTTCACACTGCTACCGAAGAACAAAAAGAAAGTTTTCGTCTCAATGGGTTCATCAGGAAATCAAACTTGTCTGAAAACCATCATCAAGAGCTTTAAAAACCAAGACGTCACACTTATCGTGGCCGGTGCTCCAACATCACTGACACTTCCTAAACAAGACAACGTCATTGTCGCCAGCTATCTTCCTGCACGCGAAGTGATCCGCGAATGCGATCTCGTCATTTGCAATGGAGGATCTCCCATGGTCTACCTCGCATTGGCCGAGGGCGTTTGCGTTCTGGGAATTCCATCCAACATGGACCAGCATCTCACCATGCAAGCTTTTGCCAATTCTCAGGCCACTCGCTCTCTTCGTTCAGATGCCCTAAGCACCAAGCAAATACGCACACTCAGCCAAGATCTTTTAACAAACCCAGAGTGCAAGAAAAATGCACAACAATTGAGCGCCAATATTTCAGCACAAAATACGGCCCGAAATTTTCTATTATTGTTCCAAAGTTTTATCTGCAAATCACCAGGAACTATGATCCTCAACAGCACGCTCACTGCAGTAAACGAATTTGAATCAGAGATTGCAACTCCACCTGAATCAACGATTCACTAGACTGAGAGATTGACCCTCGTGCAGGTTTTCACTAAGCTCTCAAATTAGGGAGCTTCATGCACACAGAATTTGATTTCATAATTATTGGGAGTGGCTTCGGAGGCAGCGTCTCTGCCATGCGACTCGCACAAAAAGGATATAAAGTCGCGTTAATCGAAAAAGGAAAACGCTTTCGCAATTCAGATTTTCCGAAGACGAATTGGATTTTTTGGAAGTATTTTTGGCTACCACGACTTCGCTGTTTTGGAATTCAACAGATCACTCT
>CAYONZ010000105.1:0-3585 GCA_964405465.1 uncultured Bdellovibrionales bacterium | reverse complement strand
TAGAGTTTTAATTCTGGCATTTGCGTTGCAATTGTTAGGGTTCAATTGGGAATTGGCAACATCTCCACCTTAACACCTTAGGTGGAAAGCGGATATTGAGAGGTTGATGCGACAATGGCGGTTGATATGGCATTAGATGTAGCGAAAAAGCGGCGGGCTGTTCACATATTTTACGGGATGCTGATGACCTGTTTAACTTTTAGTCAGGCGCATTCGACAGTTATCTCTGGGCCAAGTGGCGGCGGACAATGCCGGTCCATTGTTGAAGACTCATTGACCAAGACAAAGTTGTCAAAACCCACCAGGTTCACAATACCAACAGATTCTATGCGACATATTACGGATGGAGATTTTAAATGGGAGCGAAGTCAACAGCCCTATCTTGATTCCAATGGCAAAGCCCATTTGAGTACAGTGGCGGCGCCTATGCTGAAATCAGGAATGCATACTTCCCATGGCTTTGATAAGTTTGTGGAGATGCGGAAGGCCAATCAGACACCGCTCAATGTGAATTATGGACTTGGGCAGCCCTCTGTACTTCCGTCCTCAAATTATTTTTCACAGTCTGTCGTGCGTGAGGTTCACTTTCCCTCAGCTATGAAGATTGAAACGGACAATGGTGTGTTGATATTTACTCTCCCCAGACAGGCCCTGACATTTGAAATTTCGAATAAAAGAAATGCGGCGATTTTTCACTCCGAAGTTTTTGGATCACTCGGGTTTGCACTTAATGGGTATTTTTTGAAGTTCGGCTTTCCTGAGAGTTTTACCAGCGACCAAATAAGCGATGCAATTTTTCAAACTTTGAATGACTCGCGCTCACGGTGGCGACAAACCGCTGGGGGAGGATGGCGGGTTGATGGAGAGATCAACGGCCCCAAGGGGCCGATCGCTATGATGGTAGTGGTTGATCCTAAGGGGCAGGTAAAAACGGCGAGTCCGTTGGTGGACTTTGAGGCCGAGGATCGAAAGGTAAGTCAGCAGAATTCGCGAAGTCTCTTCGAAGAGTCCTTAGTGATTATTAAGACCATCGATTGGACAAATCAGACCAACACCGGTGAAGTGGCAAATAAAGAAGGTATCGAGTCGGATTGGAAAAAAGCGATGACGGCATTATTGAGTGGAGTGCAAGGTCGCCTTGCCATGATTGCAGCAAATATCAATGAGAAGTCCATAAAAAAAGAATGGGTTTTTCGAAAGGCATATGATGTTCGTCGTATGATGAAAATTTTGAAGCAATTCGAAGGTCTTTCTCCAGGGGAAAAAATCAAATGGTCACAAATGCGAAATCTCGTAAGTGAATTTGAACTGGCCATTAGCGGAACACTGCCCCGACGCAATCGTCAGTTTCTGGTGGATTATGCGATCTTACATAGTGCAAGAATCGACAGCGCCGTAGGATACCGCTACAGCGGTGAAAAGACCGACAATGAGTGATCAAAACGTCTAGAGCCGCTTTAAATAAATATCATTTACCGGTTGTGCTGTAAGCGCGAGTGCCTCAGCTCTCTCAGCTTCGGCAAGCAATGTCGAGAGATAGCGTTCACTCGAGCTTGGAACAATGGCCACGATTTTTTTTCCGCGATTTTGTTCTTGTGCCGCCAAGCGAAGAGCAACCGCAATGGCAGCACCTGAGCTAATTCCAACGGGAATTCCTTCGGTCTTAATAACCTGTCTTGCTGTTTTGAGGGCCTCGTCCGAGGTCACCTGCTCGACGAAGTCCACTACAGAGGAATCATAATTTTTTGGCACAAACCCGGCGCCGATGCCTTGAATTTTGTGAGGGGTGTGTTGCCCACCACTCAGTATGGGTGATTCTGTTGGTTCCACCGCGACCATTTGCACCGTAGGTTTTTTGGATTTCAACACTTGGCCAACACCAGAGATTGTTCCAGCGGTTCCTACGCCACACACCACCATGTCAACTTGTCCTTCGGTGTCTTGCCAAATTTCAAGAGCAGTGGTCTCACGGTGAATTGCCGGATTGCTTGGGTTTTCAAACTGGGAGGGAATGAAAGAGTTCGGATTTTGATCACGCAATTCCAGAGCCTTTGCGATCGCACCCCGCATGCCAAGTGCCGCTGGCGTTAGGACCAACTTCGCGCCCAAAAGCAAAAGCAACGTTCGTCTTTCAAGTGACATAGTTTCTGGCATAGTCAAAGTGAGCGGATAATTTTTCGAAGCACATACAAAAGCAAGTGCAATTCCTGTGTTGCCACTTGTAGGCTCAATCACCGACATACCAGGCTTCAATGCGCCATTCAGTTCGGCCTGCTCAATCATATTCAAACCAATGCGGTCTTTGACCGAGCTGAGTGGATTGAAGAACTCTAACTTTAGCAAAATCTCGGCACCTAGTCCGAGACTCATTCGTTGCATTTTGACAAGCGGAGTGTGGCCAATGGTTTTGGTAATGTCTGAGAAAATTTTCATATTGATAGATCCTCGATTCAATTTGGAAAACTCAATTTCATTAAATTTCTTTTTTATAAAAAATCAAAACAGTGTCTTCACACACACAAGCTAAATGATATGGAGCCTATTTGGTAATCAAATTTTGTTTAATTAAGGAAACTTCATCGGCAATATTGAACATGGCCAGCTCATTGGCTTGTACCAATTTAAACGCTGAGAATGCGAGAGCCAAAACACCAAGGCACCCAACCCCGAGACTCATTGATCCCAGCCACGAAACCACAGTTTGTTCTCCAACTCCAGCTGCAATCGCACCCAGTAGAGCAAGTACTGTCGCCAGAACAAATGCTCCCATGGCAAAGTAGATAGTACGTAGAGCTTTTAGAAAGTCTTTGGCTTGCTTTTCGACTCTGGTGATTTGCTTGAAACAAAATTCACGAACATTGAGTTCATTGGTCTTTGCCGCTCGTTCTGAAAGATCTCGAATTCGATCGGCACATCGTAAAAATCGAGTAATTGTGCTCAGGGTGAGCACACTCGCAGCATTGGTTAAAACTGCTGGAGCTGCGATAAAAGTCACGACTGCAAACGGATTCTGCGCAAGTGTTTCTGTTCCCACTAGTTGGTACCTCAAAGCTTGTTCATGAATCTTAATGATGAGGATGGTTCGAGAAACTGTCTAGAATAATTCGATGTATTGAGGACACACCCTAATTTTGCATCCAAAGCAAAAACTCTAAACTAGACCAGACTCAATCGCTTTCTGTATTTTCGAAAAATCCACGCTTCGGTATGATTGAATTATGAAAAACACAAAAAAAGTACTCACGCTTTTGATTCCTGCGATCGTTGGTTGTACTCTTATGGGAACACGAGGCACAGCCTCGGTTGCCGGGCTGCCTGACTTCATAGTGAAGAACTCAACCGGTCAAAATCCATTTGCGAAACACATCGATCCACTGCCTGGACCTGTTAGAATTTTTGGAGGCTACGCCAACGGCTGTCTTGCAGGAGCCGCAAAACTTGACAAGTCGGGTCCCGGTTATGAAGTTCTTCGCTTGAGCCGCAATCGTTTTTTCGGGCATCCGAATTTGGTGGATTTACTGAAACGAGCCGGAACGCAAGCGCCGCCGGATATGGCACTCTTGTATGGCGACATGTCTCAACCCC
>CAYONZ010000104.1:0-4014 GCA_964405465.1 uncultured Bdellovibrionales bacterium | reverse complement strand
CAACCACTGGTTCTGGCACGTCACCTAACCCCACGATTTGATAGAGAGGGAATTCTAGTGCTGACAAAAATGGCGCGAGTGTCAAAGGTCTTAACATCATAGACAACATAGAATCGCATATATCTCCTGCGACCTTGCGAACGTTACGGCATGCTTTTCGCTTCGTATGTGGAAGTCAAAACCGAGGCCATGGTGAGGAGAGTTCAATCATGACACCACAAAAAAGCAGCACGTTGTCCAGGGCTTTTCAGCGCAACTCACGCAGACCAAAACCCATGCCGCGTTTGCTGCAGCTGATTCTGATTGGCGTTTTAGGTACACTCACTCTAATCTCTCCCCAGGCCAAGTCTGCTTTTACAATCCCCAATCTGCATAAACGCAACTATCAAGAAAATCTTGGCGACCGATATGCTCGCCACGAAAACGTTGTCTACCAGCGAGGTTGGCACCGTGGGGCCTACTTTACCCAGTACAAGTCTTTTATTCCTGGTTGGGTTCAGCTTTTCACTCTTAACGAAAACGAGCAATTGTTGGGTGGCATTGAATTATCTGAAAATCTGAGTTCATCCGTGCGTCTTCCCCAATATATTAGCCCCATCAATAACCTCGAGTTGCCAAAGACCACGTTCATCATCAAAAATCAGGGTGTTCTTTACTATGTGATTCCAGATCAAGTCGACTCACTTCATCCACGACCTGCACAACGTGTGAAGATAGACTGGTATTCTGAAATGGGTTTGAAAGTCAGACAAGAATTCAGCCAATTGCCCGATTTTCAATCGCTCACAATAAGTCCATTTTGCCAGAGCCTAATCGCGGATTGACAGCATGGCACCACTTACCGAAATATTTTGAGAAGTCTTACTGGAGCTTAGTCCAAACACTCCAGGTAGAGCTTGGTCTCCCCAATTCCACTGGAGCTTAGTCCAACTTCAATTCGTTGCGCTTGAACCAAAGATTCAATCTTCCGAAATGAATCTTAATGAAAGCAAAAAAATTTGATCTTCAAGAACCCCAAAGAAAAATGCCATTGCATCTTCGCCCCTCGCCCGAAAATCAGACCCAGGTTCTCGAGCAAGGCATAACCAGCCCGGCCTCCCTTGCCATCGGTGGGCTCAGCATTGTGGTGTTTCTCGGGTTCATTTTATTCGTGAATGAACAAGCAGACCTCTTACGCATCTCAACTTTTGCTTTCTACCTCAGTTGGGTCGTGAATTGGCCACATTTCATGAGCTCATATTTGCTTTTATATCGTGATCGAAGAAGCGAACTTTTCAAAAAACCAAAACTCTTCTGGGCCGCGTTCATCGTTCCCGCCGTGCTGTTTGCGATCATGAGCTACGCATTTAACACAGCTTCGCATTTTTGGCTTTCCGCACTTGTGCAGGTTCTCTATCTCACCGTTGGTTGGCATTACGTGAAACAAATCTTTGGAACCATTGTCGTCACCTCAGCTCAAGAGAAGTATTACCTCAAGCCAAGTGAGCGTTGGACTCTTTTGATCCATCTATTTTCTATCTGGGGTTTGTCGTTTGTCTCAGCCCAAAGAAACACAGGCCAAGCCGAGTTTTACGGAGTGAAATACGGGTTTTTGGAACTCGCCTATGAGTGGCAGATAGCCGCCTATGTAATCACTGCGCTGACCGGTCTCGTTGCTTTGACCGTACTTATTCGACGTTATTTACAAGAAGGTAGAACACTTGCGTGGCCCGGCCTCGTGTCACTCGCAGCCCTCTACTGTTGGTATTTGCCCTTTGCCTACCATCGACATTTCTTCTACCTCGTGCCATTTTTTCATTCGTTTCAATATCTGTATTTTGTCTATGTCTTAAAGAAAAATCAGTGGCAATCTGAAGCCAACAAAAAATCCACTGAGCCCAAAGCGCAGAGAGTTTACCAGTTTAAAAAGGTACTCGGATTTTCGTTATTCACCTTTGCCTCCGGAATGTTATTTTTTAAATTGATCCCGACCTGGCTTGATGAAAACTACCTCACGCAATCGTCATTCGCGGTCATTGCATTAGGACCTACAGCCTTCATGGCTGCATTCCAGATGTTTATCAATATCCACCACTATTTTATCGACAACGTCATTTGGCGCGGAGAGAACCCGAATTTAAAACAAAATCTCTTCGGGCCCCAGTGAATTTACAATTCAAAAAGCATCAAGACGATGCCAATGATCGAACCGCCGGCGATTAGACCTGCTTCAACGGTTTCTTGATTCTCAACAAATGTTCTATAACCAAAACTTGTTTGATCTTTATACCATCGTTTGGCAACCCAAAAGAACAGAGCGCCTAACGCCATCATCCATGCGTCCTTAAATCGCAACACAAATCCCAACCCCATACCTACACCAGAGATTGGAAAACGCCCTTTGGATTTTTTGTTTAAAATTTCGAAAACCAAACCCAACACAGCTCCCACCAGAGCCGCAAGCTGTGCGGTTGGATGCAACGAAGAAAGACCATGGGTAAGCACCTCAGCGACACCTCGCCAAATCGCAGCACCCGGAAGCGGCATTCGCTCGCTGGTGAACTGCGAAATATCACCGTGAAAGATCGCATAGAACGCTGGCACCGCCACAAGGCTGCCTGCAAAAATACCCAAGACGTGCCCGATCGCTTGATGGCGGGGCTTTCCTCCCAACATGTATCCTGGCTTGATATCCATCAGCAGGTTGCTGGCATTGAGCGCAACCTCCGTGGTTATTCCCGCAGTCATCAAATTGGTCGTGACATTTCCGGGCGCTAAGACACCATAAGTGATTTGTGTCAATTTACCTAGAGCTCCCCCTGGGGTGATAGCCGTTAAGCCCGTCGCTGTCACCGCAATGAGGGTGAATACAAAAACCAAAGGAATCGCAATTAAGCCAAGCCAAAAGTGAATGCCAAACCAGACATGCCCCAAATAGACCGTCAGTGCGCCAATGATCGGAATTCCCACCCAAGAAATCCAAAGTGGCAATTCAATCTCATGTAAAATATCTTGCTTCGAATCCTGCTTTTTTTGAAATGGTTTTTTAATCGCCTGCAAAAGCATATCTGGTTTCGAGAAGAAATTAAAAAGCGAAGAAGTAGTCATCATCGCGGCACCAAACCACAGAGCCCACATCGCGATCGCCTTAAAGGTGGCCGAAGGGATAATGCCTTCGTGAATGAGAATCGGTGCACAGATGAAATAATTTAAAAATCCGCCCAATAAAATCGACAGCGCGGTTCGAATGCCCATCAACCCACCGGTTCCCAAAAAAACAATTGAAGTGTCAAACTGAATGGTTAAATCCTTGAGCGGAGTTCCCAAGATTTTGGGAACATAGAATTTATATAAAAAATCATCCCAATACTCAGGCAAAGTGAGAAACCCCAGATGAATCTTCTTCATGAAACTCTCAGTACGAATCATTTCGATGAATGCCGAAAGTGCAGCCGCAGCTCCTAAAATTTTAGCTTTAAACAACCCTTGGCTGTCATGCCCTTCATGCAAGCTATCTAAAACGACACCTGAGGCATAGCCCTCTGGAAATGGCATTTGCTCGTCGTTGATAAACCTTTTCTTTAATGGAAATGCAAACAACACACCCAAAAGTGATAAAACCACAATCCACCAAAAAGACTGCCACATCGGTATCACTTGCCCTGTCACCATCATATAGGCTGGAAGCGAAGACATCATGGGTGCCGTCATATATCCAGCGCTCGTTGCGATGGATTGCATGGCATTGTTCTCAAGAACACTCATCTCTTGGCCAAGACCGATTTTGGCGAAAAGCTTAAACATCGCATACGATAAAACCACGGACGACACACCTACACCAAGAGTCCATCCGGTTTTCATTCCGATGTACAAATTGGTCAGGCTCAGCACCCCGCCCAAGATCATCCCCGTCAATGCCGAGCGTAGATTTAACTGCGGCATATTTTTTTTGTATACATTGGCAAGCCACCAGCTGTCTTTTTGCTCGAGGGTCCATTCGCGAATTTCTTGTTCATTGAGCTCTTGAATCGCCAT
>CAYONZ010000103.1:0-4313 GCA_964405465.1 uncultured Bdellovibrionales bacterium | reverse complement strand
GTTTCGCGTGACCGTCAACTTCATTGATCACCAAGATACAACCGAAATGCAAATGACCATGGCTCTACCAAGTTTGGAGTCAGCACTTCAGATTCAAAAGCATATCAAGCAAGCAGGTGGCGATGCCACGTGGGATCGGCTTGCCGAATATCTAGAGAAAAATACATCGAATAAAGATGTATTTGTAATCAATCGTTCATTTGAAGTTCCCCAAGAGATGATGTTTGATCTCTGGACTGATCCGAAACATTTTTCTGAATGGCTCGCACCAACAGGTTTCAAAATGAAGTTCTTGAAAGATGAAATTAAAGAAGGGTGCACAACTTTTTATTGCATGTCCAATGACACAGGCTTGAAGATGTACGGACAGGCAAGTTATCAAGAAATTAGGAAACCAAATTCTCTCAAGTACACACAATGGTTTTGTGATGAAAATCAAAACATATCTCGACACCCTATGGCTCCCACGTGGCCTGAGAAAATGTTGACCAAAGTCACTTTTACTTCTGAAGCTGCGAAACAAACACGAGTTACTATTGAATGGCAAACCTACGGTCCATGTTCCCAAGAGGAACTGACAACATTTATCAACGGACGTGCTGGTATGACCATGGGTTGGACAGGTTCATTTGATAAGCTCGAATCGTATATCAAATCAATTAAATGATTTTTATTTACTGAATATAAAGACAATAGTTCGTCTGGTCTGAAGACGAACTGACAGCCTAGTGTATTTTAGCAAAATCATCGATTCGATACTTTGTTCAAAACTTGTCCATCAACAAATTCAAGGTATGGTGATTATCACGAAGATAAACAAAAATTTCTTTTTTAGAAAAGTCCGTTTTCGTTAGGCGAATTTTTAGAAATCTGCTGCCCTATGTCCCAAAGTTCGGCAATCTGATTATTCTTAAATCTCATTATATGAACGACTGCGATTTGAATATCAGCGCTGAACACTTGAACAAAGGAATAAACCATCACTTTGTCACCATCTTCCAACACCAATTTTGTTTCAAATTTTTTATTGGGCATCGTAACACTACTTTCCTTCATCGCGGAGAGTAGTGAAGCACGGTCACCTTTAAAATACTGATTATGGTGAACAAATGATTCCCCGACAAATCGTTCAAAGGCTTCTTCGACCTGCCCTGATGCCGCAAGCCTGAGAAACTCCAAAGCAATCATTTTTTGTGATTGAACTTGCATCAAGTGTCTCCGCTTTTGAGGTTAAAAAAAATAGAAACTTTCCTGGGAATCCCACTAAACAAAATCATTTCACATAAATTCAAGATACAAAACCTAAATCAACTTAAACCCCAAATGGCATTTTTTAAAATAGCCATAATGCGGAATTCGAGTGGGCAACCCAACAAAAACCGCCTCGCGTGAAGGTGGCGGGTCCTTCCGCGAGGCAAACGGGGTGTTTCTATTTTCAGGAGCTTACGCGGGGAACAAGCAGTGCTTTCACTGATTGACCCGCGGGCTCTGCCAAGCCTTTGGGCTTCTTTCATTTTCTACTTGCTGGCCAACTAGTCGACCCAAGCCATTGAGTTCGCGTGCCACAAGTTGAATGATATCGTCGGCAGAGACTAGACCGCAGGCTTCACCTGCGTCATCTACTATGACCATTCGACGTACACCTTCCTGTTCCATTTGGTCCACGACCGAAGCGATACCCTCGCTTCGCCGGACCTTAACTACATTTTTTGACATGACCTCCTCGACCGTGGTCGTCGAAGGCTTATTTTCGGCGACAATGCCCAACACAATATCTCGATCAGTCAAGACACCTACTGGCCGAGTCGCACCTTTTCCCTCAACAACGATTAAACCTCCAAGATGATGCTTCTTCATCAACTTGGCCGCAGCCTGAAGTGATGCTCCTCGTTCAATACACACAACACCTTTTGCACATAGATCTGAGATCGGCATAAATACTCCCATCAAAAATTGAAACTTCGACCCATTCGAAGCTTCACATTTGCTTTTCAATGAATTGGAATCTGTTTTGTTTTCACGGTTTCAGTTTTAGGCACTGCCACAGTCAACACACCATCTTCGAGCCTAGCATCAACTTTTTTTTCATCGACTGGCCCAGGTAGCGTAAAGCTTCTTGTGTACCAGCCGTAGCACATCTCAGAGAGATGCTTCTTCTTTTCATCAGTTCTTTTTTCTTCTTTTCGTTCTGCATGAATCGTAATTCGATCGCGATCAGCTTCGACTTTGATTTGATCTCTCGCGATGCCGGGCAGATCAAATTTCAATACATAGCCTTCTTCATCTTCAACAATGTCGCATGTCGGGCTGAATGAAAAATTTTGTGAGCCACTCGACCGCCTGAGATTTAAAAAATCGCTCAGCAATCTATCAAAGGAATCCTGAACTCCCGACAATTCACGAAACGGACTCAGACTTTTTTTGTCAAACCAACGCTCTAGTTCATTAGACATATAGACCTCCTTGTGAATATTTTAAAACAAACAACCCCATCGAACGGACAGTTGTTTTTTTTTAAAAATACGCCAAGTCACATGAAATAGACGAGACAAGATATATGAAGAGTTTTTCAGGGATTCTTGATAGCAAGATTCAGGACGGAACGCCCAGCGACGATTGAAACTAAAATCGATACCCCAATGATCCCCCTAGCAGAACTGCATTGCTGAACACCAACCCAGAGGTGAGCGCAGCAAATGAACTTGCTTCAAACGACATTAACCAATTTGGTGAAAACCAATATCTAGTTCCCAAAATAGCCTGCGCATAATTGAATTCCGTTTTATCAACAGTGAATTCAACACTTCCAGTTTGTTGATTTTTGAACTCGATAGGGTCCGCATTTACATGTACCGCACGCAAAGTTCCATAGGGTTCCCAGGGGCCAGACAGATAGCTGCCGATCAAATCGCCATAATAGTGACGGCCCCCAATTGAAGAGCCGGCACCTAGAGCAGAAGCCAACGACCATCCTTCTTTTTTATTAATAAAGGCATACTTTGCACGAAGCCCTATGCTTAGGCTTTCCCAATGCAGACCTAAGTCGAGGTCTTCATTCAACCCATAGTTCCAATTAAAGACATATCCAGCTTCGCCAAATCCAGCGATCACCTCATGTTTCGACATGCCCACTGTTCGAGCGGTTTCGTGAGACACCAACGGACCCACGGCACATCCTGATAAAAGTACAAACAAGAAATAAAGACTCAGTTTTTGATAGATATTCATCGTCCCATTTTTCACTTTGAAATTAACTGTGTCAACACACCGAAATAGACAGCCGTGTGCAGATGATCCAGATATGAAACCACAAAACAGAGATTGTTTAATAACGAATCCAATCACTATGAAGTCTCAAACTCCAAAATCTCAAACCGCAAATTCTCAATTGGAGACGTGCTCATTTTTGGGGTGGGAGATACATCTGTTAAAGAAGCGTAACAAACTCAAGTTTTTGTTCTTTTCTCGTGAAGCAGCAGTTGAATTGAGCCGATAATCTGTTGTGGAAAATCGTGAACTTGTTCAGGTTTTACTAAAGGCACTCGCCGTCTATTTTGTTGCTGCAAATGCAATTTACATCGTCCTGCTTATCCTTAGCTGGTTTGATCTAAAAAAGCGAACAACCAAGGGCCAGGCAAATAGACCGACTCGTGAAACTCAGGCAAATCCTTCTCCAAGAATGACTTTCATGGTACCCGCATTTAATGAAGAAAAAGTCATAATTGAGGCCATGCATGCTCATCTCACGATTACTTATGAAAATCTCGAGGTGATCGTGATCGACGATGGCTCCACCGACAAGACTGCTGAATTGATCATTCAGGAATTTAAGATGATTCCAGTGAAACTTTCCAGAAATCATCAAATATCCAACGCCAAAATTCTTGGCAGTTTTCGCTCAACACTCGACTCAAGGTTAGTGCTTCTGCGGCAAGCGAACAGGGGTAAGGCTGGAGCCCTAAATACGGCGCTCGATTTTGCTACCGGTGAGTTTTGTTGCACAGTCGATGCTGATACAATTCCCGAAAAAGATTGCATTCCAGCATTGATTCGGGCCTTTGCCGATGACGCCAAAGAGGTCGTTGCTGTCGGTGGAACCGTCAGAATTGCCAACGGTGCCTATTACGAGAATCATCAAATTGTGCAAGGCCATCTACCTCGATCTATGCTTCTCAACTTCCAGATCATTGAATATATCAGAGCGTTCTATTGTGGACGATCGGGATGGGAGTGGGTCAATGCCACACTCTTGCTCTCCGGTGCCATGGCTACTTTTCGTACGTCTGCCCTTCGCGATGTCCACGGTTTCGACC
>CAYONZ010000102.1:0-4556 GCA_964405465.1 uncultured Bdellovibrionales bacterium | reverse complement strand
AGGAAGCGGCAGCCGATACCGACGGGCCGGCAGAGTATGGTCTAAGTGGAAACTGGGGAGGGCGACGAGCTGAGCTTGCAAAGAGGGGCTATCAGTTCGAGTTGATACTCAAGGCTGAGGGAAATGCCAGAACTGAGGGAGGTTTAAAAAAAGGCGAGGCATTTTTGGCGACCTCAGAAATTAGAATGAAAATCGATGCAGAAAAAGCCATGCGGTGGGATGGTGTCAGTTTCTTTTTTTCCGGTTTGGGTACTGTTGGAAAGCAACCTTCGAATTATGTTGGTGATAAACAAGTCACGAGCAATATTGAAAGCAATGCCAATACCTTTAAGCTTTATGAAGCATGGATGCAGCATTCGATCGTAGATTCAAGTTCTTCAGTTCTTTTTGGATTGCACGATTTGAATACCGAGTTTTATGTGACAGATACTTCTGGCATGTTTTTAAATGGTAGTTTTGGTGTGGGTAAAGATCTTTCGCAGTCCGGAGTGAACGGACCGAGTATCTTTCCAAACACCGCTTTGGCACTTCGTCTGAAAACTGAAAATGCAAATCACCTCTACACCCAGTTCGGTGTCTTTGAGGCTCACGCGGGAGATGTCGAAAAGCCATATGGAACGCACATCCGGCTTCGAGATGCCGACGGAACACTTTTGTTAGGCGAGTATGGATGGAGTCGTCCTGAAGGTTACAATAAGAAGGGAGCTGCCAAGATCGCCTTTGGTGCTTGGGGATACACGCGAACCTCAGAGACTCTTGAGCGGGTTACTAATGGTATGCTAAAGGTGAGTGGCTTTCTAAACAGCACATCTACAGAACTCGGAGACTCCAGTCGAAAGCTTTCTGAGTCTTCAACTGCGCAAGCTGCAGCTTTGCAAGAGACAGTCTCGGCTGTTGATCAGATCAATGCGATGGTTGGAAAAAATTCTGATAATTCCGCGCAAACCCGAATGATTGCTGGGCAGAGCGAAGCGGCGGCGCGCGAAGGTAAGCAGGTGGTTGATCAAATGCGCGACTCAATTGCTGAGATCAGTTCAAGCAATACCGAAGTGATGGCGCGTCTTGAAAAGAGCAATAAAGAGCTTTTTGAGATCGTGACAGTGATTTCAGAAATTGGGACAAAAACCAAAGTGATTAACGATATTGTTTTTCAGACCAAGCTTCTTTCGTTCAACGCTTCAGTTGAGGCGGCACGAGCAGGAGAACATGGAAAAGGGTTCGCCGTGGTCGCCGAAGAGGTTGGAAATCTGGCGCAAATGAGTGGCCAGGCCTCGATTGAAATTTCCAAGATGTTGGATGAGGGTGTTGAAAAAGTGAAGTCGATTGTTGAAGCGACATCGCGTGAAATTGGGGCTTTGCTTTCTGAGGGGCGAGAAAAAGTTGATCACGGTATGGTGACAGCACAGATGGCGGGTGAATCAATTGAGCAGGTCTTGCTCAACATCGGAAAAGTAACGTTGATGGTCGATGAGGTTGCGGTGGCCTCGAATGAGCAGGCCCAAGGTCTAGAAGAGGTCGCGATTGCCATGGGTAAATTAGAGCAAGTGACTCAGGCTAACACCCTCGTGGCTCAGCAGTCGGAGACGACTGCGCAAGATTTAGACACACAGACCGAAGAAATTGAGAGTATCGTGAATGATCTTTTTGAAATTGTACATGGCGAAAAGAGAAGGCATGCTGAAGTGGTTGTCTCGACTTCGGCAAAAATAAAAGTGGCGCCTTCAAAGTTAGAGGCCGCTTAAAGGAGAGCTCGTGAGTGCTTTGCAAAAAACAGTGTTAATTGTAGATGACGAATCAGATCTGCAGGAGATCATGGGCAGTGTTTTGACTCCGCTTGGGGTGCAATGTGTTTATGCTTCCAATGGAAAAGACGCCATCGGAATTATTGAGAGTTTGTTTCCTGATGTTATTGTGTCGGATATCAATATGCCGCAAATGAGTGGACTAGATGTGTTAGCTTATCTGAAAGAGCAGGGAATATTTACTCCGATGATTTTGGTGACGGGCTATGGTGATCGAGAAAAAATGCGCAAAGCCTGGCATTTGGGTGCCTACGATTTTCTCGATAAGCCGTTAAAGTTTGATGTATTGAAATCAACGGTACAGTCTGCACTTGATTCTGGGTTTCAGTTTAATAAAGAACGTAAGCCTGGAGTCGTCTCGAAAAAAGTCTATGTGCCGCTCAATGTGCAGCTTGAGAATCAGCTTTACACCAAGGTAAAGGCTCATTGTGAAAAAGAGTCTGTTTCGTTCGATACTCTGTTGGATAAGCTCTTAAGACAACTGGTTGGAGGTTGATGATGCCAAAGCGTGTGTTGATAATTGATGATGAACCAGACTTGGTTGAGTTGATGGAGAGTGAGATTCGCACTTTGGGTGTTGAAACTTTGACCGCTTTTGATGGTGCAAAAGGGTTGCAAATTATCAAAGCAGAAAAACCCGATCTGATTCTTTCGGATTTGAATATGCCTGGGGTGGATGGCATGGAGATGTTGCGAATTTTACAAGAAAATAAAATAGACACCCCCGTGATTTTTGTAACTGGTTTTGGAGATAAAGAAGTGATGAGACAAGCCAGTGTCTTAGGGAATTTTGATTTTATCGAAAAGCCGGTTGATCTTGAATACCTATTACATGCGGTTAAGACTGGGCTTGAGTTTGGCTTTGCTGAAAAAAAAGCAAACTTCATGAAGGGGCAGTTTGTGTCTCAATTGACACTTGAGGTTCCAAAAGAACTGCATGAAAAACTCAAAATCTTTTGTGAGCAAAACAATCGTTCGGTGACGAGCTTTGTCGTCGAGGCTATTCAAGACAAAATTTTGAAAGAGAAAAAGTAAGCTCGAGACAAGTGTCTTAAATTTCAAAAGATTGATAAAGGCGGCCCTAAGCCGCCTTTGGTTTTTTGGCAAGGCCTAGGTTGAAACCGTTTGCCTGAAAATGAGACTTCGTCTAGATTGATGATCAAAAGCCCCTAGATTCCAGAGACAAAAGGAGAACCAATCGATGCCTTTACCCGCGAAAGACAAAAAACGAAAAATTCTTGTGACGGGCGCCCTTCCCTATGCCAATGGATCGCTTCATTTAGGGCATATGGTAGAGTATTTGATGGCCGATTTTTGGGTCAGATTTCAAAAAATGAGAGGCCATGAGTGTCGCTATTTTTGCGCCGATGACACTCACGGAACACCGATCATGGTGAAGGCACGTGAACTGGGTGTTACTCCGCAAGCCATGGTTGAAAAAAGTCAGGCTGAGCACTTCAAAGACTTCACCGATTTTGGTGTTGAATTTGATCATTACTCAAGTACCAATAGTGATGAAAACAAAAAACGGGCAGAAGAATTTTATTTGGCAATGCGAGATCAAGGCCATGTGGTGATTCGTGAAATTGATCAGTTGTATTGCAATCACGATAAAATGTTTTTGCCTGATCGTTTTGTAAAGGGCACGTGTCCAAAATGCGGCGCGATCGACCAGTATGGTGATTCGTGTGATAAATGTGGTGCGACCTATTCGCCTACGGAGATGAAGAGTGTGCGTTGCTCGATTTGCGCCAATCCTCCGGTTGAAAAGCAGAGCTCGCATGTGTTTTTTAAACTCAATGATTTTAAAGAATTTTTGAAGGCGTGGGTTCCACAGCACACGTCGAGTGAAATTTCCAATAAGCTGAAGGAATGGTTTGATGAAGATTTGCGAGATTGGGATATCTCACGGGACGATCCGTATTTTGGCTTCGAGATTCCAGGTTTGGTTGGAAAATATTTTTATGTTTGGGTTGATGCTCCTATCGGATACGTTTCCACAACTGAACAGTGGTGTAAGAAAAATGGCAAAGACTTGTTGGACTACTGGAAAAATCCAGAGGCTGAGATCCATCATTTTATCGGTAAAGACATTGTGTATTTTCACACTTTATTTTGGCCAGCCATGCTCAAGACAGCGGGTTATAATTTACCAACGAGTGTGAAGGTGCATGGTCACCTCACGGTCAATGGCGAAAAAATGAGTAAGTCTAAAGGCACATTCATCATGGCACGAACTTATTTGAATTATCTCTCGCCAATGTATTTGCGCTATTATTATGCCTGTAAAATTTCAGGTCTGAATGATTTGGATCTGAATATTGAAGACTTTGTTGGTCGAGTGAATTCTGATCTTGTTGGTAAGATTACGAATTTAGCCTCGCGCGGAGCCCAGATGTTGTTTAAACGTCTTGATGGTCGAATGGTTCGACCCGACGCTGAGGGTGAGGCCTTGATGGCACGAGCACGTGCCCAGGCTGAAACGATCGCTGGTCACTATGAAAATTTAGAGTACGCAAAGGCGTTGACCGAGATTCGAGCTTTGGCCGATGAGGGTAATCGCTATTTTGATGAAAAAGCTCCTTGGAAACTCATCAATGAGGATCCCGAAAAAACGCGCGTGGTTTTGTCGACAGTGCTTAATCTATTTCGGGCGATTTCGATTTTCTTAAAACCAGTTTTGCCAGTGTATGCTGATCAAGTGGCACAGCTTTTTGGTGAAGCACCTTATGTGTGGAGCGACCTTGAGGCCAC
>CAYONZ010000101.1:3005-4643 GCA_964405465.1 uncultured Bdellovibrionales bacterium | reverse complement strand
TGGACAATTTTTGTTCTATCTAACAGCAATCACCCCGCTAAAAACCGGAGAACCTACATCAATTAAAAAACAACAGATGGTGTAGATAAACCTTTTTTTGAAAGCCGATCGCTACTGTACGTTCAGCCTTTAAGGCCAAGTTTCCGAAGATCTTCAATCTCTCGATTTGCCCTGCGGGCATATTGTCAGACTATGAGGATTTTTTCTTAAAGACCGCTTTTTCTAATTTTGCAATACGATCTTCTAGAGTTTCTTCCCCAAGAACTGCACTTCTTAACTTCTTATTAAGCCAAGTCAAATAGCCAACTCCTTCGTCTTGAGCTTTTTGTTTGGCAACAGTGATGATATCGTTATCGAGACGAATTGACGTTAGCGTTTTTTGTTCTTTTAGAGCGCTTTCAACCTGATTTATTGGAAGTTCGATCCAGCTCTATCTCTTATGGAGATGGATAACGGAACTGAGTTTACAGCAAAGGCGATGGATGTTTGGGCGTATCAAAACAATGTTGAGCTGAGGTTCATCCATCCTGGAAAGCCAATCCAAAACGCTTTCATCGAGTCATTTAACGGCAAGTTCAGGGTCGAGTGCTTGAACTTAAACTGGTTTGAGTCGATCCATCATGCGCGGGAGATCATCGAGCAATGGCGTATCGAATACAATACGGATCGTCCCAACTCCGCTTTGAAAAATAAAACGCCAGAAATGTTTGCCAAGATGTACGAAGAAGGATTAGGAGAGACAGTCTAACCGTGAGGTATTAAACGCTCCAAAGAAGGGGCCAAGGTCACTTGGGCTTGAAATAAGCATAAAAATCTTTAATAAGATTGAGCTCATCTGTGCTCAAAATTTTCGAAAGCTTTTCTAGCGCTTCCTCTAGAGTATTTGAGGAATAAAAAGCCTCCGCAAACGGATCAGCCGCAACCGAGCCGTTTGTAGAGAAGAAGCCATTACGATTCAAAAGAGGATTCTTCTCTTTCTGGTCCGGATCATCGTAATACTTCTCTCTTATCTTGGCATACCTACCCAAAAGCTCATTGTCTTTTTCCGAAAGACCAAACCTCTTTCGCCAAAAATTTGAATACTCTTCTTCGTTAAATCCAGGCCACCAGTTGGCGACGTTGTCCATAATTTCGAAGACGTCAGCAGAACGGCTATACTCGATTTTAATTTCAACTTTACTCCCAGCTTGAGTATAGGAAGAAACAAAAAGCATTAAAAAAGAAAAAACCGCAAGGAGAGTCCTCATACTTACTCATTGGTACATGGGTTGTAAAATGACAAAGGGTCCCTGGCATTGCAATTTAAGGCCTCTTTTTCCAGCTTTTTAAAACTCTGCATATTGCCCCAATGCAAGTTGCTGAGCCCAACCATCACCGTTGCATAACAAGCCGTCTGATCTTCGGGAGAGGTATCTTTTTTTTCTAGCTGTAAACAGTGAAGTTCTCCAACCCGATAAACCTGTGGGTTTTGTTTCGCATCGACAGGCTCAGCATGAAAAACTGATGTCAGGAGACCAAACACCGACTGTGCATCATCACCAGATATCGTTCGTTGAATTCCGTAATTAGAAGCATCATCAATCAAACACTCAATGACGTCTGGACCCTTGCTGCATTCAATCGAGCGAACGACCATAA
>CAYONZ010000101.1:0-2995 GCA_964405465.1 uncultured Bdellovibrionales bacterium | reverse complement strand
CGATCAGTCTCAACACCCATCGATGTCAATGTATTAAACACTTTTAGATCTTCTTGCCATGCACCAGCTGTCAAAGAAGTTAACATAATGCCAAAAATCGAAACCATCTTGATCATAGGGTCTCCTCAGTTTCATTTGAATATAAATCTACCGTGCAGCTGGATAAACTTGCAAATTTTGAATCAAGCGATGTGAATCACTGCTCTCCCGAATTGAATCATAGGTAAGCCGATCTAAAATTCTGTCGCTATCTTTTTGTATTGGACCAAGATAAAATTAGCTCACTATGGATGAACTTCGGATCTTGCAGATATTTTTGGCTCTGTTTTTTGCTTTAGCACCTCTCATGACCCATATTTTTTCTCTGCAAGGCTCGACGATCTATTCGGAAGCCTACAAAAGTATATTGATCATTTTGTTGATTGGCGCATCGCTAAACATCAAAGAGCTGGCCCTTGTTTGGCCTCTGTTTTGTATTTTTTGTTTTGTTCTTTACTTCAGGTCACTCTACGTCGAAACAAGCGCAAAGAATTCGACCACAGAAAATGATGTGATATTTTTTGATGGCTTCTGTGTTTTGTGCAGTCGCACCGTCGCTTTACTCCTCAAACTCGATCGCAAGCGCATGTTTAGATTCTCTTCGCTGCAAGGAAAGTACGCCCACGAAATCTTGGATTCTCGCCAAGTCGACAAAGGAGCCAGCGTTGTTCTTTTTCAAAACGGCCACTCCTATGAGCGAGCTGAGGCTGTTATGCAAATTTTATTTAGACTAGGTGGGATTTACAAATTTCTGGCGAGAATTCTTTGTCTATTCCCGCTGTATCTACTCAATGCTTTGTATTATTTGATAGCCCACAATCGCTACCGAATATTCGGCAAAAATAGTTCTTGTTTAGTACCGAATGAGAAGGAGAAAATGCTATTTATTCAGTAAGCAGTAGTGCTGAATTTTATTCGTTTTCAAAAATCAAAGAACCTATGGTTATTTTGCAACAAACACTTCTGGGAAAGCCGGAGCTTTCAATCTTTAGACATGCCGTTCAATAGAAGAATTGGAGTACGGGCGGTGGCACGGAGCGCATGATCCTACCAGGATGCTCACCATGCAGATCAACTCTTGACCTGGAATGAAGACTCTTTCAACATTGAAGAATGAGATCGATCAAACCACCACTTCTTCAACCAGGGCAAACTCTCGGCGTTGTTGCTCTTTCGACGCCGGCTAAAAGTTTAAACTCTGAATTTAGAATGCGAGCCTATCAAAGACTGTATGATCTTTTTGGGCTTCATATTGTTGAAGCCAAGAACATCGACCTCGAATGCGGGCACACCGCAGGCTCGATCAAAGAACGTGTCAATTCACTGCATCGATTTTTCAAACAAAAGAACATCCATGGGATCATTTCTTTTTGGGGAGGATTCAATACGCATCAAATTCTCGAGTACTTGGACTTTGACTTGATTAAGAAAAATCCAAAAGTCTTGCTTGGTTACTCTGACACGACGACTTTGCTTTCAGCCATCAACGCGAAGACCGGACTCATTACATTTAATGGACCCGCCGTCATCACTTTTGCCAAGCCCATTATACCAAAAGAGACCAGCGATTGTTTTCGCGAAATTCTAATGACGAAGCGAACGAGTTTGACTTATCCATCTTCTAAATTTTACTCAGACAATTCATGGTGGATTGAAGACAAAATGGAATTTTCGAAAAATCATGGCCTTCAAGTTTTTCGCAAAGGAAAAGCAGAGGGACAAATCGTCGGTGGAAACATTGGCACACTCTTGCTTTTGGCGGGCACACCCTATTGGCCATCGATGCATGGGAAAATTTTATTTGTCGAAGATGATGAGTCTGAAAATCCAAAAACACTGGATCGCTTTTTTACCCAACTCAGACAAATGGGAGTTTATAGTCAAATCAAAGGTCTGGTTGTTGGTCGCTTTGCTCGATCAGTGGACCTAAGTGCGAACGACAGCTTGCACATGATTTTGCAAGATGCCCTACGGGGATTTAAATTTCCTGTGATCACTGAGTTTGATATGGGTCACACCGATCCATTGCTGACAATTCCAATTGGGGCTCGAGTGAAAATCGACACCGCCAAGAAATCGATTACCCTTCTCGAGGCTGGGTGCATAGAGTGATGATGTGCTCGGCGGGAGGGTATTTTGCGCGAGGGTATTTTGGGGAAAAGGAATTTTGCGAAATCTATTTTTTGAGCAATTTTAAAGACAAGAAGAAAGCAATTGGGAAGACTCCAATCAATACCAAGAGCAAAAAACCGACCAGATCGCAATTGGTGCAACTTTTCATGCACCCATTAGAGCGTAACAGATAGCCAATAAAAGCCAGAAAAAATGCAACAAGTACAAGACCAATAAGAAGTGAATCACCCAAAAGGCACATGTTATCCTACAAAGTTTTCGACCGAAAAAGCAAGACACCCATTACAAATGTTGTTACTGACAAAATCGTGAAGACGATACCAATAGATTGCTTTGCTACTATTGCGTCTGGTCCACTGAAGCCCGAGAAGCTTGGTAAAGCGATCATGAGCCAGACCCATGAAATTACGGCTACAAAGACAGCTATGGCGCCACATAGCTTAGTTCTCATAAATTTTATCAAAACCGCTCCTTCTCCCCGTTGAACTGCCATCGTTGCTAGCGCATGAAAGACGGCCAGTGCTGATACTGTAAGTACACTTAACCAACGCACTAGGATCCACAAAGTTCACCGGATCTCCTGCAACATACCAATACAAATTCGTGTCGCCGCCACCAAAACCAATCGGGTCTTTGGTGATCCATCTGCCGACTTCGGGATCATAGTCGCGTGCGCCGAAATGAACGAGATTGGTGTCTTGATCATAGAGGCCGCCCGCGAAGCCGAATGGTAACTCATAGGATTTGCGTGACATGATCACGCCGAACTCGTCGAACTCTATTTCTTGTTCAACCTTGCCTGTGCTGACATCGACAACTAGTC
>CAYONZ010000100.1:3297-4827 GCA_964405465.1 uncultured Bdellovibrionales bacterium | reverse complement strand
AAATCATTTCTATTGCTTTTGCGTAGTAGTCTAGCCAATTGAGGACACGCCCTATATCATTGACCACACTCCGAGTCTGGCCTGCTTTTATTTTTGTCGAACATTTTGACATTAAATTCATCCAACTCTGTGGCTCACGTTGAGCGAACACGAATAGTCAGCCTAAGGTGCCAGTTTTGAGCCAAACACACGCGTACGGTGTTGCCAATCAAAGCTCAACTCCACTTAAACTCCAACCAGTTCAGACCAATACGACTTCAGCTCGAAATTGAACTGAGACATTTGAGCACATGTCTTGCTTTGAGACTTCATTGAGATTGCGTCCGCGTTTCACCGACCACCCTCCGGGGTGCAAAGTGAACAAATGGTATTTTTGCAACTAACACAGCAGAGGATCCAGATGAGTCAAGCACGCCCATTTTTAGAAGCCGAAGATTTTGTTCAATTGATGGATAGCGGTCAGTATTCTGCTGCTCAACAAGCACTCGAAGCCATTGATGTCGGTGGATTACTTGGAAGTCGCATGAAGGCGCACTACCAGGGTCAACTTTTCTTACGTAAGGGTGAAGTCGATCGTGCCATTCAAGTTTTGCAAAAAGCCTTAAAAGACTTCGGAAGCTATTTGGGAATCCAGATTGACCTCGCGCTTTGTTACCAAGCAAAAGGGCAAACCGCACTCTGGCAACGACAATTGCAACTCATTGAGGCCTCGCTTGAAAAATACAAGGATGAATTGACCTTTGGTAAAAGAATTCGTTACTCAATTTGGCTTGCTCGTCAGCTGGAGACAGAAGGCCATGTTGCAAAATCATTGACCATATTAGAAGAATGCTTAATGGCGGGCAACGACTTGAATCGCGATCTAACACTCAATAAAAATTCAGCGTTGGTACCCGAGCAGCAAGACTCGGACCTGCAGCTCGCGGATCTACAGGCTTCGGAGCAGCAGGTCTCCGACCTGTCCGACAAACAGCTCAGCCTCGATCAAGTGGTCGAAATCCAAACCGAGCTAGCGCGCTTGTATTGCATCTACAATGAAATCGACAATGTGAAACGCACTTATCAGCAATTAAGCACTGTCCAAGTGGCATTGCTTCCTCACGAGGAGCGAGTCTCATTGGATTTTTCAATTCTCTATTGTGAATTGGTGCTCTTTGGTTACGAGCATGTCGAAAAAAGACTTCAGGATCTCGTGGCACAGTACATTTACACCTCACGAGAAAATGTGGGTTTTCTTATTGATTTTCTCTTAATGATGCGAGGGAAAACACCCTCAAGCCTGATGCAAATTCTCGAAAATCCATTGATCGAAGGACGTGAAATTTTTGAAAATATCGTTTTAAAAATCTATCGTGAACGCGGAATCGACTCGCGCGAGTTAGACCCCTTGGTTCATCAAATCAGCTGGTCACACTACTTGCACTCAGTCGTAACTGCGGCAAAAATCTTGCGCGATCCACAAGATTTTCGCAAACGACAACTGCACGACAAATTTCGTGCATGTGTTGAAATTGTCGATTCTGAATCTCG
>CAYONZ010000100.1:0-3197 GCA_964405465.1 uncultured Bdellovibrionales bacterium | reverse complement strand
TTCAGAATCGATCGCCAGAACCCATGACAACCTTGTGATGGACGAGGTGGTGACCGAGGGCATGGTCACCGGCATGCTCGCCGACCAAGTGAACGACGCCGCAAAGATTTATGATTTTGATTCACCCCTATGGCTCAATGACAGTGACAGCAGCTCATCTCCAGAAAATCTTTCTGAACCCTTCTCAAAGATTCAAGTAAAATCTCTGGACAAAAGTTCACCTTCGGAAAGGAATTTGGAGTTTACGGCGGAGCCAACACCCGAAATCTTGGCGCGCGTGGCAGATCCCTCGAGAATTTCCTTTGACCTAAAAGAATCGATGCCTTCAGAGCAATTCGCTAGTTTTGTAAAAAAACGCGAACTTCTACTGGAAACATTTTATAAAATATTAAGACCGATTTCATTTAATGAATTGAAGTTTGAAAACAACTTGATCAATCTTGATCGGTTTCTGCAAGAATCCGCACTGACCATCACCAAGAGTGAACGAGCCGGCGTGGTGATCACGGGTTCTCTTTCTTTAGGTCTTGGACTTTCAAACCAAATTCGTGAAACGCTCAAAAAAAACCGCTTCACTCGTTTGCTGTCCTATCCCAATGGTTTCTATTACGTTTTAGCTCTGGGTTTGGGTTCGTTTGTACACACTGAAAACGATGACAAAAAAATCTGCTTCGAATTGACAATTGATTTTGATCGTTTGCAAAAGATAAAGACCTACGCTGGTGAGATTTCTCTCGCCGCCAATTGGGGTTTTGTTGTCGACCAACCACCTCGAGCCCAAGTGCAAAGTCTGAATTCTCACTATATTGGTGTTCTGGGAGTTATCCGCCAAGGGGTAGACCACTTTTCATATTCAGGGATCACTGGCTTTGCTGTTCCACCGTTTCTGCCTGTGGGCATGATCTACTCTAACTCCACTAAACGTATGCGTATTCCACTCGTGAAGTTTCGCATGAAACACCTACAACCAATTCAATCTTTCTTTAAAAAAATCAAAACCCTTCGATTGAAACCCAAAGGACCAAAATGAAACTCCGCTCTAATCCTTACCGTCATGATCATATTTTTTTGGGCCTGAGCTTGGCCGTTGTATTTAATTGCGGATTTTGGATTCAAAATCCAATGCAAAGTTCAGAAGCAAAAGCAGCGGAATCTGATTCAAGGCAAAACTCTGTGCCGGGCCAAGATTCGTCCACCAGAATTGGATCCGAAGTTCGAGCTAAGCAACACGTTTATGAACTGACCGCTACCGATGGCATTTCAAGTTTTCAATCAAGTTTTAGCGGTGAGGCCCTCGCCAGACGCCTCACGGGAACCGCAGAAAGAATCACCACGGCCTGGAACACTCTGCAGGGCAAATCAAGAAGGCAAATGAAAGACGATTATGTTATCGACATTCGTGTTTCAAAAGAGGTTGCCGAAAATGCTTGTCGTTTTGAAATCTCGATCGACACCGCCGGCCAGCCGCATCTCCAGGTTCTCTTTGGCAAGAAAGCCATCCTTCAGCCTGAGTTTGTCGCACAGGTTTTCGCAGTCTTGTATGCACCTTATGCTCACCAGGCCAGTCCGGATATCGATCGACTTTACCCCTATGAGTGGCTCGGACTTTTTCATGATGCAAAGCTTGGCGATCGTTCCGCTCAATTGGAATTGAAAAAGCTCTGGATTGAGGGACTAAAGAAATTTCCAGTGGATTGGCTCGATATTTATTTCTCTGGATCCTCGAGCAAGGCCAACCCAAATACGGGACCGGCTCAGCAGCCGTCCGCTGTGCAGTCGTCGATGCAGTCTTCTTTACAAAACAAAACGACTTCGCTTGAAGCAGAAGTAGCAAAAGACACTCAGGCGCTTGCCGTTTGGCGTGAGGCCGAACTGCGGCTTCACCAAGAAAAACTCAAAAAATCAAAATTGAATATAAAACCAGAAAAACTTCGAGAGTACCTTGGAGATCTTTTTGCGCAAAATAGACGTGAGGAATTTGCGCAGTTCTTAATCGCTCACATGCCATGGCGCTTAATCAGTCCCACACAAAGGCAGATTTGGGAAAGTCAAATTCGTGCCATAGAGACAGGCCCCACCGCAAACGATGTGATCGTCTATCGATCGGCCTCGACGACAAAGTTCTACATCAAGGGACAGGGCATGGGCTTTGGAAACCAAAGCTATGGCTCCTTGGCGCGAATTTTTGAAGAAGGGCTGAAGCAAAACCAAAACCTCGAAACTATTTTTACTCCAAGTTTTTCACCACCCGACCGCATTCTAGCGACAAGTTTCTGGCTTACTAATATTTATGAAGCGGAACGTGCGCACTCGACTGGGAGTACCAGTCAGTCCCCATTTATCTCCACAGCAACTGTGATCGAACCCAGTCTAGAATTTCTCAATACTCCAGGAACACCAAGAACCGGAGAAGAAAATATCACGGCCTGGAGAATTAATCCCTATGGGGCAATGCCAAGTCTTCTGACGACTTGGCAAGAAGAAGAGCTCTTGCGACCATTTGGATTATTTGCTGATGAATTTGTCGCAAAAGTAGATGTGCCAGGCGACATTGTCTCGACAAAAATTGCGACACAAATCAAAAAATTGGTCGCTCAATACCAAACGGCCAACCGCATGGTGAAGAGTGAGCAAAGTGTCACAACTGATTCTGAGTTGGCGCGAGATTTCATTTTCCGCTTGTGGACCAACCGCAATTCGAGTTGGCAAGACTGGGATAAAGAACAAAATGCGTTAAAGCGATCTTCACTTGAAAAAATAAAATCAACGCTGAGCTCATTGCCTGCAGATTTGACAAAGACAGAGACAGCAAAGACCACGTCGGCGCAAAATGAAGACTCTCAAAAAAATAACTCCGACAGCTTAAAATTTGATCTGGCTGAACTTAAAGAACAGATCATCAAATCTTTGCTCGACACTGATGTTGATAAAGACTTCGAATCTAAGTGGACAGGTTTTCTCTACCAATTGAGCCAAAAAAATCAAACCGTACAAAGCCTTGTGCGTGAGGCCTTTAACGAAATCCAAAAAGTCGGCAAAGACCCAAGACAAAATCAGAGCGAAAATCGCTTTTTAATTCTTAGACTGCTTGTTGACCCCCCGTCTGCGCTTAGCTCAATTCAGTTCGAAAGTCTCGCGGGAGTTTACTCCCTCGTTGATCAAAGCAATCGTGTTTTACTCAGCGATCACTCGAAACC
>CAYONZ010000099.1:0-5061 GCA_964405465.1 uncultured Bdellovibrionales bacterium | reverse complement strand
TTATCTCATCATAAACGAATACAATTTGCGGCACCCCACGATTTGTTAGAGACCCCTAGAATTCTATAGTCTTTCGAATGAGTGCTTCATTTGGATTTTGCAGGTCTACCCCGGTTGCAAGTTCGAGAGCGTGGGCTCGAATAGTGATGCGTTCGACGCCGAGTTTAGTGAAGCTGCTGATGAGTTCGGTCGAGAATTTTTGAACCATGTCATAGGGTAAAAGAGGCAGACTCAAGAGTTTGAAAATTCCAAGACTTTTACTATTGAAGATCCCGTCATTGAGAGTTTCGGCGCCTAAAAGGCTGAGGGACATGGGCTGCACCGAAATCTTTTCGCCATACAAAAGATCACTGATCATATTGCTGACACGAAAGCCATCGAGTTTGTGCCCTCGCAAAAAGTAGATCACCACTTGGGAGTTTTCGACCTCGGCCTCGAGATGTGCGCAGACATAAATCAAACTATCATTGCGACTGAGTTCAAAACCTAAAGCTGGAATGGGCAGCAAAGAATAGTATCCAGATTTAATGGGTCGATAGATGGCCTCGAGTTCACCATGAGTTGAAACTTGTGTTTGCGATGTGGGGGACTGATTGTGTTTGGTGTTTTCAAAACCGATGGTCTCGGAAGAAGAAGAAATATTTCCTTCAAGGTTGGACTGAATAAGAAGTGTGTTTGGAAAATACCGATCTCGATCGCGAAAATAGTGGAGTGCATTCGTCGTCAATCGATTGAGATCGTTGGGTTGCACGCAGGCGGCCTGGGCATTTGCTGCAAGCAAAGAGCTCGCTAGCAGGCCGGCCACTAGTGAGTAAAGGGCAATGGTTAAAACTCTAGAAATATATGTCTTAAGTTTTTGGTTTCTTTTCATCTGATCTCATCTCGTTCAATTGAGCGTGTTCCAATTTGTTGCCCGGAAATTTGAAAGCGTCTTCTCATGCGTGTGAGGTTGATATTGGTCTTTGCATGAATCATGGTGAGTGCCCGCATAGGATTTTGATATCCCATGGTGAGTTGCAGATCGTATTCGAGGTAGCCGTTTTTGCGACCTACGGCTTTCATATTGAGAGAAACGCTTTGTGGAGTATCGCGAAGCCGAAGTGGTGGATTGAGTGCGAGAAAAAGACTTCTTAGTCCCTCTGGATCGTTTGCGAACTGAACATGGAGACTTCCAATCAAATTTTCTTTTGGGTCTACCTGCTGTAGATTTGGCTTCATGGCAAAAAGGTTTTGTGTCCAGTAAAGGGTGTCTTCAAACTGCAAGTTCAAGATGGTTTTGATTTGGCGAATCCATCCTCCTGGTTCGGGACGCCAAAAGATTTCAGCTTGCACAAGACGATCGCCTTCAATCGCAAACCACGCTGTGATCTTTCCGGCAGGTTGATCTGTTTTCATTGAGGCCAAAAAAAGGTCGACCAAGCAAGGAGCCACCCCAGCATAAGAGCTTTCTGCTTTTGATGATTTTGTTATTGCTGGTAGATCAGTGATCACGGTGCATGCTTTTGCGAAGAGTCCATTTTTTTGAAGCGATCGATCTGTGTCATCAGCGAGCACCTTATAAAGCCAATGATACCACTTCGGTTGGGATAGAGATTTTGGTGTTGGGGCAGAAACCCCAGCTGCAGCCGTGGAAGTCACAGTCGTATTGACCGTTGCAGTAATGCGACTTTGGTTCATCGTTTCCGATTCTGCAAAAGATGCGCTGGCGAGTGAGAACGCCAGTATCACCGGCAAGGTTAGCTTGCTCATTTGGCAGAACGTCTTGTCTCTGGCGGATTTTTCACAGGAGGAACTATTTCTGTGGGTTTGTCTACATACTTGATCGCGATATTGTAGGAGTCCTTGTCTTTTGCTGCGCCATTAATTGTTGGTCTCGAATTGTCACTTTGATTTCTACTACTTTCTGCTAATTGATAAAATCCTTTGAATTGGCAGAGCATGTTGATTGTCTTTTCAGAATTGCTAAAAAAGTCAAAAACGGTTTTGTCAGATTGGCACTGGCCATTGACTAAGATTTTATTTTTATTCTCTGGAGCTCGAGTCAGAGTGAGGTCAATGGAGTGAAGGCGAAGAGCAATAAGTGAGTTATTGAGTTGGTTAGCAACAGTGACAAGCAACGCGATAGGTTTGTTGCGGTCTGGTTTTTTTGCATTCAGAAAATCGACATGCACTTTTTGATTGCCCTGAATGTTCTTATAATCAAAGACAACCAACATGTCTTGGGTGGCAAGGTGTAATTTCGGGATCAACTGTTTCTCTGTTTCACTCTGTGGTTTCGAAGGGGCGCTAGAGATCAAATCTTGGACGATTTCGGATGAAAAGCTGAAATAGGCTTGGCTTTCGAGGTTAATTATTTCGGTGGTGGCATCCTGGTCTGGATTGGGCGCTTGAATAACGGCGCCGTCAAAACTGAAATTGATTGATGAGCGGCTCATCGCTTTAAAGATATTGGCAAGCGTTTGATTCATAGCCTCTGATTCAACCTGGGATTTGTTCGAAGAGTTTTCTTCAGCCACCGGTTTGTTTGTGGTAGCCGCTTCCTTCGTTCTGGTTTTTGCCACCGCGGGTGGCGGTTCGATCTTTGCCACCGCGGGTGGCGGTGTTGCTGCTGCTGCTGCTTGCGTGAACCCTGCTACAAAAATGGTGAGGGTGGTCGCAAAAACTTGGATCTGGCGTGAGGGATTCATCAGCACTCCTTGAACGATCTATCTGTTTGAGTTCAACTCTTTTGTGGACTCAGTAAGAAGTGCGAAACGAGTGCCATCTGGGTTCATACTTAGTGTATGCGGAAGGCAATGAGACCGAGCTGAGCGGTGTGTCCTTTTGATTCAACAGAAAACTCTGCAAGGTTGTTTAAAATTTGGACGAGTCTTGCTTGAGTCTTGGCCTGGTTTTTGGGGGTGTCCTGGAAGAGCTCTCTGAGTTGCGGTCTCAAAATAAGGCACAAGATTGCATTAATATTTCTTAACCTTCCTCGACCTTCGTCCGATTAATAGACATTCTTTTGGATTTTGTTCGATCTCGCATTTTTGGACGTGTGTGCAGTGAGGTGAGGCGTGAGAAGTCTTGTACGGTTTTTGTTTACTCGATTTTATGATCAGCGTTTTAATTTCAATGCGCTAAATGCTCTCTACCGTTATTTGTTCAGCGGTCTTCTGGCGAGTCATTTGAGCTTTAAAACAAAATCTATTTATAGATCGCAGCTGCAGACACAAAACCAAAATGGATTCACACTCATCGAGGTGATTATCTCTGCTGGAATCTTCACGATTTCGGTTTTGGCGATTGCAACTATGACCCAAATGCAATTGACGTTTCAACACGATCAAAAAATTAAAAGCGGAGCATTAGAGGCCAAAACAAATTTAATTTACACACTGATGTCTCCTCGCGAGTGGAGCAATGTCATCAGCAAATCAAGTGCCACCGTAAACCCGGCTTTGCAATGTATGAAAAAAGTGACCACGCCGTGTGTGATTTCTGAGGCCGGGTACACGTTAACGTTAGTGGATCTCAATGGCAATGTGCTCTATGATCCTTCGGATGCGACCTCTGGCTTTTCTGATGTTGGTGGGCCTTGTAAGGGGTTTGATGCTGCAAATGGAAATAATAGTTGTCCCTATCGCTATGAGGTCACTTGGAAGCCGGTTTGTAATGCTGACACATCAGACACAACGAAGTGCGAGATCAATGGTCAATTTCCTGAAGTTGAGATTCAGGCGACCTTCAAAGTAAAGTTTAAGGATGCCACTCTATTTAAAGGACGCAGCGACTCGTTCAATTTTGCGATGACTCCGCCGCCGACCCATATCGATGGACCCATCGCACACAGTGATATCGTGTTGACCAATACGGGTGATGCTGTGAGCTTTAATTTGGTTTCGAACGACACCTCTGATAGTGGGACGGATCTTTCAATTAAATCACTCAGTGGAGCTAGTAAGGGTGGCACACTGACCAAGGTGGACAGTAAGACGGTGAGGTACACTCCCCCGGCCGGCTTTACTGGGATGGATTCATTTAAGTACACGGTTGAAGATGAATTGGGTAACGTCAACGTTGCGACAGCCTATGTGAAAGTCATGACACCTTACACTTGGACTGGGGAGGGCTCCGATCAAAATTGGTCGACGGTTCAAAACTGGTGTGGTGTTGTTGATTTAGATGCACAAAAATGCCTGCATAATCAGAGCATGACAGACATCGCCAATATGGCGATGCTTTTTGATGAAACCTGTACGGATCATTGTGAAGCTCATATTGATCAGACGATGTCGGTGGCATCGGTCTATGTTGCTGATGGTTTTATGGGACTTTTAGTTCATGATAATTCTGCAACACTAAATGTCGGCCAAGATACGGCACTCCTAGCGAAAAACTATTTCGATGATCGAACGATGCCTGTATTTTCTGGGACCTTTCATTGTGGTGATGCCTATGTCGATGTGTTTCCAGGGTATTCAGAAATTTGCAATTCATCGGGTTGGTTGACCGGCGGATCAGCAGGTACTCCAAAGGCTGTGAAAAAGAAAGGTTCTTTTGTCATGGCCGGGGGCGAGTACAAAGGGCAAAGTGGTGTACTCAATATTGTGGGGTCTTTGTTGGTGCATGCTGGGGTGTTCACGGCCTCAAGTGGTTCTACCTATGTGGCGTCGCATTTCTATCAAAACGGTAATTCATTCAAGCACGGTAACGGCAAAGTTGTTCTCGGAAAGACTTTGGCTGGTAATCGCTTTAACTTAAAATACTACCCAGACCTTTCGAGTGGCAGCATTGGCGTTTGTCCCGAGAACGAATTATGCGGAAATATCAAACCTATTCATTTGCGAGGTTATGATACCAGTTTCTACAATCTTGAAATCGCTGCAGATGGCCCGGTGTTGGTGGGGTTGACGTCGCAGATCGATGACAGCACGGCTTCGATTTGGCCATTCTTTTATGGGACCTCTGCACCGAGTTTTCCGTGGAGACGTTATGATTTGGATGGAGCCTCTGGGCAATTCTACCCAGCCGAAACCAAAATCAATGTGCTTGGTAGTCTGATACTGGATGGAACGGACT
>CAYONZ010000098.1:0-5269 GCA_964405465.1 uncultured Bdellovibrionales bacterium | reverse complement strand
CCGACCCAACGTCGGTCCTCGCGATTGGCGGTTGCAGTTCCAATCTCCTCGCCATAGGTAGTGCCCTGCAATTGAAATCGCTCTGTCGCGAATTCGAAACCAGCGGTCCAATAGCGCTGATTCATACCTCCACGAAGGAAAAAGAAATCCGCAATATTGAATTCAACTCCGGCATGGTAGCGTTTCATTGAATCGGTTTCTTGCGAGATTGTCGTCACATCATGGGCCTCAAATATAATTGCAGCACGCCCGCGCTTACCAATGATCGGAAAAAATGCCAAGCCAACATCGACACTCTGATCAGTAGCCAAAGGGCGATTTGAGGTCGCATAAAAAATTCCACTTGATAAATTATAGGTCGTGCCTCCCACATCATGAACCACCGCGGAAAGTGTTGGCAACAAGAGTACTGGTGCTGCAAGTGTTAGCCCAACATCGGCCGCGATACCCACACCATCCGAAGCCAAAGTATTTAGAGTGAGACCTGTGGACGCGGGACTAATGTCTTTAGCCACCTCCACTCGATCCATCATGCGAGCCACCACACCTAGCTTGATGATTCCACCGGCCAAGCGAAAATCAAAACCAAGTGGTACCACCCAATCATTACGGTAATCTAAACGAAAGTTCGTGCCAGCCGTGTCGACCTCCGCATCCGCTTGATATTTGACATGCAATCCAGTTCCAAAATTGGGAACAACGATCGACGGGAACACCTGAGCTTTTCCATGAAAATACGATCCTTTATTCGCATTCAAAGTATCCAATAGACCCTGCACCTGAAGTGCCTGTGCATAGTTTGACAAGGTGAAAACCTTAGTCGTTTCTGAACCAACCTCAACTTCGGGATCAGCAAGAGTCACAATATAGTCGCGCAATCGACCAAGACCCGCGGGATTTGAGAGCAATGCTGTTTCGTCGTTCACAGTTGCAGTGTAAGCGCCACCCATTGCCATCTGCCGCGCACCTTTATAGAATTCAAATTTTTCGGCAGCAAAGAGCGAACGCCCGACAAAGAGTAGATAAAGTACCATTAATATATGGGACATTCGAATATTTGAGTTGCTCATGCATTCATCCTTGAGGTGAGATTTTCATCCTAAAAATCTGCTATACACCATTCGGCTCTCTACAGTTTCAACTTGAGACGTCTCACCTTGAACTAGACTTCAGTCGAGTAGCAAATTAATTCGGTCCTTAAAACACCCCGGGCTTAAGGCTGAGTTTCACTGTAAAATAAAAGAATCGTCGAGAAAACACTGACCCTGAATTTCGGATCAGCTACGCTTAGAAGTGTGTTTTTTCAACATGGAGGGCGAAAATGACAGTCAACGTACAAAAAATACCTAACACGAAGCCTCGTGAGCTCATGCGAAATTTCTCACCAATGATTGCACTGCTCATTTTGGCCACCGGCACACTTTTCATGATGGGCTGCGAATCAGAAGATGCGAAAAAAATCTCAAATGCCCAGAACTGTCTTGATCATGCCACCTCTTCAACTGTCTCTGAATGCACCGACATTGTTTCAGGCATGACAAGCAAAGAGTCTTATCACATTCGCTGCTCTGCCCACTATATCAGTCAAGGTTTTACTGGCGCGAGATTTGCCAGTGCCTTTGAGCAACTGAAATCCTCTGGTTCAAGCGTCGACCCAATGACCACTGCCATGGCCTTTATGGCCTTCAATTCACAGACCGAAGCAGACACCACACTTTCTGACTGTACCGCCAGCGGCGTTCAATCACTCTTGCGTATGTCGACGCTGACCAGCCTGGCAACTGTTGTGGCCAGTGCGAGCTCATTGCTGTCCTCTGTTGGAACTACTGGTCTTACTGCCACACAAATGCAAACCGCAGTACAGAGCTTAATTAGCTCTCCCAATGCCTCAACCAACCAGACAATCGGAACCATAGCCATAAGTGCACAAGCTGCCTATTGCAACACTGGAAGTTCATTTGCGACCAATGAGGTCTGCACAAATCTCAATGCGGCTGTCAGCAGCGGAGCCAGTGCGGCCACAATTGGCGCAGCTTTACTAACCCAGCTCAACACCGTTTCGCACTGACATTTGCGCTGACATTCGCATTGACAATTGCCCCCTAACATTCTTGTATAAAAATTCGCTACGGATTTGTCGTAAAAAACAAATCCGTTTTTCATTTGAAAGGACACAGCATGAGTTCACTAAAGCCATTTCGTAATTTTCCGAAATCTATTTTTACAACGGCATTCATTTTTTTGGCTCTCGGTTCTGCCATGAGTGCTTGTTCTTCAAAAAGCACCAAAGAGAGTGCGAAGAGCTCTGAAGTAGTTGAATTAAAAATCATCCCTTCGGTTGCCGTGAATCCAACAAGCGAAATTCCAGCTAGGCGCGAGTTCCCAGTTAATACCAATATTTCACCATGTACTGATTTCTATCAATATACTTGCTCCAATGCCCTTGCTGGCTTCAAGATGCGCGAAGACCGCTCTTACCACTCGTTTGCATTCAGTGATTCATCAGAGAGAATTCTTGAGGCAAAAAAGAAATTCATGACAGAGATAGAAAAAATTCCGAACAGCAAACTGACTTTGCATGGACGAGATTTGAAGGCCAATTATGTGGCCTGCATGAACCCCAAAGCACGTGCTGCAGAGGAGCGCAGTGAGGTCCAGCGCATCGAAGGAATTTTGAAACACGTAAAAACCCGCGAGGATTTTTTGAAGTTGATTTCAAAAAACATTCTCTCATCTGATTTTTCGTTTTTCTCTCTTGAGCGAGCTGCCAACCAAGATGAACCCCTGCAGTATGATGCTTTCTTTTTTTCGGGTCTAACTTCACTACCAGAGAGAAGTTACTATGATAAGCCAGAGGTCGTGGCAGGCCTCGAAAACATCGTAGAAGACTTTTTCAACAATATTCACCAAAAAGACGCTAAGCTTCGCGCGCAAAAGCTTGTCGCTTTCGAAAAGGCAAATGCGCAGACGGTTCCGTTGCCAAAAGAATTTCGCGAACGATTTTCACAACGAAATCCCATAGAACGCTCAGCCTTGACAACCGCACTCAGTCAAATTGACTTGAAGGCAGTGTTTTCGCAAATCGGAGAAAAAACCAAATTACGCGATTTGACTCCAGAAAACTTTAAGTTCATAAACGAGCAATTGGCGACAGCCGATCTTGATCTTTTAAAAGATCTCTATCGATTTCATGCGCTTCAAGGTTTGCTTGACGACGCTTATCCTAAATTTTTCAATAACAAGTTTGTGTTTTATCAAAAACACCTCGGTGGCCCAAATGTTCGCCCAGACAGGCAAGAGCGTTGTACTAAAATGGTCATGTCGAGCTTTGGTAAAGAGCTCGATGCTGAGCTTTTGCCTCGCATGTTCCCTGATTTTCCGACCGCAAAATTTATTTCATTCGTCGAACGAATTAGAGCCGCAATCGTTTCCGGTGTCGAGCAAAACACCTGGTTGAGTCCCCAGGGTAAGGCAGGAGCGATCGAAAAAATGAAGACCGCTCGCCTACAACTCGTTAAACCAATGAACGATGAAGAATGGGATTTCAATCCAAAGGCTAAATACTACAACAACAAGCCCATTCTCAATTCACGCAACTTGAACGAAGCTGAAATCAAAAAAATGTTGGTTGAATTTAAAACACCAAGAGACCCCAATCGTTGGGGCATGAGCCCTCTCACGGTCAACGCCTACTACAGCACCTCTGACAATAAATTTGTATTGCCGATTGGTATTTTGCAGTACCCATTTTACGATCCAAAGCTGAGTGATGAAGTTAACTTTGGCGGCATCGGAGCTGTGATTGGTCACGAACTAGGGCATGGCATTGACGACAAAGGATCGAAATATGACTCCAAGGGAAAGCTTCATCAGTGGATGACCGATGGCGATCTCAATGAATTTCAAAAGCGCAGCTCAACTCTCACCGAGCAATTCAATAAAATCGGTCACGATGGTGTTCTCACACTTGGCGAAAACACCGCAGATCTCGTGGGGCTCACCTTTGCCTACCATGCGGCTTTTCCAGACGGACAGGCGACCGTTGAACAAAAGAAGAATTTCTTTTTACAGTTCGCTCGCGTTTGGTGCTACACCGCTCGCCCAACTATGATTGCGAGACTTCTAAAGACGGACTCCCACTCAATGGGATCGGCACGAACCAACGAACAGATGAAACACCAGGCGGCCTTCGCCGAGGCATTTCAATGTCACGACGGAGACGCGATGTATTTGGCGCCAACGGCAAGAACTAAAATCTGGTAAAAGTAACAGATTGTTTCCGGCGAGTGCCCTGTTAAAAATCTGACACTCGCCTAACAGGATTCGACAGCGTCTCACCCTGAGACGCGCCCTCTCTAAGATATCTCTTTTCATGAGATTTAAACCCAGCACCGCCTTTGCTCTACATTAAATCATGTAAGAGGAGGCAAAAATGCAAACCGAGAATTTAACTTTCAAAAATAGGGACCTAAACAGTTTTAAGTTATTGGCGGTTTTCGCAATTTTAACCGTCCTGATTTTTGCCCACACGAGCAATGCGCTTATATCAAATGAGATCGTTAAGACCGACGACTGGTCAGTGCCTAGAGAGCCATCAAAATTTCGACTCCATCCCTATGCTGGCGGCGGGGTATTTCAACTTAGAGGTGACTACAACTACGATGATGGGCAAGCCTATCAGGCTGGAGTTCTCGCCAGCACCAAGATTTCTGGATTTTCTCTGGAAGGCGGCTTGGGCTATATGTTTCTCACCGCAAAAGGTACTGAAAAAAATGGCTCGATCACTGACCAGGACAATCAAACTCAAACGGGCACATTAACCATCGAACATACACTTCACTACATCACTCTACCGTTGATCGCGAAATACAACTTCGTCACAAAACCACTCGCTACTTTTTTCGTAAAGACTGGTGTAATCAACTCTTTTCTTGTGGGAAGCACGACATCTTTCAGTTTTGAAGAAGCGAATTTACATGGTGGCTCGATGCAGGACAATGACTTTGCCGGCTATGTACCATATGCGACAGCAGGTTTTGGAGGAACGGCGCCACTGGATCGAGACATAGCCTTCATTCTTGATCTCAGCTACCAACACGGATTGACCGAGACCCACACCCAAGAGCACACCATTTCAAGTGGCTTTACATTGCTCATCGGAATTTCGGCTGGGATATAGTGTGCTCCTATTGGGCCGCCGCAGAACTTGTGCTCACAAGATGGCAGAGAATAGAAGCACACACCGATTAGGGCGTGTCCTCAATTGGCT
>CAYONZ010000097.1:0-6337 GCA_964405465.1 uncultured Bdellovibrionales bacterium | reverse complement strand
AAATCATTTCTATTGCTTTTGCGTAGTAGTCTAGCCAATTGAGGACACGCCCTAATTATCAAAAAGTATTTTGATCGCCAAAGCCTTTGCTGCGCACGTCTTTGATGTATTCAGCAATTCGTTTCTTGGTCAGCGAAGTCAGGTTGACGAACTTAAAACCGATGCGCATTTGATCTGCAGATTGATCTGAAGTACGAAGGCGCTGCACGACACATTTAGCACTAAAGGTCGCGACACTTGAGGGAGAACTAAACTCCACCACCACTGTATCTCCCTTGTTTATTGCGATCTTACCGATCAGCCCTCCAGCACCACTTTCACTTAAATCTAGACAAGTGCCTCGCGCCCAGAATACGCCAGTCTCTTTAAATATTGTAATGCTTCCTAAAAGTGGAGCTCGCCCGTCGGTTCGCTTCTCGCTCACTTGCTTCGTATCAAAATTAACACTGATTTCACCCAATGCTTCTGGCTTCAAAAATAACGGATTAGTCTTAGTGGCCGTCATCTCTGTGGATGAATCTGACTCAACCGACTCGTCGTCTTTCTTTTTTTTGGAACTCATTTCAGCCCTCGCACAGGCTGTTGCGATGCGCGAAGCGCAAGGCGAATACGACGCCGCTCTTCTGCCTGCTGAAAACGGCGAATTTCATCTGCACTCTCTGGCAACACCGGAGGAACACTCACCTTGTTGCCACTCTCGTCGAGCGCAACAAAAGTCAGATAGGCCGAGGCTGTATGAAATCGTTCATTGGTGACGGGGTTCTCTGCCTCAACACGCACGCCAACTTCCATTGAAGTTTTGCCGGTAAAATTGACTGAAGCCTTAAGATTGACGATCCAACCGGTACGAACAGGAGCCACAAACTGAAGCCCGTCGATACTGGCAGTTACGACCGTGCGGTTGCAATGCCTCATCGCTGCGATCGCAGCCGCAATATCAACCCACGACATAATGATACCACCAAAGATGGTACCCAATGCATTCGTATGAATCGGATGCACAAGCTCAGTCATCACCACTTGAGATTGCGAGACTGGTCGTGCATCCGCCATAGAACACTCTTTCTAATTACATCCCAAAAGCGCCGACATCTCCGTTACCAGAACCGATGTCGTTGCGAATTGGAGAAACAGATCCAACCGTTGCGTTGCCAGCTGGAATCGTGTTGATGATTGCTTGTGCGTTTGTTGTCTCGGGACGAGCCGCAGGAGCTTGAGTCGCTTCGTTCTCGACAAAGCCAAGATGAGGCAAGCACCAAACGATAAGCTGAGCACGAGACTTAACACTCATTTTTTTATAAATGTTAGTCAGGTGAAACTTCACCGTTTTTTCTGTTACGAACAACTGGTTCGCTACTTCCTTATTTGACAAACCTTTTGAAACTAGTTCTGCAACTTCAGCTTCGCGGTTTGACAAACCCTTTTGAATCAGGACATCTCTGAGCATCCTTGCTCCTCCCGTTAATTGTTATTTGTTCCCTCTTGAGATTTTAGTCGCAATCCATATACGACCTATATAAAAGTCTGCACAGTTTTTCGGAGTTTCGCAAGACCTTCGAAATTTTTTTTCAATCAAACTAGACCCAAGCCGTCGCTCGCGCTGAAGATTCCAACAAACGATATCTAGGTCCTGGCTCATTGATCACACAAAATATATTTTGTTTTATGAACAAACCCACCAGAATCGCTGAACATTCTACAAACGCCAGCAACCTAAAAAACATCTTAGCAAAATATTTTTAACCGATTTTACTATTGAAAGAATATCCCACCTCGACTTCAAACCCACTGCGTCTTGAACCCAAAAACGCCTTAGCAAACAAGAATTATGTAACAACAAAATGCAATTCGAACCAAAAATTCCAAAGTCACCGTTTTTTTGGGAAGACCGCCGGCAACTAGGTTTCAACCCTCCACACTTACATTCTCCATGCCTCGATGTCTGCGTCGCACACTGAAAACCCTGGCAACGAAATGAAGCGACTCGCCGGCATAACAGACGATTCTTCATGGGATATTTCTGCCGATCAACTCAATCAAAAACTTGAAAAAAATCTTAAGGCTCACAAGATTCAATTTCTCGAATCTCAATTTCAAGAATTCACCAAGACTGCGAGTGGCAACTAAGACATAAAACTCTTGATCTTCATTCTATGAGAGTCGCGAGAAGACTTAGAAATCTGCGAGCAGACACACGGCTAGGATCTGCTCGCAGATCACCCTTATGGGCGATCTTTTGGTGTCCGAGGCTTGAATTCAGCTCTCGACGTCTCGCTCGTAACTTAATTTTGTTTAGTCAAGACAGCCAGTTTCTTTGCCGTGGCTTCTGCCGTTTCGTGTGCCAAGGGTTGCACACTAAAAATATCTTCGATTTGCCGGCCCCAAGTGTGCACCTTAGCCCAACGAATTGAAAGCCCATGAGCGACCAAGGCTTCAGCAGCAGCAAGCAAAGCCCCCGATTGATCTCGCCCGCGAAAAGCAAAAATCCACTCCTCTTGATCATGAGCTATCAGATCAATGGCATCAAAGCGAATCGACTTCGCTACATTTGCCTCGCGCCTAGCTTCTTGCGCTGGGCTTTCGCTCGGCTCACGAGCTTCAAGCTCAGCGCGACGGCTCAGCATAGATGCAAGTATCCCCGCAACCTGCTTGGCCGTTCGCGAGCTTTTCACCTGCACCCAATCGTAAGCTCCATAAACAGATTCTGTTTGTATAGAGGCGTGCAAAACCGAGCATCCAATAGAACCCAGATCGCGAACAAAATCAGCGAATAGACCCGGACGATCTTTGCGACTAGCAAATCGCACCCATAGCGTTCCACGCGCACCCGAGACCACTGAAATATTAGACCAAGACTCGTCTTTTGAACTACCGCATGCTTTAACCCATCCCGATAGATCCTGAATCAAAACCGAGCGAGGTAGAGTTTCAACCAAATAGCTATCCATTGACTGCAAGAACTCTTGACTCAAATTGATTTTCTTCTTTTGTACACTCTGCCAAAACTCCAGCAGCGGCGACACCTGATCAGAATTCAAAGCCGAAACCAACTCGCTCAAAAGGCGCTCTTTCCAATCTGTCCAAGCTTCAGGATTCGTGCCACGAATGTCGATAATCGTAAATGCAGCCAAAAGATCAATGCGCCGGTGATGCGCGCCGATCTCAGCAAGACTCTGCCAAGTCTTCGGGTCTCGTGGATTCTTACGAAACGCAGCGATCGACATCGCAAGATGATTTTCAATCAACCAAAGAACATCATTCACTATCGCTTCACTCACCCCAAAACGACGCAAATCCCGCTCTGCTATTCGCACCCCGAGCTGTGAATGATCCCCACCTCGACCCTTAGCCAAATCATGATAGAGACATGTCCACATCAGAACACGCCATTCAGCTTCAGACAACGCCTTCAACATCGGAGCCAATCGCCCCGCAAGCTTCGGCTTCGCATGCAGGCGCTTCATCTCACGAAGCGTTTGCATGATGTGCGCATCGGCCGTGTAACGATGATACTGATCGTGTTGCACATGCCCCACCAACGGAACAAAATCAGGTACGCATCGATCAATCAACCGCGAGCGAAAAAAAGAAACCGTCAAATGATCTGCCGAATCCGCGCGAAGCTGATCGTAAATGAGATTTCCAACCTGCCTCCAAACCTTACTTTTGGTACGCACCGAAAGTTTTGGAAAAATGGAATGCTGGGATTGTCGCACACGATTTTGCATCAAAAGCGAAGGATAATTGCGTAACGCTAAAAAACAATCACTCGGCGTCTTGAGCGATTGCGATTGAATCATTTTGATTTTCTTATCACTCGACAAAGCTTGCTCAATCACCCAATCCGCATAAAAGCTCACGCGCGACAACCCACGCTGAACCTCTTTCATAAAAGCTTTGGGCTCAGCAAAACCCAACCAATCACTCAAATCATGTTGCTCTTGAGCCAATAACAAATCAAGTCCACCACCAAGCTGCAGTTTTTGACGAATCGTCAAAAAAAAGTCTCGGTAGTAAGCAAAAACTCGAAACGCATGATCATCAAAATTGAACCGATCCGAAAAAAGCTCAGCCACAATTTGGGCCTGCTGTAGGTCTCGTAAACCACCTGGCCCATATTTCAAATTGGGTTCGAGATAATTCGAAACAGAATCAAAGCGCACCTCACGCTCGCGACGTTCTTTGAGCATTGCCGCCACAAGCTTTACACGAAAACGCAGATCGCGTTTTTTAATTTTTTCATGCTGAGCCTCAAGCAACTGGGCACCCTGCGCAGTCAGTGGTCGAGCGCCTAAGAGAGCCAATACATCAAAGGGCTCAACACCAATCATCCAATCATCAAAATTCTCTGGCATTCGATAGCGAAGTTTTAATCCTTGCCGCTCAAACTCCCCGACAACTTCACGAACCGCTGACTCATCTCCACAAAACAGCACATCAATATCTGACTTCGGACAAAGCTCCCCACGTGCCCAAGAACCTAAAGCGATCGGATGAGCTTTCTCAAAAAGCGGATGCTCGCGCAATCTTGCTTCAAGAGTCAAACTGAGCCAGGCTGAAAATTCGGCATTCGGAAAAAAAAGATTTTGCTCCACATCGCCATTGGGCACCAAACAAGGCGCACGCAAAATCTGTGTCGCCTTCTGAATCTCTTCGGTTTTTAAGAAAGATTTTGTCGCCATTTTGCCAATTGGTTCAACGCTTCCAGCGGAGTGAGAGAGTTCACTTCTATTGAACGCAATTCTGCCAGAATATGCAAATCGTTTTCTGTAACCCCAGACTGCAAAGGTCCATCGCTCTGATTTTCACCAGTGGGTCTCGCACCGCCAAAAACAAAACCATTCTCTAGGCCAGGTACAGCGGGATCAAACACAAAAGGTTCACTCTCGAGACGAACAACATCGTCAGTCTCGCTCTCCATTGGCAAGGCAAACAAATCAAGCTGTGGCGGCGGAGTCGTCAACGCCCGAGTTTCGAGGCGCTTCAAAATTTCAGCGGCTCTCTTGGTCACAGCTCCAGGTAACCCTGCTAATTTGGCAACGTGTATCCCATACGACTTCTGTGCGGGTCCAGCTCGCAAACGGTGCAAGAAACTGATCTGTCCGTTCTGCTCTTTGATTTCCATATGGGCATTTTTCAAGTTTGAAAATTTCTCAGACAGTTCTGTCAGCTCATGATAGTGAGTTGCAAACAAAGTCATCGCCCGCGTTTCTTTTAAAAGAAATTCCAAAATCGCCTGCGCCAAACTCATGCCATCAAATGTGCTAGTCCCACGACCAACCTCATCCAAAATAACCAAAGAATGAGGAGTGGCAGCCTTTAACATCTCTGCCGTCTCTTTCATCTCAACCATGAAAGTCGACAAGCCCTCAGCCAAAAAATCACTCGCGCCGATTCTCGTAAAAATACGATCAAAGATTTTTAAACACGCACTTTGCGCCGGCACAAAAGAGCCCATTTGAGCCATGATACTGCAAACCGCCACCTGTCGCATCAAGGTACTTTTTCCGGCCATATTGGGCCCCGTCAAAAGTAAACATTCGTTGTTTTGAATCAAAATATCATTGGCTACAAACGGAACCTTTAGCGCTTGTTCAACAACAGGATGGCGCGAACCTTTAATCAACAAACTTCCGTCGTCAGAAAACTGTGGACGCACAAAATTCTGCTCAAATGCCATCCAAGCAAAACTCGTGATCACATCGAGCTCACTCCAAATCTGCGAAAGCTGCAAACAAGCCTGTGCCCGAGACAGGATAAACTCCCGAAGCTCTTGAAAAATCTCAAGCTCAAGTTCAATGCGACGAGACTGTGCCGTTAAAACCTTCTGCTCCAACTCTGCAAGCTCAGGAGTCAAGTAACGTTCGGCATTGGCCAGAGTCTGTTTGCGCTCATAGCGATCTTTAGGGACCTTGTCTTTATGCGTGTGGGTGATCTCAATGTAGTAGCCAAAAACATTATTAAAGCGAACCTTTAAAGAATTGATCTGAGTTAACTCTCGCTCACGCGCCTCGAGATCTAAGATCAGCTTTTGCGAATTGGTTGAAAGTTCAGTGAGTTCATCTAGTCGCTCGCTCACACCAGCTCGAATCATGTGACCATTTTTTGTTTGCAGAGGAGGCTCGTCGACCAGAGTTGCAAACACTCGGCTCGAAATTTCTTCCGCCGTTGTCTTTAAAGCCAAAGGCAATGCCTCATTCAAGCTCGCCGCCTCTAACGAAGCCTCAAGACCTGACTGTAAACTCTCTGCCAACGCTAAAAGATCACGTGGGTTACAACTAGGATTGGCGATCTTGCCCATACGCCGCTCAATATCTCCCATGGCACCAAGCTGGCT
>CAYONZ010000096.1:0-6612 GCA_964405465.1 uncultured Bdellovibrionales bacterium | reverse complement strand
AGTATGATCTCAACTCCAACCGAGTGAAAAGTGTTTTGGGTGGCACCACAAAACTCGCCACTTTCGATGCCCAAGATCGCTTAAAAGACTTTGCAAATAACCAATATTTATTTAATCTGCGAGGTCAGCTTGTCGAAAGAACCGACTCCAGTACTTTGGCAAAAACCAAGTACACCTACAACGCCTTCGGTGACCTCAAGTCGGTGGAACTACCCACTCAAACAAGAATTGATTACCTGATCAATGGCTTGCACCAACGCGCAGGGCGCATGCTCAACGGTCAAGTGGATCAGTACTATGGCTATGATCCTTCAGGTCGCTTGATGCTCGAACACAACAGCGGTGGTCAAGTCGTAGGAATGTATCTGTATCTCACCCAAGGGCATTCTCCCGATGCTTTAGTTCGAGGCAACACCGAGTATAGACTGATCAAAGATCATCTCGGCAGCATCCGCCTGGTGATCAATGCCAGCACGGGCCTCGTTGCCCAAGAGCTTGACTACGATGAATGGGGCCAGGTGATCAAAGACACCAACCCAGGATTTCAGTTGTTCGGATTCGCCGGAGGAGTGTACGATAAAGATACAAAGCTAGTGAGATTCGGAGCAAGAGACTACGATGCAGAAACAGGAAGATGGACAGCGAAAGATCCGCTGCTATTTGGTGGTGGTGATGTGAACTTGTATGGGTACAGTTTCAATGACCCGATTAATTTCATTGACCCGCGTGGTACAGATGTTTGGATTGAAGGACCAAGCGGCGCGGAGCCAGCCGGTCATCAAAGTATCAATGTAGGGAATTCCAACGGCTCTTATCAATCTTTTAGTTTTGGATTGAATGGCAATGGATTGCTTCAGGGAGAGGTTTACCGAGATACTCAGCTAGGAGGGCCAATTGAAATGTACAAGAGAACCACGGTTGCACAGGATGCCGTATTCTTGAATGCGCTTAATGACGAAGTTGGACGAACTGGAACTTACGGTGTAGACGACATTTGTCGAAGCTATAGTCAGCGAAAGTTTTCGGAAGCACCGGGAACACCTTCACCCGCACCGTACAGAACACCCAAATCAAGTCCTCCGCCCCCCTGGATATTAAGACTCTTCAGTACATTTGGAACAGGAACGTCACGGTGAAAAATATAGGCTTATTGACAGTTGGAGTTATATTCCTGGCTCTTGCTGGAATTTATGGATTCGCTGCTGCCACGGACTACAAAAAAATTCTCTTACAGTGCATCGGTTTTGATGTTGTTTCACTGGTCTGCTTTGGACTTCTGCTCAAGGAAAATAGCGGCAACATTTGGCATGCTGCTATTTTATTGTTGATTGTTGGCATTGGCATAGCCGGTCAGGCTGTATTCCGGCTTTTTTAGGATTGGTAGGAAGTAGTGAGAAGACTCACTACTTCTACGATTGGTTCGTTTGTGGGCTAGATTCGGAGCGAGAGACTACGATGCAGAAACAGGAAGATGGACAGCGAAAGATCCACTACTATTCGGTGGTGGGGATGTGAACTTGTATGGGTATGTCGGCAATGATCCTGTGAACTTTGTGGATCCCGATGGCAAGAATCCGCTTGTTGCGGGAATAGTGACAGGGCTTTTTTGTTCTTTGATTCATCGGAAACGGACACTCCTGGTGCCGCGACGAATGAAATCATTGGCGGAGCAGCGACAGTTGGCCCAGGTGCATTTGGTGGTGTTAGTGGAGGCGGCTCTGGCGCAGTACGCTCCGAAGGCAGCGGAGTAGTTGGCAATACGATTACAGGTTACACACGTCATGGCATCAATCAGGCCAGATCGTAACCGTTATTCCGCGAGGATCGGCAGGCCTAAGAACTCCTTTTAGGTGATGGATATGAAACGAGAAGATGCTCTTGCAAAAATTAAGGGAATCCTTGCGAAAAGAAATCCAGCATTGGCTGCCAAGATTCGTTCCGCAATTGACCTTTCTACATTGGATCGGCAAATACGGTTAGAGATCATCGACTGCCTGTCGGATGAGTTTATCGAGTCAGGGCTTCGACCTGACTCAGAACCGAACAAATACGGTCTAGAAATTGAGGTACTAATCGACTCATGTGGACTGACTCGCGACAAATGAACCGCAACTGCAGGCGTCCTCTGCCGAAGGGAAGCCAGGGAGTTAACTTTGGCGGATTCGCAGGTGGTGGTTCCTTTGCAGGAGGGCCAGGCTACCGTTGGTAGCGCACCAACATGTCAAGATAATCAGACTGAGGCTCTGGGTGCCTTTGCGGGCGTTGGAGGCGGAGTTTTTGTTACCAACGCAACGAATGTCACACAACTTGGTGGATCTTCAATTACATATTCATTCAATCTTGGGATCGGTCTTTTCAAGTTCGGTCCGCAGCTTAATGTTAGCGGAAACACATGGCTATTTGGGATGACCTTCGGAGAGGAAGAACCCACAAAATCTGATTTAAAGCGCTAGATTTTTCCTGAGCTATCCTTCTAAAATCGATTACCAAAACTCAGCAACTTGATGATGGTGTGTTTTTGCGGCCATGTACTCATTGAGGCGGCGCCGATGTCCGGGAGAAAGGTCTTTAGGTAAGTTATTTTTTTGAAAAAACTTGGCCTCGACCACCTCTCGTCCATCCACCTCTGGTTGAGTCCCATCATAGTCTCTTGCTACAAATACTGCGACGTGATCAATAGCACCCATTTGGGTGTTCAAATAAACACCTTGTAACCATAAATTGTTTACTTGAATACGACACTCTTCAAATAGCTCACGAATTGCCGCCTGCGAGAATGTTTCACCCTTGTCGACTCCTCCTCCAGGGAGGAACCAAGAATTGTGATATGACATCTTAACCAATAAAATCTTCTCGTCATGCTCTACGATCACACGACACCCTAAATTGAGTGGTCGAAAAATGAACCAATAGATCCGCCGAAGAAGATGCAGCACCCGAAACAATATTTTCATTTCCGTCTCGCAGTGATTCGGCCAGTTCCTTGCGCTGGCTGAATTGCCATAAATCTTTTTCGAGTTTTTTCGGGCAATCGTTCAATTGAATAACGAAGCATTGTCCGGGGCATCTGCGCAACATTCTTCTCAAGATAATCTATTAAAACATTTTCATCACGCTTTCCGACTTCCCGAAGCATCCACCCACATGCTTTGTGCATTAGATCTTCTGGGTCTCGATGTGATTTCGCACAAAGTCTCACGATGTCCTCAAATTGGTTTTCGCGAATAAAATAAAGACACGCTAAAATGGCAACACGCCGATGCCACAGATTTGAAGACTTCAACAGATTGTCCAACCATGACCTGGATTGATCAAATAGAAATCCACCGACAATTTCATGTGCAGAAGAGTCAACTAAATTCCAGTTGTTTATTCGATCGAGATTTTGCTTATACAAATTGAAGATTTTTTGCCTGTCTTGAGGACCGCCATTTTTGAACTGAAAAACTAAAATGCAAAGAGCCAAAAGACGTGCCTCGTTATATGGGGAACCTAGTAAAACTTCACATTCTTCAAGAGATAGTTCGTTGTACTTTTTAGCCAGAGCTCTCACTTGCGGAACCATCACCCCTAAAAATCGATCACCGTATCCATACTCTCCCTTTTGCGTTTTAAAAAACCGCATTAAGATCTTCGCCTTTGAAGAAGACGCGAAATGACGCAATTCATTTTCAACTTCTAGTGCCCGAACGATTTGGCCCGACTGACTATCATTCACGAATTTAATTCTGGCTTTTGTGGGTTTCAGGACTTTACGGACTTTATTCATTGATTCCTTACTTTTCTTGCTTTCGATATCCTCTTTTGAGGTTCAATGCGGATTCACCAATTGGATTTTGCAAGCAGCGCTTTGCTTTTTTAGTTCAAACTGATAATCTCGTCAGGTCAAGGAGTTCACAATGTCAAACACTGCAATTACACCGACTCGAAAAGCCAATTACCCTGAGTGGTATCAAGAGGTCATCAAAGCTGCCGACATGGCCGAAAATTCACCTGTTCGTGGATGTATGGTTATTAAACCTTGGGGTTACGCCATCTGGGAAAACATGCAACACATACTCGATGGTAAATTCAAAGAGACCGGACACGTGAATGCTTATTTTCCACTGTTGATCCCTTTGAGTTTTCTTGAAAAGGAAGCAGAGCATGTTGAGGGGTTTGCCAAAGAATGCGCAGTGGTCACGCACCATCGACTCAAGGATGATGGAAACGGAAAACTCATTCCAGATGGAAAACTCGAAGAGCCGTTGATCATTCGCCCAACAAGCGAAACGATTATTGGTCACATGTTTGCCAAATGGGTGCAGTCCTACCGAGATCTCCCGATTTTGATCAACCAATGGTGCAACGTCATGCGCTGGGAGATGCGCACCCGAATGTTTCTGCGTACAGCTGAATTTTTGTGGCAAGAGGGACACACCGTTCATGCTACCCTACAAGAAGCGAAAGAAGAAACCCATCGCATGCTCGACATCTATGCAGAATTTGCCGAGAACTATCTGGCAATGCCTGTAATCAAAGGCGAAAAAACTCCAGATGAGAGATTTCCCGGAGCTGTCGACACCTATACCATTGAAGCCATGATGCAAGACTGTAAGGCTCTGCAGGCTGGAACTTCCCATTTCTTGGGACAAAATTTTGCCCAAGCTTCAGGAATTAAATTTTTGGACAAAGATTCAAAAGAAGAAACTGCATGGACGACCTCTTGGGGTGTTTCAACACGTATGATTGGTGGCTTGATCATGACCCATAGTGATGACAACGGACTTGTTCTTCCTCCGAAGATTGCTCCGTTACACGTTGTGATTTTGCCAATTTATCGCAATGCCGAAGAACAAATTCAAGTGCTCGATTATGTAAAATCCCTCGAAAGAGATTTGAAATCCCAGCTTTTTGATGGCGCGCCGGTAAAAGTAAAAATCGACACTCGCGATATCCGAGGTGGCGAAAAGGCATGGCAATACATCAAGCAAGGTGTTCCTGTGCGGGTGGAGGTCGGACCTCGCGATATGGCTAAAAATGAGGTCTTTGTTGGCCGACGTGATAAAGAGCCTAAAGAAAAAGCAGGTCTTCCACGAGAGCAGTTTGTTTCTGGAATTCAGAATCTTTTGAATGAGATTCAATTAAATTTGTTTAACCGAGCCAAAGCTTTTCGCGATCAGAATACTAAAACAATAAATTCGTTGAGTGAATTTGAAGACTTCTTCGGTGAAGACGAAACCAAAGGTGGTTTTGCGATTGTGCCTTGGCACAAAGATGCTATCGGGCACGAAGTTTTGGCTCGATTAAAAGTCACTCCCCGTTGTGCGCCACTCACGCAACAAGCCGTTTCGGGAAACTGCATTTTCTCAGGAAAACCTGCTGAAAAATTTGTGATATTTGCTCGCTCCTACTAATGCTGAGGAGTTTTTTGAAGTCTTGAAATTTTGTTTACATGAGTCACAGTGATTGAGAAGCTAAATGCAAGCCTCTCAATCACTGGAGATCTAAATGCATCGTCTTAAGTTGTATCTCGTCTTGTTAAGTCTTGTGCTTATCCCTAATGCTTTCTCATCTTCGGAAAAGTCAATTGAAAGCGCGGATCAACAATATGAAAAAAAACTATATCAAAGTGCTCTTCCGGAATATTTAGAGATCCTAAAGGACAATAAAAGTTCGAACTTTGACAAAGCTCTTTTGCGGGCTGTGCAATGCCAAGCTCATCTTTCTAAACCCATTGAGGCCATTCAAATTTTAGAACAGATCCAGCCACCGGATAACAAACTCACTAAATACAAAGCCCTGGTTTTGCAAGTTGAACTATCGCAGACAGTTCAACAGCAATCTCGCAGATATCATCAGAGCCCAGAACGAGATCTCAAAAATACCGACATCACGCGAAGATCAGCAAAGGAATGGCAAGACCGAATAGATGGTTTGTATGGGATACTTCTGAAAGACTCGGATGCTCTGAAAAACATCAATGTGATTTCCGCGACTGATATTATGGATCTCGAAAATGCGGATCTCGAGCTCACGCCCACGCTCTATGATTTTGTTGTCCACCTTAGACTCGAGAACTTGCGTACAGACCATCTTTACCAAGACGAAACGCCAACTGCCCAGGAGATTTGGCAAGACAAGCCCGCGCTCCCCATTGCGGCTCCGGCAACGAAGGCACAAGTCCTTTTGCTTGATGCCAAGGCCAATAGAATTCCAGGTGATACGAATGCAGCCCAAGAATATTGGGCTCTCCAACAGATTTTGCTTCCCACCAAATGGCCAGATAAAATACGTGTCACCCAGGATTTTTCTGATCAACTTCAAAAAAAATTGAAATTGTTTATAGTGGGAGCTAAGGCTTCACGCCTGAAAGCAGATGCCACATATGAACTTGCATCACTGCTGAACAATCAAGAAAAATACACAGAGGCTGTTTCGGCCTGTGAATCGATCAAAGACTTCCCTAAATCGAATGCCACTGTTGAATGCCAAAAGCTTGTCGGCGAAATTAGAAATCCGATTTTGCAGATCGCAACCGTCTCTGCAGCACCACCTGCTACTCACAGTATTTCGGTACAATCCCGAAATCTGAAGAAAATATTTTTTTCAATTTTTAAGATTCAAAATCCG
>CAYONZ010000095.1:0-6684 GCA_964405465.1 uncultured Bdellovibrionales bacterium | reverse complement strand
GTGACTTCAATGAAATTTTCGTCTGACAAAACAAAGCTTGTATTTTTAGGCGATGCGAATGCCGATGGGGAATATGAGCTCTACGTGGCCTATCTTGATGGCCAGGGCATTCGTCAGGTGAGTGATCGATTTCAACTTTTTGGTGGGGTTGTTCAGTTTCAGACTTCAAATCTAACAGACAAAATACTTTTTACTTCTCGTAAGGGCGCACCCAATATTCAAGGGCCAGTACAAACTTTCATCTGGGATGGGCAATAGGGCCAAGCTTGCTTGATTCATTAACGTGGCATTTAAAACAAAACTGCCGCGGCAAGCGGCAGTTTTGTTTGGACCATGTCTGCAGAAATCTGTTTGCAGAACAATAGATTGAAATCACAAGCCGCTCCTAAGGAGTGCAGCTGTAGCCATCTTTCGCAAGATTGCCTTTTACTTTTTCCGCAATTTTCTCACAGTAAGATTTGCCATTTTTGGCTTGGGCTAGCTGGGTTTCTTTATCGTGTTTCTTGTAAATCAATTGGCAACCTTTGCCATCAGTAGTGAGGCTAAGTGAGCGAGAATCTTGGCCACGCACACAGGTGATCATTGAAGGTGAGGAGTTTTCAGTTTTGGCCATTTCATTTTTTACGGCAGTTTGTTTTTGCTCAATGACTTGTGTTGCGGCAGTTTTGGCGGATGTCGCAGCGTCAGCTACCGTTTCAGTCTTTTTTTCTGCTCCAGAGCATGCTGTAAGGGCAATGAGTGCAAGGCTCAAGACGATAGAGTTTTTTGCTAGGTTTAGAGTCATAATGTCTCCTGTTGTTGATCGTGTTGGTGAACGAGCTTCGTTCTTTGTTTTAATGTTTCACTATATTCAATGCTTTAGTGGATGCTCAAATTCTAAAATTAAAAACCGTGCTAATCAAGTGCGAGATGGACAAATTTAAGATACCTCAATTCCGGACAAACGTGTGGGAAGGGATGATCGGCTCCTTGGCCTGAGACGCGCAAGATCTGTCCTTTGCGTCGGGCACCCGAAAGCGCTTCTTCAATGATCACAAAAAAGTCTTCGAATGAAATATGGCTTGAGCAGGAACTCAAAAACAAATCACCCTGTGGCTTTACTTTTTTGGCTGAAGCTTGAAAAAGTTCGATGTATTTTTGCAGTGCTCGATCTTTCTGTTCTTCAGAGTGCCCCATCGACGGTGGATCTACAATAATCGAATCCCAAAGTTCTCGGTCGCCTTCAAGGTATTTAAAAACATCTTCAGCTATCCCTGTGTGATGGTTGGGATTTAAGCCATTGAGCTCCCAATTCTCTTGCGCCATCGCAATTGCTCCTTCGGCAATATCGAGACTTGCCACCTGAGTCGCTTGCCCGAGGCCTGCGTAAACTGAAAAGCCACCTGAATAACTAAACATATTGAGAACAGATTTGCCTTTGCTTGTTTCCTGTACGTATTTTCGGTTTTCACGCTGATCTAAAAAGAAGCCAGTTTTTTGGCCGCGTTCGATGTCGACCCAAAAACGAGCGCCGTGTTCTTGAATGGCAAGGCGGCTCTCTGCCTCAGCGCCCGAAATCTTTTGCAAACCCTTTTGTTGGGAGTGCCGGCGCATTTTCTCAACAACAGAAGTGACTCCTGCATTTTCTAAAAGCCATGTGCTCACAAGCTCTTTGTCCCAGAACTCATCTGGACCTTGCCCATCAAATTGAAGTACAGCCACGTTGTTGTAAATATCGCAAACCAATCCAGGCAGAAGGTCACCTTCGCCATTAAAGAGGCGATATGCGGTGGTTTTGTCGCTTCGAACAGAAGCGCGCAAACGAAGGGCTTTGGCAAATCGTGCTCGGTAAAATTCTTCGTTGGGAGAGGATCGTTGTGTCGAAAGAATTCTCAGAGCCAAAACACTATGCGGGTCATAGATCGCCCAGGCTAAACCATCTTGTTTACTGTCGATCACCTCACAGAGTTGCGCTTTTCCTGTTCCCGACAATGGCGGACGGACAGCATCTTTGTAGACCCAAGGGTGCCCTCGCATAATATTACGTCGAAGATTGCGAGTGAGTTGAACCTGTGGTGAGCGCGAAGTTGCAACTTGATTTTTAGGGCGGCTCATTCAGCTGGTTCCGTTTTAAATGTCGTAAGGTTCATCACCTGTTTTTCATTGCCATCAATCGAAAATGTCATATGGTCACCTCGACAAATGGACTGGCATCCAGTTGGAACGAGTGTAGCCGTTGGATAGAGCTGCTGAAGCTTTTCTTTGGCTTTCTTTGCAGCATCAAAAGTTTTAACAGCAGGATGCTCGAAACAGGTCTCACAAAATTCGATTTTCATAATTACCAGCCTCTCAAGTACTGTGATGGTGGATCAATTTTAAACTCAAGCTCTTTTGCCGCTTTACGCACCCAAAACGGATCGCGCAAAAACTCGCGGCCAATGAGAATAAAGTCAGCGTGATTCTTCTCGATAATTTCATTGGCCTGGTGTGAGTCAGTAATGAGTCCTACAGCTGCAGTTAAAATGCCTGCCTTATCGTGAATCTCTTTGGCAAATAAAACTTGATATCCTGGTCCAGCTGGTATCTTGGCAAACGGAACATTGCCTCCTGTCGAAACATCTGCAATATCGACACCCTCTGCTTTTAAAAGCTGGCATAGCTCTACACTCTGCTCAAGTGTCCAGCTGGGTTCATCGGTTTGTTCAAGCCAATCGGTTGCGGAAAGTCGAACCATCAAGGGGAGACCCTCTGGCCAGTTCATCCGCACTTTCCTAACCACCTCGAGTAAAAATCTCGTTCGATTGGCGAATGAACCCCCGTACTCATCGGTTCGATGATTTGAATAGGGAGAAAGGAACTCATGCAAAAGGTACCCATGAGCGGCGTGAATTTCAATGACTTCAAAACCCGCATCGAGTGCGCGCTTTGCTGCCAGCACAAAAGCATTTTGTATTTCTAAAATTTCATTTGTTGTGAGTGGGTGTGGAGTAGGCGAGTTTTGGTCAAATGGAAGTGCACTTGGTGCAACCACTTGCCAACCACCATCATTGATTGCCAGTGGGCCGCCACCTTTTTGTGGAACTTGGGTGCTTGCTTTGCGCCCAGCATGTGCGAGTTGTAGGGCGGGCACAGCACCTTGTGAGCGAATATATTTAGTGATGCGTTTCCAGGCCGAGACTTGCTCGTCATTGTAAATTCCAGTGCACCCAGGAGAAATGCGTCCTTCTGGAGTGACGGCCGTGGCTTCGGCTATGACCATGCCGGCCCCTCCTGTCGCGCGGGCACCAAGATGAACCAGATGCCAATCTGTGGGAACGCCGTCGATCGCACTGTATTGGCACATGGGTGAAACACCGATACGATTGCGAAATTCAAGGCTTCGAATTTTCACGTGATCAAAAAGGTTTTTCATTTCTATTTTCTCTCCTTTTTATTTCGGGAGGGTTTCTTTTTTTGCCGATAGGGTTGAGCGGCATCGAGTGCTTCGGCGCGATTTTTGATTCTTCCCGAGGTATGTTTTTCATTTCGAAGTGCATGCACAACAAAGTACAGACCCGCTAAAATATAGGGTATCGAAAGCAATTGTCCCATATTTAGAATCCAACCTGCCTCGAAAGCTTCTTGGTTCTCTTTGAAAGTTTCAAGAAAAATGCGCGCTAAATAAATAAGCGCTAGCGTGGTACCAAATATCAAGCCTGAAGGAGGGTTGCTTGCGTACCGTTTGTAGATTCGCCATCCAACAGCGGCGATCAGCGCATAGCATATGGCTTCGTAGATTTGTGTTGGATGGCGGGGAATTTTATCAACAAGTAGAAAGACAAAACCCCAGGTGCCATCAGTAGGTTTGCCAATAATTTCGGAATTCATCAGATTACCCAGGCGAATAAAGGCACCCGTTAAACTTGTGAAAATCGCCACGCGATCAAATATCCAAAACAAAGCAAAGTCTCGGTGTTTGCGGCTAAATAGCCAAATAGCCAATAAAACCCCTACGCCACCTCCGTGGCTTGCAAGTCCACCTTCCCAGACCATCAAGATTTTTAAGGGGTGGGCAGCATAATAATCAAACTCATAAAAAAGGCAGTGACCAAGCCTTGCGCCAATCACCGTTCCAGCAATCAAATACAAAAGCAAATCATCGAGTGCAGTTGTTGATTTGCCTTCGCGAATACAAATGCGCTTCATCATTTGATAGCCGAAACCAAAACCTATTGCAAAAAAAAGACTGTACCAGCGTAGGTGAAAAAAACCTGCAGAAAAAATATCGGGACTGGGCTTCCACTGAATGATATTGTTGAAAGTACTAAAAAGACTCATCATGGAATAAAACTCCCTCGAAGCACCTTCTTTGAAAACAGGCGCCGTGTTCACTCAGGTTTTCTTGCGATCGTGATTGAAATTGTATTTGAATTAAATGGTTTTTTCAAAGGGCAATATTGTGAATTGCGAGATCGCACGCATCGGGTGGTGCGCTTAATTTTTAAGCTTAGGTGTGACAATGGCGTGGCATTGTGTTGCAATCGTGCTGTACAATGTTTGTTGGAGGTTCGTAGACGGTTAGTAGGCGTGGTACGGCGACTATGCCGCACAGAAGAGTGGTACCAGCGCTTTGGTCTGAACTCTATGTAGATGGGTGGATTTGTTCGCAGTCAGATGGGTATGAATGAAGGGGTTGTGTTTTGCCGAAAAACCAAAAAAATCAAAACGATGTCCAGGTGGCAAAACAAAGTCAGCCTCAAGAAGTGACCAAGACGTCAGGCTCTGAGGTGAATTCAAGTGTGGCGGTCTTTGAGCAGATCGACCAATTGATCAAATCAGGACAAGTTTCTTCTGCAGCCCAGAGGATTGTTCACCTCATTCAATCGCAAAAAACATTTGTGCAAAAACTACGGCCAGAGGAGCGTTTGACCCTAGGCAATCTTGCCAGACGTGCTGGCATGGCTCTGACCTCACTTAAGATTTTGCGGCCAGTGATTCGGGCACTTCGCGAGGGAATTGGTCAGGTGACTGACGCTGAGAAGGTGGCCTACGCCGCTGGACTGATTGCACTTGGGGCTTTATCAGAGGCCGAAACCCTCTTGGCGCAAGTGAATGAATCTGAAACACCAGAGGCTTTTTTGTTTTTGGGGCTCGGGATGTTTTCGCAGTGGAGATACGGTGACGGCATCGTGCCACTTCGGCGCTATATTGCTGCTAGCCAAATCTCACCTTATCAAAAATGGGTGGGGCGCCTGAATCTTTCAGCTGCTCTATTGGTTGAGCAGAAGTGGGCAGAGGCCGAACGATTGATCTCAAGTTGTCTTCAAGAGTTGCTTGACACTCCTCATGTGTTATTGCGCGCGTTTTTTGAAGAGCAAAGAGTGCAGCTTTTGATTGAACAAAAAAAAATCCCAGAAGCAGCTCACTGTTTGCAGCAGATTCGGACGAGTTTTCCGCAACAATCTCCGGCCTATCAGCTCACGCTATTAAAGTGGCAGACCGTGATTGAATGGTCGCAAGGTGAGCTAACTGTTACGCAAATGCAGGAACGTCTAGAACATTTGGCTGAAAAAGCTCGAGAAATGAAACTTTGGGAGATACTTCGCGAGGTTGATTTTTACCGAGCACTTTTTTTGCATGATTCGAAGAGTTTTCAAAAAATTATTTGTGGGACTCCATGGCCCTCCTATCTCGAGCGATTGCGAAGATCGTTTGTGCAAAATCGCTCTTTTTCTTCTTTGCGGGGGTTGCAGCGTCACAAGCAATTTGAATATCTGTGGTCGCCTAGATGGTCACCCAAATTGGGAAGTGGCAGAGCGCCACTCCAAGAAGAGAGCTCGCCGCATTTAGTGAGTCTGGATCGCCTTTCGGGTTTACTTGTGGATACTTCGCTTCAAAAAAAACAGCGGATTTTTAAATTCGATTCGTTGGTGCATCGGCTGTTCTTTTATTTGACCGCGGATTTTTACAAGCCGATGAGTCTTGGATATCTTTTTTCGCAGCTCTATCCGGGAGAATTCTTCAACCCTTTTTCTTCCCCTCAGAGAGTGCAGCAGTTGGTGCATCGTTTGAATAGAAAAATTCAACCACTTGGGTTCAAGGTGCAGTCAAAACGAAATGTGTTTTTTTTAGAAGGCCCAGGTGTTGTTCATACCGTGAAGAATTTCGGATCGACGCGAGCAAAATGGGGTCAAGATGTCATGAGTTTAAAGGCATGTTTTTTTTGGTCAAGGTTTTCTGCGATGAAGATTTCAAATGCGGACCTGCAGCTTTCGCTCGGAGTTGATGAGGCCAAAGCGCGGCGAATTTTGCTTGAGGGAGCACAAGAGGGAGTGCTTATCGCTCGGGGTGAGCGCGGTCAGCGGCATTATCTTGTTTGTGCAAAGTCGCGCAGGCGAACCTCAAGGGCTTGATCGACAGGGGCAATCATGGCGTCAAGCGGGGTTTGTCAAACTGCGAGGCCATCTACAGATCAAACGACCGCTCTGTATGTGAAGCGATCAGTCTCAAAATACAAGCTCAATCACCGGTCCATTTGAACAACATGGGTGTTGAATCTTTTTTGGTGGTGAAAAACACCTGGCCCAGCTCATTTACATAAAAATCAGTGACGCCACCGTATTCGATGTAACGGTCACTGATCAATTGCGGAGGCGCACTGCCATTGGATCTATACAATTCAAACTGACCGTCAAGATCACGATCCGCCATAAAATACAATGTCTC
>CAYONZ010000094.1:0-6929 GCA_964405465.1 uncultured Bdellovibrionales bacterium | reverse complement strand
GTAGGATTTCTTTTTGCTCTTCGCCTTTGATGTCGAGTTCAGCCGACTTCGCTACCACGGCTATGCTTCCAATTGGTAAGAATGCCAGCATCATTAAAAAATATTTTTTTAAACTTCGCATTTGTTCCTCTTTCTTTTTTTGTAAGCCAACATCCAGGATCAGGACCTAAAAAATCACCATTTGCGGCAAAGGCGGCATTTCGATCTCCACCACATACCGAATAGAACTGACACTGGCCACAGGTATCGACTTTCGCGTTTCTTAATTGTTCAAAAAGCGGATTCTTCAGAAAATGACTCTCTAGAGTTTGTTGGGAGATGTGTCCTAGGCGAATTCTTGAACGGCTACTTGCCAGAAGGTAGCCTTGATGATCGACGATTAGCGCCTCCCAAAAACGGGCATTTCGGCCAAGTCCGGGATAAATTAAATTAAACAACGGTGACTCTGTTTTGGTCTTTACTTCAAATTCGGCACTGTATTTGATGATGGTTTGCATGGCTTGCCTCAATTCATGAGGCTGTAGTGCTCGATCGATCTCGAGGTTCTTGAGTTGGTTTGCAAATCCACTTTCGATGAAACGAGTGAAGCTCAAGTTCTTCGCTTCGAGTTTTTTGGCCAATTCAAAAAAATCTTTAACCCAAGTACTTGAGCGCATGGAAAGCACGGTCAATATTTGAAACCGAATACCGTGTTTCTTAAGAGTGTCGATTCCTCGCAGTGATCGGTCAAAGCTGCCAGGTCCGCGAATCATGTCGTTTCGATTGGAGTCGGGGCCATCCAAACTAATTTGAATGCTGAGATTCTGTGATAGTGAAGCCATTTTGTTTACGAGCGATTCAGACAAAAGAGTGCCATTTGAAAGAACGACAATCTCTGTTTGTGAATCTCTTTGGCCAAGGTATTCGAGAATCTTGATGAAAATTGGGCTGCTTGTGGGCTCACCCCCACAAATCAAAATCATAGGCTTGTAATGAAGTTTGTTTGTCAAAGCAAAGTATTCATCTACTAGGCCGAACCATTGGTTCAAGGTCAATGCTCCGTAATTGCTATGGTTAGCATGATAGCAATGAGCGCATTTGAGATTGCAAGAATTGGTTATATCGATTTGTAGAGGGAGCGGCCTATTGGGAGCAATGCTTTTCAAAATAGCATTTTCGATTAGTCTTACAAACTTCAAAATCCCCACCTCGTTTAGCGCCGATAACAAGGAGCTGAACACCCGATCGACATTTTACACGAAGTCTAGCGGGTTTGCTCGCGTCTTAAATGCTGTCGGTAAACATTTCCTATGTAGTTGCAAAAATGTGCTTTGCCTGAATCTGAGCATCACTCTCGTTTCAGCTTCGAAAGGTCAATGTGCGCAGTCCTGATTGTGAAGCCCGCAGTATGGATGTTCTAGAGTTAAAGAGATAACTTCACCATCCGCCGAGGTAATCGTTGAAGTATCGGCAGTGCTGTGGATCTTTACGGAACTGATCGATTCTTTCATTGCACTTTTTGTCGAAGGCTTCGAACCCGGGCATGCGGTCGATGGCAGACCAAGTTTTTGGTTTCTGCTCGACAAATTCTTTAACGAGCATGACGGCATCGTAAGCAATGTCTTGCCAGAGTTCGTAGGGAACATCAGAGGAAAATAGAGCCCGCCATTCGTAAAAAAACCTTTCAAATCTGATTTCTTGTTTGGTTGGTTCGAACTCTAAGAAATCTTGCTCAGAAATACGACCTCGATATATTTTTTTACAAGCCACAGCAACATAGAATTGTACAAAGTCTTTGAATACCTTTTCAGGCAAAGGGTTGCTGATAAGTTTGATGAGTTCAGATAGTTCAGGTTTTTTGATCTCATTTGATGGCATTGACGCCTCCTTTGAAGATATGAATAACAGTTCCTTGTCCTCTTAGTGCAGCGGAAGGTAAGAGTACAGCGTTGAGGTTTTTCTTTTCTGCGAGGAATCCTATAATTTGGGGAAGTTCATATGACTCAAGTACTAGGTTTTCGACAAAGAGTTCGGATGCAGGGACTCCCACGTATTTCATGGTGTTGGCATCTTTTGTGAGATCGAGAACGCGTTCGTTCCGCGACCTACGGGATTGCATTTTATTGTTCCGGTGCTATGCCATCTTCGTCCAAAGGTATCGAATGAAGCATTCAGTTTTAAATCATAGCTTGCAGAGAATCCCGCAGTTGCAGCGAAGGGGAACAGTAAAAGAGTGAAAATAGCGGCGAGATTTTTATTTTTTGTCATTCGAGGTCTCCTTTTGAATCGGTAATAGACACAATTTATCTTGATCGGTGAATTCTTCAGTTGGCGGGGGATAGAATGATGCTGAATCAAATCTGGATAGACTGAGGTTCATGATTGTTGGCTCCCCGAGGTATTTCGATGGATCTTCAAGTTCGTAATCAATGTATTTAGAAGCACGCGGATCAATTTGCTCGTTGAATAAAGGAAAATAGAATCGGTATTTTTTCAGTTTACATATTTGGGGGAGTTCAAAGTGATTTTCATGAGCGGAATATTCCTGACCCAATTGGCAAAGAAATCCGAATCTAGCAATATTGGGAAAGGCAATTCTGTGATTTGCAGGTAGTAATCTTTTTTCGGGAGAAGTGAAAGACTCATAACTAATTATGGGGGAACCAAAAAGTCCTGTACTGTGCTCTTCCTGTTCGGTGCCCACGTTTTGGATGTCTCCGTTGGAGTCGACCTCTACAGTTGTGACCAATGCACGAGACAGTGAATCGAGAGGAAAAGCACCTTTGAAGATCAGCGCAACATTTCTCTTGCGATCTTCTTCAATCATGTCTTTGACAAATTTTCCGAATTTTGAAGTCTTACATCTGCTAAACGTTTCTCGAATTTCACGTTCATATCCTTTGAGATACCCCTCGAGATCGATATCTGAGGATCCTTCAATCAACACCTCCTTAGCTTTAATGCGTTGGTATTCGATTTCGGCCCTCTTGTATTCTGCGGTATCTGAGTTGTAATGATTGAATTTGGGATGTTTTGGATCCGAATCAAATTCGCGATAAATTCGGAACAGCTTGTCTCCCTGTTTAATTGTTGCGACTTCCTTCGCGATGCAAGGAACAGATGTCGGCTCTTCACACCAGCCATAGGCATCGAGATCGATAGATTTTCCAAGAACATTGAACGTCCACCTGTGATGATAGGCTTCAAGGTAAATGGGTCTCTCGGGTATTTTTTGGGGGACCACTTGAGACTCGGGTACCTGATTGGTGTCGTTCTTTGGTGTGCATGCCGAAATCAAGAGTATCAGAATAAAGAATGAATTGCGCACGTTCATAGTTCGAACTCCGTTTGGTTTATGAAAGCTTCAAGGACAGAAAAGGTTTGATCCATGTCCGATTCAATTGAGTTTTTGAATTGGACTTCGTCATTGCTCAAATTTTCAGGACTCTCAAATCTCTCGGTTGAACTGATGTCGCCGATCTGAAGCAATTCAAAAAAATGAACGGTTGAGATCAATGCTTTTCCTAAGTTTGAGGAAGATGAATCAAGGCTATTCACTTCTTCCAAGTCTTTTCTCTTGCTGAATATCTCGTGAGTTGATTTTAAAATTTGCCTCTGCATTCTTTCCATCTCAGTTTTGTTCGACAAAATCTCGAGGTATTGTTCACTCGATGCTCTGGGGAGTGAAATGAGACCTGATAAAAGTGTCTGCAATTTCTCTGTCTCGGGCGAAAGAGCTCCGGATGGAAAAGTATGAATCTCTGGTTCCATAGGTGAGTCTAGTCCATGGTCTTTAGGGCCAAGCTGTTGTGAGGACAAACGCGACACCAAGAAAAATTTTAGATGCGTGAATCTTGAATAGAATTTAACAAGGCTTTCTCTAATCAGATCACCAAGTCTGGCTTTTGCCCTAAGGCATATGATGTCTAGGCTTGGACACTGCAAAGAATTAAAGAACGAAATGGCTTGTCCAGGTAGATATGAGCTCGTTTGTTGGCTTAACGTAAGTGCCCAAAATATTTCAAATTGCGTATTGTTTGTGCCATTTGAAGACAGCACCGGTTGAGTTGGCGAGCGGACTCCTTGCTCTGCAAAAGCTTGTGTAGGTAAAGATAGAGTGCGTTTAATTTCTTTTAAATTTTCTATTTGAGCCAGATTCAATACTAAAAACCGCGTGACCAGAAGTTCTGGGTCCTGGTTTGCGTCTTGAAATGATTTCTTGTTCCACCAACCGGCTATGATATCCGAAAATTCCCATCCCCTACGAGTTTCTACAGGGCTATAGTTTCTTGAGATTTGCGACTCTGTAAATGCGAGAGAGTGACGAATTTCAATTTGTCGGCAAATAGGAGAAAGTGCTTTCTCCTGAGCGGTCTTGCTGTCGCACTCTTGGTTGAGAAACCTTTTGAGCTCGTCGCCATATGTTGAGTCGCCTCGTTGATGGATAGACAAAAGTATCTTAGAAAAATCGAAGCTCATATTTTGACGGGCACAAAGGGCAAAGGGAAAAATTGCAATAAAAGAAGAAATAATCAATGGAAATTTCAGGCTCACCTTTTGTCCTCCTCGGGAACTGTTGACTCTTTTATGTGGGGGAATGTCTGCTTGGTCTAAATGACTTTTCTCTAATCGGAACCCTCACTCCAGATCCGGACTATTTTGTTTAGCAAACTCTGCGCCAGATGATGTGACTCAAAAAAATGGGATCAAGAGTGAGGAAAAAGTGGAATTTCCATGGAGTTGCCCCTCAAAAAAGGTGATTGCGATGAAGGTAAATTGTGTCCAATGTTTGCTAAAGTCGGCTTGCAAACATTTTGGCGAGGATCTCCTGCAACTCATCGTCGTTCAGACTCTGCAACGTGGGACCAACATCGTATAAATTAGCTTAATTTATGGTGGTCCAAAGCAGAAGCGCGCACTATGTTGGAAAGAACAAATTGAGGCACACGGGCTGTATAAAGACTAAACGAAGTGATAGAACTTTCAGTGTATAGTGAATAGGTATTGGATATCACAGAAATACCAACCGTCGAGGAAAGAAATGGGCCCAATCGACTGCGATTTTACCCAGACTATTCTTTTATTCGACAAACAAGAAATATTCTTGCCCCATTTGGTTCGAGTTTGATTTAATTAATGCTTGGAAAGAAAAATTTAAAATTGAGGAGCATTTTTGCGGAGTTCAGTTTGGCTTAAGATCATATCAGGTGGCTTGATTTTTTACGGTGTTGCAGAGATTGGAACAAATGTCTATTCGCTTCATCAAAAATATCTCTATGATGCTGAGCTCGTACAAAGAATGATAACGTTGGCTGCCGAACACAGCTATGAATTGCTAGATGGGAATGATGAAAAATTTAATGCCTATCTCTTGTTTTTAGAAAAGCTGCGCTCGAAGAATTCAATCAATTTTTATGTGATAAAGGACTTTTCAAAAAACCAAGCTTGGTCGAGAGGGCTTCCAGAAGATAGAATTGAGAATTGGGTTTTCAATTATAAAAAAACTGGCGAGCCCGCAAACGCATTTCAGCGAGTGGGATCAGAGCTCGAACAGTTTGCAACATTTGTGGCAGAAGAACCAAAGGGCTATGCGGTCATCGCTGGTTCTTATATTAAGAGCGAAAGTAACGCCATCAAATCAGTTTTGTTTTCTCGCGAAGGGCTAAAGGTCTTCGGTGCAAATATGTCGATTTTTTTGTTCGGCGTATTTTTGTTGGTGAGTTATTACTTTCGTGGCTATTTTCAAACTCTAAAAAAGCTGCGCACCTCAGGTATGGGGCAGGGGGAGTTGGATGATATCAAAATCGACAGCGCCGAAACTGAACTCTTGGTTCAGGGACTTAAGGGTTACACGGGACAGGTTTCAGAATTGCAAAGTGAGAACCAGGCATTGGGAAATCAGATGTTTTCCTCCTTTCGAAGTGAACATCTATCGGGGAAAATCCCTCCATATAGATTTAATTGTACTCTCGTTCGTTCGGACCTTAATGGTTACACGCAAATTTCTTCTTCACTTGCTGAGGATGTGTTTACCGGGGTCCTTTCAAATTTTTTCGCCAAAGTCATTGATATCGTAAATCGCTACGATGGCTATTATCATGAATTCATTGGCGATGAGATTTTGTATTATTTCAAAGATGAGGACTCTGCTAACAGTACCATGATGGCATTGGCTGCAATTCGCGATATCAATAGCCTGGCAGAATTGTACAGCATTAAAACTCAACGCGAACATGGTTATCCTTGGGTATTAAAGACCAGTTTAGCGTATGGAAAGCTTTTGTATGGTCTTAAGATTAAAGAATGGAATGGATTTTTTGGCCGAGTTTTAGTTGAGACAGTGAGAGTTCTATCTGAGATTTCGAGCAAAGAAAATAACACCGTGTACTTCGCCAATTCGATTTTGCCCAATCTTCGCGATCTTGTTGAGACCAAATTTGAACGGACCGTGATTTTAAAAAAATATACGACTCCTTCAGATTTACACTCGCTTTCGGCATTTAAATCACTTGATCAGGTTTTAGATTCATTGACTCGCGATTCAATTGCAAATCTGACTTACTATCGAAGTGATCTCGATTTGATAAAAATTCTCAGTTTTTTGAAAAACAAAATCTCTGAAGAAAAAGCCTTAGATATAAATGAAATATGTTTGGTGATGAAAAGCTACAAGCTCGAAGTGGTGTCGCAAGAAGTTCGGCAAGCGTACTTTGATCTTCTTGATGCCGGCATACAAATCAGTGAGACTCAGGCGTCACCATGGGCCTTTAAGCGTTTGGCAACCGTGGTTTCAGTTATGTCAACATTTCTTAGACAAAGCGACATTGATGAAAACCTTGAACAAAGATTTAAAATCTTACTTGCAAGTCAAGATGATCGGGTAGTTGCGAACATAGTCGAGGTGTTGTGGTCATTCGATTCAGATTTGGTCAATCGCGATTTCAAGTGGG
>CAYONZ010000093.1:0-7209 GCA_964405465.1 uncultured Bdellovibrionales bacterium | reverse complement strand
AATATGGTATTCGTAAAAATGCCTCCAGATGGTGGTCTCCATTTTATCGAGCGGGAGTTTATTCACTTTCACACAGCGTGAACTTTCAACTTCCTGACGTAAACTACTACGCCTACAAAACCTATAATTATATAGGTATCGGGGTCTCGGGTGGACTCGATATGCAGCTGTATTCAAAAAAATTTCCATGGCTTGGTCTATATGCCAGAGGTGAAGCACATATTGATCAAAGTATAATTAGAACGACGGAAAGCGTACAAAGCGAATTTTCTAACAGCAACATCGAACCCGAAGAAGCCCATCTTGCCCATGGTTGGTTGACATCAGCTTGGGTGCAATTGGGCGCTGGCCTGATTGCCCAATGGTAGCTCTAAAATTCGTTTTTTAGATCTTTAAATTTTTCTGGAACCTTTTCTTTTTGAATGACCCAATTTTTCGGTTGCCCCAAAACTTTTACAGCCTGTTCAGTTACGAACTCCTTATCATCTGCGACCACTGCCGAAGCCTGCCGCATCTCATTTTTTACTGACTCTTTTATTGGTGTCACCTTCATAGGAATCGGCTTTGGCACTTCAGCTGTTTCCGCCACTCCGACAGGCGACACAATCGGTGCCTGCGCAAGAACTTGTTCGCCAGCCTTTACCTCAACTTTTTCTTGAGTCACACGGTTTTCAACTTCAACTCGGCCCTCGATTGTGGCTTGCTCCGTGAGGTTTTCATTCGGGTTATAGCTCGTAAAGAAATCAGTTCCCCGCACTCCCACCACTGCAGAAGAAGTTCGAATTCGAAAATGAGCTTGAGGCTCTGCCCCACTCGCGGCTGGAGTGTCTTTCTTTTTGATTAAAGTTCGCAATTTTCCGTAGGTGAGGTTTAACATATCGACTTGCGACGCGGCCTCTGCTGAGACAAAGGATGATAACTCCAACCGTGAGTCTGGTGCCATTGCAATCTTACCCTGTGCCAAAACCACCTTCGCAGTTGAATCGCTGCGCGTGATCACGACATCGTCACACTCGAGAGAAAACGAATTGCGGCCTGGCAAGTAGTTTCGAACTCGATCAGATTTATCTTCTTGTGCGCCAACCTTTAGTCGCAAAACCTCTACTCGCCCAACAACGCCAGCCAAGCTACCACAGACGCGGGCATTGGCTTCAGATTCAATCACCAATCCACTCAAACCCAAAACACCCACAAGACCACAAAATCTCAAGTAACGTAATTCGAGATGATTCATTGCGACCTCCTTGCCGACTGAATCTCACTTTTACACTCTTTGGTAATCGTCTTGATACCTAACGATATCATCTTCACCAAAGTATGTTCCCGTTTGCACTTCAACAAACTCCATCACCGAATCACCTGTGTTACGCATACGGTGTTTAGCTCCCTGAGGAATAAACACAGCATCACCAGCTTTCAAGGGATGTGCAACTTCATTGATAATCGCTTCGCCCTGTCCACGCACAACAATCCAATGTTCAGAACGTTTAGCATGAGACTGATAGGAAATTTGCGCGTGCGGATCGATTTCAATAACTTTCGACTTATAATGATTTTCATTGCGCAAAACCGTGTACTTCCCCCAGGGGCGAACATCGAACAAATGTTCTTTCGCTGTTTGATTTCGCAAAGAATTCAATTTATCCACAACATGCCGTACATTTTGGCTCTTTCCTCGTCGAGTGACCAGAAGTGCATCGGGCGTATCGACTAAAAGAAGATCACTAACTTCAACGAGGCCATAAACTTTTTTTGATGTTGAAAAAACAAAATTACCTGGAGCATTTGACGAAATCGTTTCCGCACGATTGAAGAAATCAAAGTCGAGAGGCTCTTCACCCGAGCTTGATTGTTCAGACATTTTGGCGATATCATCCCAAGATCCGAGATCTGACCATCCAATATCACAGGGAATACAAACCTGATTCTCTAGTTTTTCCATCACTCCGTAATCAATACTCTCTCCCTTAACCGCGCCATAAACCGCGGCTAGATTCGAGAGATCTTCTTTAAGCACCAACATCTGTGCCCAAAGCTCTGGCATATATTTTTTAAAGTTTGCAATCATGCTTTCGACTTTAAAAACAAAAATTCCAGCGTTCCAAAAAAAGTTTCCCTGAGCTACGAATTTTTTCGCGTTTTCAAGATCTGGTTTTTCTCGAAAACCTTTCACCGACCAAGCACCCAAGTCTCCATCTTGATGTTGCGCTTTTCCTGCGGTTTCAATGTAGCCATAGCCTGTTGCAGGATAACTTGGAGTGATGCCCAAGGTCACCACAGTTCCAAGTGCGGCGACTTTCTCGGCCAATCGCACAGCTTGTAAAAATTCATTTTGCTTTAGAATCAAATGATCAGCGGGAAATACCCCGACCACCTCCGCAGCTAGACCACGCATCTCCATCACCCGACACAGAAACGCTATCGCAGGAGCGGTGTTTCTCCCCATCGGCTCAAACAATAATTGTTTATTCAACAACCCCAACTCACGATAGAGTCTTTCCGTTAGGACTTTAAAATCATGGGTGGTGATCATCCATGGTTGTCCCAAGGGTTGCAGCCGGCGTACTGTTTTGGACAACAACGATTCATCCAAAAGCTCACAAAATTGTTTCGGAAAATTGGCACGCGACACTGGCCATAAACGCGTTCCGACTCCCCCTGAAATAACCACTGGTATCATGATCAAGACGGTATTGATTTTTGCCATCGATGTCAATGCGCCTGGCACACCCCACAACTCAGTTATGGGTCGCTTCCATTCGAGCTTACTGGCCATGATGTGGGCCAGCCTTTTGCGTGATCCACCCTAGATCTTTGATCTCAAAATGAAACAGTCGGCCCTGTTGCACAGAACAGGTGCACCGACGAGAGTCCTTTTAGAAGCTAAACTTTGCTCGTTTCTTGGCGCAAAATACCAAAATTCACACAGCTCCTCATTCAGTCCATCCTCGAATTTGCCGTTAAGTACCTAGCAAGATGAAGGTTTTAAGTTTGATTCTATTCTGTCTCGGCTTTTGCGGTCCGCTCTATGCGAGCGATCTCGATTACAGCCTTTCCTCCAGCCTTGCCTGGCGATCAGAGGGCGACCTTATCGTTGGCGAGCTCGACAATTACACCCTGGTCGACGATGAAGCGGTTAAGGCGTTGATTGGCATTAAAGATGGTACCAGTTTTTTTCAAGAGCTCACCCTTCTAACGGACGAAGACATAAGATCAAAATTTTTAAGTGGGGCTCTGCTCTTTGATCCTCTCAATCGATTCAAAGATCGCAAGGTAAGCCAATTCAAAGTTCTTCGTGATGAAGATCGCATCAGAATTGTTCTCAATTACGAGTTCGCGAAAGACTCAACCAGTTTTCGTGAGATGAATGTTTTCGATGTTCAGCAAAAGGGAATGGCTTTTGCCACTGTGATGGTGCCGCATACCACCTCACCTGAAGTACAGAGCACACTTGAAAAAGATGTGTCGACATTTGAGTTGGTCATCAACAAACAAGGGAACAAACCCGGCAACGATCCATCAGACAAAAAAATGCACGCCTATCGATCAACACCTTTCAGCGACTCAATACAAGATCCTTCAATTAAGGACCTTGCAACCCGGCAGCTTTACCAAGCTCTCTCCGGCATTTCTTTAGCCACTCCGGCGTGGGCAAGTGACAGTAACTCGTGTGAAGTCGAACGCAATCAGTACATCAGTGATGGCAACTGGAGTGACAAAGAAGGCTCTGCAACATTTAGATTTGAGCAACTCGTTCGTGACCTCAAACAAGAGGCTAGAAGCAAACAAACCAGAACCGAAAAATTCTCTTGTCTCTCGAAAATTCTCAATGAGTCCATGCAAAACTCGGTCAAATATTGGCGTGCACGTGGACTACGTACCGGCTGCCTCACTGAATCAGGTTTTCCCGAAAAAAAACCTGCGGGGTGCAGTGAAATCAACTGGCAAAAGCTAAACAATAACATTCAGTACTTTGATAAAATTCGTACGGACATCTTAACTCTTACGATTAAAGACTCTCGCAAATCCCCAAACCTCAGATGTGAAACTAAGACGCAACGGCAAAAGTCAGATCTGTTTATGACAATCAAAACCGAACTCGAGAGATCAAGAGTTCGCACTTGCTGCTATGGCGTTGACGAAACACCAATGCAAAAAAACCAACTCGGCCCACTCGCCCAAGTAATCAACTCAGATGCCCGACTGAGTTTTAGTAAGTGGACTCCAGAGGCCCGCTTTAATGAATGCGTCTCACGCACCCGCGAAACCAAGCAAGAATTCTTTTCGAAAGATGGAGTCAGCTCTTGTGCCGAAAATGCTTTTCATGGTGCTGTTCAAGCACTCAAGTCTATGTGGAGCGGTCTCAGTTCTATATTTTCTGCCGAAGGATTAAAGCAAATTTGGCACTTTCTAACCAATCTACCTGAGTCTGGAAAAAGACTTGTGTCGATGATCGGCGACCACATTGGTCGCGAGGCCTCTGCTGTAACTCAATGTATGAATTCCTATCAGAAGGCGCAATACACTTGCCAAATGATTGGGTCTATCGCTTCGTCGATTTTGGGGCCAAGATATCTTTTGAAATTTTTGAAATTGATTGCGACAAGTTCGAAAGTCACCGAGCTCAAAGCACTTATTGCTGAAGCCGCTGAAGCCAACCCAGTTTCTAAAAATGCATTAGACATTGCTCATAAATCCAAAGACTCAGTAAAAAATGCGAAAGAAAAACTTGGCGAAAAAATGGATCTGCTACTTGACAATCCCGCTGGCGAAGCTATTCGCAAATTGGGAAATATCTTAACCAGTGATCTCAACGCTCCGATGCGAGAACTTCTATCCCGAGGGGCAACAAGTGCCGCAGGTGCCACGCGAGCGGTCGCAACTGCGACCGGCAACGCCGCTCGCGCTGCATACAAAAAACTCTCCAAGCAGTCTGAACTTGATGCGATCAAAAACCTCGCTGACGACGCGGCAAAAACTGGCGCGACTGAGGCCACATCTGAATTGGCAAAGACCCCAGCAAAGCTAGACACCATCAAGACTCCCACCGAACAGGCCGCGGCCAACAAGCCCGCTCAAAGCACAGACACATCGAAAGCCCAAGGTAACAACCCAACCAGTGACCCAACTGCACAGGCGTCCTCACAAAACAGCCCAATTACAAATAACCAGGAGTTAAAAAGGCTAAGAGGTGAGCAAAGCTCGCTAACAAAAGTCATTCGCGAAAAACCGACTCGTACCAAACAAAGTCTGAATGATCTCAAAAAACGCGCATCAGATGTGCAGCAAAAAATCACGGCAACTCAACGGCTCGCAAAATATGAGAAGTCCAAACGTCTAAAAGAAAAGGCAAAGCAAACACTCATTGCGGCGAGAGACTTCTTAAAATCCATCATTGGCGAAATTGCCAAACGAGAACTTTCAGCAAATGAACGTGATTTGCTCGCGGGCCAGCGCCGCTACCTCGATGAGCTTGAAGGCGAAATCAATCCCACCACGCCAACAACAGAGCCCATTGAAATCACTCCGCCAATCGCATCGACTCCAGCATCTCCAAAGCCAACAGGTCCAGAGTTTGACCCCAAAATGCCGCAGTTTCCAAGTCACCCAGACCCGATTGACTCTTCAGCCGGTCGAGGAACGATTCTCGATCCAACTGGTGACTCAAGATCTATTCCGACAGGGGACTCATCAAGACCAATAGATACGGGCAAAGTTGTTTTGCACCCCTCACCGCGAAACTCGACAAATTCTTACGGATCAACGACAGGATCGCCAAGCGCGGGTAGTTCTCCCTCAGTATCCATCAATAGTCCATCCGCCTCACGAGCACCAACATGGCAAAATTCTTCAGGTAAACCGTCAAACACAATCCAGGCTTCTGGAGTCAAAGAGCCTGGCAAAACCAATACGCCTACTGCCACAAAAACCAATACTCCGCTGAAACCAGAGGCTCCGCCTGCAACTCCAAAAGATGTGGGCGTAAATGGTGAGTTCGATGCAAATCTGGCCACAGATATTAGAAAGCAAATTTCGCAAGAACCATTAAAGGCAAGAACTGTTCTTGAAAACGAACTTGAAGATCTTAATATCGAAGCCCAAAACCTTTCAGTTGGAATCTCTGTGGGCGGATATTCTGATCTCATCAAAGCCAAAATGAAAGAAAAACTAAAACGAATTGAGAATCGCCGTACCACGATAGATCATATTTTAGATGAGGGCGACGGCCAAAAAACTCGACGGCATAAAAAATTTGAAGCACCAAAAGAATTTGTCGCGCGACCTCCAGAGCAGCGCGCACAACTGGTGAACAATTACACGCGAATCATTAGAGGTGCGGGCCTTGCGTACTTCGCTGAAGAAATTCAAAGACTCAATAGACAAGAAGCCGAGCTTCGTGCACAGCGAGAAGTCTCGCGAAAAGCAGACCTCAAGGAACCTGGAAACCAGGCGATCCTAAACAAAGTCGAAATGCAATTGCAGCAATCTGTTGATGCAATTGCCTCACTCAAAGAAGCCAAGACTCTAGAAGAATCTAGAAGTAAAGCGAAAGCAAAATAGCCAAGCCCCTTTTCAGAGTGAAAGGTGCAGAATGTAGCTTCGCAAATAGCTGTGTAAGGGTAGAATCCCCGTCTCTCTTTCATAGTCCTCATCCGAAAATTCTTTGAAACCCATGTGAACCAAAAGCTCACGAAGAAACGGGTTCACAACTTCTTCTCCGGAAATTTGCACACCTTCAATTTCTGGATGAAGAAGCAGATTGTCTTTAACCGAAAAAAGCAGAGCCTGAATCACGCGAAAGAAACGACGATCGAGTCCTTTAGCTCTTCCGAGATAGGCCAGAGGTTTCGGTTCCACAGAACCCGTTTCTCCTATCGCTGAGACACTCAAATTCTGTGACCGCTCCATCAATTTTATCGAGTTGAATCGAATCACCAAGATCGACCCTTTTCCTAGGTTATTTCGTCTTAATAAAACTCCACCTTTAAACACAAAGTCTGAATTTGCCACTTTAATTGTGCGAGATTCTCCTGCAGATTCTAACGTCAATCGGGCGCGAAGTTCGCTCCAACTTGAGGATCTCGTCGTAAACCTATGAGGAGCATCATCTTGCATGCTGAGTTTTGCGAAAAGACCATTTCGCAGATCAGTCTCTGACCTTTTCGGAGAAGCCGCGATTGAAGCAAAGTAGTCTTGCACCCGGCGCCA
>CAYONZ010000092.1:1882-7327 GCA_964405465.1 uncultured Bdellovibrionales bacterium | reverse complement strand
TGTTTACAGATGAATGTGTACTCACCGAACAACTGTTTTGCGATGAAAGCGGCGGCAGAGTCTTCACACTGGAGACATTGGGATCAGGAATATTGATGGCAGTGATATGTGCAGTGTTAAATGAGCAATAAGAAAAAGGTCTCCCACAATTTACATATGAACATTTCATCTGATAGAAATGGATTACAGGATCTCCTCCTGAAACAATAACCACATCTCGAATAGGTGAGTTTTGAGCTGGAAAATTTGGACCTGTCGTCCAAAGCTCTCTCGCGGTCTGGGACTCGATGTAGCTCCTCGTGGTCGGTGGCCATTCCTCTGTGACTTGACCCCCATCTAGTTTGGCTGATGTGACCCCATAAAAAAACTCATGAAATTCAACCTGGGATCCACCTCTCCAGCTGGATGGGCACAAGACTTTTTCGTGAATCACCGCTCTGCCGTTGGCATCTGAAGACTGAAAACTAACGGTGTAGTTTTCCCCAACCAACTGGGAAAGTGGATGATAGTAATTCTCGGCCAATGCCTGAGGCGATGCCAGCAAACCAAACCCAGTGAAGAAGCATAAGAATAAAAACAAACGACCCGAATTCGAACCGACCACCGTGACCCCCCAAGAAAAACCAACTGCTACTTCGCAAACTCTTTCGACAACGGGCCACGGGCGAGTGTGCTGTATTTTTTGAGCGAGCGGGTTGTTGACCAATCTCAGAAACGATCGACCATCAAGGCTCACGAGACTAAAGTTCGGCTGAACAAAAAGTGAACTGAAGGCTTTTTTACGGATAACTAATAATTATTTACTCACCGCCCACAATTGAGACGAATCTCTTTTTCGAAAACAAGTTCTTCTCATATTGAGACGTCCTCGGTTCATCTCACAAAGAGTTCCAGAAATTCGCGACACCGTATAGTTTTCCAACTTTTTAATCTTGCAATCGACAAAATCCATTCTGGATATATGTCGCTTTGGTGGCCCATACCTGCGATTCCCAGACAGTATGAATCCGCCAGTTCCGCAAACACCCAACCCAAAATACTCTCTGTCATAAAATACTTGGACGGATCAATTTTTCTTCACAGAACATTGCCACAACAGGCAAACCACAGGTCTAGTTTTACTTTGCAAACACTCGGTGAATCTTCACATCATGCTTTTCAATCGATATTCTGGCCAGCGGAGGGTCTTCTATGGTGAACCGAAAAAAATATTTGTTTTTATCTTCAAGTTTTGCATTTTTACTGGCCAATAGTTGTAGCACCAAGGGCAATGCACCAGGAGGCCAAGATCTCGACATGCCACAGGTGACCAAGGCCGTGAGCAGCACCTCGCTGTTTTCGCTACCACGAACTCAGGCCACGACTGGGTTTTCGCTCAACTCACAATCTTGCTCATCATGCGGAAGTGGAAGCATCATGAACGTTTGGTCGCTCGCCTCGGTATTTGTTTTTCAAGGCAAAGTCGCCGACATGAACTCGTGTATGATCAAAGCCATGTCGAAGGCCGATGTGATTGCGGGGCTCACGTCTGGAGAATATAAATACATGTCATCAAGCACATCGAGTATGAAAGTTAAAATCACCGCTGACGGCACAGACGTCAAATCATTTGAAATTTTCGGATGCAACAGTGGTACACAGAACCAATACATGAGTGGCACAAACTCAGGAGGCAATGTCACCTTTAGTTTGAGAATCTCATCCGCCTCACCTTCGGTTTTTGTCAAAATGGACGCGACCGGTGTGATGTCGGGTTCGGCCTGGACTTCAAAATCTCTCACCGTCGGCTATAACGTTCCGTCCTCTTCGAGCTACTCAGAATTCACAATCGCGCAACAAGCCGACTACTTAGACATTACAGGATTTATCGATCACGGTACACTCGGAACACTTGATGGAAACGATGTTCAATTGGTGTCACGTGCGCAGCTCATCGGCAACTCAGTATCGACCTATGCACTCGGTGATGGATCAATTAAAACTGCAACCGGAGGTGCGGGATCAACTTCAACAAATTGGAATGGTGACACCGCCGTCGTCGGCTCTGGACCAACCACCTACGATAGTTTCGTGGCGTCGGCCTCTCTCCCCTCTGTTCCTTCGACACGAACCACACAATTCACCACCGCAGAACAATGGAATTGCTCTGTCAGTGCTGATGCTTTGGACCTAGACAAAGTCGCGGCGAGCAACACCTCTCTCCTGAGTGACGTCATGGCTTGTATGGGAGAATTTCAATGATCACGAAATCTTCAAAAAACAGAAATCAAACTTTTTTTGTTTTCTCATTAATGGCGTTTATGATGGCCACGATTCTACCGAGACAAGTACTGGCTGCTGGGAAGACTGTGTCGTCAAACTCTGGACTCTTCGCACTCACGAGCCTTCACGTTGGCTCTGGAACTTCGGCAAATAGCACAGCCTCTATTCAAAAAAGAACCATGCTTTTTACCGAGGCCACCGCTGACCTTGGCTATAGCTTTGGCATGCTCGCGCCCATTGCGCATGTTTCTTATCGATATGTTGGCCAACAAACCGATCCCTCGAGCGTGAGCGATACGAATATGGCAGGTACAGGCTACATTGGGGGAGCAGGACTGTCTGCCGATTTTGGCGCCATTCGTCTCGTCGCAAGCTATGACCTCTTAGGAAGTTTTCAACTTTCACAGAAATCAAGCGGCGGCTCAGTCATCACCTACACTAAACCCACGGGTTACCACGTGAAACTCAACTATGCGTGGCAAGGGAACTGGGAGTTCAGCGCAACCTATACCCGAGAAGATTACAAAACCAAGAAATCAGACTCAAGCGAAACTGACATTAAAGACGATGCTGTCTACCAAACACTATACGGAGTCGGGCTCAGTTATTTGTTTTAGAGAGTTGTTTCGTGTGTGTCATCATTTGATCACCCCGCTTGCGATTTTCCAGGCGGGATTTCACCGTAGAGGAATGAGAAGAGGAATGAGAGGGCGAATCCATTTAGGTCCACGCCATCAAGCCACTGAGTACAAATAGCTGGCTAGAACCTTGCAAGAATATAACTGGTGCGATCACCATCAACCTCGCGCATTCTAGGATGCGATAGCTTGGATGATTTTCGCGACTGTCAAAAATTTTAACATTGCCGAGCTTGGGGTCATGCAACCAACCACAACAAGCGAGCCAGAAGGAACGACCATGGGTTTCACAAAAACAATTCTGAGAACAATAGTCTTGAGTTCAATATTAGCTTTATCAGGCCTATCTACTGTGAACGCAAGCACAAGCCCATGCCCCTACTCCACCGACCTTACATCAATCGAATCATCAGGCCTATTTTCACCTGAGCAAATTCAAAAATTTGAAAATGATTTGCAAATGAAAGGCTATATCTCCAAGAAAACAGATGCAGAACGCTATCTTCACATTGCCCCGAAACTCTCGCGAAGTTCCCGCCCTGCTCGTGGGGCCACAGTCGATAGAACTGTTTTTGGAGTGCAAATCATCATAAAAGATTCTGTATTAACAAAAAATGCAGCAAACCAAAAGCGACCCGCAATTTATATCGACACCGAAGTGTTCGATAACCAAACCGAAAAAAATTCTCAAGCTTCGGCGTCTATTTCTGCGGCGGCGTCGCCCCCTAGCTCCCCGCTTGACCTGGCAATTCCAAAGTTGATTAAAAAAATGCCGACCTGTCTTGAGGCGGCTCAACAATTGGACTATCTTGACATGACGACACCAGATCCCGAGTCTTCATTGCCTACTAAGTGAATTTGACTTTCTTGAGATTAATATCGAAATGTGAACAAATTCTCTTAACAAGAATTAGAGTCAAATTTTAGCATCGAAGTATTGAGTCAATATGTAGAGTCAATACCTAGTGCCGCACTGATGTCGTGTCATTTCCAGCTTTGGCAAACTTTGTCGTTGCCATACAAATCAAATTAGCTACGATAGACCTATGAAATTAGATGCCGTCGCAAAAACAGCCCTGCTTGTCGCCGCCATGCGAGCTATCGAAACAAATCGTAGTGAGTCCGAAGGTCGACTTTTTAACGACCCGTTTGCCTCAGCACTCGCGGGCAACGAAGGATTTGCAATTTTCGAAGAAGCTCGCAAAATAGTTGGCGATCAACCTGCAATCGCGGTGCGAACTTTTTTTTATGATGGACGAATTTCAAATGCCATCCAGCAGGGTTTCAAACAATTTGTATTTCTCGCAGCAGGAATGGACTCTCGAGCCTATCGACTTTCATTTCAAGAAGACACTCAACTTTTCGAACTCGATCGTAGGGAAGTCTTAGACTACAAACAAAAGAAACTGAGCGGAGCCACTCCGCTGTGTCGTCGACACGCTGTCGCTGCCGACCTTGAATCCAACTGGGAAGGCGAGCTCATGAACTCTGGATTTATCCCTAACCAACCGACGGTGTGGTTAGTTGAAGGTTTGTTGATGTATCTGACTGAAGCCGCTGTGGAGACTTTGTTTGCAAAAATCACGAAACTTTCTGCGCCAGGCAGCCTTGTGCTCTTTGATGTCTTAGGCCGCCGATTGCTTGATGCTCCCTTTATGGCAACACAGCTGGAGTATCTGGCGAAAATGGGAGCTCCTTGGCGTTTTGGCCTCGATGAACCCGAACTGTTCATGGAAAAATTTGGATGGACTTCTGTTGCAACCGAACCTGGCACTGTGGTGCCCGACCGATGGCCTCGGCCTGTGACTCCTCGACATGTACCAAATGTGCCTCGTAGTTTTTTTGTTGAAGCGCGAAAGACTTAGAGACCGCCATACCAAAGAAATCGATGTGACCTCTTAGAACGGAGATTGAAAATGAAAAAGCTTCTGATCACAGCAGCACCAGAATTACTCTCCCGACTCGCAATAGGCGCTGTTTTCATACAGACAGGATGGGGAAAGCTACACAACTTAAAAGACGTGACAGAGTACTTCGAATCTCTTCATATCCCCTTCGCCAATATTCAGGCTCCGATGGTGAGTGGCATTGAATTGATCGCCGGGCTTTTTGTGTTTTTAGGGTTCTTTACCCGAATTTCTAGCTTGCCTTTGATTGGTATCATGGTCGTTGCCATTGGCACAGCAAAATGGGAGGACGCCACCGACCTGTCCGCGCTTTTTGGTTTTTCTGAAAGCCTATACATTGTGATATTGCTTTGGCTGGTCGTCTATGGATCTACATTTTTTTCTATCGATGCTCTAATCAAAAAATTTTGGTTATCTAGAAAACGTTAAGATCCAGTTTACGGCGTCTAGCAAGTTTGCAAGTCAAGCCAACACAGCCCTCGCCACATCGTGAACCTAGACTTTCGAATGAACAACAACCAACAGCATCAGTTCTCAATTTAAGACATCATATGAAGAAGGCAAGATATCCTCTAAAGATTTCATTCAATCTCCGATAGAGACATGGTTCAACGCACTTATTTTCGCCGCACCACCTT
>CAYONZ010000092.1:0-1782 GCA_964405465.1 uncultured Bdellovibrionales bacterium | reverse complement strand
GAACTAAATCTTCAGCGTGTTGACACTGACAAAGAGGTCACATCACTTGAAGCCAAAATGTCCCAAAATGGCATCGGTGAAAAACTCATCAATGCCACAAAATCAGCTTTAGATGCCCTCAAGCAAACTCGTGCAGATGTGGATGCAAAAAAACCCGCCACTGAAGTTACACCCAAATTCACAGCTACGATCAAGCAATTTATCGACTCTGAAGTCTTGTGTGCCAAATCGTTTTCATTTGAAGGGCGCGAGTCCATGCTATTGAGCTTGACAACCCTCGAATCAGGAAAAGATTCAACAGGTCGCTTGCGAGCAAATCTTATCAACGTACTAAACAATGATGCACCCTTGACGCCGCCTCAACTTGCGACACTAAATGAATTTAAGGCTGGCATCAATGTTTCTGTTAATTCACCTTCATTGATTGTTTCAGACGCAGCAAGGGATCACCTGAACAAATTTCCAACATCGGCCGCATGGCTTGCTGTCGACAACACCTATAAAGTCGTTCTAGAAAAATCCTCGACAGGAAAATTCGAACAAGATTCGAAGGAATTTTTTAAGAATATCACAGCAGCCATCGACGACTTGCAATCAGTATTGACCGATGAATTCAAAATCATTCTTAATGAAGCAGAGGCTCGACAAACACGTGCTGCAAAGGAGTTCTTTTTGCAATTGATATTGGTCGTCGCCATTTGTATTTCAATCTTTGCATTTTCATGGAGATTTATTAGGAGCCTTTCTCACGATCTCGAAATGATCGCAAACCAAGTGGCCTCATGTGAGTCATCACTCTCCTCCACCACCCATGATGTCGCACAAGCTAGTCATTTACTGAATACCACCGCAGCTGACCAAGCCTCGAGTCTTCAAGAAACAGCCTCTTCTATTGAAGAGATCAAAGCCATGGTACAAAAAAATGCAGAAAACACCAAAACTTCTCAAGACCTCGCCCTTAGTAGTGATCAGGCCATTCACCAAGGTCAAGGAGCGGTCCAAACCTTGATTCAATCGATCGAAGACCTCAGTGACAGCAATGAGTCCATGCTCGAGCAAGTTGAATCAAGCAACAAAGAAGTGCAACAGATCGTGCAGATCATCACTGAGATTGATTCGAAGACCAAGGTTATCAACGACATCGTATTTCAAACGCGACTGCTTTCTTTCAATGCGTCAGTCGAGGCGGCAAGAGCTGGCGAGCATGGTAAAGGTTTTGCTGTAGTGGCTGAAGAAGTAGGAAATCTCGCGCAAATGAGCGGCAATGCCGCCAGAGAAATTTCAGTGCTCCTGAACAACAGCCTTTCGACCGTACAAAATATCGTAGGCCAAAATCAACAGAAAGTTCAGGCACTTCATCAGTCTGGCCAAAACCGCATCAATCAAACCAAACAAGCTGCGGAAGATTGTCAGCACATTTTTAGTGATATTCTTGAAAAAACAACAAGCTTAACCAACGCCATTGCGGAAATTGCCAGTGCATCTGCTGAACAATCACGGGGTATCGACCAAATCGCCGAGGCCATTATGGCAAGCGAAAAAAATTCGCAAAACACTTCAAACCTAAGCGAGACAGCTCAACGAAATGCCAATGAACTTAAAGCTCAAACCGGAACTTTGGCTGACTCGGTCGAGCACCTGTTGAAAACAGTACGTGGTGCCGCATAAGGTGGGTTCTCATTTGGTGCGGCGGTTATGAAGAGGTTCACACCTTAAACCAGAAAAAAATGGGAGACCGACTTCATGAATTGGTTTCGAATGGCACTCGTGATTCTGTTTACA
>CAYONZ010000091.1:0-7586 GCA_964405465.1 uncultured Bdellovibrionales bacterium | reverse complement strand
TGCAACACAATCTTCTAAAAGGAGAAAAGAAACGAATGAGTTTCGACCATCGGAATCCACTCAAAAACACGGAAGGAGTCGTAAAAATAGCATTGAAATGAAATCTGCAGAATTGCCCACAACTAAACAAAAACACTTCAGGCAATTCTAGACAAGCCTCTGCCGATTTTTGCCTTACCTTTGGTGGGTATCCTACATTTTCAACAAATCGACCATCTTTATACACCCAAAAATCTGTCGCCATTTGCATTGTCACCTTGCCTGACGGTAGCACCTCCAACCCCATATTACCAAAATGACAAAACCCACCTGTGTTGGTCCCGATCAGATATTTTCAGAGAGCCTCCGGATTTTGTGCTTTAGGGCGTGTCCTCAATTGGCTAGACTACTACGCAAAAGCAATAGAAATGATTTGAGCGTTGCTCGTCGTCGAAATAGCACCACTATTTCTCCTCCTCGTGCCTTCAACTCATTTCTATTGCTTCCGCTCGCGACGTCCGACCAATTGAGGACACGCCCTAATAAATTGGTCCGGATTTTGTAAAATTGTTTTTATTTTCATTCTCCAAATTTTTTGAAAGGGTGTATTTTGAGGGTCAGCTAAGACTTCGACTTTAGATGGGTCATAGGTTATATCAACAAATTTCCCCGATTGTAGGTTGTGGAATCGAATTGTTCCCCGAGAAATATGAGTGGATTCATATTTTAAAAGATCTCTACGCACAAATTTTCCCTGTAGGCCACCGAAACCACTTTTTTCCCATGCGCCAAAGATCATGGAAAAAACATTTGATATTGGCCCAGTGGCACCTTGGTCGACAGCGGTTGGAATTTCAATCGCAATCTGTCCGCGAATACAGGTGTTTGTTTCAGGAAATAATTCCTTGATGGCTCTTTGTGACATTAAAAAAGCTCCGACCATTGACGGGCAAGCATGTCCCGCGAACCGAACCACATCAAGAAGAGAGATCGAAAATTCATATTCATCTTCTTCAGCCATCAAAAACTCAGCGAAGGGCTCATGCACTTTAATCTTAAATTCACTTAAATATTTTGCCGTTATGATCTTTTCACTACTCATAGCTTCTCCAAAGTCGAGCCTTGGGCTCGCTGAACGATTCTTGTTGAAAGACACTCATCATAACATTGTTCGACGCGGGAAAGATGACAACCAAATTTTTCATGATGTTGATCGAGCACTGTCACTAATAAATCTAAAAGCGTATGAAACCTCACCGAGTCTTTATTCAATCTTGATTGATCTAGGGCCCATAAAAGTGCAATGATTTTTTCATGCTCAGCAGAATGCTCTTTCACTAAAGACTCTTTCAATCTTGGGAAAACACAAAGATTTTCATACTCAATATGGTCCTGCAATGCCCCTTTAATTTGCGGAAAAAGGAAATTGACCCACTCCGCGTCTTCATCGTTTAAATACCAAGTTCCATCCCTAAGACGACGAATGGCCTCTAGAATATGCCCGCAGTCTCTTGTGATGCTTTCAAGTAGATCTTGTTGTGCACCATACTGTCTTTCCATGAGATGCCCCCTTTGTTGTAAACAGAATCGATCAAAACATGTCGCTAATCAATTAAAAACACAAATATGTGTTTTTAATATCTGTCTCTTTGGGGTATGGTCTTGTCATGAACTTACTCAATGACCTCCAATTTCGCATACTTGAAAGACTAAAAACACGCGGCACACAATCAATTGATACAATAACGACATGGTCTAAAAAGCCAAAAACAGCAGTTCGCAGGGTGTTGTTGGATTTGGAAAAAAAGAGCCTAGTTGAAAGAACCTTAACAAAAAGCATCAGGGGTCGCCCGCTTCTTTGTTTTAAACTGAGTTCTCAATCAAAATTGGTTTTTCCTACAAAAGAGGCGGAAGTACTAAATGAACTTATTAAATTTTTGGCTCGTGAAGGACAGACGTCGCTATTGGAAACTTTTTTTCAAGAGTATTGGAAAAAAAAATATGATCGAGTGATGCAAAAACTTTCCCAAAGAAAGTGTAAAGATTTAAGCGCCAGACTTGAAGCCTTAAAAGATGTTTTAAATGAAGATGGATTTTATGCTAGGTCAAATCTATCCAAAAAGGATGATAAAATAACACTTCGGCAGTGTCATTGTCCGATATCAGCCGCCGCATCCGCTGTCGACATCCCTTGCAATCTAGAGTCTCAACTGATCTCAAGAGTATTAAATCTTGATTGCATCTCGGCATCGCCCATGTCTGCAAAGCAAAGGGACTGCCAATTCAAGTTGAAACTTACAAAATAGAGCGTGTCCTCAATTGGTCGGACGTCGCGAGCGGAAGCAATGGAAATGAGTTGAAGGCACGAGGAGGAGAAATAGTGGTGCTATTTCGACGACGAGCAACGCTCAAATCATTTCTATTGCTTTTGCGTAGTAGTCTAGCCAACTGAGGACACGCCCTAGTTTTACTCCTGAGTTTTCTGCGCCCAGCCCGAGAGAGAAACAAGTGCAAAGCGAGTGAAAAATCCCAGGTGCACTCTTCTACGTTGAAAAAACCAAATAGGCCAATGCTGGAAGAGCCGACAACCAGGCCAAAAAAAATCGGTTAAGGCCAAACAAAATAAAGTTCACAAAGTGAAAGACTATGGCCGTACCAATATAAAACAAACAAACATAGATCTTCGTTTCTACAGTCATGTTGAAAGAACTCATGACTCCGACACCAATCGTTGGTGCGCCTATAGGAAAGAACAACACCGCAAAACTCAGCTCCCAAAGCATGATTCCCCAGGACGCTGCGAACCCTATTCTTGGTCTCTTTCGCAAAACTTCAGTTAAAATCAAAGGCCTGTATATCGATTGCTGCAAAAACGCTTCGAGTGCTTGCCCATTTCGCCAATCCTCGCTTTTGATTTTCACCCAACCCGCCACCACGTATGAAAACAAAACTTGAATTCCAGTAAAGAAAAGCACGCCGCGAATGACCATGGGATGCGACCGAAAAATCGAACAGAGAGACAGACTCAACAAAACTTGTAGTGTCATGTAGTCGCTCCCGCCATTAAATGGACCTCGCCACCAAAGCATCACAGCTACCTGCGAAAGAAAAAGTAAAGCGATCCATCCCGAAAAAGGCTCCACCAGACAAAGTCCCAGTAAAATAAAGCGCGCGCCAAAAAGCCAAGATAACCCGTTGTGCATTCGTAGTGATCTATTTTGCCAAATTGGATTTTCATCAGCCGATGCCAAATAGGCCGCACCGTGATTCAAAAGCGACAGATACTCTGCGGTTTGCACACCGAGAGAAATGCAAGTCAAATAGGTCATGAATCTGATACAGGTCTCAATCTCCATGACATCTCTTTGTAAATGGAGAGGAGATCAAATAATCCTGCTGAGCACTATCTTGCGCACCATCTTGAAATGGCGCCCGAACGACCAATTTGAACTGAAACCACATATCTGACCTTTGTGGGCCATTCGTTGGCAGTGTTTGCAAATGGTAGAAATATATCCAACGCTGAGTTTTCCGGTAAGTCTCATCTTGTGAAAGAATGGCATCTCGACTCTCAGGAGATACCAACGAATGACCCACGTCTGAGACAACCAACATAAGTCTGGTCAAATGCGACTGAAGGTGCAGTTGCAGGTTTGCAGTAGGGTTAAAAAACAAAGCCCAAGGCTTAAGCTTTAGTGGAACTTGAATTTCAGTCCATGTGACACGACTAAGATCCTCAAAATTCAAAGCATAACGATAAAACAGCGAGGGCTGATGCCCGACCTCGTCGAAAAATCGCCAACTAGGAAGAAGCAATCCCAAAAACCGCAGACTGTTTTTAAAATTTATCCACCTATATCCAAACAAATATTTCCCCTAGTAAATCTCAATTACGAATGAAACTAGTGTAGCAAAAACAGGTCTTTGTGCATATTCAGAAATTTCTCCCTGCTGTCGAAAAGTCGAGTGGGGCAAGAAACAAATGATGTTGGGGAAACCTTCAAACAAAGATCAAAACGAATTCAAAGCGAAACTCAATGCTGAGTTCAAGTATGTCTTATGGCTTATCATTTCGATAAATTTTTTGGTGTATATCTTTTTACTGAAAAAAGGTGTCCACCCCACTTCGCCCTCTGCGACTGACCTTGTCCAGTGGGGAGCTAACTACGGCCCCCGAACGGCGAGAGGAGAACTGTGGCGCTTGTTCACTTCTCTGTTTGTGCATGCTGGTTCCGTTCACCTTGTCTCTAATATGATCACACTAGCTGTCGTGGGACGCTATTGTTTTGCGATCTTCGGACAGAACATCTCGCTTCTCATCTATCTTGCCGGCGGGCTTTGCGGAGCAGCTCTGGGGACATTCACGCATCCTGATACCTTGAGTGTCGGAGCTTCGGGCGCCATATTTTCACTCTTCGGCTCACTTCTCGTTTTCAGCATAAAAAACTTTAAAACATCTGAGGTAATCAAAAATCTCAGTCTAAATTTGATAATTGCCATTTTACAAAATTTGGCAATTGGTTTTTTCAGCAGCGAAATCGACAATAGCGCACACTTAGGTGGGCTACTCACCGGAATTTCCCTGGGCGCTCTGTACTGCTTCGATATTTTTGTGAATAAAAAATTTATTAATTTCACGATAGGAGCCAGTCTCAGTTTTATGGTGCTCGCGCTTTTTGCTCCGAGACACTTTGATCGTCTTAAGGTTCTTGCCAAAGTGGAAAGACCCATGATGCAAATCAACTCAAGCTTTCTTCACCAACGCAAACAATTTAAAATGAAAAACCTTTCCCCTCAGGATTTCACCAACAATTTAAAACAACAATGCCTCGATCCCATTCGTATGCTGCTCACTGAATTAGAATCCAACGAAGATCCTCAAGAGCCAGGGGTCATTGAGATACACACGGCAGTAAAGAATCTTGCAGACAAAATTCTTGAAGTCGCCGCTCTCACCGAAGCCGCGAACCTCAAGCCAAAAGAAGACCGAGTCGAAACAGAGTCTTCCCCACACCCAACAGCGTCCACTCCTCCATCTGATCCTGGAACTTCAACTAACCTAGCCACAGGCCCAACTCGCGGTCCCGCTTCGTCCCAGACACAACCTTCCGAAGATTCCCTAGTGAGCGTCCTAAATCATCTTGAGTACCTTGAGACTTTGTACGCACAAGATCCGAATTGGTCGCAAGACTTAGACGAACATCAATCACCGAACGAAAAGCTCGCCGCAGTACTTGAGGCTGAAAAAATCGTTTCGTTAAAAATCGCAGAGTACAAATCCAAAAAAGTTGAACACCAATATACAACTTCGGCTGTTTGGTACGGCCAAGAACTTAAAACTTTTTACACTTCAGAAACTCTAAAAAATCTGTCTCGCGAGGAGATTGCACAGCTTTTGAAATCCAAAATGAGCGATCCCCTCAACGAACAAATCAAAGAGCTTGTGCTGTTTTGTCGAAAGACCAAAGAACACCTAAAAGAAGTTTCAACATGTACACCAGAACACATCACCTATTTGGAGTTCTCAATTGAGATCAAAAAAGAGTTTGCAACTTTACTTAAAACTCTACAAAGTGAAGATCCAAATGGTACCGGTACTCCCAAAGCCGAAGCACTCGTTTCAGCTCTGCACATTCCTGCATTCAATTCGATCGAAACCCAACTTTTCACCCATCGACCACCAGCCCAACAGACGACCTTGGAGCGAAGAAAAAAAATCGAAGCCATACTCGAAGGTTTACGAAGAGCCCTTGCGAATTACACGACAGGAGTCAATCGCCATTCAAAAGACCAAGTCAAATCCGCACACCAAATAATCCAGCAAATTCACAACTACCTTATGAACCCCGAACAGTTTTAAATACCTTCGTAAAGATCAACTCGAGTGCTAAGTGCAAAGCCCAGAGAGTGACACACGGGAGTCCGATCCACAGTAATTCACTCTTAATCACCAACCAGCCTGTTTGCGAAAAAAAATGGTTGACCCAAATAGGCGAAACTTGAATCGGTCGAACTTCAAAAAAATATCGATACGGTTTGAACGGTGCAAGAAAACCAACACCAAGGCCACCATTGGTCAAAGCATCAAGTAAACCATGGGAAATGGTCACCGAAAAAAAGAGTAAAAATAGGCGAAGACGAAAAACCAATTTCTTAAAGAAAGGCAGCAACACCAGCAATAGACTCCAGGCCGCCGCAAAAAAAAGTGAGTGTGTAAATCCCCGATGCCCCCACGGGCTCGCATAATGAATGCCAAACTTGAACGTCAGGACATCAATATCAGGCAAAACACTTGAGACGAGCGCAAGTATAAAAATCAAACGTCGGGAGCTCTGCAGTTGCTTCTCGTCATTTGGAGATCCCGAATGCCTGGCCACATTTTCAAGACTCGGTTTCGGTGCAATCCATTGATCAATCACGGCCGCGACAGCCACGTGTCCAAACAACGAGGCCATCTTATTTACCACACTTCAAACGATGCTCTTCGCAGCCAATACCCTGAACCACTGCCGAACACTTTTCAAGAGCCTTGGCGCGCGCAGCGGTCTCGGTCATCTCGGTCGCAGAAAAAGTTCCGTTAAAAGCCGTCGTTATATAACAAGTGGTCATTGACGTCGTAACCGATGACCTGTCCTCAGTCTTTTTCAGCTCAAGCTCAAACACCCGTCTCTGTAACTGTTGCACAGCACGTTCGAGTTCGTAAACTCTTCGCGACATTTCTTCGCGAGAGCCATTTTCTCGACTGCCAATTTCAATTCGAAAAACCTCTTCAGCTCTTGCTGGCGCCGACAAAAGAAAACCGCTGAGTAAAATACAAAAAACCAAAAACTCCCTAAGCAATTTATGTGTCCTATATTGTAACCCATATTGGATCCTATATTGTAACCTATGTTGCAACCGGCTCACCAAACCTGTTTTCATTCGATCTCCTTGTTGCGACAATTCTTTCAATTTTTTGCGACCAACGCAAATAAAAACGGAAAGATCGATTTGATCTTTCCGCAGAATTTATCGAGACCCAATTAAAATCCAAGACTGGAGCAGTAAAGAAGGCGCGACTCAACTAGCTGCTGACAAAGCACGATTGGCCCTGGAGGCTCCAACAACTTCCGAATAGACAAGATCAATTGCTGAAGTGAGATCCTCTGCCTGCTGATGCAAGTCTTTGGCATCCGCAAGACCCTGCTCAGCCACTTGACTATTTTGTTGGGTATTCGTGTCTAGTTTGTGCATTGCAATCTGGATCTGTTGTACACCAGTAGCTTGCTCTTTTTGTGCCGCCTCAATTTCTTCAAATAACACCGCCAACTGACCAACATTCACACTCAATCGATCAAAAATCTCTTGGCAAACAAGAGCCACCTGCTCATTCGATTCAAGTTTTGTTTGCCCTTGATTGACCAACTGATCCAGACGTCCTTGAGCATTTTGCACGGCATTTCGAACCTGCTCATTGCTCTTGGTCAGCAATTCATCAATTTCTTTTGCCGCCCGACCACTCATCTGCGCCAGATTGCCAACTTCCTCAGCAACGACCGAAAAGCCCTTACCGTGCTCACCGGCACGCGCAGCTTCAACCGAAGCATTAAAAGACAGAAGCTTCGTTT
>CAYONZ010000090.1:0-7879 GCA_964405465.1 uncultured Bdellovibrionales bacterium | reverse complement strand
TCATGACCGTCACCCGCATCGTTGAGACGAATATTCTTAACTTTCGTACCAACTTTAACTGCCGAAGAAGACCCTTTTACCCGCAATTCTTTTATGACCGTGACGGAATCACCATCTTGCAAAATATTTCCGAAAGCATCTTTGACAACATTCTCGTCCGAACTTTGTTCAGAACTTGCATGAACATCAGCACCAGGTGACCACTCATGCGAACACTCTGGACAAACCCACAGGTTTCCATCTTGATAAATGTTTTCGGATTGGCATTTTGGGCAATTCGACTCAGCACTCATTTCTTCTCCTATTATTTTTCGTTCTTCTTATTGTTCTTCGCTTAAATATTTCCCAATCTATGTAGGGTGTGTCCCCAATTAGCCGGTCTACTATTATTTTCAACCAAATGAGGACAGATCAAGCGATCAATCAGAAAGTGACCTCCAATAGGTAGCACAAAGAGACCAGAATTTACTAGAGCGAATCAATAAAGGAGCCTCAAATTCAATTTTCAGGAGCGAAAAGCCGACCTGAAGAAAACACACCCTTTATGCCACCAGTTTCGAAAATATTAAGCCAGATGGGGTCCTTTAGCCCCGCTCTCCGCAACATAAACTATCTTTGTTTGGATTTTTTTTCTTTCTGTGCAAGCTTTTAGAAAAACAATTTATTTGGGAGACTTTATGAAAACACTAAGAAATACTTTTTCTATTTTAGCAATCAGTGTGCTTACTTTATTAGCGCATAACTCTGCAAATGCAGCAGAGGAGCAAACCAACAAAACCCGTTCAAGTGCACAACTATCACAGTCAGTATCATCCAACTCACCGGAATTGCTCAATGAGGTTCCGAACGAAAGTTTGGCATTTCTTCGCGGCACCCGCTTTCGCTGGGGGCAAGGTCAGAATGGTTGGGGATATTGCTATGAGTACACAAGAGCAGGCCAGGTTCTGAATCAAGGACGCCCCGTGAACAATGCTCATTGCGAACGCATAGCACCTTCGATTTTCGACTGGGGCCAAGGAAAGAACGGCTGGGGATATTGTTATCAGTGGACTCCCTTCGGTATCGCAATGAATGAAGGTTCGCCAGTTGAAATATATCAATGTGAACGCAGATCTCCATCCTATTTCGCGTGGGGTGAAGGCCGAGATGGCAACACATACTGTTATCAATACACAGGAAAAGGAACAGCTATGAATGAAGGACGGCCGGTTCCGAACAACTACTGCCGGTAACTTTTGCATTTTGCGTAATGACTTTGCCTGAGAGTTTCATGCGACCTGGAAACTCTCAGCAAGTCGCTCGGCCAACCCGTCTCGATGTTTTTCTTGACTGGTAAATATTTAAGAGCATGATTTTCAATATGAAAAAAATTAAATTGCTTTCATTTTTTGTTTTACTCCTCTTTGCATCGCGATCTCTTTTGGCAGAGGAACACAACCACCAGCACGAGTCGGGTGTTTCTAATTCCAAGAATCAATCCAACAAAAAATTTGTTGCCGACTCAAATCTTCAAAGTAGGATGCAGAAAATTTCAGCTCTCCTGGGTGATCCAAGCGACCCTAAAAGTGCGATAAAAAGCGATGATGCTCAATCTTCAAAAGAAGTTGGAATAGCAATCGAAAAAGCTGTAGGTGAAATTTTTAGTACTTGTAAACTCGAACCAAGTGCCGATGCAGCCATTCATCCGATATTGGCTCAAATTCTTTCTGGTGCAGATCTCTTAAAGAATGGGAAAGCCAGTGAAGGAGCAGAAAAAGTTCATGGCGCATTTCAAAAATACCATGCGAAATTCACTCCATCGGCGAATCAAGCAAAATGATTCCTTCTTTGCAAAAAGAAAATCCGCAGCAAGGGCCTGGTGAAAACTCTTTTTCAGAACCTGATTCTCTGAGGTCTCTTAATTCGTTTCTGCTTATTACTCTCGCTCTTATCTATCTTGTCGTTCGGTTCGGATTCACGCAGACTCTCGACTCACTCGGAACCTATGCTTCCTATATCTTCGAAGTGGAATGCGTGGTCATCGCACTCATTCTGCAAAGAAAAAATATTCTAGAGTGGCTTGCATTTAAAGGGAACTTTACAAGAAATTTGCCCTTGGCCCTCGCATCAGGATTTGCGATTTTTAAACTTGCGCAAATCTTCGGCATTGTAATTCCATTTGATTTGCGCTCTCGCGAAATCATATTCTTTCTCCTAGCTGTAGCTCCAATCCTAGAAGAGTTACTTTTTCGTTTTCTATTATGGAAGCCCATTCAAATTTTAACTCGGCGACCTGTTATGGCTCTGCTTGGAACCTCATTGCTATTTTCGTATTCACACCTCCACGCCATTTGGTTTGTTCCAGAAGAATTTCATCGGTTTGTTGTTTTTCAAACCGTTTATACGTTGTTTTTGGCTTTCGTTTGTGGACACTCTGTCTACAAACACAGATCCTTGTCCGGTGCCATGGCCCTTCATTTTGCCTTTAACCTTGGATTCTTTTTGGCCTCATTTGTTTGATCTGCTTACTGGATGAAATATGTGGCTTCTTACGCCTCATCTCTGCACGCTTAACACTCTCTAAGATAAAAAGTTGAACAAAATTCTACTTTTCAAGAAAACTTGTTTTGCCAAAATGCTGTCCTCAGAATGAATTCAAATTGGTGGAATTGAAAAAAAATATTCCATGCCGTCCGGTCAGGCAGGAGATTCAGGGATCGAGTCTTCAGTTGGACCGACGTCGCAAGCGAAGACATCAGCCCAAATCAACTGCACGGGTATATAGATCTTGAGATAGAAAAGGGGTTTCGTGAGTACACTTGTTCAGTCACTTGAAAATCTCTTTCAAGTGATTCCACTTCAATTACTTGAATCTCTCGGACGGTTTGGTTTTATCATAGGATTTTTATTGATGATCTTGGCCTATTCCGGATTGACCTTTCGCACAGGAAAACGCTGGGCTATCGGTATTCGACGTTTCACTTGGGACTCTAAGTCATTGGTCAGCATGCTCATTACATTTCTCATGGTAGTAGTCATGGGGTATGTCGGATCGACAATAGTTCTTGTGCCTGGTGCGCAGACTTTCGAATCTCTCAAAGATCTTTCGGTATTTCTTTGCATCGTCTTATTCGGCTATCCAGCTCTTATTATGGTGCCCTTTGCCTATGGAGTCGCAGATCTAATTGAAGGGGTTCCCGCCGATTTTCTACGGGATTGGCTCGTCGGATACTTCATCAATCCTGCCTGTTTTTGGATCGCCTATCAGATTATCGGTAGAAATCCAGATTTCAGAAAGGCTCGAACATGGGCTTGGTACTTCCTTTTTGTGATCATATTTATGACTATCGAACCATTTTTGTGGGGATATATCTGCTCTGGAAAGTTCACAGAAGAAATTTCTTATCGAAACATCACTCCAGCGTTGATCTTTACAACATCTATAACTTGGATACTTGCCCCACTAGCAACATTGATCGCCTACCCTCTCGTTCGGCGATTGAAATTGTTCTGGGCGGAAATTCCCTCTCACGCCAAAGAGCGGGCGCTTGGCTCAAGCGAATGGCAGTGGATCGATAACCACCAACAGGATCAATCCAGCTTGAAGGAGCTCAGCTACTCGATTCCAGTGCGCCTCGCGGTGGTAACTCCCTTTGTATTTCTCATTGTGACGATGGTTGTTGCAACAGCCTACTTTACCCTCAGCAGTGCCGAGGAGAATGCTAAAAAACTGGCGCGTCGTCTTCACGACGAAATCGCGGCCAACATCAATATGAAGCTTGATGATTACCTTGATGAAATCAACCGACGTCACCAAAAGATATCAAACAATGATCTCCACCGTCTACTCACACAAACAGCATTGGCTGGGCATGGAATTGCAGTTATCGTCACCCGAGATGCAGAAGTTCTAGCCTCCTCCGACACCCCGATTGCTACCCGACTTAGCGACGAAGTTGTGTCCTCACTGAAAACACATTTTTCAGATCTTTCTGACCTCCGAACACAATACCAATTTGATTTCAAAATCATTTCCGCAAAACCACTTTCGCATGAGAACTGGTTTGCCCAAGCTAGCCCCTATTTTGAAAGAACAAAAATGAAATGGATTCTCGTCACAGCAATGCCAGAGGCGTACTACCTAAACGGAGTACGTAGCGGCAATAGCAGAGCGGCATTTGTCTTCTCGGTTGCACTCGTACTTTCGTTACTGACCGCGATTTTAATTTCGCAAGTTGTAGCAGAACCGATTTTGAAGATTTCGAAAGCGACCAAAGACTTAGCCGAAGGTGATCTTTCGAGCCGAGTTCCGTCTAGCCGTCTCGAAGAACTCAATCTGCTTTCAATCGCCTTCAATAATATGGCACATCGTCTACAACACTTGTTTGATGATCTCTTTAAAGAGGTAAATACCCGAAAAACACGAGAACTAGAGCTAGAGCAAAGCCAAATTAAAATTCGCGAAGGTGAGAGTCGCCTACAAATGGCAATAAAAGGTGCTGACCTTGGCATCTGGGACTGGGATATCTTGAACAATCGAATCTCTTGGGACGGATCAATGTTTCGGCAGTATGGAATTCCAAAAGAGAATTTTTGTGGTCTTCCAGAAGAATGGTTCAATTGCTTGCATCCGGACGATCGTGAAAAAGCAAGACAAGAGGTCGCCGCAGCTCTCCACGACGATAAAGACTATGATCTCGAGTTTCGCGTTTGCCATTCTGATGGCCAAGTTAGGTACATCAAGGGAATCGGTCAAACCTTTCGGGATAAAGACGGCAATCCAATAAGAATGGTCGGCATCAACTATGATATCACCGACCGAAAATTGGCTGAGATCGAACTACGAAGATCGCGGGATGAGGCTCTTCGCCTAAGCGATTCAAAGTCTGAATTTCTCGCAAACATGAGCCACGAGATTCGATCACCACTCAACGCCATCCTGGGTGTTGCGGAAGTTCTCAATGAGACCAACCTCGATATTGATCAAACGAAACTTCTTAGAGTTTTGCGAAAATCTGGAGCGCATCTCTTATCACTAATCAATGACATCTTGGATCTGGCGTCACTTGAAGCAAAAGGATATACTCTTCAACTTAAACCATTCGACTTACATGAAATGGCAAATTCTTGCTGTGATTTCATGATGCCTCAGGCGATTAGCAAATCAATTGGACTATCACTCAAAATTGGATCTGATGTCCCGCGATTTGTTCTGGGTGATCCACAAAGACTACGCCAGATACTAATCAATCTTCTGAGTAACGCCGTCAAATTTACAGATGAGGGATCAGTCTGCCTAAAAGTCTCCAGAAAAAATGAAGATAGTCGACCGGGTTCCATAACGATCAGCGTGAGCGATACAGGTATTGGTATTTCCCCCGAAAAACTCGGTCTTATTTTTGAGCGCTTTGTACAAGGTGATAGCTCGCCAAATAAGAAGTATGCAGGATCAGGACTTGGCCTTAGCATTTCAAAACATCTTCTCGAACTGATGGGCGAGACGATTCACGTCGAGAGCACTCTTGGAAAAGGAAGTAAATTCTATTTCGATCTGCATCTGGATGTCGACAATCCAGAAAAAGCCAAACCAATTCCAAAACCCGTATATTTAGAAAACCGAGTCAAGATTCTTGTCGTTGATGACTCTGAGGACAACCTTATGCTCATGCAGCTTTTTCTAAATCAAGATAACTTTGATGTACACACTGCGAGTAATGGTGAAGAGGCTGTAGAAAAATTCAAAAATGAAAAATTTCAAATCATCTTCATGGACATTCAGATGCCAAAAATGGATGGTCATTCTGCGACCAGAGCGATTCGTTTACTCGAGGAACAGGGAAATCTGGAACACACACCTATTATTGCATTGACTGCTTACGTTCTTAAGGACGATCAAGAAAAAAGCTATGCTGCAGGCTGTGATCTGCATGTCAGCAAACCCATCGCCAAAAGGGCACTATTTGACTTGATTGCAAAACTCACGAGAAAGAATCGTTCGAATAAATTCGACACGAGAAATCCAGACCCGAAGGTCAAAGATGAAAGTCTTCCACTTTGAGACACTTTGGATTAAAAAAGTTTTCAATTTTCCAGCTTAACCATCGTCTGATATCCCAATTTTTCTCTGCCTCTCATTGGCATTATCACGAGAAATTTTCAGCCACATATATGAGTGAAAAAAAAGTGCAATCAGCCACTTCACCCAAATTGCGGTCGCTCCATGTGCGTAGGCATAGATCCCGGTCGTTATGGAAGCTATAACTCCCAATGCATGCAGAAGCGATCTTTCCTTCACAACAATGGAAATCAAAAACAAAGTCGTTGAAATCCAACCTACTGCTTCTATCAAATACTCTGACGTCGTCACTTTTCCTCAATTCAACTTTAAAATTTCTGTCGAACAACCTTGTCATCCGAACACAAAACTGCTGTGATCTTTAGAAAGGCAGTGTTTTCTCTTCTACAATTCGGCCACGATTTGTAGACCATTTTTTGGAGTGCGCAGTCAAACACATTGCTCTGCTGTTATTCAGTTTTTAAACTGAGGACGACCAGCAAAAGCAAAAGGCCTCAAACACTTTTTAGCCAAAGGAAGTCTATGTCAGTCGAAGTCACTTCGAACGAGATCAAGCTCACTCGAATTTATCACGCACCTGTCAAAACAGTATGGGCAGCGTGGGTAGACGAAAAGCAGGTGGCGCAGTGGTGGGGTCCACGTGGTTTTACCTTGACGTCGAAAAACAAGGACGTGCGAACTGGTGGTTCATGGAACTACACCATGCATAGTCCTGATGGAGTGGATTTTCCCAACAGTACAAAATTTCTTGAAGTTATTGAATTTAAGAAAATGGTTTATGATCACGGCGCCAAAGAGAATGGACCACCGATGTTTCGCGTGACCGTCAACTTCATTGATCACCACGACAAGACTGAAATGCAGATGACGATGGCTCTACCAAGCTTGGAGTCAGCACGCCAGATTCAAAAACATATCAAGCAAGCAGGCGGCGATGCCACTTGGGATCGTCTCGCCGAATATCTAGAGAAAAATTCCTCAGGGAAAGACGTATTTATAATCAACCGCTCATTTGAAGTACCACAAGAAGTGATGTTTGACCTCTGGACTGATCCGAAACATTTTTCTGAATGGCTCGCACCAACAGGTTTCAAAATGAAGTTCTTGAAAGATGAAATTAAAGAAGGGTGCACAACTTTTTATTGCATGTCCAATGACACAGGCTTGAAGATGTATGGTCAGGCCAATTATCAAGAAATCAGGAAACCGCATTCTCTCAAGTACGCACAATGGTTTTGTGATGAAAATCAAAACATATCTCGACACCCTATGGCTCCGACCTGGCCACAGAAGATGTTGACCACCGTCACATTCACTCCAGAGTCAGCGAAACAAACAAGAGTGACCATCGAATGGCAAGCCTTTGGCAAATGTTCACAAGAGGAGCTAGCGACATTTATAAACGGACGTGCTGGTATGACCATGGGTTGGACCGGTTCATTTGATAAATTGGAATCATATATCAAATCAAAAAACTGCCTCGCGTGAAGGTGGCGGGTCCATACGCGAGGCAAACGAGGTTCTTTTATTTCAGGAACTTACGCGGGGAAAAAGCAGTTCATTCACTGATTGACCCGGGGCCTCTGCCAAGCCTTTTGGCTTCTTTCATTTTCCACTTGCTGCCCAACTAGTCGGCCCAGGCCATTGAGTTCACGTGCCACCAGTTGAATGATGTCGTCGGCAGAGACCAATCCGCAGGCTTCACCTACGTCATCTACGATGACCATTCGCCGGACACCTTCTTGTTCCATTTGGTCCACGACTGAAGCGATACCTTCGCTTCGCCGGACTTTAACTACATTTTTTGACATGACCTCCTCGACC
>CAYONZ010000089.1:0-8110 GCA_964405465.1 uncultured Bdellovibrionales bacterium | reverse complement strand
TTTTTTGGTGAGCTTGGGCTTCGCGCTTCTTTTGAAGACTTAAATGAACTTTCTTGCGACAGTAAATGCGATGGAGTGTTTAAACGTCCCAAGGAGGTTTTTCTTTTTGGCTGTAATACGTTGGCATCAAAAGAGCGTGATCATCGCTCGCCACAAGAATATGAATCGATTTTACGAGCAGATGGATATAGTCGTGAGACAGCACAGGCCGTTTCAATGCTGAGGTACGGCCCACTCGGCCAATCTGCAGCGAGTTCGATGCAGATGATCTTCTCAGAGACGCCACGTATTTATGGCTTTGGTTCAACAGCACCACTTGGTGTCAATGCCGCTGGTATGGTAAGAAACTATTTAAGGTCAGTCGGGGACTACGCACAACATTTGCGATCAGTAGATCGATCAACTGAGAACACGAAACTAAAAGTTGCATTTGCGCCAAGGCTGTTGCAGCAGAAGTCAGGTTTTTCTGGAGCTGCACGTGAGATGAGTTGTAGTATTCAGGATACGCGTACAAGCTGGTCCCGTCGTCTTCGTTCCATTGAGATGGCGCTCGGTTCAACTGAGCGTTTGGCCTATATTCCAACGATTCAAAGAGCATTTGATCAAAATTCGCAGCGAATGTCGCTCGATGAGCAAAAAATGAAAAATGAACTCATGCAGAGATTCGCCAATGACCGAGGTTTGATTCGGGAGCTACGCCAGACATTTAAAGACATTGGGTTTGTGTTTCCATCGCAAACGATTTCATTGTTTGATTTTGCTGACTCAATTGGCTTACGCGATGGTTCGGTGCTTGAAGTTCGGCGCGCATTTTTCTCGGAACTTCTTTTGTCAAAAGAGGGACGAGCACGATTTTGCGAGGTGCAAAATACAAATTTAGAGTTGCATCTCTCTGACTTCACCGAAGGACTTTGGCAGTCTCGTCATTGGCCAGAAGTTGTTAAATGCTTTTCGCCCATCAAAGATCCCGCATTTTTTGAATTTTTAATGCGCAAATATTTGCAGCTCACCGAGGCCAATGCCCATGAAACTCGAAGCAAAGAGCATCTGGGTCCATGGCAACAGGAACAGCGAAACGCACTTTTTGCGGCCATTCATTTGTCATTGAGGCGCGAGAGAAAATTGCACCCGGTTTTTCTTCAAGCTGTCCAAGCGCATTCTGCGGAATTGCAAAGTGATTTAGAGATCAAAAGGCTATTGTTGGAAACGGGTGTACTCTGAGCGAGCATGCACCCATCATAAACCGCTCAGGAATCTTGTTTGTCAAAGCCATAGAGCTTCTCGATGATTGTGGCATATCTTTGATCCACAACTTTTCTTTTGACCTTCAGTGAGGGCGTAAGTTCCCCATCTTCGATCGAAAAGTCTCGAGGTAAAATTGCAAAATTCTTAATTGATTCAAAACTTGCAAGCCCCTTGTTGGCTTCGGCAATCACTCGTCGCAGAAGGTCGCGAACTAGCGGGTGTTTTGCAATGGCTTCTGGAGCGGTGATTGCAATTTTACGTTCCTTTAGAAACTCTTCAATAGCCAAAGAGTTTAAGGTCACAAGAACGACAATGTATTTACGCCGATCACCATGTATGTGAACTTGAGAGACATACTTACTTGTCTTGAGAAGCGCTTCAAGTTTTTGAGGAGCAACGTATTTACCCCCAGCTGTCTTGATCAAGTCTTTTTTGCGATCGGTGATTTTAAGATATCCTTCAGGAGAAATCACCCCGATGTCACCGGTGGAAAACCACCCATCGTGCAGCACTTGTGCTGTAGCTTCAGGATCTTCAAAATATTCCTTCATCACTTTCTTGCTCTTGATGAGAATTTCACCATCCTCTGCAAGCTTAACTTGAACATCGCCAATGGGTTTTCCGACACAGCCAAAACGGTAGTCGAAGGGAGTGTTCACCAGAATGGCAGCAGTGGTTTCGGTCAGTCCGTACCCTTCGAGAATCAGAATGCCGATTGCGTGGAAAAACTCTCCAAGTGTCGCGTTGAGTGGTGCGCCTCCTGATATTGAAAAGCGCAACTCCCCACCGAATTTTTCTCGAATATTTTTTAAAACCAAACGGTCCGCGAGTTGAAATTTTACGATCAATTCGAGCGGCAGAGGTTCTTTGCGAATTTTGTAATGGCTGACTTGGCGGCCAATATCAATGGCCCAGGTGAAGATCTTATTTTGCACGGGGCTGATTTCGGCTTGGACCAGAATCGTGTTGTAGATTTTTTCGAATATGCGTGGCACTGAAACTAAAATAGTTGGTTTAATAATTTGCAAGTTTTCGCGAACTCGCTCTACGCCTTCGGCATAGGCCATGTGGTAACCAATGAAGACATGTCCCCAAAGCTCAATGCGACCCAGTACGTGCGCGAATGGCAGAAAGGTGAGTGTGCGGTCCCGATTGGTTACGCCAAGTAGTGGAAATGCATCACCCACTTCACTCATAATCTGAGCATGTGTAAGAACAACTCCTTTTGGAGTTCCTGTTGTGCCTGAGGTGTAAATGATCGAAGCATGATCTTGAAGTTTTACCTCACAGCACTTATCTGAAAAAAAGGAGGGATGGTGTCTTAAAAATTTTGCCCCGTTTTGTGAAATCTCGTCGAAACTATAGAGACCAAAATGGCGGTTGGGTAAACGATCGAGTTGATCGGGATTGAGTTCTATACAGATTACGTTTTTGACGAACGAAAAATCTGCGGGATCCAACTTTCGAAGTTTTTCAATGGTTCGAATATTGTCGACGATCAATAACTCGGCTTTGCTATTGTTGAGAATGAACTGCACATCTTCGATTGTGCTTGTTGGATAGAGTGGTACAGTGATCGCGCTTTGTGAGAGAATCGCCATGTCTGAAATGGCCCATTCGGGACGAGTGTTGGCGAGTATCGCCACACGATCAGCTGTTTGTACGCCGAGTGTATGCAGACCGGCCGCAAAATTGGCCACACGATCGCGATAGTCAAACCATGTTAGATCAAGCCAGGTTTTATTGCGGCAATGAGAAATGGCAATTTTCGAATTGTATTTCTCGACAGTTTCTAAAAATTTTCTGCAAATCGTGAGATCCATATGCATCGATTATAATCGATATAAATTCCATTTGGCGAGATCTTATCAGCGACTGCCTGGACTGTTTGGTGGAACACTTGATGGGCTTCGTGGCATGGGAATCAGCGTGATCGTTTTGATTTCATTGGTTGAAACATAATTTTTCCAAGAGGCATAAGAGTTGGTCTTTTGGTCGAACACTTCGACTTTCACTTCACGATTTGCTGGAACACGATACCCATTTAAAGGGCCACCATTTGCGGCCTTACGACCATCGACCCAAATTTCTCCCTCGCCATGCACTTGAATATTGAGAGTACCTGCAGATCGAGAAGATGTTTTGAGATCAGCTGAAACAGAAAGATCTTGTGTCTTAGACTGAATGAGACCGTCAAAATCCTCGTGACCTGGTACAACGAGTTTGAGCACAATCGGTTTGTTTTTCGGCACAGGCACAACTCCGGGTGTGACGTCATTTTGTTTGACACCATCAATCCAAATTTCTGCGCCTGATGGATTGCTGACAACACGAAGGTTGTTGTATTCGATGACACCATTTGATGCCTGTGTGGTTTGTCCATCATATGGGAGAGAACGTGGTGATGCGCGACCTTTTAGTACCTTGTCGATGAAGCTTGATATCTTGATTCGATTTTGTACTGGATTTTGGTAATAGGCCAGTGCTGAAATGAGCAAGGCCACCATCACCACTCCAGAAATCACATATTGCCAGCGCTGATTGTCTTTGCGCTCATAGTAGTGATACGAACTGCCTGCGTAGGTGTTGCGAATTCCAGGTATGGTTCCTACGTTGGTATTAACAAGTGAATTTTCACGTACGCCAAACGGACTCTGTCCACGAGGGCGTGTGATCTCTCGCTGAAATCCCTGATCATCTAGATTTAACCTAGCGGATCGGCTTCGCGGCTTTCCAGATTTTTTTGGTTTCGGCTGAGGTGCAGGCGTGGGCGCTGCAGCTGCTGGAGAGCGTTCTGGCGCTACGCTAGGTGCTAATGGTGGCGGACTTGCAACTTTTGGTAAAGGTGTGGCGCCACCGCCAAGAGGACGACCATGAAAATCCACGTTGGGCTCTTCATCAGGATGACGTTCGGTGTGTGTCATGGTGCGCGTCGGTTCAGTGGCAGGCGAAGGAGGCACTTCCGCTGGGGGAAGATCGACCTTCGCATATTCAATCAATTTTTTTCGCGCCTCTTGAATCTCCGGAGCAAACAAAGTTTTGATGAAAACACTGAAGTCATGTTTTGAAAAGTCAGGAAATTTGGTGTTGAGAAATCGGTGCAGATCTCTGTAAAACGAAGCTGCTGATTGATAGCGAAGATTTTTGTCTTTTGATAAAGCCTTGTTACAAATTCGCTCAAGCTCTTGCGGGATATTTGGATTGATTTTACGCAAGCTTGGGATTTGACAATCTCGAATTTTACGAAGCGTGCTGATTTCATCTTTAGCAACAAACAAACGGTCATTGGCAAGGAGTTCCCATAGCACAATGCCGAGTGAGAAAATATCTGTGCGAAGATCAACGACTTGCCCCTCAGCTTGTTCTGGGCTCATGTACCCGAATTTTCCCTTTAGAGTTCCAGCTTGTGTTGTGTCGAGTTGCGTTTCAGCTTTGGCGATACCAAAATCGACAATTTTCACTTCGCCTTCAAAGCTCAACATGACGTTTTGTGGGCTCATATCACGGTGAGTGATATTGAGTGGGCGTCCGGTTGAACCATCAATACAACGGTGAGCGTGATCGAGGCCGCTTGCCACTTCACGAATGATATACACCACTTGTTCGATCGAGAAAGTGGTGTTGGTCTTTTTCATCTTATTGAGAATTTGCCGAAGATTTCTACCTTCGACATAATCCATCACCAGAAACAACTGGTTTCGTTCTATGCCAAATTCATGGATGGTGACGATATTTCCATGATTGAGGTTCACTGCAATTTTAGCTTCGTCTTTGAACATGTCGAGAAATTCTTGCTTTTCACAGAAGTGCGGAAGAATACGCTTCATCGCAACAAATTTTCCGATTCCGGCCGCGTTGTTTTTGGCAAGATAGACTTCTGCCATTCCACCCTGTGCGATTTTCTCTAGGAGAATATATTTTCCGAATCTCTCACACGTTTGCGACACGTTTATGTTCCCATTTTAGGTTGAAGAATCCTTCGCAAAGTGACCTGGTCATAATCCATTACCAATGCTCACCCGAATCTTTATCGGAGCGTTTGATTTGAATCTAAAGAATTGCTCAGCATTCAGCCAAAGGTCGGGTTTGTGGAGGTATCGCGAAGTCTAGCTTGCACCTAAAACTCGACTTTTGTAGGGTGTAATGTATTGAGGTGAGACATGATGTGGGTGGGATTGACTGGCGGGATAGCCTCAGGGAAATCGACGGTTACGAAAATGTTGCGTGAGAAAAAAATCTCAGTCATTTGTGCTGACGAAGTGGCCAAGTCTGTAGTGCAGCATGGAACAGTTGGATTTGAAAAAGTTGTCGATCTTTTTGGGGACCAAGTCATTGGTCAAGATGGTGAATTAAATCGCAAGAAAATTGGTGAGCTTGTCTTCAATCGTCCAGATCTTTTGGTCAAATTAGAACGCATTGTACACCCTCTCGTCAAAAAAGAGGTTGGTCGTCAAAAAAAAGACTTAGAATCGCAGGGTTGTCAGCTCTGTTTTTATGATGTGCCGCTGCTTTTTGAGAAAAAAATGGAAGACGACTTCGATCAAATAGTTCTTGTTTATTGCGACGAAGCCACCCAGAAGAAACGATTGATGGCTCGAAATAATATGAGTGAATCTGATGCCGAAGTGCGGTTGAAAGCACAGATTCCGATAGATGAAAAACTGCACCGCAGTGATTACATATTGAAGAACTCAGGAACTCTAGAAAATCTTGCTGCAAATCTGGATGTCTATTTAAATGGGCTTTCCACTTAGTTTTGAAAATTCAAAGGTCCGAGGGTGTGTGCTCGTTTCATGGCGTTTACCATGCCCAAGAATATCCGAACAGCATCATTAGAGCGATCGTGTTTGTTGAAATTGTCAATTCGCCTTCAACACGAATCGAAAGCGGGGGCTTAGTCAGATACTCTCTTCCGTAGCCCAAAATCATTTGGTAGTTCTCTATCTTTAAAAAGGTAGCCATAGCCTGCTCGGGGTGAGCCAGAACACTCATTCCTGCTCGGGTAAATGGGCGTTGGGTGGTTTTGCTAAAAGTCCATATTCGTGAAATGTGAAACCTACCAAATCCAGCAGAAAAAACGTCGGCACCAGCTTCAAGTGTCGTCAAAATGTCGAGAGGAAATTGGTAAGTGAATCCAGCCGTGTACAATAGACTCTTTTCTGCAAAATATTTTTTGTCATAGCTGACTCCAAGATGAGGACTCAGTTCGCGTCGATACGGAAAGAAGTATTGAGTTTGCTGTGGCTGTAGAGAACGATCAACTTCGATAAATGGAGTGAATAAAATAATATCCGAAATATCTCTTGGGATCTCGATTTCGTCATGATTTTCGGTGGCTTTGGGTGGGTCATCAAGTTCGGGTCCTGTTGGGGGTGGTGCTGCAATGGATGTTGATGCAATCAATATCAAGACTAAAGTCAAAAAATGAGAGTGAAAAGGTTTCGACATCACAAAGAGTATACCTAAATGAATTGTAAGAGCATACAATTTTCAAAGACCATTCTGAAAAAGTATTGAAGCACATTTCCAGTGGTCTTGTGGAAAATTTCGTAGTCGCAATTTGGAGGAAAGATGCATCGAGAGACGCAACAAAAGAATTTGCAGAAGAGTAATCTAACCTGGTTATTCGGGAGAACTGCTCTCGAAATGACCAAATTGGCGACTGTCGTGACGTTGTTCATGATTCCTGGAAAAACAGTATTTGCCGAGGTAGGCGAAGTTCACGATTTTAGAATTCATCAGCACTTTTTGAGCCCGAGAGCGATGGGCATGGGTAATGCGTTTACAGCTGTTGCCGATGATTATGCGGCGGCTTTTTACAACCCAGCGGGATTGGCTCGATTAACTGAAGGGGAAATGAATTTCGAACTTCGTGGTGCGCTTGATCCAGACATTATAAAGTTTGTAAGTGACGTGCAAAAAGCATCAGACGGCCAAGGTAACGACGTACAGGAGATGCAAGACCTGTTGAGTAACAACTATGGTAAGCATTATGGCATGCGTGCGCCAACGTTGGCCTGGTACTGGGCACGTCCTCGCTGGGAAATCGCGATTATTCCAGTCGATCTTTCACTTGATCTCGAGTTTCATCAAAATGTAGGACCGGCAATGTCTCTAGTTGCCTACCAAGATACGACCATTGCCTACGCTCGAGGGTGGGACGTAAAGTGGTTTGAAAAAGATCGAATGTCATTGGGTGTAACCTTAAAGACCATCTATCGGGGTTACTTCAATAAAAATGTGGCTGCCGTGGACCTCGTCTTTGATCAAAAGATTTTGCGAGCCGAAGATGCATCAGAGGGAATGACTGTGGATGCTGACTTTGGAATGCTCTACACCCCAGATCCAACGCATAGTCGATTCTCCAGAGCATTTCGGCCATCGTTTGGAGCAACAGTTCGTTCGGTTGCCGACTATGGCTTTGGAACAAATTTTCATGTGATCAACAAAGAGTCAGGTAAACCACCGCGTGATCAAAGACGACTTGATTTGGGCTCTTTGTTCGAACTCCCAGACCTATGGATTTTCAAAAGCAGATTTGCATTTGATGTTCGCGATATTGGTCATGAGAATTGGACTTTCAAAAAAGGAAGTCACGCTGGCTTCGAGTTTCTTTGGAAGGTGGCCAGCTGGTGGCAGGGTGGATGGAGAGCGGGTCTAAATCAGGGATATCTCACACTTGGATTCACTGGTGTGTTTGGTATATTTCAATTGGATCTCACAACTTACTCCGAAGAAGTTGGACCATCTGATCGGCCACAGTCTAGTCGTCGATACATGGCAAAAGCGAGTTTAGATTTTTAAGCTAGAGCGTGTCCTCAATTGGTCGGACGTCGCGAGCGGAAGCAATAGAAATGAGTTGAAG
>CAYONZ010000088.1:0-8141 GCA_964405465.1 uncultured Bdellovibrionales bacterium | reverse complement strand
AGCGGGATGAAATGTCACTCCGCTCCTTAGTACGATCTACCTATGAGTCAATACGGCGGGGGAGAGCTCGTAGAGGTGCCACCGCGGTGGCAATGAGGTGTCCGCAATTTGGATCGTGTGATTGCTTCGGGTCTGATTTGCTAATTAGTGCATCACAAAATTTTTTGCGTTTGATTTCAAATCGAGAAGCCAAAAAACGGATAGAAACCCAAGCCAGTCTCACGGTCAGTTCCATAGTATGCACCGAGAATGAGTGATACGGGCATGTGATAAAACAAAGTCAGATCAGCTTTGAGTTCGGCTCCAGTGCCAACAAAATATCTGCCGATATTGGCTCGATGATAGAGCTTGTCCTCATAGTTGTAGTAAATGCCATCGAAGGTCGTGGCATCACAAAACAGAGCCGCATGCCATCGTTTGAGAAAAATCGGCGCCGTACTCCAGCCGCGGTACAAGTAGGCCAATGGAAAGCGATACTCAACCGTGGCATTGACCATGTTCTTTGCTAAAAAATTGCCAGCGCTGTATCCGCGTAGCAAAAATGCACTTTGCGTGAGTGCGGTTTGATAGCCTGCTGAAGCAGTCGACTGACCAAAAAAGGAATTGCTCAAGCGTGGCGCCAAACTGAAATTCAAATACCCCGCAAGCACGTGGCGTGAAGGTAACCATTTTGACCAGTAGGCACTGCTGAGGACATCGGTGCGATCGTAATCCACATCGCCCAAAGATCCAATGTAATGGGTGTGAGATGCCGAGACACTGCCCCCTTTTTCAGGAGAGATCTCCTCACCTTTTTGGGAGAGATCTGAATATTGAAAACCGATACTTGGCCCTGCTCGCTGTAGGCGAACATCTTCAATTGAGGATTTTAAAAAGCTCAACCCTGCGGTCCATGCCCATTTGTTGCTGAGGCCCCAAATGAAAGATTTGGTCAAGATATTCGCATTGGTATTATCGCGCTTGAGATTTCCGGCGTAGAGATATTGTGAGTACTGACTCAAAACCAACTCCGAAGTGAGTACAGTTGAGCGGTTCACGTAGTCGACAAAAAATCCAGGAGAATTCGTGAGAGAGTCATAGCTTGCCTCGAGGCCGATTGAATTTATGCCCACCGGATCTTGCATCGAAGTACTTGCAGAGAGATATGTTCCTCCTGGCATAAAATAAATGAACGGAATCCAGTAGTGCGGGTAAAGGTAATGCAAAGGTTGGTAAGTGGTGCGCTCAATTTGACTTGCCTGTGCCAACGAGGCGGCTTCTTTATGATTGTCCAACGGCGCCTGTGCCGAGGAGTTGGCTGTTGGCGGCGTCACTGTAGGATAGACGGTCGGCTTGCCTGTAGGATTGACCGCGAGATCGCTCGTAGGTGTGAGTGTTGGATCGAGTGCTGGAATGGGCTCGACCGTTTGAACCTTTGGCGGACTCTCGGGTTGTTTGCGCCAATCGGTCGCCGCAATCGAGTAAATATGGGGTCCATCGGAATCGAGTTCGGAGTATAGCAGATCGCGTGACAATGGGTCGATGTCAGCATTCACAATCGAGGTAGTAGTGTTACTGATCGCGCGAATTTTTGAAAAGTCAGCACTAGATAAATAGATATTAGTTACTCCGGAGTCACTTGAGGTAAACAAAATTCCTTCACGAGTATTCTTCGCAAAGCGGATGTTTGCGAATTGCTCCAAAACCGTCTTTGGCTTTTCGTCTGTGATTTTGATTTTTTTCAAAACATCGGTGACGACGGGTTTGCCTGTCGCTGCAGGGGCAGCAGTTGCAGAGGCCTGGCGCTCCGAAAAGATAATTTCGTCGTTTGCAATGAATTCGGGCCAGGACACACGCTGCTGTATTCCGGGGTCATAAAGGGTGTGGAGGTCTGTCCCGTCTCGTTTGACGATAGCGAGGCGAGTCCCTCCTGTATAGTTTTGCACAAAGGCGATCCATTGGCCGTCCGGAGAAACCGCGGGCTCAGTGGCACGGGCTCCACGAGTGATCGCCATAATTTTTTTTGTGTCGATGTCGTAGCGATAAAGATCAGAGTAGGCGTAGTAGCGATCATAGGTGTCGATGTTGTCATAGACAAAACTTTTGGCTGTCGGTTCCCAGCTGGCACGATGGGTGAAATTGGTCGAAAGCACGCGCATTGCTTTTAGCGTGGCGAGCGGTGTTTGCGGAGTGTTGCGTTCGAAAATTTCAATGCGTGAATCTTCGTTGTGGGTTCGTGATACAAAAAGCATGCGTTTGCCCGCGGCGCTGATGCTTGGTGAGTGATTGTAGAAACCCACCTGATCGAGTTTTCGTCCCTGAAATGGTGACGCTTTTTTTATCGTATCAATTTCAGCCAGAGATTTTTTTTCAAGAGCTTCAAAGGTCATCGACCATTGGTCATCCCAACCGCGTCCGGCATGATCAATCAAGGGGCCATCCACTAAAAATGGAAGATGGCCACCATACGATAAATTTAATTTGTTTATGAGTTCGCCATTCGTCGCCGAGGAGCTCATCAGTTCACGCCAAAGCAAAGAACCAAAAATGTAAGGGCGATTGCCCCCAGGGTAATCTGGAGTGTCGATTTCGTTATCGAGCGCCAGTGTTTGCTCGAAGAGTCGGTTGTCTCGAGTCATGGCTCGAGCAATCGCGAGATAGTTGGGTGAGCGCAGTCGTCCACCGCGACTGAGTCTTGTTTCGGTGTAAACGGCTAAGCCTTCGAGATACCAATTGGGTAAAAGCATGTTGGGTTTAATGATGCTGCCGAAAATATATCGTAAAGGCTTAAACCAACCTTCGGTGGGTTCAAAGTTGAGAATGTGAGTGTATTCATGCGCGAGCAGCTCGTAGCCCCAGTCCTGATAATCACCGATGATGTCCAGCGCGCTGGGTAGCACGGGGTAGCTGGTGATTTGCGCATAAGGGATACCCATGGCAAACCCATTGGCCAAATCCGAAGAATCTTGAATCACGATTGAGGTTTTTGTCGGCGCCACCGAAAAAATCTGTGTCGTGGTTTGGTAGGCCTGCTCTGCGTAAAGAGCATATTTGGCGGCCAACTCGTAATGCCTTGAGTCGAAATGAATATCAAAGTGTGGCGTGTGCAGAGTCTCCCAATTGACCCTCGGATCTAAGGCAGAAGCTGAGTTCCAAGCAATGCAGAGTAGGGCAAAAGTGAGCCATCGAAGCATGAGACGCGTCCTCCTAAAGCAGTATCTTGAGCTAGCATGAATCAAAAGTTTGACAATGTAATCTACCTTTTTAAAATAGGTGGGCATCTACGAAGGAGATTCTATGTTTCGTTTTATGAAAATTGCATTACTGACTTTGACTATCGCATTTATCGCTTCTTGTTCGTCAAAACCTAAGACGGAAACCACCGAAGCTCCACCTGCTGAGAGTGCTCAAGCTCCAGACAATTCAGCTCCGGTTGTTGAAGACAAGGCAATCAATTTTGATCCTCAGGGTTCAGACAGTGGCAAAATCGCTGGTTTGAACACGGTTCATTTTGATTACGACAAAGCGACTTTAACTGCAGAAGCGCGCAAGCAGTTGGCTGAAAACGCGGAGTGGATCAAAGCACACGCGAACGTGACTGTACAAATTGAGGGTCACACTGACGAGCGTGGATCAGTCGAATACAATCTTTCTTTGGGTGAAAGACGTGCGAAGAGCGTTCGCGCCTATTTGACAAGTCTTGGTGTTGATGGAAAACGCATGACTATCATCAGCTACGGCGAAGAAAAACCAGTTGCTTCTGGTGACAATGAGTCTGCTTACTCACAAAATCGTCGCGCGAATTTTGTGCCGATTGCTCAGTAAGGAGCTTCGAGGGTGAAGGCTGTAAAGTTCTACATTTTCATCCTGATTGGTGTTTTTTTGATGAGCTGTGTGACAGCTATTCCCGTTGAAGAATACAATTTGGCGCGTGCGGCTGTTGAGGCTGCGCGCGAATCTGAAGCTCTCACCTATGCACCAGGTCTATGGTACAAGGCCGAAGAGGCCTATAAACAAGGTCAGAAACAATATGACGATCGGCGATTTGCCGAGGCTCAAGAGAGCTTTGTTCAGGCAAAGGTCTTTGCTGAAAAAGCTGAAACTGCCGCGAGAATTACAAAAGCGCAAGGGGGAGTTCCTCAATGACCAATTCGCAACTGAGATCTTTATTTGCTATTTGCTCTAAAATAAAAATGGTTTCGAGAAAATCTCTGAGCCAGCCTTTCAGTCTTTTGGCCTGTCTTTTGGTGCTCTTATCGACTTCGGCGTGTATTCAGACGCGCACCGAGCTGAAAGAACAAGAAGAGAAACAGGTTTTGCAAAAGCAGGTCAAAACTTTGCAGAGTACGACGGCTGATGTGAACAGTCGTTTTGATGACATTGAATCAGATCTGAAGCGAAACAATGGAAAAATTGAATCAGTTGAAAATCGAATTTCGCAAAGCTCACAGAAGCAAGAGAAGTCTTTGGCTGCTCTAGATGCAAAAATTAAAGAACAAAATGAGAAACTTGCGGCCTATCATGAGTCGATCAGCAAACTCGAATCGCAAATGGCTGATTTGAATAAGCAGATGAGCGATTTGCAAGAGGGTCAAAAGCGAGCTGCCTCAGCCGCTGCTGCTAAAGTAGAAAAAGACGAAAAAGATCCTTTTGCGTCTGGCGAAGAAAACTTTAAAAAGAAACAATGGCAAGAAGCGGTCGTCGATTACAATAAATACCGTAAGGCCAATCCTAAGGGAAAACAGTTTGCAACAGCGACATATAAAATTGGCGTGGCACTGCAGGAGCTGGGCATGAATGAAGAGGCCAAGGCCTTCTTCGATGAGGTTGTCAGTCGATTTCCTAAAGCCGCAGAAGCAAAGAAGGCAGCTGGTCGTCTAAAGGCCATGAAAAAATAGGAGGCTCAAATGTCAGAGCCTCTGATGTCGGGCTCGGTAATTCATGGAGCTCCTGAGATTACTCTTTTTCGGAATGTCTTAGCCATCGAAACGAGCTGTGATGACACCTCGGTTGCCATAGTTGATCACACCGGCCTAGTGATCAGCTGTATTTCAGCTAGTCAAAACCAAGCACATGAACCATTTGGTGGTGTTGTTCCTGAGATTGCATCTCGCAATCACACTTACAATCTAATTCCCTTGGTCGATCGAGTTTTAAAAGAGTCAAAAATGGATTGGCCAGATCTTGACGGCATAGTTGTGACTTCAATGCCCGGCCTTGTTGGCGCATTGCTTGTTGGAGTGGTGACTGCGAAACTTTTGGCGCTCACCAAGAACAAGCCGCTCTTGGGTGTGAATCATCTTGAGGGACATTTGCTTGCACCATTTTTACGTGATGACCAATATCAGCCTCCAGCGAATTTTTCATATCCCTATGTCGGGTTGGCTATTAGCGGTGGCCACACGAGCCTCTATCGCATCAATGGTTTGGGGGACTATGAAATATTGGGACGTACAGTTGACGATGCTGCTGGAGAGGCCTTTGATAAATTCGGTAAGCTGGTTGGGCTGGGGTTTCCAGGAGGCGTTTTGGTCGATCAATATTCCAAGACAGGTGACCCAAAGGCCTATGATTTTCCGCGACCCATGTTACATGAGGCCAATCTCATGTTTAGTTTTTCAGGTTTGAAGGCGGCGGCTTCGCGAGTGGTGGAGGCCATGATGATAGATGAACGTCGGGCTCACATGTCTGACCTTTGCGCGAGCTATCAAGAGTCCATTGTCGACATCTTGATCGACCGTCTAGATAAAGCTGCAACTCAAGAAAAACTCACGCGCGTCGTTCTTACAGGTGGGGTCAGCGCCAATTCAAGATTGCGTGACCGAGCTCAGCAGTGGGCTGAGCGAAGGCAAATTCAATTGGTGATTCCGCCTCTGCGCTATTGTACAGACAATGCTGCAATGATTGGCTATGCCGGAATTTTACGGCTCAATCGTGGCGAGCGATCTGATCAAACTTTGGGCCCACTTCCGAAGGCGTTGTTAGGTGTTGAACGCCAGTCGATTGTGAGTTCACGGGTCGAAAAGCGAAATCCAAAAAAGCAAAGGTAGGTGAACATGGGCCATGGTGAAAGAAAAGCATTGATGCTCAGTCGCCTACAAGAGTTGGGAAGCGATCCCAAGCGCTCACTTGGACAAAATTTTTTGATTTCCGATCAAGTGATTCAACGAATTTTAATGGCAGTTGAAAAAACCAAGTGTGACTCATTGGTTGAAGTCGGTCCTGGTTTGGGAGCCTTGACCGATGGGCTTTTTGCATTAGGGCTTCCACTCACCTTAATTGAACTTGATCAGAAATTTGCTAGCTACTGGAGAAACCGTGCGGTTAGTGAAAATAAAATTGTGCGTATTCATGAGGTTGACGCTCTAAAGCTGGATTGGGATGAGCTGCAGCTGAGTGGCAAGGTTACATTTGTGAGCAATCTTCCTTATCAGATTTCTTCGAGCATTGTAATTGATCGCTCCGTTCTGCCTGCTGGAATATCGGCCATGGTTTTGATGTTTCAAAAAGAAGTGGCACAAAGAATTATGGCCAAACCGCATAGCAAAGATTACGGCATGCTGACCGTCATTGCGCAATGCTTTTGGAAAATTGAAACAGTGACGGACGCTGGGCCAAAAGATTTTTTTCCTCCGCCGAATGTGGCCAGTCGGGTTTTGAAGTTTGAGGCGAAAGAGATTAAAACGATTGCGCCAAATGAGCGGGAATCGTTCTTAAGCTTTGTCAAAGCGGCCTTTGCGCAGCGAAGAAAATTGATGATTAAAAATCTTTCGGCAGGTGGCAAAATATCTGGTACAACTGCAGAGAGCCATGCCACGCTTGAAAGAGCAATGACAGCGATGAACTTATCATTGCAGGCTCGTGCTGAGGAGTTGTCGCCCGAGCAGTTTATTGATTTGTTTCGGCGTGTGAATTGATTCGGCTCACCAAGTAAAGAAAACGAGTCTATTGAAATGAGTATTAAAATTATTGTTGAAAACAAAAAGGCACGTTTCGATTACACAATCGAAGAAACGCTGGAAGCTGGATTGTCTCTCATGGGAAGCGAAGTGAAGTCCATTCGAGAGGGAGCAGTTAATCTTAAAGATTCATATATTGCGTTTATCAATGGCGAAGCTTTTTTGCAGAATGCACATATCTCTGTTTACAAAGCGAGCAGTTATAACAATCATGAGCCAGAACGACTGCGAAAACTTTTGATTCACAAAATCGAACTCGAAAAGTTTGAGCGTGCGGTTCATGAAAAAGGTTATTCTTGTGTTCCTCTCAAAATGTATTTTAAAGAGGGGCGAATTAAGTTGGAGATTGCGCTGGCCAAGGGTAAAAAACATGGCGATAAGCGAGAAGCCATCAAAGAGCGTGACACCAAAAGAGAAATCGCCAAAGAGTTGCGAAGTCGAAATCGCTAGTCTATTCTTATGACATGAATAAGAAATACATCTTTGCTTATAAAGTTCGTGAGACGCTTTTCTCATTTCTATCAATCTCAATGCTGATCACAGCGCTTGCTTGTTCGCATAGCAAAGAAAAACCTGAGGCGGGACAACATCCGTTACCCGTCGTTCATCCAGAGCTTTCCACAGAGGTCAGTTTAAAAGAGGATCGTGCTCAGCTTGCGGAGATGCGCAAAGAAGTTCCAGAAGAAAAAAAACAAGAAAATGATGAGCTCGCATTGATACTTCAGACTATGAAGTCTGACACTTATCTTGGGCAAGACAAAGACCCACATAAAGTCCGCGAGGATTTTGATCATATCTTGCGTAAACGTCGCTCCAAGTTTGACCAGGAAGTTCAGAAACTCCGTGATGATTACAATAAAGCCGAACGAAAAAACCGTGAAGAGTTCACCAAAGCTCAACAAGATGAACGAGCAGAGTTTTTGAAAAAAAAGGTAAAGACCGAAGAACGTAAAGAGTTTTACGAAGACCAAGATGGCAAACGCAAAGAGTATTTTGCCAATGAAAAAGAAAAACGCGCTGAATTTGAATCTTCGATGACAGAGAAACGTCGCAATTATGAAGACCATGTTCGCGAGGTCACCAATAAATTCAATCAAGAACACAAAGCCTACACCAAGTATTATCACGAAAGAAAAAAGGCCGAGGGAGTCATGCAACGCGTGCAAGATCGTGCCCGCGCCAAAGGCCACCTTCCTTCGCAGC
>CAYONZ010000087.1:0-8144 GCA_964405465.1 uncultured Bdellovibrionales bacterium | reverse complement strand
TTATCTCATCATAAACCAATACAATTTGCGGCACCCCACGATTTGTTAGAGACCCGACGGAATTCGCCTCTAGACAAAAAGATCCAACGCTAAATCTGATCGAAGTCCCTTTTCATGCAAATACTTTTCATTGAAGACTCGAGACTGATACCTGAGTCCCGAATCACAAAGAACCGTGACAATTCGCAGGCCTTGCCCCTGATGGGCAAGAGCATATTTGTAAGCGGCAAACACATTGAGAGCAGCAGAAGTTCCGACTAACAATCCTTCTCTTTGGGCCAAGTGGTACAACATCGAAAGCATCTCTTGATCTTGTACCTGTACCGCACTATCAATTTGTGCATTCTTGAAATTCGCCGTCAGTCGCATGATGCCAATTCCTTCTGTCATTGAGGATCCCTGGCTTGCGATGCTGCCTGTTTGAAAATACGAATACAATCCCGAACCCATGGGATCAACAAGCTGAATATGAATTTTTGGATTCAACTTTTTCAAGGCACAAGAAACTCCAGCAATAGTACCACCGGTTCCAGCTGACGAGACAAAGACATCGACTCTCCCTTGCGTCTGTTCCCAAATTTCAGGACCTGTCGTTGCAAGGTGAATTTCAAAGTTTGCCAAGTTTTCAAACTGATCGGCCCAAAACATATTCTGTTTACTAGAAGCAAGCGTTCGCGCTGTATGATAAAAATGCCTATCACTCACAAAGGGACAGGGGTCCACTAGAACCAATTCAACCCCCAGAGCCCTCAGCGTTTCATATTTTTCTGGAGCTTGATTGTTGGGCATCACAATCATACATTTGTAACCTCGTTGAGCCGCCAGAGTAGCTAGGCCAATTCCAGTGTTGCCGGCAGTGCCTTCAACAATTGTGGAACCCTCCGTAAGAATACCTTTTTTTTCTGCGGCCAAGATAATACCCAATGCCGTTCGGTCTTTCACGCTTCCACCTGGATTGAGAAACTCAGCCTTACCGTATATTTCATTGCCACTGAGACGTGAAAGGGTTTGCAATTTTATCAGGGGAGTTCCGCCCACTGCTGCTTCGACTGATCCAACTCTCATATGCCACCACCTATCTATGAACACCATCTTATGGCCCTTTAGTCTAGGCTAGCCATCTCTAGAGATTCTGACAACGATTTGTCAAAAAACTTCTACAACAACTTGGGGATAGCTTCGTCCCTCAAAATGAAATATTCTAAGTTTCATGAAAAATATTTTACTACAAACAGCCCGACTGAAGCTGCGCGAACTACAAAAACTTGATGTTGAGGCCATTCTCGAATCCTCTGATTCTTTTTCTCCTGATGGAGCAGCAGCATTTGTGGAGGCTGCTCTTGAGGACCAAAAAGAAACCGATCGGTCCGAGTTTCTTTTGGCCATAGAACTCAATTCAGAAAAAAAACTAATTGGTTGTCTCGAATTCAGAATTTTCACCGAAGAAGGCGCAGCCGAGATTGGATACTGGATTCATCCAGCCTATCAAAATCAAGGTCTTGCAACAGAGGTCATGAAGGCGTTTACCGAGAAGGCACTAAATAATTTCAATTTATCTGAAATGCAGGCAGCAACATCCGCCGATAATCCAGCTTCAATCTCAGTGCTAGAGCGCACTGGATTTAAACGCGATCCGAAGTCGCAAGAAAAAAGTAAATCACAAACCAAGCATCAACGATCCCCACAAATTCAATTTCATTTTAAAAGAGATTAGGGTGTGTCCACACTTGATTGGATACACTATACGGATTAAAGACGAAAACAGCACTGAATTGCCACTACCTAGATCCATAAATAAAATTGCATTATTGATCCATTACGACAATGAAATTGCCTATCTTGGTTGCAGCACGTGATCACGGCGAAATACCGCTCATTTTTTTCGGCTTTTGTATTCTTTTTCTCTCGAAATCGCACCTTCTCCCAGTCCATATCTTTCAACAAGACTGAGCTTTTGTACAATTTCTTCGACAGAGGCTCGTCCAGCCAATAAGTCTTGATAGCCGCGAATTTTCGAAATCAATTCATCCTTGCGCTCATTCAATGCCTCGAGACGAACAAATCTCAATCCGAGCTTCTGAAGCTCAGGGTAAAGACGAGCCGCCGATTGAGAGACGGCATTGTACATCGTATTGCGACACTCGTGATCAGGCTTAATTTGATGTCTGTTTTCAAATTGGTCGATCAACTCAACACGATGTTTTTCACACGGTTTACCGCAGTCTCGAAATGAAGATCCTTTGCTCAAAAAGGCCGCGAATACACAATGCTCCATGTGAAAAGAGGGCATGTATTGATGCATAGTTACCTCGAGCTTTGCAGAATCACATTGTGCGGCCAAATCAAAAAGCTGCGTTTGATTTAAGTCATAAGAGGCACACACTGAGCTTAAGCCCTTACTCAAAAGGTAATCTGCTGTAAGATGATTGGTCACGTTCAATGAAAAATCGCCAATCAGCCTTCCTGAGAAAGGCATAGTCTTCGTGAAGTATTGAAGACTTCCTAAATTTCGAACAAGAATAAAATCGGGATCAAGGCGATGAATTGCTTTTAGATTGTTATACTCTTGTGGTTTCAAAATTCGTGTCGTCGCAATGCCGACCGAAACACCACTCTCTCGCAATCGAGAAAGTGAGCTCTGATAGTCACGGCCAAATTCAAAATCCAACAAAACAGCATGAATTTCTCTGACAAAGACTTGCTCTTTGTGAATGGCCAAGAGCAAATCATCGACTTGCTCTTTACTTCGCAACACCAGATTCAAGAGTGTTTCACTTCCAGCGGTCGAAGCAAACTTCAAATCTGTTGTAAAAGGCTCTTGCGCAAGACCACCGAAATCTAAGGCTGAATCTATTGTCGCTTTAGAAATATTATGTTCATGAATCCATGAAAGCACTTCAGACAAGGGTCGAGGCTCGAGAACAAAACCATCAACCGTTTTCTGCGAAAGCCGATTCTCGAGTTTATCGGTTAGTTTTCTTCGCAAAAGTTTGAGTTGTTTTTGTGAAATATAATACGAATCTGCACTCAAAAGTGGAGCCCGCACCTCTTCAAGGCGAAACACCGTACCACCTAGAGCTCCCAGCTCCTCTTTTAAAAATTCGAGAGTCAGGGGACGCTGCGAGGCCAATGAGAGACATTCATCAGTTTGCTCCTCAACCACAATTTCTGTGCTCGTGGTTTTTAAACGCAAAACTGCACGTAGTGGTTCACCAAGAGAACAGCTAACCTCAATCGAAACCGGAAGACGTTTAAACAAAGACTTATCTTCGAATGATTTGCTTAGCGACTGCTTCAATTCAGGATGACTGTTTAAGTAAACAACACTGTCTTCAAATACCGGAAGCAATTTAAGATGGCGCGAAAACATGACTTCCCATTTTCGTTTGCCCAAAGATCGTGCCGAATAGATCTGCCCACCATCCTCATTCTTTAAACCTTGCGACTGAAAGCTCCAAAGCAACCCTTGCCCTGCCTTAAGTTCAGTGTCGTTTTCAAGCTGTAGGACCATTCGATCATCGTAGACTTTAGCGATTCGCCCCAAAAAAAGTCCACGGTGAGAACTAAACCGTCCATCAACAAGATGCTGATGATCGACTCCATGAAGCCATCCACTAAAAAAGCCACGCGAATAAATCGTCGCCATTTGATCCTTGGCCTTTTGGAGTTGTGTTGAGGTTAAATCTCGTTTTTGCAGATGGCGATCCATTGCTTCTCTATAAGACTTTGCGGCAGATGCCACATATTCAGGAGTTTTAAGTCGTCCCTCAATTTTAAAGCTCGTCACCCCAATATCCATCAACTCGGGTATCTCTTGAATTCCACAAAGATCCTTCGGCGAAACCAGAAACTGCCGATCAACTAAATTTTGTTTAGCACCATCAACAATGAGGTCATATGAAAAACGACAACTCTGAGCACACTGCCCGCGATTCGCAGACCGCCCACCGAGCGACTCCGATGTAAAACACTGGCCGGAGTAACTCACACAAAGAGCACCATGAACAAAAACCTCAAGCTCTTTATCGGTGTGAGACTTGATCAGGCGAATCTCTTCAAGAGAGTTTTCTCGCCCAAGAACAAATCTTTTAATATTCAAGTCGTCCAAGAGTGAAATTGCCTCGTGATTAGTGATCGTCATTTGGGTTGAAGCGTGAATAACCTGTTGCGGAGCCATATAGCGAATGATTCGAGCAATGCCCAGATCTTGAACAATAAACGCATCGGGCTTAAGTCTGAGAACCTGATCAAGAAGCGTCACAACCTTCGGAAGTTCGTTTTCAAATATCACGATATTTAGAGCAAGATTGACCTTCACTCCATAAAGATGACAGGTCTCGATCATGGATTTTAAATCATCGATCTCAAAATCAACGGTTCGGCCACGAGCATTGAATCCAGGAAAACCAACGTAAATTGCATCGGCGCCATTATGAATGGCGGCTCGAGCCATTTCTAAATTTCCAACCGGAAGCAAGAGTTCGTGAGCGTTCATCTTCATTTTCTATTGAACCGTTATCCAAACATTCCGCCGACCGTAGGCGCGAACGAGTTGATTAAAGGTTCTCGCGTTGTCTGGATGAAGACGAACACAGCCATGAGAGACCGGGCGGCCCAAACGTTTCCAATTACTTCGACCCGTTCCATGAATCGCAAAACCGCCACTGATGAAAACAGCATAAGGCATATTTCCCAATCCCATATAGTCTCCGCCCGGGTATTTATCAGAAGTGTAGGCATCATAAATGCGCCCATCAGGGTGAGTTTCAAAGTTAGGGGTTGTGTGATTGGCGTCTCCTGTTGATACCAACCAGGTCTGCCAAAGAGCACCGTTGATCGTCACAAACATGCGTTGCTGCCTTTTATCGACATAGGCCCAAACAGCACAAGTTTGATGAAAACAATCGCGTGCAAACAGTTCGAAAGACTCAGTCGAAAAAAGCCTGGAGTCTTTTCTGGTATCATTCTCATAATCTCGATCGAGCTTTTCAAGTTGCTCTTCGATATCCCCAGCAAAGGGATTGAGTTCATCCAAGCGATTGTGATTTACATATTTTTGCGGCCCACGAGCGGCTGTTGTTGAAGCATAGGCAACATCCGACAACAAAGACAACGCTGCAACAAACGAAAGAAACATTAACGACAACTTCCCCATTTTTCCCTCTTCACCCTTAGGTATTTCAATTTGCTTGGCAATCCATTTAGCCGTTTCATCCAATCAGTTCACAGGGTCATTTCGAAATTCATGACCAAATCCAAACTGCATCATTTTTGCTCGGATCTTTAGTGAGAAGTGGAGAAATGTCCAATGATTAATGTGATTTAGGAGGATCTACATGGTTGGAATTTAAATTTTTTCACGAGTGATAAGGGGGGGTCCTTATTTGGGTCTCACAATCAATATAAAGGCGGCCCAACTCTATGGGCTTTCGGGCCTCCCCTGGCTGCTTAGACAAACAAGACAATGATCAATTGGAGCTAAATCGATTGGAGCAATTGAATGTCTAAATCGACTATCTAAAAAGAAACTAGGCAGGAAACTTTTCTCTTCAAAGTACAATGTGCAAAAGTGCCCGAGGCGTTTTGGTACACTGTACACCTTTTAGAATGAGTTACTGGCATATTGGCTTCATCAATAACGGCCTCAGCAGTTTTCACCAGTCCAGCTCCTTCATTTCGCCTTTTCCCCAAATGGCGCTTACAATTCTCAATGGCTCTCTCTTGGGCTGCCATTTCGAGATCCGCTTCTAGGATCTGGAGTATTGCTGCTTTTGCAGCATCTGAAATACTGCCAATTTCAACCCTGTCGCTCGCAGTTCCAAAGGAATCAAAGAACTCTAACTTCGGGTCTTGAGCGCTGTACGAATCAGCTCGCGCCGAAACAGCAGATGTCAATACCAGTAACGAAATTAAGGCCAGCACCATGCTAGTCCCTAGAGTTTGATAAAATTGAATTGAAAAATTGAATTTTTTATTAACGCCAGCCACTGGGCCTCCCTAATCATTCGTGCAATTTATTGGAAACAAACTATCCGTCTCCAATCCCAGTCTGTGCTGCAAGAACAGAACTCTGTAGGCTCGTCTTTAGCACCTTCAGGGGTGTCGAACTCTTGGCAATGAAACACAATTTGCGTCGCTGGCATTCTTGGTCTAACGGCACCCATGGCCAATTTGCAAATTTCGGTAGCCCGACGAGCCGACCGTGGAAACCAAATCAAAATGGCAATCAAAGTTCATGGACTAAATTGGCATTGGATTTGAACCCCTGGGTGGATTCAGAATGATTTGCCGTGGGCATTCGTGAATTCAAAAGCAACAAAGCCGCGGCTTGATTTACAGAAAGTGATGATATGAGAAAAATATTAGTTATGCTCCTGATGACCGCCGTCGATCTTTCCTTCGGACCCGGCCATGCCCAAAATATGGCAATTGCTAGTTCAGTTCCAGACACTCAGGCTCCTCGAGGCACTCCAGCTATAGACTCTTCAGCTTCAGTCACTCCTCCGGTCTCCGAGGGGCAGTCTGCAAACGAACAGGTACAAACTTTAGACGTGGGTATCAATTGCGCTGAAAAATCAAACGAAACTGAAATGTGGAATGCGATACAAACTTCATTCGGTGATTCAAAAATTACTTCATTTGCAGAACTTCAGGCCACACTTGCAAAAATCACTGAACCGACAACCGTGACGCTCACCAACTGCAATACGCTTCCTTTTTCGTTCGAGACTCCTGAAGCCGGAGATGCATTTCGCGAAAACCTGATAGGTGCGATCAATGATGCCGTTGCGGTCAATGGCAACTTGAAGCTCATGTATTGGTGAGCACGACAACAAGCTAAGCCTAACTTCTCCTAGGGCGTGTCCTCAATTGGCTAGACTACTACGCAAAAGCAATAGAAATGATTTGAGCGTTGCTCGTCGTCGAAATAGCACCACTATTTCTCCTCCTCGTGCCTTCAACTCATTTCTATTGCTTCCGCTCGCGACGTCCGACCAATTGAGGACACGCCCTACTCAAAGCTCGCACTGCATGTCGCAGTTTGCGTTACAGCTCACGTAGGTTTGCCCAGGCCCTGGAGGGATGTACATCGGGCTACACGATGTAAAACAATGAGAGGTATAGGTGATCGAGCGTCCTTGCTGCAAACGACATTGCATGTCTGCCTCATTCTGCCCATTTGATTTTGCACTTCGCTCAATGTTCTCGATACAAAAAGTTGATAGCTGCTCCGTACAAAACCCTGAAGCCGCGCCCCTCCCGACGACCGTCACGACATGACTGCCCGCTATCGAGCCAGAAATTCCATCGGGTCCGCCAACCGAATCGGCCGCTGTTTCTTCAATAGAAACATCCACAGTTTTACCCCAAGACTGCGTGCCAAAACTCACCGTCATTCCAATGAACAAAACGCCCAGTGCGCCTAGTTTGCTAGCACCGATGCTTTTGAATTTAGAAAAGAAAATAAAACGCTTCTGTCGCGGTAAAAAACACATCTCAGATAAACATATTTTATTTTGAAGAAACTGTCTCGTCATAACACCCCCTCAACTTCGCGTTGTTTCTTTAATGATCTCGCAAACTCAAAACGTTGCAAGACAATTTACTTTTTCTTACGCAATTTGACCTTAGGAATCTTGCCAATTCGCTCGTCCCCCAAGCGAACAAGCTCACAAGCCCTGAGAACGCTCTCCTCAAAGTCGCCAGCCTCAACGGGAAGAACTTGCCAACCTGTCACTCCGGGGCCGAAAATCAAAAGACTCCGCATATTCGGAAACTCTTTTTGTAAAGACTGATGATGCTCTGGAGTTGTCGCGAGCCAAACGCCATTATCTTCGAGCGAGGTGGGTCGCTCACGAAGAATAAAAATAATTTTGTTTTGTAAATAGACACCAAAAGCGCCAAACATGGGCTTGGTGTGAACGTTTAGATCTTCGAGGTTTTCAAGCACAAATTCATAGGGAATGGTTTTTTTTACGCGACGAATGAACCCCGAATCGTCTGCGATCAACGAACGAGATTTGATTTTTTTAGGTGCAGATTTTTTTACTTGTTTCGCAGCTGGCTTTTTTAGGAGTTTCTTCTTAGATTTCTTCTTAGATTTCTTCATCGATTTTTGTTCTCCGATTTTCTGAGTGATGATA
>CAYONZ010000086.1:0-8177 GCA_964405465.1 uncultured Bdellovibrionales bacterium | reverse complement strand
AGAGTTGTTTTTTTGTTTCGCGAGGTTTTTGCATTAACACATTGATATTACTACTCAAACGTTTCTTGCAATCACCACATCCAATGCCCGCACTCACGCAACCCTGTCGCGCCCATGCTTGATCAGCTTCTGAAGAAAAAAGCTTATGATACGCAAATACCGAGCAAACATCTGGGTTACCAGGGTCGTTACGACGAACACGTTGTGGGTCAGTCACCATCGCTTTCACGCTCTTATCAAGCTCGCTCTCGTCTTGGGTGAGCGCAAAATAATTACCGTAAGATTTTGACATCTTGCGGCCGTCGGTGCCAGCAATCATCGGCGTATCGGTCAAGAGTGCTTGGGGCTCAATCAAATGGCCACCATAGAGAAAATTAAAACGACGAACAATTTCACGCGAAATTTCAAGATGGGCCACCTGATCTTGCCCAATCGGAATATGCGTTCCACCAAAGAGCACGATGTCAGCCGCCTGCAAAACTGGATAAGCAAATCTGCCCAAATTGTGCGTGTCGCTTGCCTTTGCTTCTTCCTCCGCATCTTTCCAGGTGGGCACTCTTTCAAGCCATCCCATTGGCGTCAGCATTGAGAAAAACATAAACAACTCGATCGTCTCAGGTATTTGCGATTGAATGAAGATCACATTTTTTTTCGGATCCAATCCCCAGGCGATCCACTCTGCGATGATTTCGCGCACCCATGCCACAGGCTCTTTGGGATTTTTATAGGCATTGGTCAATGCGTGCCAATCCATAACACCAAAAAAACAGGTGGCTTCATTTTGTAAGGTGAGCCAGTTTTTTAGCGCTCCAAAATAATTACCGATATGCAGACGATGCGTCGGGCGCATACCACTCATAATTCGGCGAGGTCCAATAACGTTTGCTCCAACCGCCGGTTTCAAGATCTCGCTCATTGCAAAACCCTCTCAGCAAAATTCATCATTAAATACGCAATGACTGTCACCGGATAGAATAAGTATTTAAACCCACCCATGACAAAAACCACGAGCATGGCAATATTAAGGTGATTTTGATTCATCTCCAGCCAATTGTTCCAAGACGCTGGTAAAAATCGACCCAAAATTTTGCCACCGTCCAACGGATGCACAGGAATCAAATTGAATACACAAAGATAAAGGTTGATCAGTACAAACGACTGCGAAATCTTCAAAATCGCAGGAGTGTATTCACTGGCCAAAGCCTCACGACCACCAACAAAAACAATTACAAACACAGAGATAAAAGCCATGATCAGATTCGACGCTGGCCCAGCAAGCGCCACCCAAAACATATCGTTTCTGGGATCACGCAGATTTCGTTCGTTCACAGGAACCGGCTTTGCCCAACCAAAACTCGGAAAATGAAAGGCCAGTGCCATGAGCGGAAGCAAAAAAGTTCCAATCGGATCGGCATGGGCAAACGGATTAAGAGTGAGACGCCCCATTATTTCAGCGGTGCGATCGCCCTTTTGCCGCGCCATCCACCCATGAGAGTACTCATGCACACAAAGCGCCAATAGCATCGGAATAAAATAGAGCCCAACATTTCGACCAAATTCTGCAAAATCAATCATGGTTCAACCCTAACCTCAAGACTTTCGCTCTGTCCAGCGACGTAAGTAAAATGCCATTTTCTTAATCAGAACCAAGGCATAGCTCACACGATAGCTCAGCAAGGTCTTAGCCAAGAGCCCGCTGTACAAAGAAAACCTTGCACAGACAGAGTTTCACGTTAAATCGCGCATCATGTTAAAAGCTCTCGAGCCACTCAACAAAAGTTGTTTGACTTCAAGGGCTAGTCACTGGTTGATGTTCAATCATGATTTCGAGAGTATTGGTGGGTTCGCTCGCCACATTGAGCATTTTGATGAGCCCTTTCAGCACCCAAGACTCCTTGATCTATTTCTTCTATAAAATTATCAGCAATGAAATGATTCTCAACAGCTGCGGCAAAGAGACTAACGAGCTTCGTCTGCAGTTCGAAAAAAACACCGACGATTTTTTTACCTTGAATCTGCAGGCTCAATACTGCTCAAAATTGAAGCGCATGCGAAATCTTTCAACCAAAACTCATCTTCCTATGCAACTCTTTGATGAAACTTGGCTCAACAAATTGCCCTTGGGTCAAAGTGTGGTGATCGATTCTGGAACAACAACTCCAGATAAACATCGGGAACGAGTGAAGATCACTCGCCTTGAAGCCCCATCCCCTTTGCTTCGGTTTTCTCTGCAACATCTTGAAACATCCAAACAGCTTCCGACCGAAGGAGCCATCGACACTCAAGAACCAGGACTTTCTTTTGTGATCACAAGTTCATCGCGAGATGAGGACTTTCAAAATGTAACCGGTTATAAACCGGGCGGGCTTCGTTGGAGCGAAATTGAAACTTCGCTGAAAGAGCCTGGTGAAAGCCAGGAAATTAAAATCACAGCCAAACTGCTGCGCGTTCTCAAAACTCAGCACAAGCGCTAAGCTCCTTGCAAACGGCTCAAAGTTCTCTATTAAAGAACTTTTCTTAACCCACTATCTCGCGAATTTTAGTTTCAATTTCTTTCATCACGGAACCCGGGCCAAATACCGCAGCTACACCCTGTGCCAGCAAACGATCTGCATCGTCAGGTGGAATAATTCCTCCCACAAAAATCGGCTTCAACACGTTTTCTTTTTTCATGAGATCTTGAATGGCTGCCACTAGAGGCAAATGGGCACCCGACAAAATGGACAGACCAACAATATCAACATCCTCTTGAATCGCGGCATGCACCACCATTTCTGGCGTTTGATGGAGGCCGGTGTAAATCACCTCGAATCCAGCGTCACGCAAACCACGTGCAACCACCTTCGCACCGCGATCGTGCCCATCTAATCCTGGCTTTGCTATCAAAACTCGTATAATCTTCGACATGATCAAAAGAGTACAACGACAGCTCGGGCTCATGCAAGCCCGACGCCGCTCAATTTATGATGGAGGCCCTATTTTATGGAGCAAACGATGAATCTACATCCTGCATTAACAACTTTATCTGAAGATGAATTGGCCTTTCGCGATGCCATTCGCGATTTCGCTGAAGGTGAAATTCGCCCGCTGGTTACGAAGATGGACACCGAAGCTCATATGGATGAAGCGCTTGTAAAAAAGCTTTTCGAAATGGGCCTTATGGGAATCGAATCTCCTGAAAAATATGGCGGCGCCGGCTCAAGCTTCACTATGGCATGTCTTGCCGTTGAAGAGTTAGGCCGCATTGATGGATCAGTCAGTGTTCTGGTTGACGTACAGAATACACTGGTGACCAACGCCTTCTTGCGATGGGCAACCGAACAGCAAAAAGAAAAATATTTACCTCGAATGGCCCGTGAGTGGGTTGGCGCCTATGCACTGAGCGAAAGCACGAGCGGCAGCGATGCCTTTGCTTTACGTCTTCGCGCAGAAGATAAAGGAGACAAGTACATTTTAAATGGCAATAAGCTTTGGATCACTAATGGTAATGAGGCCGATGTCTTTATTTGTTTTGCAAACATCAACCCAGCTCAAGGGTACAAAGGCATCACGGCATTCATCGTTGAAAAGTCCTTCAAGGGATTCACCGTTGGCAAAAAAGAAGACAAACTCGGCATTCGCGCAAGCTCTACCTGTGAACTACTTTTTGAAAACTGTGAAGTTCCAAAAGAAAATGTACTCGGCGAAGTGGGCAAGGGTTACAAAATCGCGATCGAGACCTTGAACGAAGGTCGTATTGGTATTGGTGCTCAGATGGTGGGAATTTCCCAGGGTGCTTACGAAGCCGCACTTAAGTATGTTAAAACTCGAGAGCAGTTCGGCAAGAAGCTCGCAGACTTTCAAGGTATTCAATTTCAACTTTCTGAAATGCGCATCATGGTCGAGGCCGCTCGTTTGATGGTGTACAATGCCGCTCGCCTCAAAGATGCCCAACAGCCATTTATCAAAGAAGCAGCGATGGCGAAACTTTATGCCTCGCGCGCTGCCGAGAAGGTGACTTCGATTGCCATCGATCTTTTTGGAGGCAATGGCTTCACTAAAGAATATCCAGTGGAAAAATTCTGGCGGGATGCAAAAATTGGCCAAATTTATGAGGGCACCAGCAATATGCAGTTGCAAACAATTGCAAAAATGGAACTTGCTGAATAGCAGCTTTGCGCTCGACCATAGGTCGATTCAATTATAAAAAATCACCTCGCGGAAGAGTCTCACCCGTTACCCAAAACCGTATTAAAACCGTAGTCTAAAAAACTACGGTTTTTTTCTATGTTCTTGCCAAGCCCAATTTTGTTCCTGAATACTATAGAAATGAATTGGCAACTTCGTTTTATCATCGTGTTTTTGTCATTGCTATTTGTAAACCCGCGGACTTATGGATCGCTGAAGACTCTTGATTATACTCCGCACGGAATTTATGATATCACCGACTCCGTTGAATTTGCTCGCCTGCCGCAAACACCATTCACAAACTCCGAGGAACAGGCGAAGTTTGTCGACCCTCGAACATTGACATTTCAAAAACTTCCGTCAAACAAAGACATCAATTTTTCATACACCAACGACATCATCTGGCTAAAGACAACTCTGCAAAATGTGACCAACCAAGAAATTGAAGCCTGGCTGATACTAGACGCCACACTTACTGGGCGCATCGATTTTTTTGTTGATCAAAACTCTACACTTGCACCACTTGGCGTTTCTGGAAGCAATGTGCCCTTTAGTATGCATATTGAGCAATTGCGCCGACCAAGTCTGCATCTCCGTTTTTCTGGGGGCGAAATAAAAACCGTTTACTTAAAACGTTTATCGCAGCATCATTTGGCTGCACGAATGCAAATCGCTGATTTAAAATCGGCCATGTCTCGTGAAGCAAAAGAAGACCTCTTTTACTTTTTCTATATGGGCGCGGCACTCCTTTTGGTCTTCTACAACTTCATGATTTTTATTTACTCGAAAGAACGAGCCTACATATATTACAGTCTTTTCGGGCTCTTTTTTGCGACCACACTTTTTAGTCTATCTGGGGTACTCGATAAGTATATTTTTTCTGATCTCGCGTTGTCACAGTATTTGATCGTGTTCTCAAGTTTGGCAAATCTGTTTTCCTGCCTCTTTGGCAGAAGAATTCTTCATGTTCGAGATAACTTCAAATACTTCAATACCGTCACTTTAATTTTGATTATCGTCAGCGGAGCTCACGCCGTATTGGGTCTCATCTTTGTTCCGCTCGGAATTTCTGCAATGCTTGGGCCCACCATTGATCTAACCATCGGCGCCACTTGCTTAGTGCTTCTCTCTTTGGGCATCATCGGCACAATTCGAAAACACATCATCGCTCGGTTCTACCTGTTCTCTTGGACCATTGTTCTTCTTGCCGCGCTTTCTTGGTTTTTGATGCAATGGGGAGTTTTTTCGAGATCGCTTTTAATTGAGCATAGCCTCTTTCTTGGTGGCCTTTTTGAAATGGTCACGCTTTCACTCGCCCTCGCTTACAAAATTGCAATACTTGACCAACAACGACGAGAGGCACAAGAGCATGCCGAACAAGGTCAACGCTATCATCGCCTTGTGAAAGTTTTGATTCATGATGTTGCCAATCGAGTTTCGATGATTCAAGGCCAAGTGCGCATGCTTTTACGCCGAAGCCCTAGCGAAGAGACCAAAACCACACTCGATCGAATTTTTGGCATTGCCACTAATATTTCAACCAATTTACAGTCGGTCAAAAGCGAAGAAGTTTTAGCGAGCTATAAAGAGAACCTCAAACTTGAACCTGTCGTGATACAAAATGCGGTGGAACTCGCTAAAGAGGTGGTGCAGGATCAACTGGAAACAAAAAATATCCAACTTGTTTTGAAGCTTGACCCCAACCTTCGCATTAAAGCCGAGCGTACCTCCTTGATCAATCAGGTCCTCGTGAATCTTTTAACTAACGCCATTAAATTTTCAGACGAAGGATCTCAAATCATTATTGAATCAGAATGCAAAAATGGATTCGCTTGCATCAAGATTCAAGACAATGGCATCGGGATGTCTGCAGAAAATCTAGCTCGTGTCTATAACGGCCAAGATTTGTTTTCGACTCTTGGAACCAAAGGCGAACACGGCACTGGCTTTGGTATTTCTTTAGTCAAAGACTATATGAATCTCTATCAGGGGGAGATCAGAGTTCACTCTGTGGAACGTGTGAAAAAAGAGGAGGCTACTTTTGTGAGCCAGTCGGACCAGACATCCAGCGCATCCAGTGGAACACTCGTTGAACTGAAATTTCTTTTGATTGACTAGGGCGGCGTGTCCTCAATTGGTCGGACGTCGCGAGCGGAAGCAATAGAAGTGATATATGCGCCTGCTAATTCAAGGGTACAGATTCCGGTGAAAATCACACATCTACAGCAATTACCCAGGAGCGAGAGTCTTTAGCGGCTCGAACCACAATTGCCTCGCAACTCGCGCCCATTTTGTCGCGAGGTTTAAGCAAAATAGATTCAATCAAATATAGAAACTCTCTAGGCAAACTCTAGAGCAAGTTCAGGCTGTCCTTCTAGCTTAACTTCAAAGATTGGATTGTAGACAGTCTGCGCTCCATGTCGGTGACTTTCAAACAAAACCAAATTCTCTACACCCAGCTTGCCAAAGTCTTTGCGTACAAATGGCGAAACCATATCATAAACACTCTGCGAATTCTTCAACCGCCCAACCGTGAGATGCGGAGAGAACTCACGCTGTTCTCGATAGCCTCGTAATTTCGACTCAAGACGAGCATCTAATTCGTCTTTAAGCTGTCCTAAATATTTTTTGTTTTGCACTCCAAACCACAGCACCCGAGCGTCGGTTAACTGCGGAAAAGCACCCACTCCAGAAACGCGAAGATCAAATGGATGCACCGATTTTGAAATCTTCTTCAATAAACGAACAATCTCATCAATCTCATCTGGAGCGCGATCACCTAAGAACGAAACCGTCACATGCAAGTTTTGCGGCGCCACCCATTTGACATAGGTTTCTGACTGGTCTGCCGTCACTTTCAATTTTTTAAAGACAGGAAGAATCGAACGATAGAAGGATTCAGTCACCTTGAGAGCAATAAAAACTCGCTTGGTTCCTACGGGCCGGGGATCGAACATGAGACCTCCAGACTGGTTAGTGGGCTCCAGTCTATACAACCAGGAGCAACACCCTACAGCTCTAGTCTAAGGTCATTTTTAAAAACTGCAAAGAAAAAAATCAAACTAGACCAATTCGATCTCAACCTAAACACCCATATAAAAACCAACAATGCCCAACTATAAGTTTCTTCGATACTGCCCACCCACCTCATAGAGTGCGGTCGTCATCTGGTACAACGAGCAATATCGTGCCGCCTTCATCAGGGCTGCAAAAACATTTTCTCCAGCTAATGCTGCCAAACGCAATTCTTCGAGTGCTTGCTTAGCCTCGTGGGCATTTTTCTTTTGATATGCAGAAACACGATCCAGCTGAAGTTGTTTTTCGGCATATGAGGCTCGAGCCATTTCAATTTTTGGTGGAATATAATTGGTCGCCAAGGTCTTTGGATCAACAAAGGTATTCACGCCAATGATGGGAAGTTCTCCTGAGTGTTTAAGATGTTCATAGTGCATCGATTCGTCCTGAATTTTGCCACGTTGGTACTGCGTCTCCATCGCCCCCAACACACCGCCACGCTCATTGATTCTTAAAAACTCTTCGAGCACGGCCTCTTCAACAAGATCCGTTAGTTCTTCCATAAAATAACTTCCCTGCATCGGGTTCTCGTTTTTCGCCATACCAAACTCACGATTGATAATCATTTGTATCGCCATGGCACGACGAACGGATTCCTCAGTTGGAGTGGTGATGGCTTCATCATAGGCATTGGTATGCAAAGAATTGCAATTATCATAAATGGCAATCAATGCCTGCAATGTGGTGCGAATATCATTAAAATCAATTTCCTGAGCATGCAGTGATCGACCACTTGTCTGAATATGATATTTCAATTTTTGTGAGCGATCATTTCCCTGGTATAAATCGCGAATGGCAATAGCCCATATTCGGCGCGCCACACGCCCGATCACCGCATATTCTGGATCCAAACCGTTCGAAAAAAAGAAGGACAGATTCGCTGCGAAGTCATCTATTTTAAGCCCACGAGCAAGATAGTATTCAACAAAAGTAAA
>CAYONZ010000085.1:5595-8319 GCA_964405465.1 uncultured Bdellovibrionales bacterium | reverse complement strand
TGTAAAGGCATCGGATTGACATTGTTATAGAGATACCGATGTATAAAAAGACCACCGAGACTTAACATTGCCCAGAGAAAAACTAAAAATTTTTGTATGGAATTCAATGGAACATTCAAAAGGAGAATCGCGGAGCCGATGAAAGGCAGGGCCACAAAAGTGGCTTTAGAAAATATGGAGAATAAGCTCATCGCAATGAGGGCCAAAAGTAAGAATGTTTTCTGTCGATTCGCTAGCAACTGATTCTGCTTGTAGATCTTTAGAAAAAGCCAAAAGGCGGCGAGAGCACCAAATATGGGCAAGAGATCTTTTCTTGCAGAACCCCACATGAAAAGTTCAGCATGAATGGGATGTAGAGTCCAAAGCAACGACAACGCATACGAAAGACCTCTGCTCAATCCTAAAATTTGCAATGTCTGGGCCAGAAGAAAAGAGATTCCGAAAAACCAAAAGAAGTTTTGTATGTGGACTGGTGTGAGATTGTTTTCAAGATCAATCCCCCATTGCCAATCAAGTAGGTAGCTTAGATCTCTCACAGGTGTGTAGTCGACGTGATTGCCGAATTCGAATATCGATTTAATGGACTCAAAATCAAAAACCTGAACTTGGGGGGCGCCAATCAAAGAGTGATCATCAATTAAAAAAAAGGGCTCAGCAAATCCGGGGGCATAAAGAATAAAAAGAAAAAACAATGCGATAAACCAAAGTTTTCGCATGCTAATTCTCCTTCATTGAAATTTTAAGAAGTTTGATCTTTGGTCTTTGCTTAAGATGTGCATCGTCGGTGAAGCTAACAAAAACTGGCCCAACTGGGTGATTCTCAAGTGTCTTCAGCTCCTCTGGATTTGTGCAATAGGTGTAGTCAAGGGTTTCGGCCTCTGCGACTTTTTGCACCAGAGGGAGAGTCTTGTTCGCATATTTTACTCGAGGCGGAATTTTTTCTAGATCAGCTTCTGACTGTGGAGAAAAGCTGAGGACAACACATTTATTGTACTTAAAATAGAGTGAAAGTACCTGAGCCACTCGGCACGATTTTCGATTCCAGTGAGCGCCGTTGTTTATAATTTTCAGTTCGGTTCGCCATTTTTTATCGTGGCAATCATAGGAGCTAGGTAGTTCAACCGGGATTGATCTGAGAAGTTCTCTAAGTTTCTTGTCTGTTGTGGACTCGAACTCTAAAGGTAGTGACCAAGTTTTTCCTTGAGAAGAAAACACTGAATCAATCGATGAGTTGTGTTCAAATGCGTCTGTGCCAAAGCTCAGCCATAAAAACATAGAAAACAACAAAAAGTGTTCTGGCTTTAAGCGCGAAATCACTGCGATTGAAATTGCAATCACGGCAAGTGTGAACGAGAGGCTAAAGTCGGCCACGTACCGAGAGGTGATTCCAGGGGTGTAAAGATAAAACGCAAACATGAGAAGAAATGAAATCAATGAGCTCAAACCAAAAAAGCGTGAAAGAGTCTTTTGCTTCGAATCGAGCACAAGCAACAGAGCCGTCAAGAAAACAAGAAAGTCGGTCACAGAAAACGTTTGAAAATAAAATTCACGAAAGCGAAGGGCTTTGGCTTGAAACGGGTGAAGACCAGACATGTAGAAATGAAAGTCGTTGAAGGCCGGTGAAAGAAATAGGCTTCCCCAGAGATCTAGAATGGCACTCCAAAGATTCGTGGTTTTGTAGGTGTTTGCAAATTTGAGAAGATAGTCGTTGATTGGCTCGCCGGACGTAACGAAATTGTGACCAAACTCTAAGAACCCTCCAAATTTAATTTTATTGAGGACGAGCAACAAGAATGGTGGAAGGATTCCGGCCAGCACAAATCCTAAAGCGAGTCTGTTAGATTTTGGATGCGAAAAAAAATTAAAACGAGCTAAAATTCCAAGTCCACTTTCTGAATTGAGAGTACCCATTGCGCTGATTTCTCTCAGGTAAAAGACGGCGAATGCGGCAATCAACGCCACCGCATATAGAGCACCAGTGGCGCGAAACAATACGAGGGAGGAGTTTGTAAAGACAAAGGCAGCAAGCGCGATCATTTTTTTGGAGTATTGATACCAAAGCAAGCAAATAACCGCGGCGATGCCTCCAAGAAAAAGATAGGCCACGGCTTCTTCGTAGCCCGCAAATCGCACGCCCACCAACTGGCTGATGATCGGGAGACACATAGCCAGTGACGCCACGCTGAGAGCTTGGGGTCCATCGAAGTGCAAATGAGTTTTGAGAACTCGAAAAAGTAAATAAAACAGCACACAAAAATAAAAATAGAAGATGAGTTTGTCGGGCACTCGTTCAAATCCAAGTGCTGCAGCAAGTGCTTCGATAGGTAGGCGCAATAGCGCGGGCCCGATGCCAAAACTGAGCTGTACGCCATTGAAGAAGGCCGCATCATGAAGAAGCCCTTGTATAGAAGGGCCGAGTGAAAGGTGCCCGTGCGCGAGTGCTTCAGTTTGTTGATGATATGTCGTATCTGCACCCCACGAGTTGATCATATCGATGGGCTGGGTGATTTCGAGTTGAAAAATCGAAATGGAAAACCCAAAAAGCACAAGAATAGCGATCGCAAAAAGTGGCACGATAAATTTTTTCATTGAATAGAAATTGAAACACGCGTCTCGATGTTCGTCTAGGTGAATTCGTATTTCTGCGCAAATTCAATTTGAATTTCTTTTGCAACAATTGAACAATATTGAAGAAAACTTCGCTAAGAATCGCGAAGGGTTGGT
>CAYONZ010000085.1:2500-5495 GCA_964405465.1 uncultured Bdellovibrionales bacterium | reverse complement strand
TGCAACAATTGAACAATATTGAAGAAAACTTCGCTAAGAATCGCGAAGGGTTGGTTGGCGCCGATTAGATCGGCGCAATGTCAACAACGCCGGTCCAATCGGCGCAGTTGTGGGCGGACCGTTGAGATCAGTTTTAAAAAATATGAGGTGAGCTTTGCAAGATTACAATACAATCATCATTGGTGCTGGTCCAGCAGGACTAACGGCTGGATATTTACTTTCAGAGAACGCCAAGAGCTGTTTGATATTAGAAATGAATCCTAATTATGTCGGTGGCATTTCGCGAACTGAACGCTACAAAGATTTTTACTTTGATATTGGGGGACATCGTTTTTTCTCTAAATCGCAAGAGGTTGAAGATTTTTGGAGCAAAATATTGGGCTCTGAAATGCTCGAACGCCCACGTTCGAGCCGAATTTTTTATCGCAAGAAATTCTTTTCTTATCCACTAAAGGCCTTTGAAGCTTTGTTTAAGTTAGGTATTTTTGAAACGATTCATTGTGTGAGTTCTTATGCATGGGCTCGGGTATTTCCAGACAAAAATGCCAAGAGTTTTGAGGCCTGGGTGACGAATCAGTTTGGCCGTCGGCTTTTTCAGATTTTTTTTAAGACTTACACTGAAAAAGTATGGGGCATGAGTTGCAAAGAGATCTCTGCCGATTGGGCCGCCCAGAGAATCAAGGGACTTTCGCTTTCTTCGGCGGTCATCAATGCTTTGAAGCCTGATTTTTTGAAATTCAAAGGTAAAAAAGCGGTCATCAAAACTCTGATTGAATCGTTCCGTTATCCAGCTCGCGGCCCAGGTATGATGTGGGAGAAGGTTGCTGCAGATTTCAAAAAACAAGGTGGCGAGCTCCAGATGGGGTATCGAGTTACGGGATTGAGATTTGATTTGCAAAGTCGAGTATGGACGGTGACGGCACAGTCTCGTGATGGGCAAAAGCTTGAAGCTTCGGCACAAAACGTGATTTCGACTTGTCCAATGCGAGAGCTGATGACCTCTCTTGAACCAAAACCGCAGTCATTGGGGCATGCCGAACAACTTCGCTATCGTGATTTTATCACTGTGGCATTGGTCGTAAACGAAAAGAATCTCTTTCAGGACAATTGGATTTACATTCATGATCCATCGGTTAAGGTTGGACGCGTGCAGAATTTTAAATCATGGTCGCCCTATATGGTTCCAAATGAAAAGGTGAACTGCTATGGGCTCGAGTATTTTTGTCATGAGGGAGACAATCTCTGGAGCCAAAGCAACGAAAGCCTAATTGAAATGGCTAAACAAGAATTAGTTAGTCTTGGTCTTGCAGAGGCAAAAGATATTTTGGACGGGTGTGTGGTTCGGCAAGAGAAAGCTTACCCAGTGTATGATCAGCATTACACCGAACATGTTGATGCGATTCGCTCAGAGATTGAAACCTCTTACCCAGGACTTCACTTGATTGGTCGAAATGGAATGCATAAGTACAATAACCAAGATCATGCGATGATGACGGCGATGTTGGCCGTAAAAAACATTTTGGCTGAGAAAAAGCTGTTTGATGTTTGGCAGGTGAACCAAGATGCCGAATACCATGAAACAGTGTCAGCAGCAGATCACAATGCTGATCAAAATCTCGGAGTTTCAAGTTCGCAAAATTCGGCAGCAAGTGGACTTCGGCAGGTGCCCGTTCGCACGACAAGTGGCAAAATAAGTACCAGGCCAAGTACTAATGGTTGAATGCGGCTAACAGAAACCGGGAAATCGATCCCTGCCAATCCAATCCAAGCAAAGCTAACCCAAGCCAAGACAAGACAAGACAACAATCTCATGGTAAAATCAGGCCGGTCTTTTTAGGGCGAGTTTCGCTCTTTCCCAATTTAGAGCTGTTCGACAGATGAGCTCGAGGTCGTTTCGTTTCGGGATCCAGTTGAGCGTTGCTTTAATTCGTTGCGCATTCGCCACGAGGCTGATGGCGTCCCCCACTCTTCGCTCACCAAGAGAAGTTGCAAAATCCACTCCGCTGATTTTTTTCATTGTTGAAATCACTTCCAAAACCGAAACACCCTGGCTGTAACCGCAATTGAAAACGTCAGACTTGCCTCCATCTAGCAGGTGTTGAAGTGCCAAGACATGGGCGTCTGCGAGGTCTTCGACATGAAGATAGTCTCTAAGGCATGTGCCGTCTGGAGTCGGATAGTCTGTACCGAAAACGGTGAGCGAAGGGCGAAGTCCGCAGGCGGCCTGAGAGGCAAGATGAATCAAGTGAAATGCATCACGGGTGCGTTGGCCATTGCACCCATTTTCAGCGGCACCGGCGACGTTAAAATACCTGAGTACAATCGCTCGCAAGCCAAAAGCTCGCTCACTGTCGGCAAGAATTTGTTCACTCATGAGTTTAGAATGGCCATAGGGATTCAGTGGCGCCAAGGGTGAAGATTCACTTATAGTCTTGCTGAAGATCTCGTTTGGTTGAGCCGCTTGGGCATTTAGGCCGTTACCGTAAACCGCAGCTGTCGAAGAAAAAACCACTTTGTCGATTTTGTTTTCAAGGCATGCTTGTGCGAGATTGAGCACACCGAGGGTGTTGTTTTCATAGTAGTCTAAGGGCAAAGAGACAGATTCTGCCACGTTGAGTTTCGCAGCGAAATGTAAGACAGCTTCAATTTTGTGGTCGCGCATGACTTTGCTGAGCGAGAGGCGATTGCGTACATCTCCTTGAATAAATGGGACCGGTCTTTTTGGTAAGCCGCTCGAAGCCTGATTGGTCATCGCTGAGAAATCGATAGCAAAGCCAGTCGAGAGATTGTCGAAGACAACGGGCTGATGCCCAGCGAGCAGGAGTGCAGTGACCGTATGCGAACCAATATAGCCGGCACCGCCCGTGACGAGAACCCTTGCCAAAACCAACCTCCTGTTCATTTCTTTCTCCTCTGATGATATCTGCAAATCTTCAACGCCGAAACTGAAACACATCTGAATTGCATTTGCGCTAGACCAAGAGCTGGGAGCTGG
>CAYONZ010000085.1:0-2400 GCA_964405465.1 uncultured Bdellovibrionales bacterium | reverse complement strand
TTCGAGGAGTGAGGTCTTTGTGCGAGATTTTTTTCGTCATCAAACTTCTTTTCAAGTTCGATTTGCTTCGCTAGGCTGTTGAGTATGCTAAAGATGGTGATCTTATTTATATCAGGGGTTTTAATTGGAGCAACTCATTGGTTGGGATTACAAAACAAAAGTAAACCACCCGAAATATTTTTGGTTCCCCCTAAGGAGCTTAAGTACTTTACCTTTGGTTATAACGAAAGTTTAGCTGACAGTCTTTGGCTTCGCTTTTTACAAGACGCCGATGTTTGCAAGCCAGGTGAAGTGGATAAAAAAAGAAATCCAATTGACGCCACACCAAGCACTGATTCGCAATCCCCAGTCGTGAATTCAGAAACTCCAGCTAAGGGACGCGATTCCGTATTTTTTATTCCTACGACTTTTCGTAAAGCTCCGCCTAGGTGTGACCGTGGCTGGTCGTTTTACATGATTGATGCCATCACAGAGCTGGCTCCGCGCTTTCGCGAAGCATTTGTCTCAGGAGCAACGCTATTGAGTGTTGCGCTCGATGATATCAATGGAGCGACGATCATCTACAAAAAGGGATTACCATTGTTTGATACCTATTGGCCTTTTGCCTACCAAGCTGCACAACATTTTTTGAATGAAGTGCATGACGAAAAATTTGCGGCAGAGCTCTTGGTGAAAGCGGGAAAAAACGGCGCTCCTCAGTGGGTCTTTGCTTTGGCGGCCAAAGTCTACACTCGGCAGGGGCAGGCATTTCTAGCCAAGACCGTTCTTGAAAACGAACTGCAGCGCGACCCAGAAGGTCGATTCGCTCCTCGGATTCGGGAGCGACTAGCCGAAGTCAACCAAGTGATTGAAGAAGAAAAGCATAAATAACAGAGTGCAAGCCTTCTAAACCCAGGCTTGCTAAACCCAGGCTTGCTAAACTCAACCTCTTAAATTCTTCGAAACGCTTCGCTCTTCAGTCGCAGAATTTTAATCTCACGAACAAAACTGAGGTATTGTTCGCTCCAAAGCTGTTCGAGCTCTTGATGCAACTCTCCTAAGCGTTGGGCGATATCTCGAGCCGAGCGCGAATCTGCTTCGACGTGTTTTTCGAGCTCATGTATCTTGGTTAACTCTGAATCAATGCGCACCAGCGATTGCAAAAACACAAAATTTGAAAGTTCCGCTTCATCATCTTCGATCACACGACTGAGAAAACCGGTCAAAAAACAACTCAACATCACCGCTGGGGCCTGGCGAGTTGCTTGGTCAGTTGGACCCACAAATTTTTTGGCCTCTGCTGCAAAATCAAAAAAACTATCTTGGTACTTTAAAAGCTCATTGTAGAGGGCTATGAACTGGGAAGTGAAAAAATCAACTTGCCCGCGGGAAAGTGTCCATTTGAAATCTTCTTCGAGACCCGCTTCAATAAATTGGCGTAGTGCGCGTATGGGTTCGAGTGGCCGAATTGCAACCGCCTCGCCAAGAAGCGAGGCACGAATAAAGACCAAGCTACCTTCAATTCCATGAGCATGGAGTAGTTTTTCCATTTTGCTATCGCCTTCGTAATGTGGCTCGAGAGCATCAGTTGCGGGATTGTTTCGACTCAATACTTGTGGCAATTCGATTTTCATTTTCTGCAAAATGATTTGGCGTGCTTGAGCCCAGCTGAGATCGTGGTGAACCAAATCATTTTCAAAAACACGTTGTATTAAAAGTACGGCAGGTTGGTGCTCAAGTGCCAAGAGGGAATCGATCAACAGCCGATTGAGTTCCGCGTTGTTAAATTTGAATTCGGTTAATCTCTTTTCGAGAGAGTTACAGATCTGCAAGCGTAGCTTTAAGTCCGATTGCCCTACGCGAGTTAAAACCTGAAAAAAAGCCTTCAGGAATGCCGCATCTGAGGCAAACTCGAAACCGTGTTCCAGCAGCTTGGCAAATTGACCGAAATCTTCTTTAATTTTTTCGCTCAAAAAATTCTCCACCGGAATCTTGAGTTCTGGTTCCTTGATCGCATTAAAAAACTCAATCAAGCGTGGCGCGTGGTTTTGCCAATTTAACCGTGCGAGAGCCCACCATCCTGCGACGTCAACAGGGCGCAGTGTTTTGCCCTCGCCCCAAGCTCGTCGCGCGACAAGGTCCACCAGCAGGAGATTTAAGTCCTCAAGCTCAAGTTTTGGGGTAGTGTTGCTGGTTTGAAGTCGACTGAGCAAGAGGTCCGACCACTGCTCGCGGGAGAGTGTCTGCGGATTGGGGTGAGATTGCAGTAGGGCCGATAGGATATCGATGAGCGGATTTGGAACTTGGTTTTTCATAGGTTCAAAAAATGGCCATAGTTGACCTCGCCGTCAAGGTGCATTTCTCGAGACAATGGATCGACCTCTGGGGACGGAGCACTGGGGACGGAGCACTGGGGACGGA
>CAYONZ010000084.1:0-8589 GCA_964405465.1 uncultured Bdellovibrionales bacterium | reverse complement strand
TTTCTTCTGGCAGAAATGATTCTTGCATTTGATAGAGGCCGCACTCGACATTTGCTTGCTTAAGTGTGCTCATTAGATTTTGCAGCCGATTTTCTTCTTTTGAGCGCGGTTCAAAAAAATCGTATTGTTCATTTTTCTCTGGAGTCGAGGTGATTTCGATCTCGAACATGCGCACTGGATTTTCAAGCTCGAGCCGATCCAGTTTCATCTCGGTTAGTTTCAGAAAAATTTCGAGATCGCGTGAACTCGCTTGTGGTTGTACGGTTAACACATGTTTCTTGTCAGAATATTCGCAATGGAGAATATATTGAATTCGTTGTGCGAAAACGCGGCGACCTTGTAGCCTCGCAAAAAGAGAAAGAAGTGTGGCTTCAATCTTATGCAGAATCAAAGAAACCAACGAGATGGGTTCGTCAAAATATTGATATCCTGTCAAAGCCTCTGTGGGTTGAAGTGGGGCAATCACTTGTAATTCCAAACCATGTATTCGTCGCCAAATTATTCTGCCTAAGTGGTCCCATCGTTCTTGCAACACTGTTGGCGAAAAGGCTTGTATTTCACCAATGGTCTTGATGCCGACTGTTTGCAGAAACAGGAGAAGTTCTTTGAGGCTTTCTTTTTTTGGCCAAGGCTCAAGGCCTTCACAGAACTGTAAACTTTGAATAGGGATTTTTGCGATCTCAGACTTTTCCTCAAATCGAGGGCAAATCCAAAGCGGATGTTTTTCTGCAAACAACTGGGCGCCATAGGTGGTGTCCGAAATGGCTGCATTCACTTCAAGTCCCAATTGATTTGCTATCTGCTGAGCTAGAACTAGAGTTTTATGTTCGCCCCCAAGGAGATGTGAGGTGCTACTGATTTCGATAAAAATCAAATCTGGTTCGCGAACTTGTACGCGTGGACTGACTCGTAAAAAGCCTTCGGCGAGAGCTTTGAGTGAGGTATCGCAACTCTTACTATCTTGAATATTATTGGAAATATTAACTTGCGTTGCTCTTGATGTTCGTCGCTTCTGAATTTGCAAGCAAAGCACTCTCTGTGAGTCGAGAGGAGAAGGCATGGGCGACGGTACTGAAGAAGATAGTTTCTCTGAGTTTGACATGCGAAAATCTCCTATGGATGAGATGTGGGGTTGGTCGATGAAGGGCGCGTTCAATACGTAGATATTGATTCTCAATTTTAATGGCGACAGCAAAGAGCGAGTGGGGTGGAGAGATGGGGGTGTGATTCAAAAATACCAATGCGGTTTTGTACTGTCGTGTTGCTCGTAAAATTTTTTGCCATTGTGAATGGCGAAGCTGAAGTGAGCCCAGATCACACGCAATGAGATCAAAAATTGACGAAGATAAAAGTTCCTGTAGTGTCCATAAAAAAAGTTTCTCGTCTTTTGGTGAGGTGACACTAAAAAAACGGGAGTAGTCGACATCAAGCTGCGCAAGGCCACTGGGATTGAATCGAAATTCACCACTCATCCATGCTACATATTTTTTTTGTTGTAGAGTGAGCTGTGCCGACCGTGCAAAAAGAGAGCTGCATCCCATTCCTAAAGGTGCCTGTATCAAAGAGAGTTCTCCCTTGGGGAATCCGCTGCTTTCTAGAAACTCATCAAGAGCGGGCTCGCCACTTGGAACACCTTCAGGCCTCTTAAGAGACTCGTGTTCAATTAGTTGTGAAGCAAGTTCACTTTTGATTTGTGCAATGATGAACTGTCTAGAATTTTTTGAATACACGGCTCCCCTTTTCTGAATTCTTTTAAGATCCGCTGATTAGCTTCAGAAGTTTGACAAAATTAAAATTATTTTAGGCCTACCAAGTGAGTCTACGCCCTATGAAAATTTGCGAATTAACCCAACAACAATCCCCCGAATCTGAACTTGTTGAGGCTGAAACCACATGGGTTGCATCTTGGCGTTGGCCGGTCGTAATTCGATCATTTTCTTTTTCAATTTTTTCTGACTTTCATCATCGATACTGATTTTTTCGTGTGAAAAGAATCTTTTGACTGTGGCTTCTTCGTCGACGACCGCGACAACGATTTCGCCGTTGCTCGCTGAAGACTGCTTTTGTACAAGGATAATATCACCATCGAATATGCCATCTTCAATCATCGATTGTCCCTGCACTCGAAGAGCGTAAGTCATCGAAGCGTTGCGAACAAGGCTGGCCGGAACATCGATGAACTCATCGTATTCAAATGCTTCGATAGGAGCACCCGCTGCGACTCTACCAAGTAAAGGAAGCGTGAGAGCCTCAGGCGCAGTTGGAGGGGCCGATGTGGATCTTGAGTTAATCGATGGCGATAAACTCGAAATTCGACCTGCGTCTGAAGCTCTCACTTGCGAGAGGTTCTTGGTTTGTTCATCTAGGGACTCTTGCATAAAATTTTGCAAAGACGAGGCTGGTCGTAAAAGAGTGAGGCCTCGTTTTTGATTAGACGGAGGAAGGCGAAGATATTTTTTGGTCTCCAGCTGCTTCAGATATCTTTGTACTGAATTAAATGAAGCAAAACCAAAATGATTGCAAATTTCTTGATAAGAAGGAGAGATACCTTGGGTGCGAATATAGGTTTCAAGAAACTCAAGCACCTGCTTTTCTTTTAGAGAAAGTGGTTGTGGCAAATGTAGTTTGTTTGGAATCACTTTACCTGTCATCTTGCCTCCGTCGATTGATGAAATCTCTTGATGCTCTTGATGTAAAACCGCCTCACATCTAAAACTTACACCTAATTTTCACTGTGTAAGTTAAAAGTAAGTTATGTGTAAGTTTATTGTAAGTCAAGAGGGGGGACGGAGCTTTGAGGTCTAGTTTTTAATAGTGGTTGAAGTGTCTGTTAAAATCTTAATTTATTTAATAGGTTACGAGCGAGAGCGAGACCAGTCAAAAGTCGAGAGTCTCGCACAAAAACTCATTTACACCTTTTGCGAAGATCTTCGTTTTCGCGACGAAGGTAATTAATTTGATTGGCTTGTGATGAATTTGCCCGTTCAAGGTCTCTCACTTTTTGAGTTAACAAAGCGTATTGGCTTTCAAGAAATGAATAGCGTCCCTCTTTGTTATTAGAAGCCAAGGCCATGGATTTATCAGAAGGACAGAGTTGCTGTTTGAAATAATGTCCACCCAGGCCAAGCTCTCTCTGTCTCTCTGGAGTGCAGTAGACTTTAAGGCCTTCGGTATAGGACTCGCGAAAAAGGGTTTCGTTGACCGGAACACCATGTTCTTGTTGGCACTTTTCGCGATAGAACGCCAAACTTCTATCGGGATCGTCACCAGCCTGGCCGTCTTTGTATCCGAGCGCTTTGTAATCAATGCTCTCGCATTCTTTTTTACTGAATGTCGAGCAAGCCACCAGGCTTGCCAGAGACATGCTTAACAAGAAAAAGCGAGCGAGACTTTTCTGAAATCTGAAAAAAAACATGAGAACTCCTCAAACTCTAAAGAGATTTTTCTAAGGCGTGTCCACATTTGGTCGGAGGCCTATTGCCTCTGAGCATTAGGCCAGCAAAATGGGGATGTACTCTAACTCTAGCTGAGAACAACAATGCTTGCAAACCTGAGAGCGAAAAGTTTGGCCAAATTTGGAGCACCTCTCAGGATAGACAATTTCAAATTGCCAATTACTCGACGTTCAAAATCATTCCCGACGACCGAGCCGTAAATTCGGGAGCGTACATGGACTGCAAAAGTGCTGACCCAATTCGATAGCTACCAGGTGTAGTGGCGCGCATGCGGTGGCGCAAAACATATTCACCATGGGGTAGCCAACTGACAAAGAAATTCATCAACGAATCACGAGGCTCTTCATAGCGCGCCAGTGAATCCCAAGACCATTCACTGGTGAGCACTTCACTTTCAAATCCCGCGCCTCGTGGATCTTTGAGATGCAAGTACTCAAACTGTGAGTTTGAGTTGATCTTAATTTGCACTTCCACCTGATCGCCCACATGAATTTTGTCTCCCGATTGAAGTGGCAGCAAAACCATCTCGCCATTCAAAGAGGAACGCAAAAAATATTTTCTCTCTATTTTTAAAACGGATTCTGAATTCGGTCCCGAAGAAGATTGAATTTTTTCGGTCGAATAAATTCGAGTCGCCGAGGCAAAGGTGAGTCCAGGCCCTTGTTTGCGAAGTTTTATTTCTCGATCATCAGGTGTGATGTTGGGGCCAGTCTTCGAAAATGAGAATGGTTGAGCGAGCCAATTCAAAGCCTCGACTTTAAATCCTTCCGATCTGTTTCCCCATGTGAGTTCGAATTCTTCAGTTCGATCCAAAGAACCAGTTGATTTCATAAAATCCAAAAGTGAGTAAATGGCGGCCGCAGATGCACGCGTTGATTTCCACTCATTGCCTTTGCGATTGAAGAGTAGCCATTGCACCATTCCTGGAATTCTTTTGTCCTCGGGATGCATCATCAAGAGCACTCGTAAGAAGAAGGCATGCTTGCCGACACTGTCGTTGTACCAAAGCCATGAGTTTTTTTCTGGTGCCCAATAAACCCCAGACACTGGGTCCTTGGCAGATCCGTCGAGAGCTCTGGCGAGATAGCTTTCGGCATGCGCCTTATCATTCAGTCGATTATAAATCCACGCGGCATAAGCAAGTCCAATTGGCGCAAGGTTCTTTGAGTTCTTGTCAGCGAACTGCATTGCTTTTTGAGTAAAATCTGAACGCTCTTTTGCAAGAGTGAAGTCACTTCCGAAAGAGGACAATATAAAACTGCTGTACATAAGAGTCGTAAGGTCACGGTGTTCGGATGTCAAAAGTTCCGGAACTTTCTGCATGACATAGTTGATGGCCTGATCGGCTAGATTTTTTGGTATCTCGATTCCATAAATCTTTGCTTGAGCCAACCCTTCGAGAACATTTAGTGTAATAAATAAATCTTCTTTACCGCCTGGATACCAAGGAAAGCCTCCCGAGGGGAGCTGGCGTCGGCCGAGGTCACTGAGACTTCTTTCTTTTTCCAATGCAACCAACTGAGGATTCAAGAGGTCAGTCACCGGATATTCTGACTCAGATCCTTTGGCTTGTTGTACCCACGGAGACTCGGCGAGATGAATCAGTCTCTGTGGATCGTCAGAGCTCCAGGCCGGGCTTATGGTTTTGCGTTTTGGAATCTTGGCGACAGTGTCTGCGAGTTTTGGAAACTTGCTAAAAAACCCATGCACAATCGCGAGCGGTACATAGCGATTTACAATTTGTTCGGTTCCTTCGCATGGGTATTGAATAAGAAACGGCAGGCTATTGAGAATAGAAAGAGCAAGTTGTGGCTCAATTTTAACATCAATGCGTTCGTTACTCTGCGTAGAATCAACGTCAGAAAAACTTGTAAGCATTAAGCTCTTTTGAACATTTCCACTTAAAGCGGCAAACGTACTTTCTATCAACCGTTCTCGTGATGGTAAAACTGGTAATTCACGTTCTTCACTGTCAGTTAAGGTCATCTGTTTGGTCTCATTCGATTTTGCGAGTACCGTGACGCGAATCTTGTATGTTGAAATTCCTGTTGGCGTGACAACTTTCCAGGTAAAGGGCTTGTGCGAATGCGCGCTGACCTGAAAATTCAAACTCAGATCTTTTAATCCGAAATTTTTTGCTTGATCTGAATTGCCTAGCAAGATTTCCAATTTGACCTGTCCGTTGAGGGACTTTGCAGATTCATTATGGACCACTGCTGTAATAAAAGACTGGTCACTCTCCCGCAAAAATCTCGGAATCTCCGCTCGCACCATGAGATTTTTACGGGTAACACTCTCGGCACTGAAATTTCCGACTTTTCCATCACGTGTATGTGCAGAGGCTAGAATCCTCCACGAGGTGAGCTGTTCAGGAATGTTAAAGTGAACAATGCCTACACCTTGAGGAGCTAGTATTTGCGAATTAAAAAATCCGGTTTCCGCAAAGTTATGTCGTGGCTCAGGAGCTGTAGATTGAGATGTCGAGGCGATCTCAGCTGCGTTGCTTGCTGATTTGTCGTTGCCTTTTGCCGTCGCTTTCTCACTCATTGCTGCGGGTCCAGACATGGCGCCAGCCAGTGCTCCATCGCTCATCGCAAACCTGGAGTTCCCTCGCATGTAAACATCATCACTTTGAATGAAGAGTGTCGGAAATTTGGGCGGACTTATCCATTGATTCATCAGTTTGTAGAATTCGCTCAATAGGCCTTTTTCAATTGGAAGTGATGTACCATTGCTGTTGACGATGGAGTTCCTAAAATCCACTTGCAGATGTGAGCTAGGATAAAGGGAGCTGAACAGGGTTATGGTGTCATCATTTCTATAGTACTCTAGCGACCGATCAAACACACGCAAGCTTGCTTCAGCTGCCACTTTGTTTCGATTTGAATCTTCAACATGCAGTGTCCATTTCTGCGATTGCCCTGGCAGCATTTCTTTTGGATATACAACACTAAGATTGAGTTTTTTAGAGTCTGCAGGGACATCGATTTGGGTCTGGCCTTCGAAGATTTCGAAATTTTCGGCTGCTTGCCAATGAACTGAAAACCCCCGACTGTGTTTTTTTGCAATTGGAATCTCGACGAGTCGCAATCCCTTACCCCCAACAATTTTACTTTCTAAGACAAACCGAGATTTTAAAATGTCGAAGAAGAGGGGAGAAGACAGCGAAGATGCGCCCACAAGCACCGACGCTTTTTCTGCCGGCTGATATTTTGCCTTTTCTGTCAAAGTAAGGCTTGGTAGGTCGAGCTGCGAAAGTTTCTTTAAATTTCCTACAACAAGAAAAACATATTGGCCTTCTACTTTTTTTAGATTTTGATCTTTCGTTGTGAAACGAATTCGGTAGGCTCCTTCTGGTAAGGGGCTTAGCGTGAGTTCGCTCTTGTCTCCGGCCTTAATTGATAAGTTACCACTTCTTATTTTTCGTGTGGATGGTGTGCCGCTATAGAGCTGCACGAGTGAGAGTGGTTGAGGAGGTGTCGGTAATGGCGATAGAAATTTATCATGCAATTTTTTTTGCGATTCATTTTCATGGGGCTTATCCAACTCAAAGACTTCATATTGTAGGTTAGCCGAGTACTCCTTGCCGGTTAAATCGAGAAGCTGGGTTTTGATTTTCACGTCGCTATTCTCACGAAAAAATCCTCGATCTGAGTTCAAAACGATGTTGAACTCTTTGGAATCAGCAAAAAAACTTTTGTTTGCAGCAATGGTACGGCCACCTGAATCTCGAGCCTCGATCGAAATCTGAAAAAGGCTTGGAAGGTCTGAAGCTCCCGAAGTGGAATTGACTTCGTCCATTGCTTTGGGAGTAAAACTAAATTTGAATTCTCCCTCCCGGCCAGTTTTGATGCTTCCCTCTGCAATGAATTTCGGTGGAGGTGTGGGACCCCAATACCACCAACAATACCAGGGGATATGGGCTCTTTGTTCAACTCTGTATTTAACTACTCCGTCGGAGACAGCCCCGCCAAAGTAATATTTCAGATGTCCTGAAATCTCGGCGGAACTATTGTAGGTGATAGACTTGGTGTCATTGAGTTTAATCTCAAATTCGGGGCGTTTATACTCTTCGACTGAGAATCCGGCCACAGAGGATTGACTTGCTTGTAGATTCTGATTGGCATAACTGGCTTTGACGCTGTAATTGCCAAGTAGACCAGATTTAGGAATTTCAAATTCAAACGATGCTGAACCATTTGTGTTGGTGGAGACCTTTTTAGAAAAGAACTCGGTGTTGGGATTTCTTGCTTTCACCTCGATCTGTTCTCCAGAATTCACTGTTCGGAATCCATACGGAATTCGCTCGAAAACAGTGATCTTTCCTTTTACGGTTTGTCCGGGTCGGTAGATAGGTCGATCTGTTTCCACAAAAACTCGCAATGGGTTTTCCTGTGAAAAATAGAATGAAATGGGCATTGGAATATAGGCAAATCGCGAATTTTTTTCGGCAAAAATATCAAAAGTTCCGTTGGAGCTTTGCTCAGGTCTGACGTTCATTTTTATGGAAGTTTTTAACTGTCCAAAGCGAGAGGTCATAGCGGGCGTCACCTTGCGCAAGTCCTTTGTCTCTCCAGTGCTGCCAAAAGCATTGAACTTTCGAATCTGCACATTGACGCCTTCAAGTGGCATTCCAGTTTTTCCGTCGACAGCCAAGGTCTGCAAAGCGGGGACTGTTTGTTCATCCGAATTCTTTTGGGCCGACGATTGAGGGTTTCCAAGAACCTTGTGACTCAAAAGATCTTCAGGGTCTCCTTCTAGAGCAAGGCGATTGAAGAGAAAAAAATCGGTGACATTGAGATAGGTGGCCGAAATCAATGATTGCTTGATTATAGGCACGCGTTCATTGGAGGCGACGATGAGGTAAAAGCCAACATCAAGTTTAGGAGGCGAAGCTTTTTGATTTAGCAGAAGATATGAACCTTTATCATCAGTGGTAAAATCCCACTCTTTAAATGGTTTTTGTGTTGAAATATATTTTTCAATTACTTCAAAACCTGCATATCTAAGAAAATTAAAGTTTTCATTTTGAACTTCATTTGTGCCCCGAAAGCCTGCTCTCGAATTGTCCAACTCAAGCGGATTTTGAATCTTAAAAATTGAAAAAAATATTTTCTTCAGATTTCGGGATTGT
>CAYONZ010000083.1:4155-9089 GCA_964405465.1 uncultured Bdellovibrionales bacterium | reverse complement strand
AACCGAAGAACCGAAGAACCGAAGAACCGAAGAACCGAAGAACCGAAGAACCGAACCAGAACCGAAGAACCGAAGAACCGAAGAACCTGATTTTACTAGTAAAAAATGGCGGGGTGGACGGGACTCGAACCCGCGGCCTCCGCCGTGACAGGGCGGCGTTATAACCAACTTAACTACCACCCCGCAAATGATGACAGTCGAAATGAATCGGAGACAAGACTATAAAAAAGATCAGACTTGAGATCAAGGTCTTTTTTTGAAGTTTTACGGCAGAATTCACAAAAAGTGAGCGAACTTGTTTTCGAGTTGTACTGAAGCTGCTCTAAAATTAGGCGTTTGGGGTCGTTTGACTTTGGGGAAGCAAAAGATCTTCTAGAAAATAGGCAGCAAGTTCGGATCGCCCCCTGAGGCCAGATTTGGAGTAGATCGCGCTGGCGTGAGTGCGAACTGTTTTTTCGGCTGTGGCTCGTACGGTTGAGATTTCTTTTAAACTTAGGCCCTTCAAAAGCAAAAGCGCCACTTCTTTTTCTGCTTCGGTGAGACCCCAGCGAACAAATTGGCTATCGATCGCGGCGCTTAATCCCTGCATCCATTTCTGTGATTCGCTTCTCCATAGCTGCGCTTCAGATTCTTTTTTTCGCAGCTGATCTTCTGAACGTGCGAGCGATTGTTTGGTGTGCATTGAACTTCGAATGAGAATAAAGAAGCCGATCGCAGCAGAACTCGCAACGGTGAGCTCGACCGCAAGGTGAGGCCAATTGACTCCTTCGCGAGAGTCCGAAAAAAGGTCTGAGATCACGAGAAGGCAAATCGCAATCAAAAGAATCGCAATAGTGAAACGTTCATTTTTGGAAAGTGATGGGTCAGAACTCGAATCTGAATTCATGAGTGCTCCTCGAAGCTTTGGCACAGGCCTAGAGGATTCATCATGTTGCAAAATGAGTCATTGGTCACACTATTATTTGAGGCCAACTGAATTGTCTTTTAGACTCATATGACCAAAGGCATAAATGATTTTTTTAGGAGGCAAATGTGAATAAGAATTTGTTGTTACTAATGTTGGGATGTCTGAGTTTGAGTTCGGCGGGATGGGCTGGAGAGTTGTCAGATCATGTTTCGTGCACGTCTGGAAAAGTCGAACGAAAAATTGAAATTAAACGATTGGTTGAAGGCAAGGCGACTCCATGTGAAGTTCACTACATTAAAGAGTCAGATGATAAAGTGATCGCTAGTTTTAAGAACGAAGATAAATGTGGTGAGAAGGTAGAGTCTTTAGCCAAAAAACTTTCTGACTCGGGCTTTAAGTGTGAGAACGCAAAATAAGCTCTTTCAAGAAACTCAAAAATAACAGCAGTGGTACTTTGAACAGTGTACTTCGAAGCATGGCCCGTGGGATGCACTCGCCCACAGGTCCACTTTAGATCTAGCGCGAAGCCCTTCTCTCGTGGCATTTGAGCCGCAATCACGAAAAATATGAACTCACAAGAAATTCTTTTTTCGATCCGTGCCAATGTCTCATTGTGAGTAAAATAATGCATTAACTTTAAAACTCTAGCCGAAAGCCCGATAGGTTCACGTTCTGAAATACAAAAAGATAAACAAGGGGGATTTAATGGGACGTGAACTGAATACCTTGAAGAAAAAGACCGTGCTGCGAGGAGCAGCCAGTGTGCTTGCTGGGTTTGCCTTGGTTTTGGGGTGTGCCAAAACGGAGAGTGATAGCGGGTCTTCAGCAACGGTAGGAGTGTCAGGGACAATCAATGCTGTGACCAGTTCAGCTTTTTCGAAAGCGACCGATTTTGCGCTACTTGAAGCTCCTTCTATATTTTCAATCGTAGGTTACAAGATTCAGTGTTCAACTATGGATGACCCACCTCAGGTGGTAACCGCAGCTATTAACTCAGATGGTACCTTTAGTTTGGAAGGAGTGCCTCCGAACTCCGTGGGATGTCAGATCTTAGACTCGAGTGGCACGCCAGTAGCTCCGATCGTTTTAAGTGACAGTAGTGAAAAAGATATGAAGGGAAAGTCTAAAACTGTGTCGCGCGTGCAACTTGCCGGTGACGCAAATCTTGGATCAATCACTTTTGATACTGACGCAGGTACCGCTTCTGCCACAATTTCAAATTCATTGCGATCGGCGATGTCGAGCTCGGCAGTGAGTGATCCTTTTGATTTTACGGGTTCGTATACCATGCAAAAATTCGACGGAACTTTGCCAGATGGATATGTTTCAGCATGTACTGCTGCTGAACAAAGCGGAGGAAATTGTCACGGACCATCTGAGGGCGAAAGTATCTATATAAAAATGATGACCGGAAAATCTTTTACGCCAGATTCAACATGTGCTGCTGCAGTTCAAGCTGGAACATTGACCAGTGGGGGAACATGCGGCGGAACGACTGGAACCGATAATAAATATGCCATCGAAGTATGGAAGAGCCAGACACAGTGGGCGACTTGCGGATCGAAGCTAGGCTTTAGCTATGCTGAGGCCAAAGGTTATGGTTCGATTGACCTTTCATCCTCAGGGATAAATGAAGGAACTCACACGTGGTCGACAGTGGATGGCGCGAGCCATGCCATCACAGACGGTTGGAAGTTTGCGAATGCGACAGCTCCGTATTCAATGCAAAACTGTGAGTCGGTGCAAGTGGGTTCTTTGGGAGGTTGGAAGTGCTATGATAACGTGGCTTCACCTGCGACCTATCAAGTTAATCTTGACGTTGGCGGATGTAAGACTGCTGCCGGAGTTCCAGTTTCAAATATCAATTGGAGCAACGTGAACTGGTCTGGAGCTGGTTACACAACTTCAAACTACGACACTGTCAATTACCCTGGCTACACGAAGAGTGTTTCGACACCGACCTATAATGGTGCCACCATCACATGTACGAACGTTTTTGGAACATTCTTGCAGAGCAATAACTCGGCAACATCAAACTCAAATTTCAGTTACAGTAACGTCTCGAACATTGTCACCCAAAACAGTTTGTGTTCATCGATCAACATTACAGGTTCAACCCGCAAAGAGCTGGCCCAATTGCAGTGTTACGCCAATGGTTTGTGGAACAATAGTGCAATCCGAACCCAGGTGGACAGTGGGAATTTGTGTTTGAGAAAAGTTCGTGCCAATTGGGGTGCGACTGACCCAGCGAAATTTCTAGAAGATCATGGACCAATCAAAGCAGAAGGACAGCATGTGGCTGAGCTATTTGATTACACATCAAAAAACTCAGGAACATTCCGAATGCGTGAAGATGATTACCGTGGAGTGCAAAATGGTAACTCCTATACGACTTGTCACTTAGAGAACGCGATCACCATTAGTGTGAAAAAACGTTCTGATGGAAATCTCAATCTTGAGTTCATTTCAGAAGTGAAAGATCTGGATGGCGCTGTACCTGCATGTAAAAGCGGTGAAACAAATATGGGAGTTGGCACAACTCGCATGTTGTTCAAAGTTGTTCCTCAGTAAGCAAGTGAGTCTTAAGGCAGATGATAAATTAAAATCTGTTTAATGAGAGACTGCTGCATGCAGACGAGAATTGCATAAACAAAAAGCCAGGGGAACCTGGCTTTTTGTTTTGTTGTTTGAGCGTGTTATTATTAGGCAGGTCTGAAGTAAAAATGAAAAAGATAAAATGCAATCACGAAAATGCAAATGCGAACAGAGGAAGCCCTTCGTTTGAAGTGGCTTGGCAGGATTTCTTGGGAGGGCTTGCTTTGGCCCGGTGAATTTTTAGGTGTGAAGGACTCACACCAGAGGTGTTTCTTGAGGTCAATATATCGATATTGACCTCAGAAAACGAATTCGATTTTTTTATAGATTCAGTTGCCAAAATTTATAGTGAAGATCGCGTGTTCTTAGAGCTCGCATAAATATTATTTATTTTAATGCAAAGATACTTTTATGGCTCATGAATTTCTTGTCGATAAAGCGCCAGAAGCGCAAACAGAGTTGAGTTTCGACGAGATAAGGCAAGATAAGATAAGATGAGATGAGATGAGATGCGTTGAAACATGAGAAGTCGAAGACTTCGCCAAGATTAATTTGCTTTTCAATGCGCCATCAGTGGGGCGCTAAGTGTGACAAACAACACAGAGACATCTAATCCCATAGGGATCGAAGTCGCAGACCAACGAGCTTCAGTGTAAATTTGCTTGCTGTATTCGAAGTTGAGCGAAACATCGGATTGAAACTCCACTCCAGCAGAAATCTTGATGGCTGTTCCCTTGTAAAGCACATTGCGTTCAATATCATCAAGACTGGCATCGAAGTAGTACCCGGCCCAAACACGAAATTTTTCTGGAGTGTGGTAACCAACCCCAAGTCCCCACATTCGATTGAGGTATTCGTTTTTATTTTTCTCGAGTCGATAGGGGCCTCCAAGATGGTAATCAAGTGCCACCCAAGTGCTTTCATTGACGGCAAATCCGCCCTTTCCCCCGAGCACTGTGCCAGGGCGGTCGTCGGAGGCTGTATTTACAGAATATGAAAACTGCCCATATCCAAGATAGGGTTCAACAGCGAGCCGTGGTTTCGCGTTGGCGACGGACGAGATAAACAAAGATGTCGCAATGAAAATACACGGTAGACATGTTGCCAAGAAACTGTAGAATTTTTGAATCATGTTTAAATTATGCGGGCACAAAAGGGCTTCGTCTATTGGGATGATGCTTTTATTAGTTTTTTTTCTTCGTCATGCACAAGCTGACGACGTCGCGTACGGTGCCTATGGGTTGTTTCCAGTGGGCTCGACTCGTGGCTTGGCCATGGGGGGAGCATTCGTAGGCTTGGCTGACGATGCCTCGGCGGTGTTATTAAACCCAGCAGGTCTTTCGTCAGCACGTTATGTTGTGGACTACTCAGGAGCCGAGGATCGAGTTGTCAATCGTGAGGTATTTTTCGGACCAACCACGAAAGATCGCAC
>CAYONZ010000083.1:0-4055 GCA_964405465.1 uncultured Bdellovibrionales bacterium | reverse complement strand
ACTTATTCACCTGAGCGACGCTATGATATTAACGAAGGCCTTGATGCTCAAATCACATCGGGAGCGCCAATTACGGAGTGGTTTCATGACGTCGTGATTCCTTCCAAAATTACCATGGGGCTACATATTCAAAGCACTTCGCGCCTTCGAGTGGTGGGTGACATCGATATTTATCAGGCGGTCAAAAACGGAATATATGTCGGGGGTTCAAAAAATGACCCCTCCGATAAAATTCTTGAAGAGGCGCAAACGGTCTTGCATGGCGGCTTTGAATTGATTGTCGCGAAAACAGAAAACTTCGATTTTACCTGGAGAGGTGGCGGCTATCATGAGCCAAAGCGTCTGGCATTTTCGGAAGATCGTTTTCATTTTACCATGGGTGTGGAGGCACGGTTTCATTTTTTAGTGGTGGCAGCCTCGTATGATCAAGCGCCTGACTTCAGCAACGTGACACAGTCAATCGGAATCAGTGTGGGCAAAATTTTGTAAGCAATTGGTATGCAACATCGTGCACACCAATTGCATTTTTCTAAAAACTCATCGGACAGGTGGCACAGTCGATTTGTAAATGACCCGCGGGTTGAATTTCCCGTCAGGAGTTGTATCGCTTGCGAACTCGCGAAGAACAATCATGCCGTCAACGAAGATATAGGTTGCGCGCTGGCTGAGGTCGCCGATGCCTCGGCCTTTGGCAAAGCTCGTGATGGTTTTTGTTTTAGGGTCGTAGCCCATACCTGGTAACACAACGTCAGCAATCCATCCGATGATCTTTTTGGTTTTTTCTTGGACAAGTGGTAGCGCCAATGAAACGGCTTTAAGACCTTCGCTTGCATCGTCCACCAAAAGCACACTATTTGAGTTGTAAGCACCAACAGCGCAGCTCACTATAAAATAGCTGGTTTGATGTTTTGGCGCGGTTGCTGGTTCTTCTGGATAGTTAAAATCAATGGCGAATTTTTCCACTTCTGGAGAAAGCTCTTCATTGCAGTACATATTGAACTGTTTTGCCTTGGTCAGCGCATCGCTTTCAGTCGCTGGAGCAAAAGCCACGGCACATTGGCTGGTAAATATAGCCAGCGGCAAAATAATTGAATAAAGAAGCATGGCTTGTTTTTTTGGATTTTCGAGTTTTTCTTTGTTCATCGATTTCTCCTTGGTAGGTATTTGGTGTAGGCACCTGGCCTAAGTTAATTTTTTTGTGATCCTTGTGAAAATTTGAGTCACGGTAGGCTTCATAGACCACGAAAGACCCTGACGCAATGCTTTTGACGACCAGAGTACTTTGGTCAACTTGCCGAGATCCCTGGCTATCAGTTGACCACCCTAGAGGGCTAAGTTACCGTTTTGCAACTCAAATTATCTGGATAATTTGCTTTCGAGGCCGGTACGAAATGCACGGCAGCGAAATCGTAATGAAGGGCAGGTTGCAGTGATGGCCATGTTTGCAAAAAATAAAGTTGGAATTCGAAATAAGAATGGGCAGGAGATCTCGCGGGGGCTTTTGCGCGGGGTTGTGGGCCTTGTCGACAGTGGTTGTTTTGCTAAAAATATCTCACTCAAATATTCTGTTTTGTTTCCCGGTGGACTCTCTTTGAGTTTGGTTCTGGCTAGTGCTGCACTTTGGCCACAGCCATCAATGGCACATTCACCCACTGAGCAGCAAGCAGAAGAACTTGATTTGCATTCCGCGAAGCCGATGGATTGGGCTCACAAAACTAAGTTGAATATTGAAACGAAGTCTTCAGCAAGTCAGCTTCAGGAGCAGACGCAAGCGAAGAAGCTGATGCAAAATGCAAAGCAATTGACCTTCAAAGGCGCTCGCTCTGGAGAGGGTTATTTTTCACGCGACGGTCGTTCGATGGTATTTCAGAGTGAGCGTGAGCCAGGTAACCCATTCTATCAAATTTATTTAATGGATTTGCAGTCCGGCAAGAGTCAGAGACTCTCACCAGGAAAGGGTAAGACCACTTGCGCTTGGGTTCACCCCTCACTGAAGAAAGTAATGTTCTCAAGTACGCACCTTGATCCAAAAATTTCGGCTAAAGAAAAAGAAGAATACCAAAGTCGGCAATCCACGCAGAAACAAAAGTATGCCTGGAGCTATGATGAGACTTTCGATATTTTTGAAAGCGATCTGAATGGCAAGCACTTGAAGCGGTTGACTCATGAAACTGGTTACGACGCCGAGGGCTCCTATTCACCCGATGGCAAATGGATTGCGTTTGCTTCGAACCGTGCTGGTTACTCTGAAAAACTCTCAGATGAAGATCAAAAACTCTTTCAGCAAGATCCTTCGTATATGATGGATATCTATATCATGAAAGCAGATGGTACTCAGGTAAAACGACTCACCAACACCAAGGGGTACGATGGTGGACCATTCTTTAGTGCTGACGGCCAACATATCACATGGCGAAGATTTGCAGCTAATGGTCAAACGGCCGAGATTTACACAATGAATCTTGATGGTAGTCATCAGCAGGCGGTCACGCATTTGAATGCAATGTCTTGGGCTCCGTTCTTTCACCCTTCGGGCGATTACATTGTCTTCACCTCCAATATTTTGGGCTATTCGAATTTCGAACTATTTATTGTTGATACGAAGGGAGCGCACGAACCTGTGCGTGTTTCGTATATCGACGGTTTTGATGGTTTACCGGTATTTTCTCCTGATGGAAAAAAACTTTCATGGACGCACCGAAATGACAAAGGCGATTCGCAAATCTGGATGGCTGATTGGAATGACGATTTAGCGAGAGCTCTGTTGGGTTTAAATCCAAATGAACCAAAGGTTTTAGCTCAGGGCTCACCCCAGGCTCAAGGCAACACTCAGCAAGGTCTGCGCCGTTGGATCACCTATCTCGCATCAGATGCTCTAAAAGGGAGACGTACGGGCAGCCCTGAAGAGATGATCTACTCCCAAAAAATTGCAGATGTGTTTAAGTCGCTGCATTTGGCACCAATGTTTAAAAATAAATCTTATTTACAGGAGTTCGAATTTGTTTCGGGAGTTGGTCTCGGCGAGCAAAACAAATTGGTTCTCACAGGGAGCAAGCGAAGTCCTAAATTGGGCGAAGATTTTATGCCGGTTTCGTTTTCGCGAACAGGAGAGTTTGCCTCAGCGCCTATCGTGTTTTCAGGGTACGGCATGAAAGTTCCTGCCTCTGATAAACAAGCGGCCTATGATAGCTTTCTTGGTGCAGATGTAAAAGCGAAATGGATTCTTGCATTTCGTGATTTGCCCGAGGATGTGCCATCTGATCGTCGTCAGTATCTCAGTTTGTTTTCGCGGGTACAGCATAAAGCTACCGTGGCACGCAATCTAGGTGCTCTCGGTCTTTTGGTTATTCAGCCATCAACAAAAGCATTGGGCACAGTGAAATTTGAAGGAGCGCTATCTGACTCAAGTCTTGCGGTGATCAATGTTTCAGTTGCAATGGCAGCTGACCTGATGGGTGTTTCGATTGAAAAAATCGAAGCTATGAAAAAAGAATTAGACTCTGGGATGACGAAAGATGCGTCTGAAGTTCAAGGTGTACAACTCTCCGCGCAGGTCGATTTAACGGTTGAAAAGGCTAAAGGTCACAATGTCGTTGCGCTATTAAAAGTTCCTGGAGCTAAACAGACGGTAATGGTCGGTGCTCACGGCGACCATCTTGGAATTGGCGAGATCGGTAGCAGTCTCGCTCGTGGGGATGAATCTCATATTCCTCATTACGGTGCTGACGACAATGCCTCCGGAGTCGCAGGGGTTATGGAGCTTGCACGGATTTTTTCTGAGAGTCCGTCCGCACGAAAGAATTTGAAACAAAATATAGCATTCGCCGTTTGGTCTGGTGAGGAGATCGGACTCTTGGGATCTTATCACTTTACCAAAAATTTTGAGGCCGAGCTGACTGAGGCAAAGAAGATCGATCAATCGCTGAGTGCCTATCTTAATATGGATATGATCGGCCGACTTCGTGATTCGTTGATGGTGCAAGGAGTGGGCTCTTCGTCTGCGTGGCGCAAGATTTTCGAGCAGGTGGCTCAACACACTAGCGTTCCTTTTGTGC
>CAYONZ010000082.1:0-9133 GCA_964405465.1 uncultured Bdellovibrionales bacterium | reverse complement strand
TTAGTTGTTTAATGCCCCACCCTGAATCCACTCAATCAAACTTGTTTGTTCTTCAGCAGAAAGATTTTGATCTGAAAGATGGTTCGCATAGGGGGTACAGCCAGAAACGCCAGCGAAGTTACTGATGTGGTAGCTAGAAATCAGCACACCGGCTAAGTATGAACTTGCAGGAGTACTTGGGGAAACAATACGAATACCAGAACAAGTGCCAGTGCTGCTGGAGCCAGTTACATTTTTTGCAAGCAATGTCGAGTAAGCCGTGTCTTGCGTAGAAAAGTCCAATTGCACTCCGTGAGAGGCATATGCCGCTCCGGATGGGACATGGCATTCGATACAAGCTGTCTTCAAAGTGTTTTGATAAACGTAACCAAAAGTTCCAACTGCAGGTGAATCTGTTTTTTTAGAGCAGCCTGAAAAGACCAGCAGAACACCCAAGACAAGGCCAAAAATAGCAGCCGAATTTTCACTCGAGCGAGCGGGTAAATTTGTTTTATTTATAGATTTATTCATAGGTGTAGAGTCTCCTTTATGAGTTGAGAGTGAATTGAGAGTGAGTTGATATGTCGATCTGAAATAGTAGCGCTATTTCAGCGACGAGCAACGCGCAAATCACTTCTATTGCTTCTGCTTAGTAGGCCAGCCAAATGAGGACTCGCCCCAGGCATATTCTCACAAAATTGCAGGACTTCCTAGTGCCTTGCCGTCTCAAAACTGCAAAATTCTATTCACATCTTGGTACAACAGCAAACTTTCAAACAAACCCCATTTGGTTTGCACAGCAAGACTGTCAAAGTTTGTTACACCTCCTGAAAATTATTTGTGAATGTTCTCGGAGTATTTCTGTTTCAGGTAAGAAATGCGGCAGGCGATTTCGCAAAACTATCCGCGAGTTCAGGTATTTAGACTTTACGACGGAATGAACTATCGATCTGGCATCTTTCTTGCCCTAGGTGTGGGGAGTGTTTGTACGACTAAGGGTGTATTTGGTGTTTGGTAACTTCTTCTTTTTGTGGTTGTGGAGGGTTCGGTGATGACTAATAGGGGAATGCTGAGTGGTGCGATTCCGTGGGCAGTGGCATTGAGTTTGACCGGAGTTATTTTTTCGACTCCAGAGGCGAAAGCCTGGTGCCTATTCAATTGTGGCAAGAGTTCTTCGCGACATTCGCAAGCGCCTTCTACTAAAGGTAAAGGTACTGGAAAAGGTCCGCTCTTTAATCGGGCCTGTGTTCACAAGGACTCAGGTGGATTTCAATTTGGAAATGCTCCAACGGCATGTGATGCCACTCCTTATGGTGATTCCCATCGTATTGAAAACTTTTATACTCCGGTGGTTTTTGATAAATCAAAAAAAGATACAGATACTGAACGAAAGCGCTATGTGACTGAGCTCTATGCATTGATCAAGGGAATGGCAGCTGAATATATAAAACGTCGAGATCCAGACGTGACTCAGTCAGAAATTGATGGCTGGACTCGAGCTATCCTCTCACTTGCCACACAAGAATCTTTCTTGAGTCAATATCGGGTTGGTGATGATGGTCGCAAAAAATTTATGACCGGAGATCATGGAAAATCATTTGGAATGATGCAAATCAACCAAGAGTTTCACGCGGTTCGTGGTCGAGACACTGGCTTTGATCTGGTGACCAACATCACCATGGGAATGGACATACTTTATTCTGGTTATGCACAAGCGAAGAAGGCGAGTTGTATTCGTTCTACAAAAAAGAACAAGGTAACAGGCGATATGGTCGTAACAGCGGGATTGCGCTCAGCCTACTCTATGTATAATGGTGGTGGCGGTGAGAAGTGCCGTTGGACAAATCGCAAAGACAGTTGGTACCAGAACGACAAAGGATATTTTCAAAAATATCAAGATCGTCCTTGGGAAAAATATGTTTCAGATCTCAAGGCCGAAACTTCAATTAAGTTTAAGTGTTTGATGGATAAAGATGAGGCATGTGCTGTTTCAACTCCTGTTGACCGCCCAAGTACCGCACCGAAGCGCGGACAAATCATCGCGCTTGAAGATGGTCGAACTTGTTTGTTTACCAATGACAAAGAATTGAGCTGTGCAGATGATGCACGAACATTTACGTGTTTGTCGCTAAAGAATGGCGGAGTGGATTCTGAGGTTGAGCATTACCTGATGAAAACCGTCGATCCATTGTACAAGGACATCACAATCAAGAATGTCACTGGACGAGCCTTAGTTTGTAGCGAAGCGCTTGATCACTTGGTACAAATTGGTGGCATGATTCGCACCACACGACAGGCATCATTGCGTGACGACATCGATGGTCCAGAGTTGACAAAGGTGCCGGCAGGAAAAGTTTTGCAGGTTCTCGACTATGAGTTCAAGCAAGAAGAAAAATTTGAAACATTTTATCACGTGCGAATTCAAGACGGCAAAAATACCAGAGAAGGTTGGATTTCGGCCGGTGCCTCTGGTGACCGCAACAGTGCCGTCGAAGAATTTAAAGGTGATGCGAGCAAGGCCGAAAAGTTTATACCTTTGGTAGGGCAGAATGTTGAAGTGGTCAAGGCAGAGGGAATGGTGCTCTTATCTGATTTAACTTCTAAGTCGCCGATGAATGTAACCGTTCCAAATGGAACAGTGTTGCAGGCTGAAAAAGTTTGGATTGTCGAAGGCGATAACCAGATTTACTTGAAGGTCAACTATCAAGGGCAGTCTGGATTTATCTATGCAGGTTTAACTTATCCATTCTTGACTGTATCTGAATGGGTGAAAGTGAAGTAGTAAAATGAAACTCTCTCGATTTTCGATTGTGTTTGTGATCTCGGTGGCACTTGCCACCGGGATTTTGCATTTTGTACGTGAGCGCCAACTTGGCGAACCAAGTGTATCACTTTGGCAGACATTTTTAGGATCTTTGCCCGCAATTCCCTATGTGCAGTCTGAAGACTCGGCGCAGATGGTGACCATTGAAGACGTGATTAAAGATCAACCGACTGGTCTTTTTGCCAAAAAATCCCAGGTGGGTACACCGTCGGCAACTACGGCCTCCGGATCCTCAGCGACAGGATCTGTTGTGAAAATGCTTGTAACAGATGAGCAGCGGTCGCAACTGAAGTACGCCGTTAAAGAATTGGTGCGGCTCGAGAAATGTTATCAATTGCAGAACTGTGATTTTGATCAATCGACGCCAACAAAATATGAACAAGCTCTGCAGGCCGAGTTGGTGAGTCATATGCAGGCTTTTGCTGATGCCGATAATGTTTTACGATTTCCGAATGAGGCTCAAATTGTAGCGCGCCATTTTTTGAAATTTCCGAATGACGATATCAAAGAAAATGCCTTAAAGATTTTGGAACAGTCTCCAACCAGCACAGAAAATTGTCGCGCGGTTATTTCGGCTTTAGAAGAAAGCGCAAGTTCGACTCTCTACACTCAGGGGTTGGGTCTATTGAAGAGCTATGTGGGCACCCCTGAGCAGAGACTAGTTGATGCCTTTGTGATTAAAACAGTCGAGTCGGGTCCCATCTATCCAGCAAGAGAGGTGGCTCGGCGGGCCTTGAGTTTTATGTCAGAGAGCAATCTGCCCGAGTTCGAGCGGCTTATGAAGGATATGTCGCCACGATCATTGACATATCGGTATCTAAAATCAAATCATGATGAGTACATGCGCATGCAAAAGGGCGGATTGAAAGACAGTTAGTCTTAAAGTTTGACCTTCATGTTCAAAATTTTTTGCGCATAGTAAGGATGCATCATGATTAAATACGAGCCGATCTCAGGTCGAGAGCAACCTCGCTTTGCCGGAATCAAAACATTCTTTCGTCTTCCACATGTGGCCATTGATGCCGACTATGACCTAGGTATTTTAGGTGTTCCCTATGATGGCGGTACGAGCTATCGTCCCGGAGCGCGGTTTGCTCCAACCCGGGTTCGAGAAATTTCATCGCTTGGGCGTGTTTATCATTGGGGGCGCATGCAGAGCTTTACTGAAAAGCTAAAGGTCGCAGACATTGGTGATTGTCCGGTGGTGCCAATCGACATGCAAAAAACCTATGCGCGCATCCAAGAGTTCTATAAAAAATGTTTACTAAACAAAAAAAAGTTGATTGCGGTGGGCGGTGATCACAGCATCACCTTGCCGATTCTACGTGAAATGCGGGCTCACTACGGTGTGCCCTTGGCTTTGATACACTTCGATGCGCATCTCGACACCTACCCTGCTGCCTGGGATTGTGAATACCATCATGGTTCATTTTTGCGCCATGCGATCGAAGAGGGTTTGGTTGATCCTAAAAAAACGGTGCAAATCGGAATTCGTGGTCCTCTTGCGGGAGGAGCTGATTTAGACTTTGTAAACAAGCATGGTCTACGAGTCTTCACCATGGATCATATTCGTGACAACTTCACACAGTTTATTGCCGGTATACCACAGTTCGGCGACACGCCAGCCTATCTGACTTACGACGTAGACTGTTTAGACCCAGTGTATGCGCCGGGCACCGGCACTCCTGTTCCTGGTGGGCTCACCACATTTGAGACCCAAAGAATTCTGCGCACACTGCGGGTTGCAAATTTGGTGGGTGCCGATGTGGTCGAAGTTTCGCCACCATTTGATCAAAGTGATTTAACATCACTCGCGGCGATGGATGCAGTTTTTGAGTTGATCAGTCTATTCGCGGCCAATGTTTAAAATTCAATTGGCATCAACCAAAAGCTGACTTGCCTGAAGAACCGAAACCGCCTAGCCCCTGTTACGACTCGATCGTCACGAGGGGCTGGGTTATGGAAGAGTTTTGAATAAACAAAATATATTTTAAAAAAAGGAGCCTAGGGTCGAAGCGAATTCAAGTCATAAGGATTGTCTTGGTAGAGGGCAAAACGACGTATCTGAAGTTGAAACTGATATCGAAATTCAGCTGAGGTCTCAGGTGGAACATTATTCGGCAATGCTGTATTTTGGAATTCGAGTGTCATTACCGACATGTACTCAATCAGCGATTTGTTTTGCAAATCTTCGAGCTCCCGTTTGCCAAGAGACATGGTCGAGTTCGGAGACAATCTCCAAATGGCTGATACCACTTTCGATGCTGAGCCGTAGTCGCGAATTTTAAGTGCAGTTTCGATGAGCCCGAACCCTTTTCTTGCGATAAGTTCCGGGTGTACTTTTGTGAGTTTAACCAAATTTCCCACACCGGACGCGTAAAACACCTTCGGATTTCTTTTTGCTAGGTGAAGAAGATTTTCAATTGTGGCTTCCGTCAGATTTGCATAATTTGGTGAGGAAGCCAGCGCTTCGGCAAACACAACAGGAAGACCTTTTGCTGGATTGTATTCATCTGTGCTGAAGTCATAGCTTCCTGCGCGTCTTCTTAGACCATTACCAGGCCCATCATGGCTACCGGTTTGGGTGATCTTCGGCCTTGTGCCGCCGGCCTCGATGATACTAGTTAGTTCTCGGGTGAATTCAAATAGTCCTTCAGGTGAAGATTTCGCTATATCGAAACCCAAAAAACTGGTCGTTAAAATTGGGGGCCTATGAATGGTATAGGCTTTATACACAGAAAATGCCAATTGCCTCCAAAGCTCAGGGGTCTCGGCCGCGGTTTCGACCTCACCATCTTCTCGAACAATTGAAAAACAAAATGGGCCAGGAGATGCATTCGCAGATAAAGGCGTCGCCGTCGTTAACAATATCGACAGGCCTAAGTATACCGACAAGCCAATCGAATTTCGTAAAGACCTTCCAGTACCATTAGACATTTGATTAACGTTTGTATCAATAGACACAAGATTTCTCATTCAATCCTCCTGAGGCAAAAGGGGCCGCTTAGGCTGCGCTCATTCTCGGCCAACCAAGCGCGAAACAAAGATTCTTTCAATAACATAGATTTTGTTTAATCAAATTCCGGACCTGTCTCAATTCGATTCAGTTTAGACTTGCTGTCTAAGGATGAGACAGTGGCTGACAAAAGCTGCCAGAAAAAGCAGTTGGGAAAACCCGGAAGTTGCCCCCGGCAAGTTCAGTTAGCAAATGCGACTCTCAAAGCCATTCTCACAATCATTGAGCTACAAAATCTTCTGGAGGGTGCATTGGCCTTCGATCTTCAGGGAATGACGAATAGAGTAGATTGTTTGCAATGTATTGTGGGCTCTTGCTCACGTATCTGCCTTTGCTAAGCCTTATGAGCACATCACCGTTATAGCCAAAACCAACGACATCGCTGAGCTCGTTGCTGTTCCGAAATAGAACCCGATCGCCAATGCGAAATCCATGATAAACAAAACTTCGGTCTTCGATCCAATAGAGATTCTTTTTTGCCGCAAAGGTGTGGCCCTCTAATATGCAATTTTCTTCATTGAGATCTTCAACAACATGAGAATCAAAATCCTGCAAAACTTTAACTTGAAAGTCTTCATAAGATAATGATCGGTCAAGTTCCCTCTTTAGTTTCAATGTCTCGTGGTTGCTCTCAAAAGAGAGCATCTTTATTTTGCGATCAAGAAATCCGTCGCCTTGAAAAAGATTTCGCAACTGTTGAATTTCGAACTTGGGTAGAGTTTGCGATTCCTCAACATAGCGCTGGTAGCGGATAAATTCTCTTTCTGATTGAAAATCCACGTCGGCGGGTGAAGTAAAGTGACTGAAATAGGCTGGAGCTTCTAGCGTGTTGCTTAGGTCACGTCGGCCATTTGCGGTAACGGGTAGATTGCCGAATCCGGACAGATCACGAGGTGACATCGTGAGCACCTCAGTTTTGTAGTATTTCTCAACCTTATTTCGACAAAAGACGACGATATCGCCATTTGTTTTAAAGCCAAGAACCTCTGCATATTCACGAGCGACCAGGCGATAAATCGGGCTGACATCTATCACATCATTCAGCTGCTGATCACCTTTAAAAATCACATCTCCAATGCGGAAGCCCTGCCATATCAAATCCGGATCGGTCCAAACCAAATCTTGAGAATGATGTGTTTGTTCTGTAATGCGCACAAGGCGGAAGTCGCGCTTGCCGTTCAAATCTTTAAAGAGCCGACCTGCCAGGCTACCTACAGGGAAGGGCTGCTGCAATTCCTTGTAGGTCCATTCTCTTGCTACAGCAGTCTGCATTGAGGCAGCATAAAAGAAACTCCGAGCTAGTTGGAGAGACCATGTGGCTCGCGATTCAATGGCTTTGGCTCGATTCACAATCTGGCGAAGCATGTCTGTCGAAACGGTAACAAAAGGAATCGTCGATCCATTCGACTCTAGCCATGCGCTGTGGATCTTTCTATTGTGGCTCATCAGAAAACTCTGTCCGTCTTTGGATACTCCCATCGGAAATAGCCTGATTCCAGGCCTACCCGGGGAAATTGGATACATAGAATCTGGAGATCCCCAGGTGAAAAAGCGATATCTTGCCAGCTGCGAACTGCTTTGCTCTAAATTAAAAAACAAGGACTCGGGCTTATAGGTTACAGCTTTCAATTCGCCATAATTGCCTTTTTGCTTGAAAGAGACTTTCATCCCTTTGACCCATGGGGTTGGTGGCTCTTTGCTGAGCTGAATGTGATACACATTTAGCCAGGGAAGCGAATCGATGCTCAAGTTCCAAAGATCTCGGCGTAACGAATTTGTTGTCAGCACCCCTTTGGTGTTAGCGATGAAAACAGCATCGCCTTTGCGGGGTTCTTCAGGAAGAGCTTGGTGAACACCAACAGTGAGTCCTGGGTAGAGTTCAATTTCAATCGGTCTTAAAATATTTGGCTTGGGTTTTAGCAATCCCACCTTTTCAAGAAGAGGTCGTAGGCCAATTCGTTCAACAAGCGGGCGATCACTTTTCACCATGAGGCCTGTCTTGGAGGATTCTTGTTCAGTAATAGGCGGAGCAATGAATTCATATTGGGGTAGTTCGAGAGTATTACGGGCGGCCTTCATAGCATCTTGGGAAGACCGAGTTGAAACTTCAAGTACATCTAAGTTGAATTGGATGGTTTTTAAAATCTGCAGAATAGATGCACTTTCGTTTATGAGGTAAAGCCCCAATTCTTTCCACTTCAGTTGTTCAGGTGAGTCTTGGGTCTTTGCGCGTTCGGAGATTTCATTCTCAAGACGTGCAAGTGCAGCCAGACGTTTTTTTAAAATTTCAATCCATGTGCTGACGTTCTTAAAGCGAGTGCCATCGCCATCTACCAACTGCACAGCGTCTCCATAGATCTTCTGCAAACTCTGGCGATCTTGATCAAGCTGAGTCTGCGCCTTCGCAATTTGCATTATTTTTTCAGGAGAAACTTTCTTTGCCTTGTTGGTTCGCAAAACCAAATCACCATGTGACTTCAGAGAGGTCTGATAGATTTTCGTTGCCTCAGTAAGTCCCTCGAGTTGTTTCTGCCGAGCCGTTGCCGAAATCAAATGAAAATTATTTTTGACAAAGTTTTGAAAGTCTATATCGAACAGGACTTGATGCATTCGATATTTATCGACCAAGAAAGTTCGCGGCAGATGATCGTCGTGAGCATAGAATGCCAAACTAGAAAGGGAGGGAAGCGGGTATTGGCTCTTATTTGCCTCGCTCGAATGGGAATCACCTTTTGCCACTGAAGATGTTGAAGGAGAAGATGATGGCGCCGATAGGTTTTTGCTCGGTACCCCTACGTCTGTGACCACAAGGTCGGAGCATTCACCATGTTTCCCCAAGGAACTTGCCCATCCTGTTGGCGAACTTAGAACCACGCACGAAGCTATCCATGCAAAGGAATACTTGCGTAAGTATTGGCCTCGGCCTAGCGAGCTCAACCGGTTTGGATGATTAGCTTTCAAATTTGCAGCAAACGAACCACGCACTTTCATAGTCTAAAGCCACGCAGCAAGTCCTGTGCCCTAGATGAAACCAACCAATGCCCTGGCATATTAAGGGCTTAAACCTATTTTAGTTATACATAGGTTGCCTAAATTGTGTTCTTGGTGACAGATCTTGGCGACCTTTTCTAGAACTTTTGAGTGAGCAGCGAGTTGCATTGTTATCCGCTCGTAGGTGGCCGTTTGGGCGATTGAGTAGCGAAGCAGATGTTTAAACTTCAGTCGTGTTTAAATACCGTGTAAACAGTTCTTATTTAAGATCAAAAAGCTGTCGATTTTCTTGTCAGGTCAAAGGTCTATAAACAGTCAATTCC
>CAYONZ010000081.1:0-9984 GCA_964405465.1 uncultured Bdellovibrionales bacterium | reverse complement strand
GTACGGCTGGTACAGGAAGTACTGGAACTAGCGGTACACCAGGAACCGGAACAGGAAGTACGGCTGGTACAGGAAGTACTGGAACTAGCGGTACACCAGGAACCGGAACAGGCAATACTTCTGGGGCCACCACCAAAAGGAGTTGCACAGTCGGAACAGGTACGACCGCGGTAACATACAAAGACGGTGACAATATTGACTACTATTACAAAAAAGAAGCTGTCTTGCCAGGCACGATGTGCTCTGACAATGGCAATAGGTATATTCAAAAGTGCAGCGATGGGGTGGTGACGCCTCCTCCCGCTGCGGACCTTGGTTTCAAATTTCGCAGCTGCCATACGATGACTGCAAGTAATGACCCACGCCTCGTGCATATTATCCGTTACTACTTTGCAAAAAAGAGTCGCTTTACCTATTCAGCAATTCGAGGGAACACCATAATAACGGTGCAAAAGTCGCAAGTCGTCGTGGCCGATGCCTCACAAGATACCTTGGAAACGGTGAAAGTGCTCCTTTCCACCAAGGGCTTTGTGTTTAACTCAGACGATATCATTGTGGAGTCAGTTGTTAATCTTCAGGATCCAACTTTGTTGACCAACTCTCGAGAATTTAGTGATGTCGATTACAAATATCTCTATTCGGACTTGAACCCGTATTCCTCAACTGAATTAGCAGATCACTACCGTAAGTTTGGTAAGGCAGAGAAGCGATCTCCGAATATACTTTTTAACACCACGGTTTATGGCCAAGTGTATCCGGCAGTGAGCACGGCAATTGATGCCGACAACCAAGTCAATGGGTGTAGGACTGATCCTGTAATGTGTAAGTCATATTTTGACAATCACTTCTACAACTCCGGCTCATCCCAAGGTTTCGACTACATGATTAATTTTGATGAGCATGGCTATCTTTTCAATCCAAACAATGTCGATGTGTTGGATGCCGTGATTAGAAAAACTTCGACAGGTGTGAATAGCGGTCTTTCGCAGTATCTTTTTCATGGGCGACAAGAACAGCGACCTCCGGCTCTAATTAAGAATAAAATGACTGTACCGAATGACAACTACTCGGCAGGAATCGTGCCCTACTCGCTGGTGGGAGATTGATGCTGAGGAAATCCTCAAAGCATTCTTTTTGAACAACCCTGTTGTAAAAAAAAGCCAAGAGTGACCTGGTACTCTTGGCTTTACGAGCAATTAGTAACTAACAGCCTGCAAAAGCTCGAATGTGCCATCTGCCTATTCAGTTTGGGTGCACAGCAGGACTTTGCTTTTTGGTTTATACATTTCAATCTTCGCTGTGCCCTTGTTCTCTTTGGCCGTGAATATGCGCATATCAATTTTCAATTTCGACGTCGCTGAAGATTTCGGAGGTGAGGTTTGCGATTCACTCACTGAACCTTCGACCGCGATTTCATTGTTGTATGTATTGCGGTCGCTTGTAGACGTTTCTATTGCACTGCCGTCTCCCTTATAAGTTTTTGCACCGTCTTTGTAAGTAATACCTGTATCATCATGTAGTCCGGGTACTAGAGTGAACGATATCGAACTTGCGACAGCGTTATTTTGGTTTTTGCAATTAGTAAACATGAGAGCAGCAAATGAAGACGTTGAGAAACCAATTGTCGACAAGAGAACAATAAAAAATTTCATAAGAACTCCTTAGCAAAATTTAGCTACGACGCGATTCTACCACAGCGCATATTTTTTTCACCTGTAGAGATTTTGACAAAGTGACAAATTGCGCTTGTCCAAACTCCTTTTGCGGTTTTCTGCGGAGTGATCGCTATTAGATAGATCAAAACTGACACGTCCGCAGCTGTTCCAACTTCTGCATGGCCGTCTCCCTCATAAGTATTGGCGCCGTCTTTAGGAGGCTCCATTCTAAAGATCATCAAAAAAAACACTCAAACAATCGAGTTGGTTGGTCGGGTTGTTGAGAGAAAGACAGACGCTCATTTGATTGTTGAGTCTAGGGATGGCGAGTGCCGAAACTCCTCTGCGCAGGCATTGCAATTTTGAAGTCACATTTTGACTTGGAATCGCACTGCAGGTTTCGCGCAACAATTCGGTGGCAGTATCGAGAGAGATCTCGTAAGTTTTATAGGTCTCAAGAATTTTTTGATGACACAAGATCTGGTTCTTGGCTTGGTCAGATTTTTGAAAAGTCAAAAAACAATTCTGACTTTGCACTTGCAGATCATGCAGCGGAACTTTTTCGATAGCTGTTGCAAAAAGTATCGCGCGAAGTTCTGTTGAGTCTTCAGAGTCGATGAGTGCACGAATCAATGCGTGCGCGTAGACTCCTCGTGGTGATCTGGTCAGTAAAAACCCATCTGAGCTGGCGTAACCACTCGCACGGTTCAACATCTCAAGATTGAAATCAGAAGACAGCGGATATTCGGGAGAGGGATCGACGAGTTTCATAATGCGTGCAAGTTCATGAAAGAGCAGAGTTTGCACATCAAGTGAAACGGTCTTGGTGTCTTTTAGCGTTTGACAGAATCCATCGCTGATCGTGATGACCCTTTCATAAGGGTAATTGATGGCATCTTTTGACTTCAAGGCCAACTCGAGCTTTTCTTTGAAAACAAAAATCGGTTTCGAATAGTCTTGATTGATCTCGGAAACCAAATTTCTGGATTTATAATTCTTAAATTGACTGTAGTGTTCAAGATTTAAGATCAAAAATCCGTACTCGCGATTGAGTCGGCTCAAACACTCTTTTTGGTCGAGCTCACTTAAAGCCGTGGATTGAGCTGGTTGAGCGCTTGAGCGTTCTATGATCTTTGCTTTAAGATCTGAAAAATTTCCGCCACTTCCTGAGCCGGGGCCAGCACCGTCACCTCCGCCATCTGCAATGAGAATTGGTCTTTCGTTCATGTCTTTTACTGGCAAAGATGACGGAGTCAAACTAGCTTGCGAGTTCTCTGGCTTTGGTGGATTTGTCTTGGCCATTTTGGTTGATACGGGTTTTTTCTGACCTGTATTTTGGGGCGCAGTTGATTTCGGTGCCGTGTTCAATGCGGTCTTATTCAACTCTTCAATAAGGTTTTTAAAATTTTCGGACTGATCGCGTGTGGGTAATGCCACTTCTGTATTTGCGCCTTGTGCCTGTTCCGTATTGGTGAAATAACCCAGAGCAAAGGTAAGGCTGCAGAGTGCCAGTAGGATTCTTTTTTGCGCATTTAATATTTTCATATCTTTCTCCGTTTCTGCGTATGAGCATTCGTGAGATCTACTTTGGCGTGTGTGTTTTGATTGAGTTTTATTTGTTCAAATACTAGCGCCATCTCATTCTTCTCCTGAAAGATCGATTCGACCTTGTTCGGTAAATATCTGGGGAATGTTTTTTAGATGTTCAATCAACTGTGCTGGAGTGAGATCCATTAGAAATTCATTTCGGAATTTTGAACTCGAGGCGTGCAATAAATCGATAGCGGTACTTGTGCAATTTTGCGAAGCATGTTGCCAGGAGCCATATCCATTCTGATGCATGGAATTCGCAAACGCTAAAAATGTCTGCTTTTCACTCTTAGAAAAACCAAGTCGATAAAAATCTAATATTCTTTTTTGCAGAAAGTAGCCGAGAGTGAGAGATCCCTCACTCCAGAACTCGGCTCGCAATTGCGACTGACCCAAAAGGCCCGGCATAAAATTTAGCAATCCGCTTTTAAGATTCGGATCTTCATAGACCGTAAAATACAGGCTCTTTGCCTCATTGCCGTTCACAATTGGAGTAGTAAAGTTGAGACGAAACATCACATGGCCCCATTGACTTCGAAAAGTCTCTCCGGGGCTAACCAAAACAAGGTCGATACTTTCAAGATTTTCGACCGGTAACTTTACCGTGACACGGTTTTGTTTGAGTGCCCGCTCTTCGCTAGATTGTTTTTCATTTATGCTGGGTTGGCGATCTTGATTCTCTGTTTCTAAAACCTGATTTTGCGCTCTTTCGAGCCAAGTGTAGTCATCGAGCATGTTTATGCTAATGGCACATTTTTTAAAAAGCTCGTTTTCACTTTGGGTTTGCTGTCCACTTGTCAGCCCATGAAAATAGAGCCAAGTGACCTGGTCTTTGCAGATGAAGTTTTTATCTAAATAAAAATCTTTTAGTAGAGAAAAGAAATTTGCGGTCCGATCGTTGTCTTCGAGAAGATGTTGTTTGTTTTTGAGTTTTAAAATCATTTGAAATGCAAGTTCAGAAGACCACTTGGTTTTGACGGTCGTCTCAAATCGACAGTTGGGATCATTCATACGTTGTTGGTTGTTTGGGTATTTTTGTCGGCATTTTCGCTTGGCCTCTTGGTGGCCACTGCTGATGGATTCTCGATCGATGATCATCCACTCTTCAAGAGGGCGCGCAAAAAACTCAGCGGCACTAAAGGGTGACGGTTCAATTCGTTCGCTTGATTCACTTAGAGTTCGCTTGCCATTTTGGGGTGAAGTTGGAATTTCTGTGTTGAGTGCCTGAGTAGAAGACTGATTTTCGAAATTCCGCGCCTGTGCAAAAGGGGTGATCGTGAGTGCCACTAGCGTAGCACTCACGATCAAGAAAGTGGGGGTGAGGGATTTTATTTGGGGTTTGATTGATATTTTTCTAAGATTCATTATTTCTGAAAAACTTCCGAAATATGTCTTCATGAAAAATGCAAAGCTCGCCAAAGAGTGAACTCTTGACTGCGAAATTTTTGTAGCTTGCTCTGCGTTTTTCATTTTTCGAATGCTCCGACAGTTCTATCTATTGTTGTCGTCAGTTTGAGGTGTAGCCACCAGAGTCTTGCTCCTGATTCGTTGGCGGGGCTTTGGCTGCATTACGCCTTTTGATGACCACCGTGGCAGAAAAGTACCACATACCAGTGGTGTATGAAGATGCTACATCCCGCATCATCACGAAAGACTTTTGGAGAATGACACAATTATCGGTTGAGCCAAATTTTCTATAACATTCAAGTGTTGCTTGAGCTAGCGTCCGCGCTTTGACTTGGTCGCGGTCTTCTTTTAAAAAATCACCGTTTACGATCGCATACTTTAGAGAGTTGTTACTAGTGACATCATTTGGGTCATGGATGAAATATGTGTCGGAATTGATTTTTTCTATGCCAGGATCTCCCGAGGCGTGTGCTGAAGCGCCTATCGCAGATATGACCATTAGTGTGAGTGTGAATATTTTTAATTGAGTTTTCATTTTTAATTCTCCTTAATATTGATATAAATAAAACTAATTTAGTTAATCGATCACTTTGTACACTTCTCTAGACTGCTGTGTTTGATGATCACCCGAGAGAAAACTCTTGATGACCAACAGTTTTGAGCAAAGTCGAAGGACTCTTGGCCTTGTTTGGTTATCTGCATGCTGTTTGTAATGACGTCGCAGTCTTTTTCGGCGCCGTATGCTTGAATGCAAGCAATGCGCGCCTGACTGAGAGTGGTCTGTTGAATGGCCTGACGAGACTGCGCTGTGAGAGCCTGTTTGGGGCCGGTTAGGCAGTACATTTCACTGCGAGCGATGGGATCATAAACTAAATAGGCCAGACCCGGCAGGGTCAGTTTTTCCGCGTAATCAACCATCGGGTCATCGAAGCCAACGAGCGGTGCTCCGAGGTCAAGTTCCCGTATAGCGCTCGGTCGGTAGTTTGGCGTGGCTGCTTCGGCAGGGGACGGAGCAGCACTCAAAAGGGCACCAAAAGCCATTGCAGCCATAGTCAAAACCGCGGCCTTTGCCGGGCCCTGCTGGGTCAATTTGCGCGACGGAGGTGCCGATTTTGCGGCGTTGGAGTTGGTATTCTCAGGCACAAACCCGAGCTCCGTCCCCCATTTTGGGGAGTGGGTTGCGACGGGGTTCAACGAAAAAAGCATAGTGTTTTTCACTGGTTATCTCCTTTATTGGCCATGAATTATGGCCTGTATTTTTGTTGAACCCAATATGCCACGTTGCATTAAAAAGACCAAGATATCTGTTGTTAAAATAGTACGGAGAACGTGCTAAAATGTAACGGATTGGGCGTGATGGCTGGGGCACAGGTAACGGATCGAGTGGTGGCCTGGAGTTCGACAAGGGAGTCTTGTGCAAACCGTATTTGATTTTAAAGACTACAAAAGCTTTTTGTTGGCGCTCAATCAGGAGGGTGGATTTTCAATCACACAGCTGGCGGAGGCCGCCGGATGCCAACGGTCTTACCTTTCACGAGTCATCAACGGCCCCTTGCATTTGACTCCCGACCAATGTTTTTTGCTCGCTACTTTTTTGCATCTCAATGAGAGCGAGGCTCAACATCTGCACTCGCTTCTCGAATACGATCGAGCGAGCGCACAGGCTTATCGGCAAAACATCGCTTCGCGAATAAAGCGTGAAAAGGCCAAACATCTTGAACTCAAATCACAGGTGCGCGGCCAGATCCCGATCGCAAATCACGAAGCTAATCTTAATTGGCAAACATACTATTCAAGTTGGATCTACGCTGCTCTTCATATTGCGGTGAGTGTTCCGTCGCTTCAGACTCTTGAAAGTTTGGCGTCGCGTTTTCGTTTAGAGAGTTCAATGCTTGAATCCTATCTCACTCGGCTTCAAGTGATGGGCTTGGTCGAACACAAAGACCAGAAATGGAAGTGGAAGTCTGGTGATATTCACTTACCCAAAGAGAATCCGCTAACAACTCATTCACATCAGAACTGGATGTTTAAAGCTCAAGAAAGCATTCAGCTTCGTGATCCTCAATCGATTCATTATTCAGTGGTGCAGAGTTTGAGTGCGGAAGATTACGACGAGCTTCTGCGCACAATCACTAAATGGATCAATGACTTCAATAAAAAAACAGGGCCCTCGCGTCCCGAAGAAGTGGCGTGTCTGCATCTCGATTTTTTTAAAGTGAGATAAAATCCAAATTGTTAATCAAAAAAAACGAGGTGCGATTCGACTACTTGTTTGCAGCGTTTGTTTGCAACCACTTCGAAATTTTCGCTCACAGCTCCAGTGCGCGCTGCGCCATGGTGGCTTATCGACTCTGAATCAACATGAAAATTAAATTTTGCTGCTGGTACATCACTTGCAAAATCTCACTTTGTACGCGCGTTCAGTATCGAGTTGTCGGGGGTCGGCAGCTGATGTGATTAAACAAACAATATTTATTCATCTATATTTGCTCATTTGTGGCTTGAGCGGTGGGTTGAACGTTTGTTTGAGAACAACGCGTGTATCAAAAAAATTGCATATAAACAAAAGGGGGAAGAAATGAATAAAAGTGTAAAGAAAATCGATTTAAAAGACCTAGGGCGTGCGAGTCTCGCGCTGATGGCGTTGGCATCGAGTGGGCTCATCACGGCTTGTGGTGGTGGTGACAGTGGGGGATCTCCAGTTGTGGTGGTGGCACCAAGTCCAAGTACTGGCAGTACCTATCCATCAACATCTCCATCAACAGGGGGCACGTCGCCTTCCACTGGTGGTTCAACTTATCCTTCGACAGGTGGTTCTACGCCTCCGTCTTCTGGTGGTAGCAATACCAACCAACCTCCTTCATCAAACGGCGGCGGAGTTGTGGTGATCGATCCGGGATATAACTCTTGGTACGATGTTTATGGCTTTCGTTGTGGTTCAGGAATGCCAGGTCCTGGATGTAACTACTATTCAGATGGTTTGAAAGTCATCGACATTGAAGATCCATTCTTCGACAATAGCTACTTTTTGAAATATGGAACCTACACTTACTATGACACTTATGGATTCTTGAGCTCATACAGTGGTTGGGCATGGCAATCGGCCGATGGCGTTTTGTATGATGATTTTGGAAATGCGTTGAATCAAACGGGGGGTAAGAGCCGAGACATAGTTGGTGATGTGGCTCGCAGTGAGAAATCAATTATCAAAACTGCCGGTGAGCAGTTTGCAGCAAAATACAATTTGAGTGCAGAAACTGGAATCAAAGTGGCGCGAGTCTTGAACGACTGGGCGAAACTCGGCAAAAGCAGAGCAAGAACTGCGGCAGATATTTCTGATTTTTCTAAAAAATTGTACGGAGTTGATATCAACAAAATTCAAGGCGCAGTTCTTGAGGCCGTAAAGGGAAACAAAGCACAGTTGAATTCAGTGATCAGCGAGACGGCCACCAACTGGGCTACCACTCCAGAGACAATGAAAGAAATTTTAAAGTCTTGGTACGGCAATCAGGTCGGTGCTGTCCTTTAAATTAAGCTGTTCAATTTTTCTAAAAGAAAATACAAGTTTTTTCATCGGAGTGTCTCAAATTGAGAACACTCCGATTTTTTTTATCGAGAGTCTCCTTGTTGCGTCTGATTTTGAATTTCTCTCGTGGGCTTGTATATATTGATTCAACCGCATCTCGATATTCACTGATGCCCCAAAATGACCGATACGAGTATAGATGCAAAGGTTATATTCGAAAATACTTATTGGGCCGCTGTTGGTTTTGCTTTTTGTTCTCTTTCAAAATTGCAAGCCGGCCGACTTGGTTTCAGCAGGGGTCCCGACGCGCACTTCTGATCCCAATGCCACAGAGTCGTTGAGTGGCAATGGCACAAGCTATGATGGTAAACCAGTCATTTATACGAGTCAGAGAAGGGTGTCTTGCTCTGGCGTTAATCAGGCCGAAAAAACTCTATCACGTGACGTTTCAAGTGGAGATTGGTCATTGCGAACGATTAAAAATCTCAATGGGCAGTGTGCTAATTCAGAGTTAGTTGCCGTTAAAGGAGCTGAAGCTTTTGATGTTTCGCAGCTGGCAGTTTTGAATGGTGAATACTTTGATCGAGTCTTGAGTGCGGGGGAAGCAGCTCTTGACAATCATGGAGTGGGAACAGTCTGTCGCGTGCGCGGGCCAGCCGTTGCAATTGGCCAATCAAATTTTGAGGGTCTTGTGATTTATTGGGATGACCAACTTCAACATTGGGCTTCACGTTTGGACTACGGATATATATCTGATGGTGAACGTTTTCTTTCGATCGGACCTCTTGGCGTATTTCAACAGTTTCAAGAATTTTTACGTTTTGACTCGAGCAGCTTGTTTGGGCCTATGATTCCCTCTTACTATAGCAGACAAAAATTACTTATTGATTTTGCACGAGTAGGCGACACTAATTCTCGGGATCCAGATGGCTTCTATGATGCCATATTGAATTACACTTTTCGAGTGTATAATTCGGCTCCGCCCTACGTGATGACTGATGTTCCGCTCCGTTGTTTTGTGGATGTTAGGTGATAGAACCTGCGACTCCCTTTGCCTTCAATTCGGAGGCTCTTCTCTTTTATAAATAAATTGAGTTTATTAATGGCAAGGCTGCGCCCCAGATTGAAGTGGTCCATGTACTGTTGGCGTGTAAAGTAGCTTCGTTCTCGAGCTTGGAGCCATATGACGATTTCTTGCCAATGGGAATTTTGCAAATACGGGATAGATTCTTGATTGTACAAAAGAGCGAAACTCTCCCCACTGATGAGTCGTACAGCCTTTTTAAAGATTTCAATCTCCAATGGGATCTTGTGAAGCGCTAGCTCGGTTCGAGCGTATTGGATGGCCTTATAGACTCGAGCGGGTGAACTCCAGACATTGAATTTTTCTCCTGGGTAGAGAAGATCGAACATCTCTCCTAGTGGTAGACTGCGATACCTATCTTGGGTAAGAATCCAAAGTATTGTTGAGCTTTGTTTTTTCAATTTTAACACGCGGTTGTGTTGGAGAGTTAGTTTTTGCCGAACATTGAAGATGAACTCGGGGGCTGGTTCCTTGGGTCGACTCAAAAATGGTTTATGCGTGACTTTTCTGCCAATTAAATTTTCTGCGTGCCTGCGGTAAGATAGAAATGATGTTCCCAAAATTACTTGCTCTTGAAGGTTTGAATCTTGTTTGATGATGCTTTCATAAAGATCAAGGTCTCTGATAATTTCAAATTGGCGACCCTGGGCACAACGGTTTTTGAAATTTTCCCAAGATGTAAGTGTGTTGTTGATACTGAATGACCCAGATGTGGTTTGTGT
>CAYONZ010000080.1:0-10306 GCA_964405465.1 uncultured Bdellovibrionales bacterium | reverse complement strand
TCTGGTTCCATGTCCAGCAAATTTCTGAGTTGAAAATTGATTTCGTATTCTACGGTTCCACTTGTGACCTGATACGAAGGATGTCCGGCAATAACTTTAGACAAAGTACTTTTTCCAGAACCATTTGGCCCCATAATCGCGTGAACTTCTCCAGCGTTAATCGTTAGATTAATTCCTTTTAAAACTTCTTTTCCGTCAACCGATGCATGCAAATCATTAATTTTTAAAATGGTATTAGACACTGATCCTCCTCAACCCACGCTATTTTCAAGTTTCATTTCAATCAATTTCACTGCCTCAACTGAAAATTCGAGAGGAAGCTGTTTAAATACATCTTTGCAAAAGCCATTGACCAACATAGAAATTGCACCCTCGGTATCAAGTCCACGAGACTGAAGATAAAAAATCTGATCTTCACTAATTCGGGAGGTTGATGCCTCATGCTCAAGCACAGCGGTTTTATTTTTGACTTCAATATACGGAAAGGTATTGGCAGAACATTTATCTCCAACCAACATCGAATCACACTGTGAATAGTTGCGCGCTCCCTCAGCTGAAGACATAATCTTCACTTGCCCTCGGTAACTATTGCTTGAATGCCCAGTCGAAATCCCCTTTGATATGATCGTGCTCTTGGTGTTTTTTCCGATATGAATCATTTTGGTTCCGGTGTCGGCTTGCATGTAATCATGAGTCAGCGCTACCGAATAAAATGCTCCCTGTGAACCCTCACCGAGTAAAATACAGCTTGGATATTTCCAGGTGATCGCCGATCCTGACTCAATTTGGGTCCAAGAAATTTTTGAGTTTTTCCCCTGGCATTTACCACGCTTAGTTACAAAGTTGTAAATTCCGCCTCTACCTTCTTTATCGCCCGTGTACCAATTCTGAACTGTCGAATACTTAATTTCAGCATCGTCATGAGTAACCAATTCGACGACAGCAGCGTGCAACTGATTGCTGTCTCTTTGCGGAGCCGTACACCCCTCTAGATAGTTCACATAGCTGCCTTCATCTGCAATAATCAAAGTTCGTTCAAACTGACCAGTGTCTTTGGCATTGATTCGAAAGTACGTCGACAAATCGATGGGACAACGGACTCCTTTGGGAATATACACAAATGAACCGTCAGTAAACACTGCAGCGTTCAGAGCAGCGTAAAAATTGTCAGTAAACGGGACCACTGATCCTAAATATTTTTTTACGATTTCAGGATGAGTGTGAACGGCCTCGGATATTGAACAGAAAACCACGCCGTGCTCGGCAAGTGTTTCTTGATGAGTAGTTCCGACAGAAACACTGTCAAAGACAGCATCGACCGCAACACCACTAATCCTTTTTTGCTCCGAGAGTGGAATACCTAGACGCTCAAATGTCTTTAACAATTCAGGGTCAAGATCTTGAAGATTGCTCGGTCCTTCTGTTTTCGCCTTTGGCGCTGAATAATAGACGATGTCTTGAAAATCAATTTTCGGATACGAGATATTCGCCCAAGTCGGTTCTTGCATCGTCAACCAATGACGATAAGCTTTCAAACGAAACTCCAACATAAACTCAGGTTCATTTTTCTTTTTTGAAATGAGCCGAATGACCTCCTCAGACAATCCCTTGGGCAAAGAGTCTGTTTCAATCTCCGTTTCAAATCCATATTTATACTCTGATGCATCAGCAATCGCAGAGTTGGATTTTATTTCCATAAACACTCCAATTGCTTTGTTTACTCTGCCGAACTTTCCATAACTGCTTGTACTGGTGCACCCATATGGCGTGAACTTCTGCTATCAAAAAGCTCACCAAGTGTTACTCCCTTATAGAAGTCCACCAGCCGCTTATTAAGAATGTGAATGGGTGAAACAATATTGCAGGTATCAAAAATTTCACATGTCGAATTTTGCCCGGGCTCGAGCTGAAGACACTTCGCCATTTCGATTGGCCCCAAGATTGACTCGATTAGGTCGTATAGATTGACCTTGGTCAAATCACGCAAAATCAAGTAGCCGCCATGCGCACCTTGCTCTGATTTCAACAATCCCTTTTGAGCCATAATCTGTAGAACACGTGCCGTCGCATCGAACGGTGTGGTGTACAGACTGCAAACTTCTTTTGCGGTCGTTAGCTCTCCCGGCTGTTTTGTTCGCATATGCTTTAGAGCAATTAACGCGTATTCGAGTTTTCGATTTATTTTGTTCATTTTCAACCCCTTATCCGGTAAGGTTCAGGACCATTTCGTGGTCCCCCATATAATGTCGAAAGAAAGCCCATGAATGCCATTTCTCGAGATGAAAACTAATCGAAAATCGAGAAAAGGTCAAACTAAATACGCTTTTTAATGACCTAAATGGACGCAAAGATCACAAGACAGATTTAATATTTCTTCAAATCTTTTAAGGATTTATAAAAATGATTGGGCTCAAAAAAATTTTATTCTCCTCGTTAGTTCTCGTTCTATGTGTGACTTTGGTCGGGTTTTATTTGAGGCAAAAGGGTCTCAATGTACACCATGAAGAATTAAGTCACCCGTATTTTAGTGCCAAGTCCAGTTATGCGAACCCGGCCGTTATCGCCTACCAGGGTCTACCAAAACGTTTTCCACCGAACTCACTCGAGGGATTTCAGGCGGCGGCAGCTATAGGTGAAGACATAATTTTGTGGGCGGATGTTCGTTTTACCCATGATCACACTTTCTTCTTACTTGCTGACAAAGAGCTGAGTTCGCAAACGAACGGCGTAGGCGAAATCATCATGCATACCGCCCAAGAGATTGAAAATCTGGATGCTGGCTTTAACTTCAAAAACAAAATGGGCGAATTTGATTTTCGTGGAAAGGGAATGAAAATTTTGAAACTCGACGAGTTCTTAAGAACATTTCCCCATCATCGCCTCATACTTAATATGTGCGACCATGCGGAACAGATCGACACAGCTATGAAAGAACTCATCACAAAATACAATGCCAATGATCGTGTTGTTATTCACAGCGAGCGAGACGGCGTTCTAAGAGACTTTCGCAACTCAGAAGCTCGTTGGCTGTATGGGTCTAGTCGACCTCTGTTATCGAAATTGAAAATTGCCACTTCACTGGGCCTTGGTCCTGCATTAAATTTTGCAGCCGATATAATGATTGGTCCATTGCACTGGAACCGCCTCGAGATTATCAATCACTCGATGGTTGACGAGGTCTTGCGACGACACAAGCGTATCTTTATCGGTCCAATAGAAGATCGAGAGCAAATTCAAATTTTAATCAAACAAGGTGTGAACGGAATAATCACTCCAGAGGCCGATCAACTCCACCTCTAGATGTTTAGACCAGACTTCCCAACATTTAGCACTTAGTCAGACAATTACTCATACAAAAACGCGGTTGATCTATCTTTGATATCGCATTAGCCTGAACGCTATGAATTATGCATATGCCGCCCCCGTTAAAGTCGCAGTCAAAACTGGAATTTTGGATTCAATACTTTCAGCAAGTTTGCCTGTTCAGGTTTTGCTGATGGTTTTGATTGGTGCCTCAATTGTGGCATGGACAATTATCATCAAAAAACATTTTCAATTTCGGGTGTTAAAGACTGCAAATGAGAATTTTACCGATCGCTTTTGGAAGGCAACTAGTCTTGATATTATCTATAATGATGTAAAAGACTTTCCTCAAAGCAGCGTCGCTCATGTTTTCAAAGCAGGCTATTTGGAGTTGCAGAGAATTGCCGACTCCGCACTGGCTGGGCAAAAATCGTCTGCTACCGATGTTGCTCCACGCCTCTCGGGCCTTGATAATCTTGAGCGCTCATTGCGAAAATCTATCGACACCGAACTCGCAACTGCTGAAGCCCAACTTGGCTTTCTTGCAACTGCTGGAAGTACAGCACCATTCATTGGCTTACTCGGTACAGTCATTGGAATTATGACTTCATTTGGGCACATCGCAAGCAGCGGTTCAGCTAGCCTGGCCGTCGTTGCGCCTGGAATTTCCGAAGCCTTATTCTCTACGGCGGTCGGATTGTTCGCTGCTATTCCCGCAGTTGTGGCTTACAATTATTTTATTACTCGTGTTCGTAAGTTTGAAATTGAGTTGAATAATTTTGCATCTGATTTTCTCAATATCGCAAAACGAAACTTTTTTAGAGATCAGTAGGTCACCATGGGATTCAATACCTCGTCAGCCAAAAGTAGAGTTGCAATGAGCGAAATCAACGTCACCCCACTCGTTGACGTTATGCTTGTACTGCTGATCATTTTTATGGTTACGACACCTATGATGCAACAGGGGATTGATATCGATCTGCCAGAGACTGCGAGCTCAGGTGTGCCAACAAACGACGAACCTTTTGTTTTGGAAATTCGCAAGAATAAAAAACTATATGTCGGTGATCAGACTATCGCGAATGACGATCTTCGAACTCGACTTCACGCCATATTTGAAACGCGAAAAAACAAGCAGATTTATTTACAAGCCGATAGGGCTGTGGACTATGGTTTTGTGGCAGAGGTTATGGGAGAAATTCGTGCGGCCGGAATATTGAACATCGGCTTGGTCACGATACCGAAAACAGGCCAGTGAAAAAAATCACATCGTTTACAGAAAATTTAACCTTTGATCGCGCACTTGCACTTTCTGTCGCAGGTCATCTGGCTCTATTTATTGTGGTCGCGGTTCGCGCAGTTTTCTATCCCAGTACGCCCATCGAACTCGAGAGAGCAATTCGCGTCGACATGGTTGCATTGCCAACCAAGCAGGCGGAACTTCCTCCGCTTGAACCTGCGGCTTCACCGAAACCCGAAGTTAAAACGCTCGACACTCCTCCCCCACCGGCGCCGCCGGTCTCTGTGGATAAAAAGTTGGTGCCCAAAACAGATCCAACCAAAGTAAATTTGCAAAAGGTCAAAAACGACCAAAATGCGGCGCTGAAACGGCTTGAGGCCATGAGTAAAATAGAAAAAATGCTACAACAAAAAAATCAAAAGTCCTCTGCAGAAAAGGCGGATGGCAAAGCCACTGCGCCCGTTAAGGGCAATGAAATTTCCAAAGGAAGTTCGCTCACGGGGATCGCAAAGTTGGACCATGACGACTATCTTGGTGTTTTTGAAAATCAAGTTCGTAAACACTGGTCACTGCCCTCTTGGCTGAGCAATATGAAACTAAATGCAAAAGTTGCTGTGTATGTGAATGATCAAGGCGTCGTGATAAAAAGAGAAATTACTAAATCTTCTGGTAACTCCGTATTCGATGAACGTGTTTTGCGGGCCGTTGACGATGCAGCGCCGTTTCCGCCACCGCCCAGTCGCTTGGCTTCGATTTTTATGATTGATGGTGTAGTTTTAGGTTTTCCTGAATAGGGAGTATGAAATGAAAAAAATATTTCTTTTAATGACAATTGTTTTTTGGATTTTTTCTGCGAGAGCCGAAGAAACAACTGGTCGAATTTTTATCAAAGTTGGAGACGCAAACCTCAAGCGAAGTTTGCTCGCGCTCCCTAGCCTTCAATATCTCGGCACCCCTGGATTAGCAAAGAACAACCTCAAAGCAGGCAAAGACCTCTTCGATACTTTGAACAACGATCTTTTGGTTAGTGGCTACTTTGAGTTCATTAAGCCAGCCGCTTTTCTTGAAGACGTGAGCAAGGTGGGATTAAAGCCAGTCGATGCCGACCCAGGTGGATTCAAATTTGATTCTTGGAAAAAAATTGGCACCGAATTTTTAATTCGAGCCGGCTATAAAATTTTGGGAAGTGAACTCACATTTGAGACCTACCTCTATTATGTGCCTCAAGCGAAGGTGCTTGTTTCAAAAAGCTATAAAGCTGATATCAAAGATGCACGCTTCGTTGCCCACACATTTGCAAATGATGTCGTGAAGGAACTTACTGGGCAACGTGGAATGTTTCTCACCAAACTGGTGGTGACCAGAACCACAAATCCTCAGCAAAAAGAAATTTTCATTATGGATTGGGATGGCCAAAACTCTAAGCAGATCACTTTTCACAAATCAATTTCACTTTCTCCCGCTTGGGCACCAGATGGCAAAACGATTGCTTACACCCAGTTTGCGTTTCACCCGAAGGAACGCAGTCGAAATGCAGACCTTTTTTCTTACGAGTTGAATACCGGAAAACGTTGGCTACTTTCATTTCAGAAAGGAATAAATTCTGGAGCAACATTTCATCCCAATGGTTCTGAAATTTTATTTACTTTATCAAGTGGCGGAAATCCCGACATATACCGAATGAACAACGAAGGCAAAAATCTGAAGAAAATCACTGATGGACCAAAGGGCTCCATGAATGTGGAACCAAGTGTGAGTCCCGATGGAAAAAAGATTGCCTTTTCTTCTGACCGAAGTGGTCAGCCGATGGTCTACATCATGAATTACGATGGCAGCGATCCGAAACGCGTGACCTTTGCTGGTGATTACAATTCAACTCCAAGGTTTTCTCCCGATGGAACAAAACTTGTTTTTGCTGGTTACGACAAAGGCCATTTCGATCTCTTTCTCATGAATTCGGATGGAACAAATATGATTCGTCTCACGTCCGCTAAAAAACCGTCTGGAAAGGGAGCAAACAACGAAGAACCATCGTTCTCACCAGACGGCCAACATATTTTGTTTGCAAGCGACCGAAGCGGAAAGAAGCAACTGTATCTTACCGATCTTCAGGGTGAAAATGAACATCGCATTACCTTTGACAACTTCGATTATTTTCGACCAGCGTGGGGTCCCTTCGAAAATTAGCAAAATCAGACAGGAGAGATCCTAGTGATTCCTGAAATTGATCAATATTCTCCTGAAGAAATTGTAATTGCGCGATCGAGTTGGCCCGCTATTGATTTGTATCTTAACTTAATTTCTCGTGTTTCCAATGGCCCAGGAGATACCCTGCGGATCAAGCGTCACCAAGCCTGGATAAGATGTGCTTTGGCCACTTTTTTCAGAAAATCGTCACCAAATGATATCTGTTTATATTGGTCTAAAATTGCCGAAAGTCTCATTCTTGAAGCCTGGAAGCAGGTTGGAGGCGATCAGCTCGAGATCTGCATTCTCGCAATGGGCAAGCTTGGCTCAGAGGAACTTAATTTAAGTTCTGATGTTGATTTGATATTTATTCGTGAAGACTTTCGAGATCAAACAGCCCCTGAACTAGAAAATGAAACTCGGATTCTCCGAGCATTTCAAAATTTATTAACCGAGTATACCGAGTTCGGCTTTGCTCTTCGAGTAGATCTCAACCTTCGCCCAGGCGGCAAGAGTTCACCTCTACTGCAAACGTTTTCGCAAATGGAATATCATTACGGATACCTTGGTGAAATGTGGGAGCGATTGGCATTCGTCCGAATGCGAATCTTAGCTGGCCCAGCTGATCTCTCTAAGAAAATCGAAAAATTCACAACTCGATATAGCTATCGAAAACATCTAGACTATACCGTACTCGACGAGCTCAAGAGTCTACGTACACAAATTCAGCGAGAAACAAAAATCACTTCCGATTCATTTCATTTGAAACTTGGATATGGTGCCATTCGTGATGTTGAACTCTATGTTCAATCCCTACAAATCATTCACGGGGGAAGAATTCTTGATCTTCGAACACAGTCTACATCAAATGCCATTTCGAAACTTTCTGTCCATGCACTTCTACCCAATGCTGAGTCAGTCAAACTCTCAAGCCATTATTGGTATTTGCGTGAAATTGAAAATTCTATTCAATCAATCAATGACCAACAATCCTACGTCGTTGACGAAAAGCTCTTGCAAGAAAAAATTCCGTGGTTCGATTTTCAAGAACTGATTGAATCCTGTCGAGAAGTTGGACGCCATGTCGACTCACTTTTGCCAACACCGCAGGAAAGCGCCGAGCTGTTTAGCAATAACTTTGATTTACAAAGCGAATGGCTCACCCAGCTCGGGTTCAACTCAAAATCTGTGAATGAAATTTGGCCCGAACTTTTGAAACTAAACGCACTAGCAAAACATTCTGCTCCTGCAGAGCGAGAAAGAATGATATTTTTGAATCACGCCGTGCGCGCATTAGCCGAAACTAAGATTGATCAAAATTTAGGTCTAGAGTTGCTTCGAGATTTCGTTCGATCCACTCGTGCCAAATCGACTTTCTTTAGTCTTCTCAATCGTGAACCGCGGCTTATCGAAGATCTGTGCCTTCTATTTTCTGTGTCACCATATCTAGGTGGAATTTTGGCGTCTCGTCCCGAGTTGATTGACGCTTATGTGCTGCAACGACAAGATCTCGCAATAGATGCTCCTATTGAGGATTTCTTGGACTCACTCATTGAGCATCGTCTACTTGCCGAAACTTTATCTGGCGTGAAGTTTTTGTGGAACTGTGATGTAAACAAACTTACAAAGGCTCTTACGACAACAGCAGACAAAATATTTGAGACACTCAAATTGCGTGTTTGCTCGGAACAACAAGCTCCTCCCTTAGGGGTTGTTGCTCTTGGGAAATGGGGCGGACGCGAAATCGGTCTCAAGTCTGATCTTGATTTTGTGTTTATCTCTGAGAATCCACTTGATGCAAATACCCAGAAGATTTCCAAGCGAATGATCTCAAGACTGACAGAAAGTCATCGAGGTGGCTCGATTTATCCAATCGATCTCAGGCTGCGGCCTTCTGGAAATTCTGGTCCCATGGTTGTATCGAGCAAACAGCTTAACGAGTTTCTTTTAAACCATGCACCGGCGTGGCAAAGGCAAGCCTATACAAGAGCTCGCTGCATAGGTGTCGAGATCAATCAACTGGCCGAATTGATCGTGACCAAGGCGTTGACGACATCTGATTTCCAAGAGCTTCGCTCAATTCACAAACAACTATTTTTAACCAACAACACGAGAACGATTGACTCGGTTGACTTAAAGTTCTGTCTCGGTGGTCTCTCACACATAGAATTTACCGCGCAGATTTCGCTGCTTGCAGATCAGTTACCACCGAAAGGTCCATCAACAATCGAGATGATCGATCAGCTGATGGAGTCTTCACCTCTGTGGCGAGACCTAGGTCTAGAGCTAAAAACAAATTTTATTGAGTTACGATATTTGGAGCAATTGTTTCAACTCACGACAAATAGTACCGGAAGTCGTATTCACAGAAACTCTGAAAACCTACTTCGAACCCAGACGTTGATCCAAAAGCTTGATCATCAAAAGCGCATCTCTATCGCTATGTTCACTAAGACCCCTGATCTTTTTCAGAATGTTGCCGATAAGGTAATGAGAAATCAGGTGATTCTTGATTTGCTCGATCCGCTGAAGAAATAGGGAGTGTTATGTTTAGACCTAGTATGCGCACCATGAAGAATTTGTGCATAAGCAGTTTGCTTACTTTGTCTTGCTTCTCGGCAAATGCCCAGGCACCAGGTGGTTTCGAGCCTCCGCCTAACATCGGTCAACCAGGACAACCATTTCCTCAGGATATGAATCCGACATCACCTCCTCAACAGCCTGGCGGTATGTACCAGGCCCCAACATCTCCAAATGGCCCTGCCTTTGGAGGTGGACCGTTTGGAGCAGATCAAGTTCCTAATAACTCAGGTACACAAGAAATCACTCCCCAGTCTTCTGAGGTGACGATCTACAAAGAAATTAAACCAATTTATGCATTACTCGAAACATCGAAGGGCATGATCAAAATTCGTCTCTATCCACAATATGCTCCGATCGCCGTAAAGAATTTCATTGGACTTGCCAAGGGAGACAAAGAATTTTCTGACCCTAAAAATGGGCGCAAGGTCACAAGACCCTTTTACAATGGTCTTATTTTTCACAAGGTGATTAAAGACTTTGTCATTCAGACAGGCTGCCCTTTGGGTACAGGCAAAGGTGGACCTGGCTATCAGTTTCCGAATGAAATCACGAAGACACTCCGTCACAACAAACCGGGAATGGTGTCGATGGCCAATGTTGGCGCAGACTCAAACGGCAGTCAGTTTTTTATTACTCTAGATAAGCGACCCGATCTTGACGACAAGCACACAATCTTTGGTGAGGTCGTGAGTGGACTCGATGTTGTTAAAGCCATCGGAGCTGTTCGGGTTGGCCCCACAGACAGACCTCTACAGCGAGTCTATCTGAAAAAAATTGAGATCATTGAACCAGTATCAAAATAATTTGAGTGCTGAAGAAATATTTTTTTGTTTATCAAACTCTAAGGTTTTATTTTATCCATCAAATCAGTCAGTTTGATTTTTTCTAAATATGCCAAACAGCTGGTTTCAATTCCTTCGCTGATTGTGGCCATAATATGGTTCATCGAACAGCTAACTTGACATTGTTTTTTGGGAGATTTGTCGACGGTCT
>CAYONZ010000079.1:0-10500 GCA_964405465.1 uncultured Bdellovibrionales bacterium | reverse complement strand
GGCTTTGTTGTTGTGAGTATTTACGCAAAGATTTAATAATCAACGCAATTCGCTCCGAGGTATCCTCAATTTTTTTGAGCTCACTCAAAAGCAATTCTTCAGAAAAATTATGACTAGAAATTTTTCGGCGCAGTTGCATAGATTTACCTTTGATAATCGCTAAAGGGTTGTTGATCTCGTGAGCCATGCCTCCCGACATTTGTCCAAGTGCTGCCATTTTTGATGACTCAATCGCCTTTCTTTCAAACTCTTGCGAGGTCAAAGCAAAGCGCAAAAACAAATAGGCGCAAATACTATAGCTTCCTAACATATTGATCATGTAGATGAGGTGTTGATAATTGTTTTGATGAACGCGAAATTCAGCGGGTACAAGACTGTAATCTGAAATTTCTAACGCCAACCATACGGCAACCGGAATCGTCGTTGCAATGGCAAATTTGATTCGCTCATGAATATCAAACAAAATGACAGCAAAAAATGCAGACGTAAAAAAATAGTAATGATGTCCTCCGGCTCGGCCCTCGAGAAGTGCATCTCCGGCAATTCCAAAAGAACATCCCAAGATCAAACTGTATCTCGCCCAAGAGTAGAGTCCACATGAAGTCCAATAGAAAATGGGCCAAATAAAAATGGCTTGCCACACAATGAGATTGATTGCGAGTGGATAGAATCCCACGGCGGTCCAAATGGGAACATAGGCGGCCATAACAAAAAATGCCACCCAGGTGAGTTGATTGTTCATAACCACTCGACGTTTGAGCGAGGCATCTGTGATACCAGCTACCCCCACGCTGTTTCCAGCGCGAATAATTTTTAATAGAAAGCCATATAGGGTCGTCATGTCTTCATTAGTATTTTCGGAAGTTTAATATGCAAGGAAGAGACTGGATTCGAAGTAATCTGGGGATGTTAGCAACGATTGACATCTGCTTAATATCTTGCCCACGAGTAGAGTCTTTGGTCCTGGGGTATGCTTTCCAGTAGGGCTGGCGCTCAGGAGTCTCACCTAGGAGATTCACCTGGAGACCAGTCCTCACGCGTCCGCTATACTAACCCAAATAACTCGCCCAAATGTTCAATGTCGCAAAACGAGACAGGTTGGTAAGTGCAGTTTGGATCTGGAATTCTGGATCTTGAATTCGGGATGGGGATGAAGAGAAGCCAAGTCACCAATTCAACAAAATTTGTTAAGTTTGACCGTAGACCGAAGGTCGGCATAAAATTTTAAAAAAACGGAGAGCTAAGCGTGGCACAGACATATTCGGCATGTTTAAAATGTGGAGCAATAAATAGAATTGATTTAGAAAAAGCGAAGAGCCAAAAGCCCGTGTGTGGTGGTTGCTCAAGTGAGCTACCTATCGAAAAGGCAGTGAATCTTGTGAATGATTTTGCCTTAACTAAGCTTATCCGCAAATGCCCGCTCCCGGTCGTGGTTGATTTTTGGGCACCTTGGTGCGGGCCGTGTAAGACATTTGCTCCTGTCTTTGAGCAAGCAGCAAACGAATATGCGGGGCGAATTGTTTTTGCAAAGGTTGATACAGAAGAACACCATTTTGTCGGCAATAAATTTGCCGTGCGAAGTATTCCGACCATCGCGCTTTTTAAAGAGTCAGCGGAATACAATCGAGTCACAGGAGCGCTTCCGTTGCCGGCATTCAAAGAATGGCTTGAATCCCAGTTGAATCCCAGTTGAGGAATGTCCTTCCTATTGAGCTCCCTCTCTAAGTCGTCCTCCTCATTTAAAAAGTGAACGTGGTGACTCACTCACGTATTGACTCACTCACGTATTGACTCACTCACGTATTGACTCACGATAAATGGTCTCAATTGGCCCTAGGCTTGCTTCGTAATATGTCAACGGGAGTCGATTTTGTCATGGAACAGAATATAGCGAAGCCCGTTTGCTTCAGGAGGCGTTCGTGTTTGCAAAAGTGACAGTTCTGGCCATTTTGTTGACGGGTTTTGTCGCCCAGGCTACCGAGCAAGGCACGCAGGAGGTCTTGTTCTTTAGCTGTGGTGAGCCTCTTAAGATGTCGACATTGACTGTATTTAGCGATGCTCGTGTTATTAAAGTAGATGTCGTTGACAACAAGGAGCAGGGCCGAATCGAGCGAACCTTGACTGATGCAGAACTCAATACTCTTCGGGCAGACATTCAAGAGGTGGGAGAGCGCGGAGTTGATAAATCTGCTTCATCTCAGAGACTCTCGGGTGGGGTTGTGAGTTGTGCCATTCAAGGTACAATTGAAGTTGCTGGATCATTGAATAATAAATCTCAGAAAATCAAAATCATTGATCAAGATAAGTCTGAATTGAAGTGGAAGTCTTCAGCGTCGACACAAAATGTTTTAAAATTTGTTAAAGGGTTTCATCCTCTTTTACAGCTTCCTAAGGTGGAGTGAGGTGTTTATGAAAAGTTTAAGTCTATTGGCATTCTTCGCAGTGGTCATCGGTCTTGCTGCTTGTGGCAAGAACAGTGACAACCAAAGCACACCGGCGGCAGCCCCAGTTACCTATGGTTGTCAAGCTGGCCAAATCTATAATCAACAATATGGTTGTTTGAATCCAGGGAACTGTCCCTCTGGTGCCGGAATCAATCCGCAAACCAATCAGTGTGTTGGTGGAGCAACGATTGCTCAGGCCACCTCCTTGCGTTGGGGTGCCCCACTCCGGTCGATTGCCCGCGATGTCTTTGAAGACACACTTCGAAATTTCAACGGTGTCTGCCGCCAAAAAACTGCAGAGTTTAATTATTATCCTTACTGGGGAGTTTCGGCGAGTCTCAATTTAAATCCGGCCTCTCTTTGCAGCTACTATTCACAAACGGGGTACCTGATCATTGAAGGCACCACCGCGGCATCAAATCAGGTTTTCATTACAATCGCAGGAGGGCAACCGTCACCGAATGGTGCCTATAATGCCTACGCCTATCACCCAGTGTTGAGCTACTCAGTCCCTGCCTATATCTATGACATCAACAATAGCGCGGGCATGGAGCTTCGAGCTGGGTACTCCACCAATTACTTTGGAGGATTGACTCCAAATGATCAGGGGTTGATTCTTCGAATCAACACTGGCCGCTTAAGTTCTAGTAAGTTCAATGTGGAGATTTTGTTTCAAGGGCAAAAATTTGCTGAAGCGACGGTAGAAAAGTATTGATTCGCAAAAGATTATTTGGCTAGAACATTTCTATGAAGGTGAAGTGTCCAACTTGCAAGTGTGAAACAGAATATTCGGCTGAAAATCGTTTTCGGCCGTTTTGTTCTGAACGATGTCGTCTCATTGATCTTGGTCAATGGGCTGAAGAAAAATATGCTATCCCTGTACGAAATCAACCAACCGAAGAAGAGTTGATCGATGTCGATGAACTGCATGAATTGGGTGAAGACGCTTAATTTCTCTGGAAGATCTCTGGATAAATATTAAAAATTTGAAAATTGAAGTTGCAGAATCCTGTGCTCGTCAGGATTTGCGGCAAATGCATTCAGCAAAATCGCATGGCTGATGGTCTTTTTCGATCTTAATTGAACGAAATCTTAAAAATAATATTGCAAATGACAAAATTCTGCGTTTGAATTTCGCTATACAACTGTTTACGAATAAGCGTAGACATCATTTTTGAACAACAACGAAGGAGAACAAATGAACAAAGCAGAACTGATCGAAGCAGTTGCTACTCACACTAACACAACTAAGGCTCAAGCAGAGCGTTTGTTGGATGCAACTCTTGATATCATCAAGAAAAACGTAAAAAAAGGTGACGAAGTTAAATTGGTAGGCTTCGGAACTTTCACAAAAGCTAAGCGTAAAGCTCGCATGGGCCGCAATCCACAAACTGGAAAAGCGATCAAAATCCCTGCGACTTCTTATCCAAAATTCCGCCCAGGTGCTGAATTCAAAGAAATCGTTCGATAGTCTTTGTTTTTCATACTGAATTTAAAAAGGATCGGCATTGCCGGTCCTTTTTTTTTGTTTGCATTTTCTTGGTTTCTTCACACAATTGAGTATGCCTAAATTTGATTCATCAAAACTCAAAACAATCGGTGTGTACACAAGTGGCGGAGATGCCCCAGGAATGAATGCGGCCATTCGATCGGTCATTCGCTCGGCAGTGCAGCGAGGATTGCGAGTGCAAGCGATCTTCGGGGGATATCCTGGTCTGATTGCAGGGGACACTCGTGAACTGACGTCAAATGATATGGCCAATATCATTCAGCGTGGAGGCACTATTCTCAAAACCGGGCGCTCTCAGGAATTTTTGAATATTGAGGTGCGAACTCGTGCTGTGCAAATGGCTCGTAGCAAGGGCATTGAAGCCATGGTTTGTATTGGTGGTGATGGATCGTTCAACGGTGCTCACCAGTTGTGGCTTGAACATCAGTTTCCCATCGTTGGTGTACCGGCGACAATCGACAATGATATATTTGGAACTGATTCAACAATTGGTTTTGATACGGCTGTGAACACTGCACTCGAGGCCATTGATCGTATTCGTGACACTGCCTCGAGTCACGATCGTCTTTTTGTGGTTGAAGTGATGGGGCGAGATTCTGGCTTTTTAGCAATAGATGTTGGCCTGGCTGGTGGTGCTGAAGAAATATTCTTTTCAGACAACACCGTGACTGTAGAGCAGACCATCGAACATATCAAAAAAGGAATGGCTCGCGGAAAAAAGAGCAGCATCCTAGTGACAGCCGAGGGCCGCAAGCCGGGTCGGGCCTATGATCTTGCTGAAGCGATTCGAAAGAAAGCAGGATTCGAAGCAAAAGTTTGTGTGCTCGGACATATTCAGCGTGGCGGAGCTCCTACAGCAAGCGATCGCATTTTGGCCAGTCAAATGGGATCTGCTGCAATCGAAGTGTTGCGACGAGGCGAGTGTGACGTCATGGTGGGGCTACAATCTGGGCAAATGGTCGCAGTTGATTTCAAAATCTGCCTTGCTCAAAAGAAGAAGGTCAACAAAGATCTTATTGCCTTGGCCCAACTTCTTTCGGTCTAATAAAGAGACTTTTTAAAACAACAACTTGAGGGAGAAGACAATGATCAAAAAGATAAGCATGGCTTTGCTGGGAATTGTTCTGGCAGTGGCTTGTACAAAAAAGCAAAATTCAGGCACGTCAGCAGAAAACCAAGTTTCTACAGAAAACGAAATAGTCATTGGAGAGTATGGATCATTGAGTGGAGCTCAAGCCACCTTTGGTTTAAGCACGCACAAAGGTATAAAGTTGGCGGTCGATGAAGCGAATAAAAAAGGTGGAGTTAAAGGTAAACAGTTAAAGCTAGTGGAACAAGATGATCAGGGTAAAGAGACCGAAGTTGTAACAGTCGTTAATCGCTTGATCAATCAGTACAAAGCTGTGGCGATTTTAGGTGAGGTTGCCAGTGGATTGTCGTTGGTTGCTGGGCCAATCGCTCAACAAAATAAAGTTCCGATGATTTCTCCAAGTTCTACAAATCCTGATGTTACAAAAGTTGGAGACTATATTTTTCGAGTTTGTTTCATCGATCCGTTTCAGGGAACGGTCATGGCGAAGTTTGCTTACGAAAATCTCAAAGTGAAGAAGGTGGCTGTATTCAAAGATGTCAGCCTTCCCTACTCAAAAGGACTTGCTGAGTACTTCGTAAAAAAATTCAAAGAATTGGGTGGAGAAATTGTTAGTGAAGAGAACTATTCAAAAGATGACAAAGACTTCAAAGCACAGTTAACCAAAATTCGCTCGGCAAACCCAGAAGCTCTATTTATTCCAGGCTATTACAACAATGTTGGGCAGATTGCATTACAAGCTCGCATGCTTGATCTCAAAGTTCCACTCATGGGTGGCGACGGATGGGATAGCCCGAAGCTTTTTGAAATCGGTAAAGAGGCGATCCAGGGAAGTTACTTTTCGAATCACTATACTTCAGAGAGCACTGACCCAGTGGTGGTTGAGTTCAGCAAAAAATATAAAGAGGTCTATAACGAGGTTCCAGATGGATTGGCTGCGATGGGGTATGACGCGGCTAAGGTCCTGATTGCGGCCATGGAGAGAGCTTCAGTTTTGTCTCCTAAGGCTATTCGCGATGAAATTGCCAAGACCAAAGACTTTGGCGGGGTGACTGGAAAGATCACCATCGACCAAGATCGAAATGCTGTCAAAGCCGCAGTAGTTGTGAAAGTAGACGGAACAGTCAATCGCTTCGTGACCACCATTGCTCCCTGATCTCGTCTTGCTTTGAAGTGAAAAGTTGATTCTCTTTCAATATTCAGATGAAATGAAGAAAGAGAATCAACAATCAATTCATCAAGGATGATCAATTGCAAGAGTTTATACAGCACCTAATTAACGGTGTGAGTCTCGGGAGCATCTACGCACTGATTGCTCTCGGATACACCATGGTCTATGGAATCCTTCAACTCATTAACTTTGCCCATTCTGAAGTCTATATGATGGGCGCTTTTGCCTCCTACTTTTTTGCGCGAATGATTAACCTCGAATCTCACCCTGGTTTGGCGGGCGTGGCACTCTTGTTGGCAGTTGCAATCTCCTCGACGGCGATTTTGGGAATGGCGATCGAAAGATTTGCGTATCGGCCTCTAAGGCATGCTCCCAAAGTTAATGCTCTCATCACGGCCATCGGAGTGAGTTTGTTTCTTCAGTACATGACGCAGATTTTATTTGGAGCTGAGCCCAAAGCATTTCCCATAGTTTTTAAATCTGAAGTTCTTTTCTCGATGCAGTTTGCGAGTGGCAAAGTCGACATTCAAAATCTCGACGTGATGATATTCGGCATTTCTATTTTGTTTATGGGTGGTCTTCATTATTTGATTTATCACACCAAAACCGGCAAAGCGATGCGTGCAGTGAACGCCAGTCACGTCGTTGCTGGGCTCATGGGTATCAATACTGATCGAGTGGTGTCGATGACATTTGCCCTGGGTTCGGCCCTTGCTGGAGTGGGTAGTGTACTCGTGAGTTTAAAATATCCGCAGGTCGATCCATTTATGGGAACACTTTTTGGTATCAAGTCTTTTGTTGCAGCGGTACTCGGGGGCATCGGCAATCTGATGGGTGCAGTGATCGGCGGAATCATAATGGGCCTATCCGAAGAATTCGTAGCGGGATATTTTTCGAGTACTTATCGCGATGCCGTTGCGTTTGGAATTTTGATTTTCATTTTATTGTTCAAACCAGCAGGTCTCTTTGGTAAGTCGCAAACGGAGAAAGTCTAATGACCAATGATTTAAAAGCACATCTTAAATCGCTTGCGGTTCCAGTTGGCGTTCTCATTTTGTTGAATCTTGTGGGACTTGGTTTCGATGCCGTGGCTAATGACTACTTTAAAGTCGTTGTTCTCTACATCTTTATCAATATGGTGGCAGCGCTGAGTTTGAATCTGGTGAGTGGGTTCACTGGCCAGTTTTCTCTTGGGCACGCTGGGTTTATGGCGGTCGGTGCCTATGTGTCAGCCTATCTCAGCATTCATCCCAATGTGTTTGGAATGCAAATTCGATTCTTACCAGAGAGTCTCGAGTTTTTTAATTTTCCAATCTACGCGCTTTTTGGTGGTTTGGCTGCAGCCATTGCTGGCTATGTGGTGGGTTTGCCGTCATTGCGTTTGAAAGGTGATTACTTAGCTATCGTGACACTTGGTTTTGGTGAAATCATCCGAGTTATTTTAACAAACATCGACGCTGTTGGCGGCGCTCTCGGTATGTACAATGTTCCTGGGCCAAGGGGCGAGGCTTTGGGCATTTCAGATTTTTCTGCTCAGTTTTTTTGGCACTCGTTTTGGGTGATCGTGACATTTGTGACGATCTGGCGATTGATTCATTCTGCTCATGGACGTGCATTTTTAAGTGTTCGCGAAGATGAAATCGCAGCCGAGGCAATGGGAATTAATACCACCAAGACAAAAGTTCGAGCGTTTGTACTTTCAAGTTTCTTTGCGGGAATTTCAGGAGCGGCTCTTGGACAGACCATGCATTATCTAAGTCCCGGAACATTTCAATTCACCAAGAGTGTTGATGTCATCATTATGGTGGTCTTAGGTGGAATGGGTAGTTTGAGTGGTTCGCTTATAGCTGCAATTATTGTAACGGTCATTCCGGAGTGGGTGCTTCGACCACTACAAGATCTTATTCATGTAGATCTTCGCATGGTGGTTTATTCATTGGCGTTAATTATTTTTATGATCTTAAGGCCCAAAGGAATCTTTGGTCGCAAAGAAATCACACAATTTTGGAGACGCAATGGCGCAAAGTCTTCTGCTAGCTAAAGATATCACAATGCAATTCGGTGGCTTGAAGGCCGTCGACAAATTTAATATCGAACTTTTCGAAGGTGAACTTGTTGGTTTGATTGGCCCTAATGGTGCAGGTAAAACCACAGCGTTTAATATGTTAACCGGAGTCTACCAACCGACATCTGGCGAAGTCTTTGTCGATGGCAAGAGTATCAAGGGTCGTCGCCCATATGAGGTCAATCACCTGGGGATGGCGCGTACATTTCAAAATATTCGTTTATTTAAAGATCTGAGTGTTCTTGATAATGTGATGATAGGTGCCAATCAACACATTGAGTACGGAATGATGACGGGGGTGTTTCGCACTCCAGCCTACTATAGAGAAGAACGTGCTATGCGCGAAAAGTCTCTTGAGTTGTTAAAAATTTTCAATCTCGAAAAAAAGGCGAATGACGACTCGTCGAGCTTACCATATGGTGAACAGCGACAGCTTGAAATCGTTCGCGCACTTGCAACTGATCCAAAGGTCATCCTTCTTGATGAGCCCGCGGCGGGAATGAATCACAAAGAAACCGAAAGTCTCATGCACACCATTGCGCAAATTCGTAAACAATTTAAATTGACGGTTCTATTGATCGAGCACGACATGAAACTGGTGATGGGTATTTGCGAAAGAATTATTGTTCTTGATCATGGAGTCACCATTGCAAAAGGCTCTCCACAAGAAATTAAATCAAATCCGAATGTTATTTCTGCCTATTTAGGTGCCGATCTAGACTCACATGAAGGAGCAACAACATGAGAGACTCGGTAAATAGTGAAAAACCAGTCCTGCTTGAAGTGAAAGACCTCCATGTGAAATATGGGCAAATACCTGCGTTGAAGGGTATGAGTTTTCAAGTTCGAAAGGGAGAAGTGGTTTCGTTGATTGGTGCCAATGGAGCAGGTAAAACGACGACACTCCGAGCGATTTCTGCGATTGTTCCATTTTCGGGAGACATTCAATTTCGCGGTCAGTCTCTTGTTGGCAGACGTTCGTTTGAACTAGTGAGTCTAGGTATCTCTTTGTCACCTGAAGGCCGAGGTGTCTTTCCAAATTTGACAGTGATGGAAAATCTGGAGATGGGTGCCTACACACGAAAAGACAAAGAGAATCTCAAGAAAGATTATGAGCACTGTTTTGAATTGTTTCCGAGAATGAAAGAGCGTGTTCATCAAAAGTCGGGAACTCTATCTGGCGGAGAGCAACAGATGCTGGCGATGTGTCGGGCTCTGATGGCCAAGCCATCGCTTTTGATGCTCGATGAGCCATCTTTGGGTTTAGCTCCGTTGGTCGTGGCGCAGATTTTTGAAATCGTCAAAAAACTGAACTCCGAGGGCATGACAATTTTGTTGGTCGAGCAAAATGCGCGAATGGCACTGAAGGTTTCAGACCGTGCTTACGTTGTCGAAACCGGCGAGATCACCATGCAGGGCTCAGGCCTGCAGTTGCTCAATGATCCACAGGTTATCAATTCGTATTTAGGCGGCTGATTTATTGTCACCAGCTCATTTATTGCAAAGGTATAATGCGCAATACGAGTTGGGGCTTATTGGTAAAATGAGTCGAAACAAGCGCATAAAGTGTATTGTTGATGACTTGCCAGTGATCTGGAGAGATCCCCGAATCAGTGAGCTGGCGCGCATTGGGTGTGGTTTTGTTCAGCGCAAAAACTACAAGCCCCTTTTGGAGATCGCCTATGCTTTGGCCAATCAATGCTTTCTTTGTCAGGTAAAATTTTGGAGACATCTCGCCGGAGATCTGAAAGCTGATTTCACCTTTTGTTTCAGATTGACCATTCGGAAAGTTCAGAGTGAGTTTTGTATAGTAATTTTGTGAAAAGTACTGGCTGCGGATGGACACATCTCTTTGATTCCAAACCATCGGTGCTTCATCCAAGTTTTCAGTTTGATGACTGAGCGATTTCAGGCCAACCGGTGTGCCATCGTCCTTCAAAAAAGAAACAAACTCAGTGTTGGTTGCTAAAATGATTTCGTCAGACGATTCAATAACCGAAATGTTTTTTGAATCGCGCATTGAATTCACTGTTGCAAACGCAGACTTGACCGCTACCGACACTCCATCGGCATTCTTATTATCTTTCGAAAATGGAGGGCTTTGAAAAACGATTTCGGGTTCGGTTTTAAGTGAACGGACCTTCACAAGTTGATAGCGCACCTGACCTTTTTGTTGATCGTGTTCTGTTTCAACAAAAAAGAAATTTTCATTTAGAGGCA
>CAYONZ010000078.1:0-11017 GCA_964405465.1 uncultured Bdellovibrionales bacterium | reverse complement strand
ATCTCAACATTTCCATAGCAATTCCCTCTGCTCTAATTGGCAATCAAAACTCTTGTTTTGTCATCCAAAAAATAACCTTCTTTGGCTCTTAATAGACATTGATGTTGTGAGCTCGGCTGGAGCAGTTGTCGGAGTCGCTTTATGGTCACATAGATTTTATTGTCATGGATGCTTGGTTGATAACTCTGTTGCCATACGCTTTGCACAAGTTCTTCTTTGGAAAACACATGACCGGGCTTTCGCAAAAAAGTTAACAAAAGTTCTCGCAATACAAACTGCCCCTCAAAACCAACTTCTTGGCCATTCTTGAGAACAAGTTGACCGGTTTGTGTATGAAACACAAAGTCGTACTCACCAACATGCCCAGCTCGGGCAATTTGCTTGAGCAGTGTTTCGATAAGTCGGTTGAGACGCGGGATCTCTTTTGCATCAAAACTTTTGCTCGCGAGCTCTAGATAAATTTGTGCGCGAGAGGTATCACCCATCTGCTGATAGGTGTCGGCGAGTGCGCAGAGAGTGTGAATGTATAAAATCAAGCTTGGGTTTTCTTTCAGCGACTCATACGAAGCCCATAAGCTTTTGAGGGCTTCGTCAAATGAAGTCGAATTACGGAGAATCATCCCACGTAAGAGCAAAGACCCAGACTTCAAATCTGGTACCGTCATGCATTCAAGAATAATCGCCAGGCGATTGAGTTCACGAAGTGCAATATCATAAGTTTTCTTAGCATAGTTCACCGTTGCAAGGCCATAAACCGCATAGGCTAAACCTTTGCGGTCATTGACTTGCATCGAGGCTTCAAGAGCCTTTTGGAAATAAAGTTCGGCACTTGCATATTTAGACTCTTGATAGCACGAGCAGATGCCGAGTACATAATATGTGCGTGATCTGAGTTCGGAACTGATTGTGGGATCTGAATTCAAGAGCTTTGTCAGTTCGGATTCAATCTCGACAATTTTATTGAACTCCTCACGTTCGGCAAGAATTCGCAAAATATAATTGAGCACTTCCACCGAGTGAGCTGTTTCATTCTCAGTTTTAAATTGAGCCAAAGCCTGTTGAAACAAAGAAAGTGCCCGCGAAAAATCACCGCTGTGATAACTAAACAAAGCTTGTTGATAGGTCCACGCGCTTGTGTTTTTATTGGAAGCAGGCTTCGAAGTCTGCTTTAAAATTTCAGAATTTCCATTCATCGGGTTCATCTACAAATCCATTTGTCTTTCGATTGGGAGACTTATCCTGCTTCAAAAGAAATCGAATGTCGAGAGAACTTTGTTCACTGTTTTGCGTCGAATAAAATTAAATTTGTTTATATGCAAGGCCTCGGCAAATTCAGATCTTTCCTGAGAAGATGAGAGGATTGCCCTCGCCTTGGTGCTGCGTCTATGGCACTTGTTTCTAATTGCAAAATTGGATCAGCCTTGGGTTTCCTGGAGTAATTGCTCCGCATGCGCCAGAGATGTTTTCGTAATCTTTTCTCCTGAAATCAGACGTGCGATCTCTTTCACGCGTTCAGCTCCCGATAGGCTCGTGATTTCCATTTTCACCGTCGACGAGTTTGCATTTTTACAAATAAAAAAATGTTGGTCTCCGAAGGAGGCCACTTGTGGAAGGTGAGTGACACAAATGACCTGTTGGTTTTTTGCAATAGACTTGAGTTTGCGGCCCACTTTTTCGGCAGTCGGCCCGCTGACACCGGTGTCGACCTCGTCAAAAAGATAGGTCCGTGGATGCGTGGAATGGCCAACCACCTGCTTGAGTGCCAAAAGAATTCGACTCATTTCGCCACCACTAGCAAATTTAGCCATTGGCTTTGGTGCATCGGACTGCGAAGTCTTAGTCATAAACTCGACACTGCTCTGGCCAGTCGCATGGAGTTCATTGGTCCATTCGATATCGACGATGAATTCAAGCCCTTTCATGTTCAGGTCTTTGAGTTCTTCATTGACTCCTTTTGCCAGCTTGAGAGCTGCTTTCTCGCGTTTCTCATGCATGAACTTGGCTTGGGTTTCGAGCTCTTTGTAGAGAACAGCCTTCAAATCTTCTTTTTCGCGCAAGCGCAAATCTGAATTTTCAAGGAGATCAATTTCAGTTTCGATTTTTCCGAGTGCAAGCAGGATATCATCTGCCGTAGCTCCATATTTTTTCTGCAACTGGCGAAGCCGACTGAGTCGCTGCTCCAGATCTTCGAGGCGTGAAGGATCTGCATCGAGGCTCCGAGCGTAATCGCGCAAATCATAATTGACTTCAGAAATCAGAGTTTTCGCCTGAGAAAGCGGTTCAAGTTTTGCTGTCAGGCTAGCATCTAAGTTTCTGAGCTCTCCTGCGCGTTGTAAAATATAATGCAAGCGACTGGTCACTGAGTCGTCGTCACCGTAAAGCATATTTTCGGTCTGTGAAACAAAGTCTTGTAGACGAGAAGAAAACTTTAACCGCTTGGTCTCAGCTTCAATTTCTTCTTCTTCTCCTGATTTCAGATCGAGTGCCTTGATCTCATCACGTTGGTAAATTAAGAAATCAAGGCGTTGCGCTTGATTGCGATCTTGTGCTTTCATCTCATCAATTTCGTTTTGTAGTTCTTGGAGCCGAGCAAACTTCTCAGCCACATCGCCACGCATCTTCCAAATACCAGCGTACTGGTCGAGAATATCGAGATGGTAGGCTTTCGACAAAAGATGGCGGTTGTCGTGTTGTCCTGTCATTTCAATCAACGGTACGGCTTGGCTGGTGACTTCGACGAGTGGAGAAACGACATCTCGAAGTGCACTTAATGTAGAAAGACTTCCGTTGAGATAAATTCGACTCTTGTTTTGTGCCGAAATCACACGCCGAACAACCAACTGGTCGTCATGTACTTCAATGCCCATGTTTGTTAGTTTCTCTTCGATGTCTGGACGCGAGTGGAGATCAAAAAAACCTTCGATAGTTGCAACTTCAGAGCCGGTGCGTACGCTGTCAGCCAGACCCTTTTCGCCCATCAAGAGCCCGAGGCTTTTGAGCAAAATTGATTTACCCGCTCCAGTTTCGCCACTTAGAATATTGAGCCCAGGGCCAAAGTTAATCTGCACATTGTCGATAATTGCAAAGTTTGAAACCTTGAGCTCAAGAAGCATAAGACCCCCGCTAAATTAGTCGCGTTCGCCGAAGCGAAGTTTTTCTCTAAGTAAGGCGAAGAAATTGTGCGCTGGTTTGCGAATCACCACATGATCTTGTTGGCTGCGCACAACCACTACTTCGTCATCGACAGTGATTTCACCACAGTGAGTTCCATCGACAGTTAACACCGCTTTTTTATCGCGAGTCAAAACCTTAAAAGAAAGCTTTTGGTCATCAGGAAAAATTAATGGGCGGCTTGTCAAAGAATGGGGGCAGACAGGAGTGACCACCACAGCACGGACTTCCGGATGAAGCACCGGGCCACCCGCCGCGAGATTATAAGCAGTAGATCCGGTTGGCCCCGCAATAATCAGCGCATCGGCTTTGATGTCGCAAACAGGGTGTTTTTGGCTAAATACTCCGATGTTGATGAGATGGGTGGAGGAGCCTCTCTCGAGGACGGCATCATTTAGCGCCAAAAAGTGCCCGCGTATTTTGCCGTTGCGGCGGATCGTCACCTCAAGCATGGAGCGGGGACGAAATTCCATTTTGCCTTGCAGTGTAAGGAGCACGGATTTGTAAAGATCCTCGACGCGATTTTCTGTGAGAAAACCAAGTGAACCCATATTCACGCCAAGAATCGGCACCTGTCGATTCTGTAACATGCGGACGGCGCTTAGGTAGGTGCCGTCACCACCCAAAACAATCACCCATTCGAGCCGCGAAAGATTTTGCGGGGTCACTCGTTTTGACCCTTTGCCGAGTTGTTGGCCAGGAGTGGAGTAAACGGTGTAGCCTTGATCAATTAACCAATGTGCCAATTCTTTTGCCTGCTCAATTGCGTGCGAAGAATTTGGTCGATACATAATTGCAATATTTTGTGGAGAAAATTTCGTCGAACGAGTGGTCTTGTGCGCGCGTTCGCTTGCCGACGAATCAGATTTTTTACGAGTGGTTTTCTTTTTCTCAGTCACCGGAGTCCTCTCGATGTGGATGTTCAAAAACAAAATGTATACGGGTGTGTATGCACACTTGGCTTGGCCCATTGCTTGGGCTTACGACATCGGACCAAATGAGGACACACACCAAAATAGAAACACAAAATTTTGGCTTTGTGTATCTGCATAGTGTGATGCAATAATGGGTACGTTGGGATGAAGTTCAATCTTGCAGATTGAGCATTGCGAAGTCCGATCGTCGACCGAGTCCGGCTAAGGCAGCTGAGAGTTCGATGCGCGAGTAAAATTCAGTCAAGTGAACTTTAGTCACGAGTAAAATTCACTTGACTGAATTTTACTCGTGATAGATCCCATACCTTTGGTCTTCTGTGGCAGGCAAAGCCTGTAAACAAGTACTGTTTATAGCAAGCCTTCGCGACGCAAGAGTGCATCTGGGTCTGGTTCGCGTCCTCGAAATTTCCTATAGAGTTCCATCGGGTGCTCAGTGCCGCCACGTGAGAGAACATTGTCGCGAAAAAGCTTTGCGACTTCTTTGTTAAAGAGACCTTTTTCTTTAAAATACTCAAACGCATCGGCATCCAAGACCTCAGCCCATTTATAGCTATAGTACCCAGCTGAATAGCCACCCGCAAAAATGTGACTGAAGCTGGTCGAAACCGATGTGCCAGCAATTCTTGGCAATAGACGTGCACTCTCTGTTGAGCCGGCTTCAAATTTTTCGATGTCTTTAATTAGACTTGGATCTTGCGAGTGCCAAGCCATATCGAGCAAACCAAAAGACAATTGGCGCATCGATGTGTAGCCACTTTGAAACTGATGCGTCTTCTTGATCTTCTCTGCCAATTCTTTTGGAATAGCCTCATTGGTTTCATAGTGGTGTGCAAAGAGATCGAGCGATTCTTTTTCGTTGACCCAGTTCTCCATCACTTGTGATGGCAACTCCACGAAATCCCAAAACACATTGGTTCCAGCAAGGGAAACATAGTGACAGTTAGAAAGCAGGCTGTGCAAAGCATGGCCAAATTCATGAAAAGTAGTCTTCACTTCGTCGAGACTCAAAAGCGACGGCTTGGTTGGAGTCGGTTTGGTAAAGTTGCAAACAATACTCACATGTGGACGTTCGACATGCCCTTGATGTAGGCCTTGCTCTCGGTAGTTGGTCATCCAAGCGCCAGAACGTTTCGATGGCCGTGGAAAGAAGTCTGCATAGAAAAGTCCCACAAATTCGTTATTGCTCTCTTGAGTCACTTTGTACGCCAGTACATCAGGATGATAAACTGGAACCTCTGTCGTTGGTGAAAAGATCAATCCATAAAGCTTACGAGCATGCGCAAAAACCCCATCGATTACATTTTCAAGTTTAAAATAAGGTCGCAGATCTTCTTCGTTGAAGTCATACTTCTTCATTTTCAATTTTTCTGAGTAAAAGGCATAATCCCAAGGCATAAGCTCGGAATCTCCGCTGAGTTCTTTCTTAAGAACTTTGACTTCTTCAATGTCACGAAGTGCTGCAGGTTTTGCTTTTACCGCAATTCTCTCCAAAAAATTTAACACCTTTTCAGGAGCTTCAGCCATTCGCTCTTCAAGCGTAAAATGTGCATGTGTTTTATATCCCAATAGCTGGGCCCGCTGATGCCGAAGTTCTGCTAAGCGAATGCAAAGTTTGGAGTTGTCAAACTCTCCTTGAAAAGCACGTGTCGCAAAGGCGCGCCACATTTTTTCACGAAGACCGCGATTTTCAGCGTATGTCAAAAAGGGAATATAGCTTGGCCCTTGCAGATTGAAAACCCATACGCCTTTTTTGCCCTGTTCTTCTGCTGTGTGAGCTGCCGCTTCGACAACAGACTCAGGCAAACCTTTCAGGTCTTCTTTCGAGGTTATTTCGAGTGTGAAGGCATTGGTAGACTTAAGCACATGTTCTGAATAAACCGGTCCAAGTTTGGCCATCTCTTCATCGATCGCTCGAAGGCGATCTTTTTGTTCTGCATTCAAAAGCGCACCGTTGCGAACAAAGTCACGATAAGTTTTTTCTAAAAGTTTTGCCTGTTCACCTTTGAGGTTTAGGTTTTGGCGCGTTTCATAGACTTGATGAATGCGTTGAAACAAATCATGATCAAGCAAAATATCGTTTGAGAAAGCAGAAGTCTTAGGCCCAATTTCTTTGGCTAGGGCTTGAAGCGTGTCATTGGTCTCTGCGCTAAAAAGATTGTAAAAGATCGCCGAAACATAACCCAACTTGTCGCTGGCTGTTTCCAGTGCCTCGATGGTGTTGACAAAACTGGGTTGGGTTTCGCTTTTGATCTTGGCGATTTTCTCGCGAGCTTCGGCAATTGCTGAGTCGACCGCTACCAAAAAGTGTTCGTTCTTAACGCGATCAAATGGAACCGCGCCATAGGGCAAGGTGGAAAATTTGAGAAGGGGATTTTCTTGTTGGTTTGGTTCCGTCGTCATTGTTTCCTCGCTTACAGAAGGTGTTATCGTCTTGGGACGAAAAGACTAGGCTAACAAACATCTCTACGAGGAGAAATAGAAAACGCGCCGTGTGGCCTAGCTCTTGAGGGCTTGGTTGGTGGCGCGTAGAAGAGTACCAATTTGATGATGAACAATAGGGCGTTCGAGTTAGTTGAGTTGTTTACGGCTGAACACAAATGCCGTAGCTGCCCCATTTTCCTGAACAAATCCCATAGCCACAATCGTTGTAGCCGACTCTGCAAGTTTGTCCAATATTAGTGGAGCAGGCGTAACCAGTGGAGCCATATGCATTGGATTGATAATTGTTTTGATAGAATGAATTTCCGTTGTATCCCCAAGGGATCCAGTTGGAGCCCGCAAGCTGAGTATTTGGAATACAAACCATTCCGCCGGTAGGGCCGCAGGCCGGTTGGCTTTGCGCGGGACATCCGCAGAAGCCTTGCGTTTGATAATTGTAATTGTTTACGGGTACCCAGCGACCAGAAGAGTCTTGCATGTATCCATACTGATAGGGACGAAAGCCAAGTGAGCTTCCCCAAGCAGAGTTATTTTGAAAGCAAGCCGCACCAGGAGCTCCGGCATAATACTGTGGATTATTGTTTTTATCTTTTTGACAGCCAATGAAAAGAACTGACACCAGAAATACCAACGCAAATAGACGCATGAAATCCCCCCCCCAAAAAATAAAACCCCAAAAAACCTAAATTGAACCTGTGGGGCACTTCTATATCGAGACGATCGGCGAGTCTAGCCAGTGCTAAATTTTGCTCTAAACAAGATCTATGTTCATGAATTTTTTGCCTTTGCAGGAACCTGAAGTACAATGAAACAAGTAGACCCTGCAAGGAGGCATGGATGCCGAGCTCAATGTTTGCAAATTTCATCAGCATACGATCCCAATCGTTAGGTGTCTTTCGGCGGCTCATTGGTGCGACTCGGGTACGAGTCGCAGTTCAAAAGTGGGCGTTGTCGATGTGGCTGGTGTTCGGGGTTTGCGCATTTGCATCTTTTTCCCATGCCTCATTCAATCGGCAATGGGCCCCAGTGCGCCTCGGTCAATTTGCAAGATCTGGTGTTTTTGTTGGAGGGCAGTCGCAAAAAAACTTGTCTTTGATTGGGCTCGCAAAACAGGTGGCCGATGGAGGAGGCGAGACGCTGACCTTGTCGTTTGGTGATCTTCAAGGCCGCGCACTCAAAGGGGCTCCAGGATATTTTCATGTGTCGTTGGATGCCAAAAATAGCCGCCTGGTGATGTCGTTGCAGAATCTAAAGAAGACAACGATTGATAACCATGACCTCGCTGTCAAAGTTGCCGATTCAATCTTCATTGGCTCTACTGAGATGACCAGTGATCCCATTGATGATTCGGTTAACGTGACACTGGCATTGCGTGTGCCCGTTGAAATGAAGGTCAATATTGGGTCTGCACAAGCTGCCAATCAGTTGATAATTGAGATGCGCCCTGTTGTTGCGAATGGAGAGCACCTCATGAGAAAGGCCCGATGATGGCAAAAGAACGACTTTTTTTAGAAAAATTGTACAAATCTTTTTTATTTATCTGTGTGGGAATTGTTTGGTGTCTCAGTGCCCAGGCTCGGGTCTTTGATTTTAAATCCGAACACATGGCGACTTATTTTCGTGGAAGTTATGGACCATCGCAAGTTGGTGATGGAGCCTTTGCGCTGTCAAGTGGCTCAGACAACACCTTTGATAAAAAGGTGCAGAGTAATTATAGCGGTGAATTCGGCGTTCTCTTTTCACTCAGTCGATTGAATTTGCGAGTAGGTGTCGAGCTTTTGAGCCCACGTGAAATTAGTGATGTTGTGGGCACGAGTTCAGCTGGGGTCGAACAGTTTTCACTTGATACAAAAATTCTCGCTGTCATTCCGCATGCGGCACTTGAGTTTGCCTTGTTACAATCCAACACTGCAAAATTTCTGGTCGGTGGCGGACTTGGGGCGGCATCGGTCAGTTTAGACAATATCTATAAAATGACTGCCGCTGGTACGGCGTCCTCTGGCCTAGCCGATTTTACTGAAAGCGCAAAAGGACTGACTTACATGGGGCAGATCTATTCCGCTGTCGAGTTTCTACTGAGTGATAATGTGACCACAGTTTTGGATGTGGGGTATCGCTACTTTTATCTTAAGAAACTGACCTACACTCGAGATGGTTCCTCCTATGCCGGAACGCAAGTGAAAGACAATGAAGTCGTCAATATGGACGGAGCTCGTCGCTCACTTGATTTGGGTGGGTATTTTGTTGGACTGGGATTTCGCTTTTACCTCCAGCTTTAAAAAAAGATGGGTTTCGGTATAAATCATTGGGTGTGTTTGCGCTCGGTCGGATTTCTCGCGATCCATGCAGGCTCATGAGGTAAACAAAATTTTTTAGTTTAGTGGAGAACTTTTCGACGAATGCCGCCTTTTGTTGGCAATTAAATCGAATTTATACGATCTTAACATTCAACTCTCACCAATTGAACTTCACAAGAATTCTGTTGGAACAGGAGTTGCTCATAGAGGTTTTGTTCTGTGAATGAACTTTCTGAGCTTGGGAACTGCGATTGCAAGTTGAAGTTGTGGTTGTTGCTGTAGTTGTATTGGTTGTGGATGTTCGTGTTGCGTCTGAAGTTGATGTTGTGATGAGTACGGCGCAGTTCCCAAGCGAATTTTTTGAAGCGATCAATCTTCCGGGGGTCGTCCTGTGAAAATGAAAACAAAAATTTCCTTAGGGTCTTTTGCCTCCAGTAAAAATGGTTTGAATATTTCGTTAGGAAGAAACCTAAATGACTTATCGAAATTGCATGTTGGAAAAATGTGCACCGGAAAAACCTATTTTAACAAATGTTTAAACGGACTCTCGTGGAGAACTTCGTCTTGGACCTTATTGTCGGTAACTACTTACTTGGCCTTGCAGGTATTTGCCTTTCCTGCGCTGGCAAAAATGGATGAAGGGTCTTCGGTTGATAATTTTGATCGTGTTTGGCTCAAAGCCAACCTCGAGGCCAGCGCGCCAGGAATAAATCGCACAGACTTAGAGGCTTTGCAGTTAGAAATGTTGTTTCGTCTAGACGGAGCTGATGAAAGAGAAGTCGACGGTCGGCGGATATTGGTTGATGCAACTGAAAAATATCAGATCCAATTGCCGAGGGTGGAGAACTCATTTGCAATGCAGAGTTGCCAGGCCCAAGAGGGTGATCAAGAGAAATACGCTTCGTTTCGATTTTTTCGGGAAACCAAAGGTGCGAGCGGACTCAGAATTGAATCTATCGGGACAGATCAGCGAAACGCTCGAAGTGAAACCACTTCGGCAATCAAAAAAGAAGACGGCTACACTTTTGGAGCTTGGGTTAAAATGCGTCTTGAAGACAATCAGTTGACCAAGCCTGCGGGCGATGGGCCTGGAATGCCAGTCTCGGGATTTAATCCTCTGCTACTTGAAACAAGGGCGCGGCTAAAATTTCCGAATGCTCGTATGGGAATTCTTTCGCGCGCTGTGCCTGCAATACCTGGTGCGGTCTCTCGCCCCTGGGAATGGGACTTCTCGGTCACTGACAATCGTGCTTCCGTGCGAGTGAATCGAAAAGGTAATGGAGAGTTCGCAAAAAATTTGCCATGGGCTGGGAATTTTGGAACATGCCAAGCAGTGAGCGCGCGGGGACAGAGCGTTTCGATGGAGTGTTGGGTGTTTGTGGCAATGGCATTTGATCCTGGGAGCCAGCGGGCGATGTCGTTTTTGATTCGAGATTCACAAAATTCTTGGTTGCTTCATCGAGAAGTTGTTCCTCACGCAGAAAGTTCGGACACGAGCTTTTTTAACTCTAGCGAGGTTGTCTTGGGCGCAGGCGCACCAGACGGCGCTGCCTTTAGTGGATTTCTACGTGGAGTGTTTTTTGCGAAACATGCATTGTCCTCTGAGCAGCTCTTGAAATTGGCGTTGGCAACGGCTCCTTCGAACACGAGATATACGGTTCGAGAAGGGCAAGTCGTGGATCGTCTTGCCTATCTAGTTAAACCTCGTTGTAGCCAGTTTGACTTGAAGCCTTGATATTGGGCGCATTGCTTAAGAACTTAGGTGGTAAACTTTGGGTAAACATTTTGTCCTCAGTTTTTTGATTCTGCTCGTAGGAGCGAAAGTACAGGCCAAGTTTAATGTTTGTTCTTTAACTCTCAATTCGAATAATGAGTTCGAGACTTTTAAAGATGTACTTCCCAAAAAAGATTTCCAGTTTATTGAACTTCTGGGATACCCCAATATCTCGGCAACTGAAGATGGCCTTGCTGGGAGCTCCCGAGTCACAAGTTTCGCTGAAGAGGAATTTGCAAAACCATTTGGGAGTAGCGTCGTCCGACCAATGCGCATGATTGAGCCCGCTTGCAAAGCGAAAGTGCAATGTGATGTTCTGATTATTTCTGGTCACTTTGGCGGCGGATTTTTTGGTGAGCTTGGGCTTCGCGCTTCTTTTGAAGACTTAAATGAACTTTCTT
>CAYONZ010000077.1:0-11730 GCA_964405465.1 uncultured Bdellovibrionales bacterium | reverse complement strand
ACTTTCTGTGTCGCTAACCCTAAGACCTCGAGAGGAATAGAAAGCTGCCTTGCGAGATAGAATCCAAACCAAGTTGCACAAAGAAGGATCACTAAAGTCATCATGACTAGAATAATTAAATAGATAGATTTTAGCGGATATTGCAGTGGATTTACATTGCGTAACTCTTCATGTGCCGCCGAAATATCCTCCATTTTGGAGATCAACGACAGCGGAATAAAGGTGGAAACCACCAGGGCCCCGTGCTCACCACTCTTGGAGACCGGCAGAATAACCCGAATAAGATTGCCCTCACCGAAGTGTTGAATAGCAGAAGCTTCCCCCGCATTGGTTATTCCCTTTTTTAGAAACTCTAGGGAAACCGCAGGAATTTTTGGAATGGCTTCGTCTTTTGAAACAGCCAAAATTCTTTGAGCAAAAAGTCCTGGATAGAATTCAACGGCATCAAGACTAAACCTCTCCCGCCATCGCTCAAGTTGACTTTCAATTGCTTTCGGAGAGGCCTTGAAATCGGTGCTGCCGACTATTTGCAAGGCAAAATGGTAGTTTTTGCGTTTGGCGGAAAAGACATACTCTTGATTCACTTCTAAGGAATTCTTGAGAACTCCTGCCATTTTAATGCTGAACCATTTGTCAAAACTGTTATTAATATAAAATACCGATACCAGAAACATAAGTGCCGTCGGCACTGTCGCAAATGCAACGAATGCGGCGATAAGCTTGGCCTTGAGTGAAGATCCAATTATTCGACTTCGCTTCTCAACAAAGACTTTTACGACATTTCGAAAAATGAAAAAGAACAGCAAAAGAAGTAGGATGATATTAAAATTGACCAGACCAAAAAAGAAAATCGAATAAACAAACGGAAGCTGTTTCGAAAAACTAAGTAGGCGAAATTCGGCCCACGTTAAAAGAATAAACGCCAGCGCCAACCCCAAAACAATAGCCGTCTCTTTGCGACGCTTACGTAACTCATCGAGACCTGATTGAAAGGTCTCTTGTGGGGTTGGAATTTTTCTCATTGGAACTAACTATACTAAGAACGACTCTCCCGAATCAACTGAAGAAGCTGAGCCATTTCAACCGCAACTTGAGCGGCTTCATACCCCTTATTGCCATGTGCCCCACCTGCTCGAGCCAATGCTTGCTCATCGTTTTCGGTGGTGAGCACTCCGAAAGCCACAGGCCGAGTGTATTTCAACTGTAACTCAGTACAGCCTCGCTCAACTGACGAACAAACATAATCATAATGAGTGGTTTCTCCCCGAATTACAGCTCCGAGCGCAATAACTGCATCAAAATTTTGCTCAAGCATAGCCTTAGCGGCTAAAGGAATCTCAAATGCACCTGGGACGCTGGTCAACACGAATTCTGCTGAAGAAAAACCCATTTCTTGCAACGCCTGAATGGCACCCTGCTCTAATTTCGATGTCACTTCAGAGTTAAACCGAGCTGTCACAATACCAATTTTTTTAAGGCCATCTTTTTTCAATCCACCACGTAACGCTGTTGGGGTTTTCATTTTTTTAACTCCTTTTTGCCGGTGCCGTCCTGCTCAAAAAGATGGCCCATTTTATCTCGTTTTGTCTCTAAATAAGTTTTATTTTCTGGCGATTCCCCAGCTCGCAAAGGAACACGCTCCACGATTTCAAGGCCATAACCCTTAAGGCCTACCTTTTTTGATGGATTATTGGTCATCAATCGAATTTTACGTATCCCGATCAGGCGTAGAATCTGTGCCCCAATGCCATAATCTCGGCTATCAGGTGGAAACCCCAGATGCAAGTTGGCTTCGACTGTATCGAGCCCTGTGTCTTGAAGCTGATAAGCACGAATCTTATTTGCCAACCCAATTCCGCGCCCTTCCTGCCGCAAATAAAGGAGAACGCCACGGCCTTCTTTCTCAATCATCTCGAGTGCTTTATGCAATTGTGGCCCACAGTCACACCTTTGGCTCCCGAACACATCTCCCGTCATACATTCCGAATGCACACGAACCAAAATTTCGTCTTGCGAATTAATCTCGCCTTTTTGCACTACCAAATGCTCGCTGCCGTCAAGCTTGTTGCGAAAAGCACGAACCGTAAAACCGGTTCCGAATTTGGTAGGTAGCATGGCATGTGCTACTTCTTCGACATGGGTCTCGGTTTGGACACGATGCTTGATGAGATCAACAATTGTTCCGATTTTTAAACCATGCGCTTTTGCAAAGACCTTTAGATCTGGAACTCTGGCCATTGTGCCATCTTCATTCATGACCTCACAGATGACCGCAGCGGGATTGAGTCCCGCCAAGACTGCAAGATCGACACTTCCCTCCGTGTGCCCTGCTCTTTTTAGAGCTCCCCCCACTTTTGCACGAATGGGAAAGATATGCCCCGGAGTGATCACATCACTAGGCTTGGCCGAGGGACGTGAAGCCACTCTCACTGTATGGGCCCTGTCAGCAGCGGAGATTCCCGTGGATACACCAGTTGCAGCTTCGATGCTCACCGTGAAGGCAGTCTTATTGGGAGAGTAATTGGATTCATCACGAACCATCGGCGGCAATTGAAGACGATCAATTTGCTCAGAGGACAGCGCTAGGCAAATCAACCCACGCGCTTCTTTTGCCATAAAATTAATCTGCTCAGATGTGACGAAGTCGGCGGCTAAAACCAGGTCGCCTTCATTTTCACGATCTTCATCATCAACGAGCACAACCATTTTGCCATTCTTAATTTCTTCAATCAGTTCAGGAATTGTATTCATTTTTTTACTTCCATTTTTTGCATCTGTTCTGGGGATTGCAAACTCCAATACCTCAAGAGTGCGCGCGCCATCATATCAACTTCAAGATTTACCGTTTGCCCGATCTTTATCTCTTGCAGATTAGTTCGCTTGAGAGTCTCAGGAATCAAACAAGATTCGGCCCAATCAGAGCCAACGTCATTTATTGTAAGACTCACTCCATTGACGGCCCAGCTCCCTTTTTTCCAAAAGCAGCTCGCAAACTCCGGAGAATAGCGAAGGCGAAACAACACCGAACCATCAAGATTTTCAATCTTCTCAACCCTTGCTGTTGTATCAACATGACCCGTGACCAAATGGCCATGAATTCGATCACCCATTTTCAAACTGCGTTCAATATTTAGCCTTCTATGAAGCAAGGTCGAAGAGGTCCATCCCGTAATTTTTAAAGTTTCGGCGCCAAGAGAATACTGAATAGTCTGAGGATTGATTTTCTCAACGGTGAGACAAACTCCGTCGTGGGCGATGCTATCGCCAATTGCTATGTCATCAAAAAAGGCGGGTCGCTCGACTTCAATCTCAAGCAATCCACCTTTTTGCTCAGCACGAACAACCCTTGCGGTTGCTTCAACGATTCCAGAAAACATAGGTTCCTACTTTTTAAAATGAGAGCTCGACGCTACTTCGCTCCACCTTTCCGGTCAAGGTGGAGCGCTCCGCCTCTTCTTAGGCGCGATCTTTGGTTCGAAACTCGACCCCGAGATCATTGGCCGAGACAGTCACGGCATCGCCGCTCTTGAGATGGCCAGCGATAATTTCTTTCGCAAGTTTATTAAGCACTTCAGTCTGTACAACACGCTTCAGCGGACGCGCTCCAAAAAGAGCATCAAAACCTTTGGTCGCCAGCCAAGAAATTGCTTTCTCATCAAACTCGATGTGAATCTTCTTTTCTTCGAGGCGCGCCTGAACGGTTGCCAATTGTATTCTGACAATGTTGTTAATCTGACTTTGCTCTAGCGAATTGAAGATTACTGTCTCATCAATTCGATTTAAAAATTCAGGTCTAAAATGATCTCGTAACGCCTCGAGCACAGCCTCTTCCTTTTGCTTACGAGTAAGCGTCGGATCAATAATCGCACTCGAACCCATGTTTGAGGTCATAATGACAACTGTATTTTTAAAATCAACTGTGCGTCCTTGCCCATCAGTCAAGCGACCGTCATCCAAGACCTGTAATAGGATGTTAAAAACATCCGGATGGGCTTTTTCAATCTCGTCAAGTAGCACCACACTGTAGGGTCTGCGACGAACCTGTTCAGTCAGCTGACCACCTTCTTCGAATCCGACATAGCCGGGAGGTGCACCAATGAGACGAGCCACAGAGTGCTTCTCCATGTATTCGCTCATGTCGATACGTACGATTGCTTGATCTGTATCGAACAAAAACTCGGCCAGTGCTTTCACGGTTTCAGTCTTTCCAACTCCTGTTGGTCCAAGAAAAATAAAACTACCAATGGGTCGATTGGGATCAGAAATCTCAGCGCGAGACCTACGAATAGCATCAGCGACCACAGTGAGTGCTTGATCCTGACCCACAACACGCTCACGAAGGCGATCTTCCATTTGAAGAAGTTTTTCTAGCTCACCTTGAAGCATGCGGCTCACTGGGATACCTGTCCATTTGGCCACGACCTCCGCGATTTCTTCGGGACCAACTTCTTCTTTAAGCATAGTCCGTTCGGAGTCTTTTTGACTTTCGACTTGTTTGTTGAGCGCTGCCAAGCGCTTTTCCAGCTCAGGCAATTTTCCGTATTTGAGTTCTGCTGCTTTTTCCAGAAGACCTTGCCGCTCAGCCTTTTCAATTTCAAGACGTAAGGCTTCAATCTGCTCCTTGGCTCCCTTCAGGGCGCCAATACCCTGGCGTTCTGCCTCCCATTGGGAACGAAGTTCTTTTACTTTGCCATCAAGTTCACGCAGCTCTCCTTCGAGAGCCCCCAGTCGGTCTTTTGACCCTTCATCTTTTTCGCGCTTCAATGCCTCACGCTCGACTTGCAATTGTGTGCGTTTGCGCTCAAGCTCATCAATCGACGAAGGAACACTACCTATCTCAATACTCAATCGGCTTGCTGCCTCATCCATTAAGTCAATCGCTTTGTCGGGTAAAAATCGCGAAGTGATATAGCGATGCGAAAGTTTAACTGCCGCAATAAGCGCGGAATCCTTGATGCGTACACCATGATGGACTTCGTACTTTTCTTTGAGTCCACGCATAATTGTAATAGCATCTTCAACACTAGGCTCCTCGACAAAAACAGTCTGAAAACGACGTTCAAGTGCCGCATCTTTTTCAATGTATTTTTTGTGTTCATCTAGAGTGGTCGCCCCAATACAACGGAGCTCCCCTCGGGCCAATGCTGGCTTTAGAAGTTGGCCCGCGTCCATTGCTCCTTCGCTCTTACCCGCGCCGACAAGAGTGTGAAGTTCATCGATAAACAAGATTATTTCACCAGAGCTGTCAGTCACTTCTTTGATAACGGCTTTTAGGCGATCTTCGAATTCACCTCGATATTTAGCTCCCGCAATCAGCGCGCCCATATCTAGCGCGATCAACTTTTTGCCTTTCAAAACTTCTGGCACATCTCCTTTAATAATTCGAACGGCAAGCCCCTCGGCAATGGCAGTTTTTCCAACGCCCGGCTCACCAATCAAAACTGGATTATTTTTAGTTCGACGAGAAAGCACCTGGATCACACGACGAATTTCTTCATCTCGACCCACTACCGGATCTAGTTTTCCCTCGGATGCCGCGAGGGTCAGGTCCCGGCCGTATTTTTTTAGAGATTCAAATTTAGCTTCAGGATTGTCATCGGTTACTTTTTGATTGCCACGCATTTTCTTCATCGCCTCCGTAAACTTTAGCTGTGTCACCCCATTTTGATTCAAGACTTTTACAACCTCAGGAGAAGCCCCGGCAAACATCGCAAGTACAAAATGCTCCGTTGAAATGTAGGTGTCTCCCATCTGTTTTGCGATCGTCTCAGCTGACTCAAAAACCTTAACCAACTTGGGACCCGCATAGACTTGCTTCGACGCCCCTGTCACCTGGGGAAACTTCGCCAACTGGGTCTTAATATCGGACTGAATCTGCTGAACTTGCCCACCTGAGGCTGTCAAAAGATTCGGAATGAGCCCATCCCCTTGCAAAAGCAGTTGATAAAAAAGATGTTCTGGTTCGACTGTCGAATGATTTTCAAGCTCAGCCATTTTTGCTGCGGCCTGCATGGCCTCTTGACTCTTCATGGTCATCTTCTCAACATCACGCATTCCACTCTCCCTGAAAAACAAAAACACCCTAGAAACGCGAGACTTTTCGCCTCATCTGTTATAGCCTCATTACTCTCTATTAAGATGAGCTTGAATAAGGAAATGTCAATGCGTGGACCAAACAAAAACTCTCCCCCTCACCAGAGCCCAAGCCCGAAACGTATTAGACGAAGCCCACGGTTCGACCGCGTCAGCCCAAGTCGATTTATCAAGCAAGACTTCATCTATTACTGCGAACAGTGTTCGCATTTCGATGCGCTAAACAAGTTTTGTTCAATTGGCTATAACCCTCCAAAACATATGTACGAGGATCAGCAAAAAGCCTATAGCCTGATGGGCAAAATTGCCTATTGTCGGTTCTTGGAGATTGATTGATGACCTTTGTATCAGCCTCTCTCCCTCTATTTTTCTTTACGGCCTTGCTAGTCATTTTGTTATTTTGGGTGTTGTGGTCTTTTGTCGATTGGCTGCGGCTGCGAAACAGAGAGTTTTACCTTGCAAGCGCATCAAATTATGCGTCGATATCAGAGGGCCGAGTTAGATACATACAGAAAGGCAATGGCCCCGACCTAGTGCTGGTTCACGGAATTGGCGCTAATATTTACACTTGGCGCTTTCTGGCTCCAATGCTTGAACGAAACTTTCGAGTCACCCAACTCGATCTTTTCGGCTTCGGCGCTTCTGACAAAGATCCAAACTCCGAATTTGACCTGGATTCGCAGGCCGATCGCCTATGGAGAACACTTCAGGCTATTGGTATAGTTAATCCCATCATGATTGGCAGCTCGATGGGCGGGTTACTCTCAATTTGGCTTCTAAAGAAACACTCTTCACAAATTCGCGCGGTTATCGGTCTGGCTCCAGCGGCTGCTCCAAATGAAAAAATAAAGACCCTAGGACTTTTGGTCTATGTCCTTCTTTGGCCAATCGCCATTTTGATTCTTAATTCTGGTCTGATCTATGCAATTCTGCGCTCAGTTGTAGGATACCCGCAACACATTCACCGCGAATCAATCGACTATTATATGAGACCATATATTAACAATCGATCTGCACTCATTTGTATTCAAAAGGCACTTGCGACCTTAACTGACCCCCGAATACCTGAGGACCTGAATGGTTTGGGTGAAAAGGTGATGATCGTTGAAGCCCAGGCCGACCCCTGGGTGGATCCAACCAGTCTTTTACGCTTGCAACAAACACTACAACCTCGAAAATTTGTCAGTCACCCTCAATCAGGACATCATATTCAGGAGTGTGAACCTGACTGGGCAGCAGAGCAGATCCAGATTTTTTTGCAAACCTTGGTTTAGAATAGCAATTGTATTGCTGCACTTACCCGTGCCACTGTGACAAGTGCAGGTAAATTCTCCGTGATAGAAGTCGCAACTGAAACTGCCGCAAGAAATTTTCACAGAACTCACCAGAAAAATTGCCAGAGACCGTCAAAAAAAAATGCAAATCGCCGCAGTCTGAATTTTTAATGTCAACTTTTCACCCTGGTCTTTTTGCTTATAGACCACGACCGAAGTCATTATTGGCAAGACTTGGACAAGACCGAAGACCCGCAACACACAATGATCTCAGCTCTTTTGTCCTAAGACCAAGAGCCAAATCTACTGTCAATTTTTTTTGTTTAGCGAATTCAGGTCTCATGTCCTGTCAAGAAACACCCCCACTCCCCGATGAGTGAAATGTAAGCGATCAGTTGTTTCTGACGCTAACCCTATTAGGCGTAGGATTCGCAAAGGGAACCCAGGTCAGGTTCTCTTGAGTGTGATCAAGAAATTGAGAAAGGAGGCGCTTCAGGGAAGAAAACAAAAGTACAAGGAATAAATTGTTAACTCAAACAATTGTACAATGGCTCGGATGCCGTGCCCCAGCGCTAAAAGAATTGTGGGGTAAAAAAATGAAACAAGGAGGTCTTTAAGATGTTTAAAAAATTTAATGGAGGATAGATAAATGGGTTTTCGTATTACAACAAATATAGCGTCAGTGAATGCACAAAGAAACTTAGGAAACACGCAAAGCGTAGTTCAAAGCAGTATGGAGAAGCTATCAAGTGGTAGCCGAATCAACAAAGCTGCCGACGACGCTGCGGGGCTCGCGATTTCAGAAAACTTGAAAGCGCAAGTTCGATCAACAAGACAAGCAAACCGAAACGCAAACGATGGTATCTCTCTCGTACAAACTGCAGAGGGTGGTTTGAACGAAATTGGCAACATCGTGGTACGTCTCCGTGAATTGGGCATGCAGGCCGCTTCCGATACAGTGAGTGACAACGAACGTGGTTACATCAATAAGGAAGTCGTGCAGCTCAAGGATGAAGCGCAACGTATCGCACAGGTTACAACTTGGGGAAAAACTAAGTTGCTAGATGGAACAACTCCAACATACGACTTTCAGGTCGGTATCAACAACAGTGAGTTTGATGACCGCATTAGCTTCAAAGCTTCTGAAAACGTAGCAACTCTAGATGCTCTCGGAATTGATGGTATCGACTTTTCGCAAAAAGGCGGAGCACAGGAAGCCCTTGCGAAACTTGATATGGCTCAAGATAATGTGAACAATATGCGTTCAAATCTTGGTGCCCTTCAAAACCGTTTGACTTCAACAGTGAACAACTTGGGTGTGTTCGAAGAGAACATGAGTGCTGCAAACAGCCGAATTAGAGATACAGACGTTGCGGGCGCGACAGCAGAAATGACCCGAAACAATATCTTGCTTCAAGCTGCGACAGCGACTTTGGCTCAAGCAAATCAGAAAGACCAAATGGCTCTTAAGTTGATTGGTTGATCTCGATTTGAAATAGCAAAATCTAGATTGTTTCTGTGGCCCAGTACCCTACTGGGCCATTTTGTTTTCAAAGCAGTCCACTCTCGATAGGTGATTCAAAAAACTGATCTTATTTTTGCAAAAAGTGTCGAAAAGTAATCGCGGTGAGTCTCGAAACTGAGACGGCAGTGAGACTGGTTCCATAAATAATGTTTATTTTAGCCACGCTTTCAGTGAATTCTGTATGGCGCCTAGACCAAGGCCCTGCACTTTGATTTGTTTTCATTTTTCTGCAAAAAAAGTTTTCGAGTTTTCGCAAGTTTTAGATTTAAGTCTGACCGACCTCTGTCGATAAGTATCATGGCTCTGCAATGAGCCGCTGAGTGACCTGAACGTTTAACCCCACTCACTCCTGGAGATCAGATGAAAACAAAAACGAAACACCCAAATCCAAAGACCGGAAGCGCTTTCGCCGCGACCCTCCTAACAGCCCTAAGTGTAGTGCTCGCAGGATGTGCACCAGGATTTTCTGGTGCCAATAGCGCTGGCCACAAAGACAATATCACTGAATGTGTGGGTAGCGCCTGCGATCCATCACCCGTGCCTCCAACACCGACTCCCAATACACCGGAATGGAAGGATTTTTCATTTCAAGGTAGCCTGAGTACCAATCCGCTATTTGGGTCCTCCCAAGTGGTTCGTTTGGACAAAGAAAATAAAATGGTTCTAATTCAAATCCCGCTCTTGCCTCTCCCGGAACTGGGGCAAATGAAGGTCAAGTACCCTATCGACAAAATTTCTGGAGCTTTTTTGACGGTCGAAACTTCAAAAGAGGGCCGCCTGACTTTGGTGGCACACATTCCTATGGGATATTTCACCCGAGGCCTCAAGCAAGTGGCGCCTGGCCGCCTTCCCAATGGCGACCCGCTTCCCGCTATCCCTGACGGCGAGTTACCGAAGGTGGCGATCAAATTGCCATTCGACAACACAAGCGTGTCAATGTACTTCAGCCCAGGAGTATTTGCTATTTTCGTAGGCACCAGCAAAGATCCACGGATTGATTTACAGATTCCGATTCAAGACGATAGACAAGTGGTTATGGGCTACTTCAATTTGATTCCGGCAAAAATGAACTTTCAAGGTGGTTTTTATCTAGCGTTGAAGCTTCCAGCGAGTGTCGCTCGAATCATTGACGACAATCTTTAAGACATAGAACTCCGACTCATCGGCTTAATGTTGATGTCTGATGAGTCGGAATTATTCAATTTCTACCTGCAAAATAGAGATTCGACACATAAACCCCACTTGTTTTATTGTCGGCCTCTTTTTGCAAAAAATGTCTCATTTTTTTTCTAGGCAATGCGCTTTTTATTCATTACAGTATTGGTGTGCATTTGAATTTTAACCTTTAGTTTCATCGGCAAGAGGAGAAACGAATCATGGCGAAGAAAAAAGCAACAAAGAAGGCTGCTCCAAAAAAAGCGGCAAAAAAACCAGCAGCTAAAAAGACGGTAAAAAAGGCGACGGCGAAAGCAGCTCCAAAAAAAGCGGCAAAAGCTACGACTAAGAAGGCTGCTAAAAAAACGACAAAGAAAGCTACTGCAAAAGCAGCTCCGAAAAAAGCGGCGAAAACTACAGTAAAAGCGGCTCCGAAGAAAGCTGCTGCCAAGAAGACCGCAGCGAAAAAGCCAACTGCTCCTAAAGCAGAAAAAAAGGTTCTTCCAGCAATTACGAATCCATATCAACCAATGGAAACTTCTGAAGAAGAAGGTCACGCGGGACATCTTGAAGAAGAACTAGAAGATGAAAACTTTGGAGATATCACTCCTGCAAACGACTTCGACGATGATGAAGACGATGATGATGAAGATCTTGAAGGCGATGATGACGAAGGTTATTTTTAATTAGCTCGCTAATTAAATAATTTTTGTTGATCTAAATGGGGTAGCCCGGCCCCAGCAAGGTTCAAACTAGAACCGGTCCAAAACAAATCGTGGCATAAAAAAAGCGAACCCTTGGGTTCGCTTTTTTATTTTTACCTGTGTGCGCAAATGGCCCGTATCCGCTAACTAGGGACGTGGCTTGCTGTGTACTGCATATTTTTCGAACTCACCATATTCATGTAGTTTATTGTACAAAGTCTTTATCGTGATTCCCAAAGCGTTTGCAGCCTGCGTCTTGTTACCATCAAAATAGGTCAACGCTTTAATGATATAACGTCGCTCCAACTCATAGATCGTCAAAGTTGGATCGTAGTCATCAGTCACCACTTTTTGTTCAGGATGAATGATGCTCTCAGGAAGATCTCCTGGCATAATGGTGTGCCCATCAGCCAAAATCTGTAAGCGTTCACACACGTTTTGCAATTCTCGAATATTTCCTGGCCAGTCATAGCGCATCAAAATTTGCATTGCATCTTCGCTCATTTGACGTCCGCGATTCAATGCACGATGAGCCCCTTTGGCAAGAAAATACTCAATCAACAACGGGATGTCTTCTTTACGTCGACGAAGTGGAGGCGCATGTACGCTGATTGTGTTGATTCGATAGTAAAGGTCTTCGCGGAAATTACCACGAGTCACTTCCACATCTAACTCTCGGTTGGTCGCGCTGATAAGACGGATGTCCACTTTAATTGGATCTTTTCCTCCAACACGAAACATTTCTCCCTCTTGGATGAATCGCAAAAGCTTAGACTGGATACCTGGGCTCAACTCACCGATTTCGTCTAAGAAGAGTGTTCCTCCATTGGCGGCTTCGGCCAAACCAATCTTTCGAGTGTAGGCACCAGTAAAAGATCCTTTTTCATGGCCAAAAAGTTCGCTTTCAAGCAAGGTTTCACGAAGTGCCCCGCAATTGATTGCTACAAATGGTTTATTGCGACGACTGCTTCGATCATGA
>CAYONZ010000076.1:0-12161 GCA_964405465.1 uncultured Bdellovibrionales bacterium | reverse complement strand
GAACTCGGCTTAACAGGCTCTTCTCGAGGCGCCTGAGCGCCTTTTGCAGGTGCCTTAGATTCCGACTTTAACCCTGGCAAGATCGCCCTAGCGCGGGCCATCACCTTGTCGCCAAGGGATGAATGTTCAACTGGAGACACATTCGAAAGCCAGCCGACCGACCGATCTGTAGCATCGCCAAATTTGGTCTGATCCCGCTCATCAAGAGCAACCGATGGCCAAAGCTCTTTACCACCTAGAACCCATGAAACGCGTTTTACTTTCGGAAATGCGACAATCGCCACACCCGACCACTGGGGACCTGGCTTCCAGTTACCTTGACTTAAAACCGTCACTTTCCCACGATCTAACGAAAGTCGAAGCTTTGACCACTCCACCTGATCTTTCAAAACATTCACCTGTGCCGCCATTTCTTTGAGAGAAACTCCGGAATCACCGATCTGATGATTGAAAAAAAGTGGGGCCATCACTTGCCATGCCTTCGAAAATGGGAGGAGCTGACCTTCCTCTGCTCTAGCCGAAATCTTAAACTCGTCATCTCTGAAATCGGTTTTTAAAAACATTTTCGAGACCCAAAAACCATCGCCTTCTAGACGGCTCAGCTTCACATCTCCTTGCCATTCTGAAAGGTGATGCCCACGAATCAAACCAGTACCATGTAGGCTCAAACCTTCGCCCCGCCCATTCAACATTAGTTTTTCAACATCGGCATCTAATTCAATACGATCCAATGCCACTCGAATCTCGCCAGAATCAAGCTTCTCACTTAATCGCGCTTCGATCTTTCCATCTATGGCCCCATTTTTAAGAACCAAAGACTCAACCTTCGCCAAAACCTGCGCACCTTTTTTTTCAATTTGCAATCGCAGCGCTTCAATCAGCTGACGTCCGCGCACATTGTGATTGGAAAAAAACACTTCAACTCCCGAAATTGAGCCAGCCAATGTGACATCGTCTGAAGAACGAAAATCCAAACCTCCAGAAAAGACACCAAGCTGACTTAAAACTCCTGTAGGCGCTTCGAGAGTCAACATATCGAAAAGTTTTTGCAGCTGAATGCCACGAATTTCGACATGAAAAGGGCTCCATTCCCCGTTGGCAAAGCGCGTGGCCGCCTCCACCTTGGCGTGTCCACTTTCTCCCTCAAAAGAACAATCCGAAATATTTAGTGGATTAATTTTAAATAGATTGCGCAGACTTCCTTGAATTTCGCCATGACAATTCAACCATAGAAATTGCGGATGAACTTTTTCCGTGATTAATTTCGCCTTCAACAATATAGGAGAAATGGTCGACACAGGAATGCTCTTTAAATCCAATTTCAGTTGAGCCTCAGGCTCTACATCGGTCGGAACCAAATGCAAATGCGAAAGCACCATCCCCTCACTCAGGTTTCCCTTCATTTCAGCTTCAAGCTGGTTTTCAGAAAGCTTTCCCTTAATTTTGAAAGAAGATAGATTTTCACCAAACAAAACGTCACTCGGTAGTCTCACGGTTGTCTGGAAATTAAAAAATCGCCCAGATTCATCCTGTTCTTGCCGAAGCTTAAATTTCTCAAGACTAACCTGCTGCGCTCCGCCGCCCATAATAATGTCGATTCGACGAAATTCTGCACCTTCGAAAAAATTCAAACCGCTTTCCCATTGCTTCTTTGAAACCCAGGTCTTGGCACCTGCACTGAGATCTTTTTTCTCAGCATGGATCATTGGCACTTGCTCAACAGCAATTTTTGCCACGCTCTTGCTTGCTGGGTCCCCTGGATGAATAGCATCCTCAACAACACTCGGACCCGTGTATTTCTTTTGATCATTGCGTTCACAATTCTCTTTAAAAGAATCGATCCGAACAGTTAAACTCGCCCCAGTCACAACTCCAAGACGAATTTGTCCATTGATCAAACGAGAGAAGCTCAATGGCAAATAAACCGTATCTGCAACAATCGCTGACTCTGACCCGCAGTTTTTCTCACTCTGCACGCCAAGTTGATCAACACGAATCGCAAAATGAGGAATCCAACCGTCAGCCAAACTGAGCGACGCCGTCTGAAATTGAAATTTGAAATTTGGATCACGCAATCCTGTATGAGCCCATTCACGTATACGAGTTTCTGAGAAAAAAATCCGGATAGATAGTCCCAAGATAATTGCTGTTAGTGTGCAGACCAAAAAAAGAGAAAAACTTCTCTGCCGAGTCACACGTTTTACTCCACGTCGACCTCTTTCGTTCATCACTCTGCCCCCAAAATGAACCAATTCTCGATCCCATCCAAATGAGTCAAATTAGGGCGTGTCCTCAATTGGCTAGCCTACTACGCAAAAGCAATAGAAATGATTTGAGCGTTGCTCGTCGTCGAAATAGCACCACTATTTCTCCTCCTCGTGCCTTCAACTCATTTCTATTGCTTCCGCTCGCGACGTCCGACCAATTGAGGACACGCCCTAGATCCTTTTCATTATGATAGGGGGCATTTTGGTTTTCAAGATTTTAGATCGTGAATTCGAAAAGAGTCGATGGATGCACGAATCTCTAGGAGTGAGATTTTCTGCAAGACCCCAATTGACCAACACTTAGGCGAAGATCCCGGTCAAAAAAAAAAGCTGAGACCAAAATCTCAGCTTTAAAAAATTAACCACGGTAATAAAGACTTATTTAAATGAAAACCCAACCACTTCGTATTCTTTGTCACCCTTTGGGCTACGAACTGAAATAATGTCTCCAGCCTTTTTACCAATCAAGGCACGCGCCAATGGAGACATAATCGAAATAGTTCCTTCTTTGACATCCGCTTCATCAACTCCCACGATCTGGTATGAAACTTTAGTCTCAGATTCGTCTTCGGTGTCGAACAAAACCACATGCGCCCCAAAAACAATTCGATCACTTTTAATGGCCGTGGTATCAACAATTTCAGCCCCAGCTAACTGGCCCTGAATTTCGAGAATTCGCCCCTCGATCAAAGCCTGGCGTTCTTTTGCCGCATCATACTCAGCATTCTCACTTATATCACCGTGCGCCCGCGCTTCTTCAATTGCCCGAATCACAGCTGGACGCTCTTGATACATAAGCCGCTTTAATTCATCATCGAGCTTTTGTTTGCCTTTAATAGTAATTGGTAGTGGATTTCCTGACATCGACGCTCCAAGTTAAAAAATCGAACCACCGAGTATATACCGAATCTTTTCGAGACGCAAGTTCTCCAAATATATTCACTGGCCCGGCCCGCTCAAATCGCCTTTAGCCTCGCCCATTCCCTAAGCAATTGGCGAAATCCGAAGAGCCGCGTCAAAAGTCCATCCGCCAAGAGTCGAGCTTTCAGATCTGGTCCTGAGCTGACTTCCCGCCAATCCGATTAGCTTTTGCGTATCGAAGTGAATTTGGGATCGCCAACAAATTCAATTCGACACCGAAAATTAGATTAAGCCAGGAGCCCCAAATCCATGACGATCAATAGTTTGCAGCAACTCGCAAGGCTCATCAATGAGGCAAACAGTATTATCCTCTCAACCCATCGCCAGTGCGATGGCGACGGACTCGGAGCGCAGCTCGGATTATTTCATGCTTTAAAACACACTTCAAAAAAAGTTCGAATCCTCAACGTTGATGCAACTCCAAAACGGTATGAATTTCTAGACACCTCGACATGGATTCAATGTTTTGAGGAACAACACGACAATATTCAAACCACCGACCTTGCTTTGATCTTTGACACCAATGACCATCGACTAGTTGAACCACTTTACTCTGAGCTAAAAAAACAATGTCGACAAATAGCCTTCGTTGATCACCACCCGGTGCTTCTGCAAGGACCAGCACCAACGATTGAATCGCATATCAACACCAGAGCAGCATGCACAGGAGAAATCGTCTTTGATCTCCTCGACCTTTTACACCTTAAGCTCAATAAGGAGACAGCACGAGCTCTGTACACCAGCGTCGTGTTTGATACGCAGATGTTTCGCTACATCCGCTCATCGTCACGATCACATGAGATTGCGGTTGAACTTTTGAAATTTGAAAAAAAACCCGAAGAAGTCCATCGTCGGTTATTTGCAAATCACACTTCCCAAAAAGTGGCATTTTTAGCTCATGCTCTACAAAAGATCGAATTTTTTTCTAAAGACCGAGTTGCGTTTTTACATATTAAAAAATCTGACCTCACGACCCATCAACTGGATTTGGACGAATCTCGAGACGTTATCGACCTCATCATGAATATTGAAACGCTTGAAGCGGCAGCGCTCATTCGCGAAGACGGTCCAAATAATTTCAAACTCAGTCTTCGCAGTAAGGGTGAATTCGAAGTACTGGCTCTCGCCGAATCGATAGGAGGCGGAGGCCATGCGTTCTCCTCAGGTGCCTACCTGACAGGACCAATTGAGACACTAAAAGCAAAAGTTATCGAAGGCCTCTTGCAACAAGTTAAAAAAAATGATCACCTCAAGACCAGTGAATCAGCCTAAAACAAAACGCGAAATAGTTTGTCTATGCAATAATGTCGATCGAAAAACGATCGAAGATGCCATTATCAATGGGGCAGATACATTAAACAAAATATTCGACGCCACGACAGCCGGAGTTGGTCCCTGCGGCGGAAGTTGCCGCCGAAAACTTGCGCCAATGCTTGAAGCATATCAAAAAACCGGAAAATTTCCGCCACCACAAGTGAAAACAAAAAAGAGATAAGCCTCTACACCGAAGCTTCGGATTCCGATTAAAATTAAATCAAACCACTCGGTAGGACAGTATTTTTTCAATGTCTGGTCGACAAGTACCGCAAGCCGTTCCAGCTGAGGTCAAGCGGTTAACGGCCATAACCGTTCGAGCACCATAGACCACGGCCTGATCCACTTTTTCTGTGCTAATCGCACGACAATGACAGAGCTCTGCTTCAGCATAAGGAAAAACCCACTCGTTTTTTAATTTCAAAACCAATTCACGCATCAAAATATCCACATGCTCAACATGCGTCTGGTTTAAAAGTCGCTCCATCAAACCCTGGAGGTTCCCCGGAGTATTTTGCTTCAGCACAGCCAATGCCTTTAAAAAGTCAAGGCAGCCTACCGCAGAAATGGAGACCGACTCCAATTGCTCCCCGTCCAACACAGCCTTCACCTGCGCAAAATCTCGCCCTTTAACACCGACTTGAAACTCGCGAATCACGATGAACTCCCGCTGTCAAACGACGATTCAAAATCACTTCGTCGCCACTTTGTTTCTTCAATTTTAAGTGACTCCGACAAAAATAACAATCAATGCGAGAATGTCATGTCTCGGATTAAGACGAAAGTGTGAGAACCAGAACCATATTTTTTGTAGATCATCGCCACCCCTCTGGTCTATACCATTCCACAAGATGGTTGGATTTCTATTTTTTGTTTCAATTTTTGTCTTATCCCAAGCGGCCACATTGATTCGGTTTGCTAATGCTCACGCGTTGGTGATCTGTTTTTGGCGGCAACTATTTGCCTCGATCTTGTTGGTCCTACCTCTCCTCCTACACAAAGGTTATCGAGATTACCGAAAACTCAATTCAAGAGATCTTTGGCTCCTGCCATTTTCCGGTTTTTTGCTATTTATTCACTTTTTTTTCTTTTTCAAAAGTGTTCAAGAAACCACTGTTACTAATAGCATTATTCTATTTTGTCTTAATCCAGTTTCAACAGCGATTGGCGCCTATATCTTTTTTCGCGAAAAGTTTTCGGCGCATCTTGTAGCCGCTTCAATCTTAGGTTTTGTCGGCGTCTTGTGCCTATTGAGTGAGAGTTTCTCGATTCACAATTCAGAGGCATTTCTTGCGAATATCTTGACCACTCGTCCAACATTCACCGGCCCTCACCAAAGTACCTTGGCTGGAAATATTTGGGGAATTCTTTCTGCCGTGACATTTTCAGCGTATATTTTATCAGGCAAGAAACTTCGTAATTCCATTGGCAACATTCCGTTCACGTTCTCCATCTACATTCAAACAGCGTTGTATGCGCTCATTTCTTGCGTCGTATTTAAGCTTCCACTTTTGGGCTTCGACAAGACGACCTGGATCACCTTTGGCTCGCTTGCCATTTTTCCGACTCTGCTCGGTCACGCCCTATTTACTTATTGTTTGAATTTCCTCAATGTGAATTTCATGAGTTGCGCCACGCTTATTGAACCTGTCTTCGCCGCGATTGCTGGAAACCTACTATTTCATGAAAAGCTATCCACCCATTCAACCCTTGGCTTCTCATTTGGTGCACTCAGTGTTTTCGCGCTGTATGCTGAACAGATTCGAAAATGGTTCGCAAAATGAGTTTTCTTCAAGTTCAAATTTTCCCAAGCTTAATTGACAACTATGTCTTTCTTATTTGGGATCCAGATTCCCATGAGGCAGGACTGATCGATCCAGCAGAAGGCACAGCCAATTTTCAAATGGGACCAAGTCCCACCACTCGCAGGATTATAGAATTCATCGTCAGTCGACAACTTTCTCTAAAATGGATTTTTAATACCCACCACCACTTTGATCATGTCGGTGGGATAATTGAAATACACTCGTATTACGCTCAACAAACTCAACGCCCAATTCCCATATTTCACTCAACAAGAAATCAATTTTTCCAAAATAGGTTGCCGCAATTACAAGACTCAGTCCCCGTTCAAGAGGGAGATGTCGTATCCTTAGGAGAATACAACTTTGAGATTCTTGAGTTGCCTGGCCACACGCTGGACCACATTACACTCCACCACAAAAATCTTTTGTTCTGTGGCGACACTTTGTTTTCCTTGGGTTGTGGAAGAATCTTTGACGGCTCAGCCTCACTTTTATTTAGATCTCTTCAGAAAATAAAAGCTCTTCCTCCAGCGACGCTTGTTTATTGCTCTCATGAATTCACACTAAAAAATGGCGAGTTTTGTTTACAATATGAACCCACGAACCAAGATTTGCGAGATCGAATACTCGAGGCCAAAATCCAACGACAAAGAAACCTTCCCACAATTCCAAGCCCACTCTCGATGGAACTGAAGACAAATGTTTTTCTTCGCTGCCATCTGCCTCACCTTCGGAGGTCGCTTGGTCTTGAATTGCATGCATCTGACGAAGAGGTCTTCACCGAGCTCCGCAAGCGAAAGGACACCTTTTGACCTATGCATCCAAATTACTCATTTCTCAAACTCGCTCATGAACCGAGCCAGGAGATCCGCGATATTTAGGTTTTTCCTAGCCGCCACAAATCCGTGATTTAAAAGCTTGTTCTTGCCATAGCGTAAGTCCATCCCGTCTCGAATGTCTAAAAGTTCACAGCCAGCCTCATTTAGGATCACATGCGCAGCAGCAGTATCCCACTCCGATGTGTTGCCAAAGCGTGGATAAACATCGGCACTACCGTCGGCGACCATGCAAAGCTTTATTGCCGATCCCATTCTTTGAACCTCTCGAATGCCAAGAAACTGGCAAAGCTTCTCAAAGCGTGGTCCATGAGCTGCCTGACTTGCAACAGCGACAAGATCACGCTGATTATTGCTGTTGGTGATTCGAACCGGGGCTAGATCATCACCAGTTTTTCGAAAGGCCCCCTGGCCCTCCTGTGCAAAATACAGAAAGCCTTTAGCCGGGGCATAGACAACTCCAAGAGTTGGCCTTCCTAATTCAAGCAAGGCAATGTTAACGGTAAACCAATCGCGCCGCGCCACAAACTCGCGTGTTCCGTCTAAAGGATCAACTAGCCAATACCGAGATGCCAGAATTGAATGCTGCATGGCCTCCAAATCAGCAGATTCTTCCGAAACCACGGGCCCCACTCCCAAATCCAAAAGGCCTTTTTCAATCACCCCATGAGCTCGCAAATCCGCTTCTGTTAAGGGGGAGTTATCTAGTTTGGTGGTCACACCGTGATCAGCACGTGAATAAATCTTTAAAATTTCCTCCCCAGCATGCAGCGCCAGATCAATCACTTTCGACAACATTGGACGAGCATTCTTGGAGTTCACGGTTTCCTCTTTCCCTAATCTTTTTGGTTCAGCACCATTATCTCCCTTAGTGTAGCGAGAAGATAAACTTTTGGCTAAAAATGATTGGCATGGTCTAATTCATTGTGCTATACCTCATCGTTCTTGACATAGATTTTGTGAAAGATTTTGTGAAAAAAAGGGGCGCATCATGGCTAAGAAGGGCAAAAAACGTTTGGTAATTTTGGAGTGCACAGAAGCTCGCAAAGAGGGCAAAACTCCTTCTCGTTACACAACTACTAAAAATTCTCAGACTCATCCCGAGCGCCTAGAGAAAAAGAAGTACAATCCGAATCTAAAAAAACACACAGTCCACAAAGAGATTAAGTAAATTTAAAGACTCTGCTGTGATGAGTTCAAAAGGCCCTTTCGAGGGCTTTTTTTTTGCTTAGTTGGGTTTTCACAAATCCGGACGGTCTATTTTGAGACATCTTTTAAATTTGGATGGTGTTTTACAAAACTAAAGGAAAGCACCGATAAGCCAATAGGGCATTTTTCTGCCCTAAAAGAGAGGCTGCCGTGAGTGACCCTAGAAAAACCTATTTGATTGATGTCCAATTTGAACTCCTTGTTCCTCACCAGGTATCTGGCCAACTCAAAGTCCAAGCTAGCTCAGAAGAAGAGCTCAATAAAATCGTTGAAAAATTCAAATCGAATCCCGCCTCGATCGACGTTTTCATTAACAATAAAACCCAGTTTAAACTCTTGAGCAATGCTGTGGACCTTGCCGAAATGATTAAACGCTTCACTCGACAGGACGGTATTAGAAATTTTGAATTTAAGACGAAATCAGAAGAGGCCGCCTAGATTGCAAAGCCCCATTAAAAATGGATCGGAACACACCGCCATTTGTCACATGTCGCAGGCCTCTAAACAGGCCTGCCATCGATCACAATGATTGGACGTAGCGAACAATCGAGGGGGCCTGTTCAAGATGCCGCTTTGCCGTCAAAACAAGCTTAACAGCTTCAACTTGTTTTAGCCGTCCAGCGCTCATTTTTTTACAAAGCTCGGCTTCGAGTGGATCCGTAATTACATAGACCGTCATGTGTTGAGGCCAAAGGTTAGCTACATCGTTTGCCCCACCAACGCAAAGTGGAATTAGGTGGTCAATTTTAAAAGCCTGCCGATCCATTCTCTCGATGGTATACCCCAATTGTTCATCGTAATTTTTAATAATTTGAACTTTCAACATCGGATCAACATCCCGCTCACAATAGGGAACATGCTCTGGATAGCGATATTGAGCTGCGTTCGAACAAAGCTTTCCGGGAGTTAACTTAGGATCTGGTCCACTTGGAAAAGGAGCCGCAATGGCTTGGGAAATTAAAACAATTGAAGAAAAAAGAACGGAGAAGGAACTCGTTATCTTCATTTTCGTACTCCAAGTAGTCAGGCCTTTGCGGTGCCTGGTAGAAACGCCGGACCATATCTCCAGCATATATTTGGGAACTCAACCTCGTTAGATCATTTTTTGTAAATTTTGAAAAGTGTTTTAATAAAAAGTCTTTGATTTCACGCAATGTTGCAAATCTTCAAATACCCCCCCTCTCCAAAAATGGAGTTCCGATGCATTTTGTATTCATCGGAGAATCCATTTTTGGTAAAACTTTCGGCCCTTCAAAGACAAGTATTGAGGGCCGATCGAATTTTCATCCTCCTGAATTGAGGTTCGATCGGCGGCGGTAAGGAGGAAAATGAATTTCTTCCTTACGAAGCCCTTGGCTCGCTCGTGACCGCATCTGGGGAACTAGGAGTCGAAAAGATTAAAAACACACCCTCGACTTGCAAGAGCACCAATCCACGAATCACCAAGAAGTGTTCTGCCTCTATAAAAACTAAAGCGGCCAAGCCGATCCAAGTTGCAAAGACATGGGTGAACTTAGCCAAAAACAGTGCACGACGATTCTTTTTTGCATATTTCAAAGCAACGGCGACAACGATAAAGCTCAAGAGCATGAATACAAACAGTGCATGATCCAACATAGATCCTCCGCGTTTTTTAGTTTTGAATTTTGAGATCGACACGTCCAGAGGAACGCATTTTGTACCTAGAGGAAAGTTCATTGATGATAGACGTACGCAATTCTTCTTTTTCTAAAGCCTCACACTCGTCCATCGACTTCTTCAAAATGAAGTAAATGACCACATAGCCTGTTGCTCCTAAAACCGTAACACCCAATACAGCGGGATTGGCAAGGGTTAGGCCAAGCTCTGCAAACTGCAATGCAAAAGCAGGTGAACGCAGAGCCACTGTAACGGGTAGCAAAGACATGCTGACGTAATCAAAACCTGACTTAAATCCTTTTAAGTTTTCACATTGGTTCGCCGTCATCGTTCTTGCAAGCGAAGCAGACGCGGGTTGAATATTCCATCCAGAAAAAGCTTCGCCAAATCTTCCGTCTGAATTGTCTCCGCCAGATGGATCTTGCATGACTAAGACGGGTTCAAGGATTTGGTTGGAATCCATCGCCAGGTTTTCGGGAACACAGGAACCATCTATAATCAGAGACTCTGCCTGAACATTTACCACGCCCAACAGAAGTGTGAGGAAAATCATTTTACTTAAATTTTTAAACATAGTTTTCTCCTTTGAAAGAATTGATAACTCAAACGGCTTTACAGCAAAAGAAATGCCATGCTCTGGACTATGAACTTGGGGCAGGAGTGCATCTCAGGATCCAACTGAGAACGTCACAGGCCTCGAGTGCAATTTTTTTGGGGTAGCGATCAAATTCAGATCGAATTTGGTTTTGAAATGTGGGTTGGTTTTTTAGAATCGAGACGATCTGTCATGAGTCTTTTAATCTGAAAAAGTGTCGGACACGCCACTCCAAGGTGGGGCTAACGCCGGCGCTCACCCAGTCGATTCTGCCGCTCTCATCAATAAAGAACACCGTTGGAGTCATTGCTACTTGCAACCGGCGAGCGACCTCACCCGTGGTGTCCAGTAGCACTTCAAAGTTATAGCCCCGAGTCTGTACTACTGCTTTGACAAGGTTCAAATCCTCTTCACTGGAGATCGCAATCAGATCTCCATATTTTAGTACACCCTCACTTACAAGGCGATTGAAACGCTCCAATTCGACTTTGCATGGTCCACACCAAGTGGCCCAAAACACGACGATACGTCTCCTGCCCGTTTGGCGTTCACTTTTAAATAAAGAGCTTTGCTCAGCAGATAGGCTCAACAATGGAATTTCTGTGTCGGGTGATTTTCCATTTTGAGCTAAATTTTTTTGGGACTTCCCGAGCAGGGAATAAAAATTACGGCTCTCTAATTGATAATGAGAAATCCAAGTCGGTAGCCTTAAATATAAGGTCCAAATGACGAACAAAAACAATACGAAATTCAGGATTCGCGATTTCATCTTTTAAACATTAAAGATCATCGAAAGTGCTTTTGCAAACTCAATAGATTCAGCGTAGCCTGAAAAAGAAAACAGGGAGTGGAAATGCAAAACTTAGCAATTAGAAAAACTGTCACACTGTCACTTGATGTTGCGGTTGAGAAGACAACAAATGCTTTAAAGGAAATTGGCTTTGGTATTTTGACACGAATAGATTTTGATCAAAAAATCAAAGAAAAACTTGGGAAGGAATTGCCTCGCACGGTGATCCTTGGAGCTTGCAACCCGGCCCTAGCCTACGAAGCTTACAGGCAAAACACCGATGTCACTCTATTGGTTCCTTGCAATTTAGTTGTCCGCGAAATCGCGAACGGTCAATGTGCGATTGAGATGATTCGACCTTCGCAGATGATGCAGATTTTGCCTGGAATCGAGATGCAAGACCTCATAACCAAAGCCGAAGCAGATTTATCCCGAGTGTTTGCAAGTCTCTAGAGTGAAACTATGGCCTGCCCCACGTAAGATTCCAGGGATAAATCACACTATGGAGCTAAAAACTGTCGCACTGTTTCGAGTTAATTGTCTCAAATTGAAGGTCGCATTGAAAGATTGGTTCTCCGATTTTTAGCGATGTGATTGATGTTCGAAACCTTACCCGATTTTTGCCCAGTTGTAGGCAGAGTCCCTGGTATAGCGCCGGTCCCTAGTGAGCCAGGGGCTGCCCCATAGCACGCCTCACAATTTGCATCGCAGTTATGATTAACATAACTATGCCGATTGAGAATACGATGGCTGACATGCTTGAGTAATCAAACGTTATTTGTTCAA
>CAYONZ010000075.1:0-12611 GCA_964405465.1 uncultured Bdellovibrionales bacterium | reverse complement strand
CTGCGAAGTCATCTATTTTAAGCCCACGAGCAAGATAGTATTCAACAAAAGTAAAAGCATTGCTCAAAGTGAATGCCAACTGACTAATTGGATTCGCTCCGGCCTCAGCAATATGATAGCCCGAAATGCTCACCGAATAGAAATTTCGAATTTCGTTTTTTACAAAATACTCTTGAATATCGCCCATCATTTTCAAAGCAAAATCGATTGAGAAAATACAAGTGTTTTGTCCCTGATCTTCTTTGAGGATATCCGCTTGAACCGTACCGCGAACTTGCTTCAAGGTTTCTTTTTGCACGGCCTGCCACTCTGATTCACTGAGCTTACGACCCAATTCTTTTTCTTTCTTTTCTACCTGCTGGTCGATGGCGGTGTTCATAAAAAAAGCTAGAATCATTGGCGCAGGGCCATTAATGGTCATGCTCACACTTGTTGACGGCGAACAAAGGTCAAACCCCTCATATAAACGCTTCATATCGTCCAGCGTGCAAATACTCACGCCACTCTCACCGACCTTACCAAAGATGTCAGGACGAGCATCGGGATCTTGTCCATACAAAGTCACACTATCAAACGCCGTAGATAAGCGCTTTGCAGACTGCCCCTCGCTTAGGTAATGAAATCGCCGATTCGTTCTCTCTGGTGGACCTTCTCCAGCAAACATGCGTGTCGGGTCTTCTCCTTCACGCTTCAAGTTGAACACTCCTGCCGTAAAAGGAAACTCCCCTGGAAAATTCTCAAGCCGCAAGAAACGCAATCGATCACCCCAGTCATGTAATCGCGGCGGTACAACTTTACGAATCTTGATGCCACTTAAACTTTCGCTCGTCATTTTTTGTTTAATGGATTTGCCACGCACCTCATAGACGAAATCATCACCTGAATACTGTGCAACTTGTTTATCCCAGTTTTTAAGTCTCGAAAGCTCAGACCCTAAATGCTTTTCAGCCTGAGCAACAGCCTCTTGCGAAGACGCAGAAGCCAACACATGTGAACCCAATTCTGAGCACACCACATCGAGTGACCCTAACAGGCGTGCCGATTTAGCCAAATCCTCAGTTTGTTTTTTATAGGCCCGAACCTTAGCAGAAATTTCTGCTAAATAATTTTGGCGTTCAGGAGGAACAATCGTTTTACGCGTGACTCCCTTCACTCGCTGCCGATAACTCTGAGGAAGTGTCCAAGTGCTAAGACGACACTCGTCAGTGTCAGCAAGCTTGGTATTTGCCGCATTCGATTTTGCAAGCTCATCAACAATCGAAAAAAACAGGTGATTCACTCCCTCATCATTAAATTGAGCCGCCTGAGTTAAAAACACCGGAAGACTGGAGTCAGGCGCTTCAAAAAGTTTTCTAGATCGTTTGTATTGCTTACGCACATCTCGAAGGGCATCAAGTGAGCCCCGATGATCCGCCTTATTGATCGCGATGAAATGCGCATAATCAATCATGTCGATTTTTTCGAGCTGGCTCTGTGCCCCAAACTCAGAAGTCATCACATAAAGGCTTCGATCGGCCAGCTCAGTGATAGCATGACTTGCCTGACCAATACCTGAGGTCTCGGCAATCAAAAGATCAAAATTGTATTTCTTTAGCTCAGTCAAAAATCGCGGCAATGATGCTGCGATTTCTGTTCCGGACCCACGGCTTGCAACTGAACGCATAAAAACCCCTGGGCGTGACAAGGAATTCATCCGAATTCGATCACCCAAAAGGGCCCCACCTGTTTTGCGCTTGCTCGGATCAACACAGACAACACCAATTTTAATTTCAGGAAAGGCATTTAAAAACCTTTGCACAAGCTCATCAACCAAGGAGGACTTGCCAGCTCCGCCCGTTCCTGTAACTCCTAAAACCAAAGGCTCTGCTCGATCGCTGGATCGGACAAATTTTTGCAGCTGGCGCTGCAATTTCTCATCTAGTGGCTTATTTTTCTCAATGCAATTTAGAGCCATTCCCAAGGCCCGATGAGGCAACTCTGGCCGAACAGTAAGATCATCAGCAGAGGACTTTACATTTTCAGTTGGATCAAAATCACAACCTTCAACAACTTGACGAATCATTCCTTCCAACCCAAGTCGTCGCCCATCCTCGGGATGAAAAATCTGAGAAATCCCATAAGCCTCTAGCTCACGTTTTTCTTCATGAACAATGACTCCACCACCACCGCCATAGATTTTCACATACCCCGCTCCGGCCTGATTCAAGAGATCTCGCATGTACTTGAAATACTCCATGTGCCCACCTTGATAAGAGCTCACGGCAATTCCTTGCGCGCCCTCCTGCAATGCGGCCAACACAACATCAAGAACCGAACGATTGTGCCCAAGGTGAATCACCTCAGCGCCCATGTCCTGTAAAAGACGGCGCATCAAATTGATGCTGGCATCATGACCATCGAAGAGACTAGCAGCGGTAACCAAGCGAACTGGATTTTTCAGAGAATTCATTTTACCCTCACCGGGTCACGATTCAGTGACCCGAAAATATCGGTTTTCTTTTTTCAATAAAGGCTCGAGTTCCTTCTTTTTGATCCTGGGTTGCAAAAAGTTGCGAGAAAAGTTGTGCTTCAAGATCATTGTGCTGATCAACACTCATATCGAGTCCAAAATTGATGGACTGTTTGATTTTCGAAAGTGCCTGAGGTGCTCGACTCAACATTGCATCAGCCAGCGACACGCAAGCTTCAAGTATTTTGTCAGGCTCCACAACTCGATTCACTAATCCCATTTGCAAGGCCTCGACGGCCGTGACCATTTGCCCAGTGAGAATCATCTCTTTTGCCCTCGCACTTCCCACTCGACGCGGCAGTCGCACGGTGCCACCATAGCCTGGCATAATCCCCAAAGAGCATTCCGGAAGGCCCATCTTAGATTTATCACTGGCCACGATAAAATCGCAGGCCAAAGCCAACTCAAGGCCACCACCCAAAGCAAATCCAGATACGGCTGCAATAACTGGAACTCGACTTCGCTCAATGCGAGTGAACAGCGCCTGCCCCGCAGCTGCGAAGCCACGTGCTTCATCTACTCCCAATTTATCAATCTCTTTGATATCGGCTCCCGCGACAAAGGCCTTATCACCAGAGCCAGCAAGAATCACAACTCGCACATCATGATTCTTTTCAAGCCGCAAGAACACCTCGCCGAGTTCACTCATCACTTCTGCATTCAAGGCATTAAGTGCCTCTGGCCTCTGGATTGTTAGATACAAAATATTTTTTTCGATTTTCAGATTCAAAGTTTTGTACTGAGTCGCAACCATCATTTCTTGTGTCATAGTACCCGATACCATCTGAGACTCCTCTCTAGTATTGATAGAATCCACGGCCAGTTTTTTTACCCAACCATCCGGCCTCAACATATTTTACCAAAAGCGGACAAGGTCGATATTTGGTATCTCCAAGTCCCTCATGCAAGACATTCATAATAGCCAAACAGGTGTCGAGACCAATAAAATCAGCTAACGTCAATGGGCCCATAGGTTGGTTGGTCCCAAGCTTCATCGCTTCATCAATAGCTTTGGCTTCGGCAATTCCTTCGTAAAGTGCATAAACCGCTTCATTAATCATCGGCATCAAAACCCGATTGACAATGAAGCCAGGCATGTCTCGTCCTTCAACAAAAACCTTTCCTAGTTTTTCAGCAAATGCTCGCACAACTGAAAAACACTCAGATGAAGTTTGAAGTCCACGAATTCCCTCAACCAACGCCATCAAAGGAACTGGATTCATGAAATGCATACCCGCAACCTGGCTTGGCCGCTTTGTTGCTGCCGCAATTTTTGTGATCGAAATACTTGAGGTGTTTGTACACAATAACGCGTCACTTTTTACAGTCTCATCCAGCTCTTTGAAAATTTTAATTTTCAGATCAACATTCTCAGTTGCTGCCTCCACAACAAGATCACAATCCTGAAGTGCCTGCATAGTCGTCGAGGTTTGAATTCGCCCAAGCAAAGTCTCTTTTTGTTGGAGAGTCATTTTCTCTTTTTTTATCAAACGATCGCAGCTACCCGCAATAGTTGCCAATCCATTAGCCAAGCTCTTGTCGTTGATATCCATCATGACAACTTGCAAACCTGCACTTGCCGCAACCTGCACAATGCCATTCCCCATTTGCCCAGCACCAACAACACCCACTTTTTTAATATCTTCTAATCTCACAAAAACCCCTTTCATATTGCTTGGAAAGGCGCCATGAAGTGACGCCGCCCACAGACAATGCGGCGTGCACACTCACAGAGCAACCAGTTGTTTTGTTCTCGTCAATTTTCTTATAAAATTCATAACTCGGCACTAATACCTGGTCAAAAAAGAATCATCGCACATGGTGAATGTACGGTGTGAGGCGCCAAACAATTCGAAATTGATGCGCACTGGTATCTGCGCCCTCACGCAACAACCGGGTCACATATAAATACACTGCCGATGTTTCATAATTGCTCTTGTATGAGAGCCCCATCGTCCACTCTTGTAAGCGATCATTGGCCTCAGAACCATTGGGATCATATCGATCATAACGGGCCAGCGCAGTCCAATGTTTGGCGAAATCATAAATCAAGTCCAGATGACCACCTGTTGATTTAAAGTCGACCTGCTGAAAGTTTTCGGCCACCAGTGCCTCTGCCGCAACACTGATTTCAGGCCCATGTGTCCCAATAAACACGCCAGCCATTCGCACACGCGCAGGATCACTCACCACAAAACCATCAGCGAGGTTCGCACGATTTCCAGAAGGATTTGTCGACTCCTGAGTGGTTCTGCCCGTGGCACCAGTGAGACCTACAAAAAAATCTTCCTGCTCATAGCCCGCTCGAGCTGTGAACCAGGCTTTATTGTCTAAATCTTTTCCAGATTCTCCATTGTGGATCGTCCACTCTGAGAAAAATCCCTCGTTGTCGACTGCGTAACTAAGGCCAAAATCACGCAAACCCAAAAGTCGCTCGCGATACCAAAGGCTCCGAGGAAATTTCAACGAACCCTCAGCCAAAGCTCCCTCATATCCAAAATGCAAGGGAATCAAACCAAACCGCACCCGTCCCCAATAAGTTTCGGCCTGAGCAAATCCTTCAACCAAACCTATTTCTTCAGAGGTTTCACTCGAATATCTCTTGGGTACCCCAAGAAGAGACTTGGTGCCAACAGTGATCTGTCCAGAAATATATTGGTCCTTCAGCCAGCGAACCGAAAAAAGAGAATTGCCAATTTCAAATCGCCCCGTCTTAGGCTCGGTGTAAAAAAACTGTGGTTCAAGCAAAAGATCAGAAACCTCGAGTTCTCCCAACTTCTCAACAGCCTCAGCGGCCGTTGCTACTGGAGCTCGTAACACACCACCGTTCACCAGTACAGCAAGCAGCGCCACACGACAAAGCAGAAACGAAACATTGTGTTTGAGAACAAATCCACAGACGCCCTCAGTAAATTGTTTTTGTTTATAAATACAATTCTTCTTCAACATAGAAAAAGCATATCCAAGCAACTCGACCATGGCTAGTCTAAAACCCAACTTTTGGTCATCAGACTTCTTCTGGCCTTGAGCATAAATAGGTTTCGCGGGCAGACTGTGAAAGAGATGTTCAAATTTTGTTCCCCGTGTTTATTTGTTTATTTGTTTACCGCCCTGTGTGGATTGCTCCCTCAGTCTGCACAGGGCATCCCTGTTTACCTAAGACCAGACAGCCTCTTCCCCTCTGGGCAATTTCCACTAGAACTCTTAGAAAAAAGAACAACCTCCATTCACCTGCAGCCTTGGTATCGAATCAAAACGCCTCAAGGAAGTTTCGGATGGGTTCCTGCCGATCACGTTCTTCTCGCAACGCAACTCAAACGAGAAAGCATTGACCTTGCTTTTAACAAAGAGCGAGTCGTGGTTTTTCAAGCACCCTATCGTAAATCACCCATCCTGAGATCGATCCGGCGCCATCAGCTTTTTGAGGTACCATTCCCACAAGATCTCGATGGCGATTGGCTAAAGGTCAAAGCCCAGGTCGAAAACTCTACAATCACTGGCTACGTCGAACGCCATCAACTGATCACCAAACGGCAACTCACCAATAAAGATCTCATCATTTTGACCAATCACCTCCCCCTGCGCTCAGCCCCAGGACCTGAGTCGGATCTATTGATGCGACTCGTGCAATACTCGACAGCACATATTCTTGAGACACGCACACTCAAGTGGGGACAAGTTAAAATCAATGAAGCCGGACTCGCCTGGTGGCCCATTGACCAGGTCTTTTCGCAAGACCCCAAAGACATGGCTGAAAAGCTAAAAACCTCAGAACTTTTTTCGCGCAAAATTTTTGATATGGCCTCGAGTCCGGTGATTACAAATTTAAAATTTGTTTCTGCATCGGGAATCTATCGTAGTCTCAATGGCGAGGATTGGATTAAAATTGACGATTTTAAGAATCAAAATTTTCCCATATCGATCACGAAATCTGGAGTGATATTTATCGGTGATTCATTTAGCTCTGATCACGGCGAATCCTTTGAAAAGTATATTCGCTGGGAAAGGCTGGCTGCTGCCATAAAAAAACACTGGCACACCACTCCGGTGGGACTCAAAATTTTGGAAATTCAGACTCTCGATACAGACGGCGACCACTTACAGCTGAGAGTCGAAGTTGCCCCACAAAAGTCAGTTCGCCTTGATACTCCTGATCGCGGCCAGAGTTGGCACCCGACAGAGCAGTTACAAGAGAACACCTCACCTCACCGCAATTTCTAGTGAAACTTCGCCCGCATGAGCGCCCGAGTTTGATCTGCCAGCCTGCGGATATCACCTTCGGTCAACCCTACGGTTGGAATCGGCGGCAAAACTTCTAACTCGATTTTGGAACGCCACTCACCAAAACCTGGTACCCATGCCCATTTAGGAAGAACACGAAACGCTCCCCTGATGACAACAGGTAAAATGGGTGCTTGAGCTTGAATTGCAAAACTGAATGGCCCTGTTTTAAATCGTCCAATTTCATTACGTGACTGTCGAGTTCCCTCAGGAGCAAGGACAAAAATCCAATTTTCATGCAATCGAGAGATCGCCTGTCTATAGACATCCAAAGTTTTCTCGCGATGCGAGCGTTCAATTTTCAAATATCCCATCGCTCGCATGGCCTGGGAAATAAATGGCAGTCGAAACAACTCGGCCTTGGCCCCGAATCGAAGCCTTCGACGTATACTCGCATGAAGCACTGGGATATCAAAATGGCTCAAATGATTAAATACCATCACCCCACCTTGATTTATGGCCTCGAGATGCTCAAGCCCCGAGACCACAACATCCACCTGAAAAATCCAAAGTATAAATTCTGTCCAAACGAAGATCACCCGATCTGTTTGCTCATATTTCTTTTGAATTCCAAAAAAAATAGCAAGACCACTCATCAAAACTGTAAACAAAGCAAGCATCGAAAAGCCGACGATCGCCCGTGCGATCGAATAGCATGACAGGAGAATTTTCACACAGTTTCCTCAGGCATCAAGGGGCCGCCAAAAACTCGATCACGAGCTGCTCGTTTTTGCCTTGCCTTATATTCGTCATGGGCCATGGGCCCCGCAAGGTTGTTGATATATGTTTTATGGTCCATGATTTGAATTTCAAATGGATAGAAGAATCGAAAAGCATGCCGACTTTCCCCTTCGCCAATTGAAACCGTCACAAGCTTACGGTTGATAAATTTAATAAATTTGTACTCTTTGCCAGAGAACTCATTGTACTTCTGCAAATATTCAGCACGCCGTTCAGCCTCAACAAACTTTTTATTGAGCATGCTCTCTATTTCCGACTGCGAAGGGTTTCCGCCCTTGGTTTGCAATTCATCCATCAACTCAAGAAAAAGATTGAGCGGAAAGAGTGTATTATTCGATTGATCCGGAATGATATGGGGATAACTAATGATGTGATGCTCGCTTAAGTACCGAACCACCCGAAAAGCATCATAGACAGTCCGAGTGACAAAGCGAACGCCGAGCTTATCGAGCAAAGTCAACGCCACTTTTTCTGGACGGGCGAGCAGTTTGATCACACTGCTCGCAGTCGTCTTAAAAGGCTTCACTTCAAACTTATGTAAACGAATTCCTTCGAAGTCGGCAGACTTGCCTAGAGTCACTGCTCCGGCCACTGGATCATCTTGAATAGCATCTTGAATGGGCTTTAAAATCTGCAACTGAATATCGTCAGAAAAGGCACTAAACAAATCATGTCTAAGGTGCACATAAACGTGCATCACCCGCAGAATCGCACAGGCCCAAAGCTGAAGTCTTCGTTGATCGCGCGGTGCATTATCTGGAGCTGATGCAAATATCAAGAGATTTTCAACGCTTTGAATTTTTGCCGGATCCGAAAGTTCTTCTGGGACTTTCTGTCCTGGCTCAAGTAGCTCCTCCTGAAACATGCCTAAGGCTCGGCGGAAGATCGAACTAATTTGATTTCGATGTTCATCTAATTGCAGATCAAACCCATAAGCCTCAAGAAATTGGCGAGCTTGTTCTTCACTTTGAATGTTCAGTCGCGGGTTATCTAAAGCAGAGGCTCCCCCCACTACAGATTCTAATATAGATTTTTGAAAACGAAACTGATTTGGCATACTTAAAGAGTAGTCATAAAGATCTGCTTCACTCAATAGAAAAACCAAGATCGCCCGCTTCTTGATCATCGTTAAATATCATTTGCAGTGATCTCCCATCTTCTTGTGCACTATTTGCATGAGCCAAAACTCTCATTTGCCCGCCTCATCTGGCCACCTCATCTACGCTTCGGGCCGAGTTTCGATCGCCCATCCCATTTTGGCATCACCATGAAGATTTTTTGACTCAACAAATATTTGATTGTCTCGGAGATTGAATAGACCTAGAACGCAGCTGCAACTAAACAAATTTAAATTAGTTCTTCTTTTCGTAGAAGACTTTAAGAAGGAGATTTTATGAAAACACTTGCCATCATTTCGGCTCTCTTGGTTTCAACAGCATTTTCAGCTCAGGCTCGCACCCGAACTGCTGACCAACTAGAAACAGTCGTCACTTGCCAAAACACGCCTGCAAAACCAGATTATGCAAAAAAAGTTGTGATTCGAACTGGCGGTGTTGCTGGACTTACAATCGCTTCGGTTCACACTATGTTTGTAGGACGTGTGACAGATAAAGATCTAGTCGTTCAACGTGTTTTCACTCGCCGTATTGGTGCTCCAATCGATTACGTCGCCGATGGATTCAAACTTTCTGTTAACTACACTGTGCAACCAAATGCCAATGGAATGGTTGTTGGACGGCTAACTGAAGATGGCGTCTCTGAATTGATGAAGTGCAAATAAAAAAGCTATTTATCTGCTCGAAAGATTTTGCGCCTTTCAAGTAGACCTCGCTTTTATCATTTCATTATTTGAGCCTTATTGGTTTTTAAGTGAGTGGCGTGCAAAAAGAGTAAATTCTTCGCACGCCATTTTTTTCTACTCGTGGCTTTTTAGCCGAAATCATTTATCCGAAATCTTAGGTCGGTCTAGCAAAAGAAAGTGCTTCGCATAACTTAGCGGCTCCCCACGAAAACGGGCGCTCTGAGCGATAGAACAATCTTGAAACCGGAAGCATGTCTGAGTCCGGCTCATAGATCTCACAAACAGTCAGATCTCGCGAAACCAGCCGTTCAAATATTGAATTCATTTGATGTGCAAATTCAACATCGCCCACAATTTGCGCAACCTTAAGTGTTTCAGCGATAAGCCATGACCAACGAAAGCGATCATGGTAATGTCGCAACCCCACAACCTTCGTCGTCCAACTGATTTCAATGTCTTTATAATCAGGCCATACCGGACGCCCTGCCATCGGCAATAAAAGCTCGGACCTTCGCAAATTCTGCCAATGCAATTGCCTACTGATTTGCTGGCTAAACAAATTCTCTTCAATGCACCATAGCTGCGTTTCTAGGGAATACTGTTTTTTTTGAACACCCGCGAGATCAATTTGACTGACAAAAAGGCCTTTCGAGGTGTCAAAGAACGACTGCCAGAGTCGATCTCTGAACGCATTAATAAAACCAAAATCTAAAATCGACTCACTAACCGACCCACTAACCAACCCACTGATGTTTTTGCTCATCAATTCATGCTTTACTTCACTCACCGAAAGCAAAGTATTCAGGACTTTCAAAAATAAAAGATTTAAATAAAAACCGGCCCCACTTCTTCGCGCTGAATCTTGCCAATCAGAAAAACCGGGCTGGTGTAGAAGTCCGTTTTTTTGACTCTGCCAAACAAAATCAAGTGCCTTGCAAATTTGCTTGGCATATTTCTGGTAGAAGACTTGGTTCTTGGTGTGAGAAGTCCATTGCGTTACCGCAAGTAGGGTCAAAAGATTGGAGTCCACCGCAGGCGTACCATGCTCCCCTAAATATTCTGGGCATAGAGCCCTATCTGCATAAGAAAACCTTTTTAAATTCTGCAAACCTAAACTATGACAAACCACTCGAAACTTCGGATTCACAACATCGAAGCCGCGAGCAATCAAACCATCTTCTCTTTGAAATCTAAAACAAATTTCGAGTTGCCTTTGGACCAGGTCGGCTTCTCCAATGGCCAAAAGACCTGGCACTGAAAAACAAAAATCACGAACCCAAAAGGTCCGAAATTGATGACCTCCTGCCAGTAACAGAAGTCCCGCTTGGGTTTGCACTATATTCTTCCGAAGTTCTCTTTCAGCTATATCTCTTAGATTTGACATAAAGAGATTATCATCTCTTTTCTTGGTCCTCTTCAATTGGAACTTGAGAAAAAAGCAATCGAACGAGAGAACTCTCGACCGAATTGGCCTCCGCATGCCGACGAGGCTCCGACGGACCAGGATACTTTTTCTTAAGTTCCATCACCTTTTGATATCCATCATCCAAATGACGAGCGGCTTGCTCCACATCATTCGGTACTGGAGGAACTAAAACTCCTGCCGTTGGGCTGGTCATGGCATTGTTGATTCCTTGTGCATCAAATCCCAATACGAAAACACCTGAGGCTGAAGCCTCAAGAACTGTGAGCCCAAAGGTTTCACTTAGACTTGGAGTTACAAAAAGATCAGCTGAGGCAAAATATTTGGGCAGCTCTTCGCGCGGCATTCCACCAAAGAAAATTGCATCTCTATACTGACCTTCAAGAGCGGCCTTTTGGGTACCATCGCCAATCAAGACCTTTGTTCCTGGAGACTTCATTTTTAAAAAGGCTTCGAGATTTTTTGCTTTTTCAATACGTCCAACAAAGAGCATAATAGGAGACTTCAATTCACGCACGGAGCTCACTATCTCTCCTCGAGCCAGCTTTTGTTCTAAGGTTCTCTGAAAGAGCGTTTCATCTCGATAGCTTGGGCTAAACAAATCGAGCTCAACCCCGTGTCCAGCAACAATCAGACGATCACGAGAAAAACCATAGCGCGCCATTTTATCGCTCATACTCTGGGTTGGAACAATCACTCGCTCTGATGTTCGATGCAACCATCTGAAAATCCCATAGGCTTTATGAAGTAGCCATTCGTTCACGCGTTCATTTTTAATTTTGGGTATATAGTAGTCGACCCAATCGGTGTGAAAGGCTGTGGTGAAAGGTAATCCTTGCTTTGCTAAAAGACTTGCCGCACTCAAACCCACTGGCCCCTCAGGAGTGAGATTATGAATAAATGCAGGATTGGCTTCGCGGATGATTTGCTTGGTTTCTTTCTTCGTCGCTCGAGCATAATATGTGCCTTGCGCTGCTTTGAGTGGGATCAAGAAATTGAAACCATAAGAGGTTGGGCGAACAAAGACTGGTTCTATACCTGTAAGACTTTGCACTCGCTCTTGCATTTTTGTGATGGTCACTACACCATTTTTTTGATTGGGAGTTGCATCACAAAAAAACAAAGCCTTACGTCCCGAATAATTGCGCCGCCAAAAACTAAGAGTTAAATCTTTAACTTTCTCAAACTCTTCAGCAGAGACAGATTCATCAAGTCCATTTGGATACTCCCTCTGCATTTCTGTAAAAGTTTGGATTTGCTCATGTCGGGATAGCGAGCTCCAATCGAAATCAAATTTTGCCAGACGAGCAGCTTCTGCGATTCGATTTTGTTTTGAGTTTTCTGGTGAACTTTTCGGTGAATCACCATCTGCATTTTTCAGAGTTTCAGCCTGAGCGTCTAGTGAGTAAGACGAATCACTCACAGTCTTACTCACTATCGACTGGCACTGCTTGGTATTGGTATTTGTATTTTCAAATGTATCATGACCTTCTGACTGGGACCAACTGACCGGAGCGAAGGCGAAAATCGCGAAAGAGACAATGAGGGTAGAAATTTCGAAGATGTTTTTTTGTTTTGCTTTCATTCTCTTAAATACCACTGGCACAACAATTTCTGAACGTTTCACATCAGCTTCCTTTTGTAACAACTCGAAAAGCAATAGAACCAGCAATTGCACATGCTTGGCCCAAACAAACCGCATTCACTGGACTTTAGCAATCTATGCCAATAGTCCTGAGCATCCTATTGAGGATGGACTATTCAAGAAATTGACAGAGCCGCAAATTTGCGCCCAATTAAACCCTCTCTATCAAATCGTGGGGTTAGGTGACGTGCCAGAACCAGTGGTTGGTGTT
>CAYONZ010000074.1:9054-12760 GCA_964405465.1 uncultured Bdellovibrionales bacterium | reverse complement strand
GTTTTTGATAGAAGTTGCAAACAACGTAATTTGTCTCGTGAACGGCTGATGGCATCAGAGGAGTTGAGGCTAAAAACATTCATCATTTCAAATTGCCGAACGACTGCTGTTCCATAAAAAGTGATGGAGGCTCCGATGCGCGGGACGATGGCATCAAATCCTTGAAGGTCTTCGCCGCGATAGTGTATCGAAGGACTAGTCGACATAATGTTCATGTAACAGCGAAGTGGATCAATCACTCGCACAATGTGCCCACGTTTTTCGGCCGCTTCAACAAGACGTTTTGTTGAATAGAGATTTCGGTTGCGCGAGAGAATTCCGATTTTCATTTGAGTTTTCCTTTGTCGGCTTTTCTAGTGTAGGCTCTTCTGGGTGCTTTGGGTCGTCCAAGTAAATAAGATTTATTTGTATCAATCAAAAATCCAGATAAAACTGCGCGGCCAAGTAGCATGCGAAATTTCATTTCGCGGCGATTGGTGAGAGTGATCTCGATCCTGTGTTCTGTGTCACCGATCGTGATCATCGTGGCAATAACCCAGCGTCGCTCTTTGTGACCACCACTATCGCTGACAACACGTTGCTCTAGGGCTGGAGCTTCGCACATGACCGAGATGTCTTCACGTTTGGGGAGCGGGTGAATCCAGAAGCGAATCCAAGTGGCATTTTTTCGCTCAAAAGTGGTGAGGTTATAGGCGTGTAGCGCCGAGGTTTTAGCACCAGTGTCCACTTTGGCTTTGATGTGCGGAAGTCCGAGCTCAGGCAATGCAACCCACTCTTTCCATCCGATTTTTTGTTTGTGTTCATGATGCGACATCGTGGCTACTTTTCGGGCGAGATTTGTCCTGGCGAGAGTCAAGTTCAGCTAGACCAGACCTCAGGCGTTGTGAAACACTTCGGATAGGGGAGATCATAAGCAATGGCAATAAACAAAATGTTCCGAAACATAAGATTTGTTTACACCTTGGCGGCAGCTGAAAAAAAAGCAGCAAGGCATATGACGAAGAATGATCTCTCGATGATCAAGCAAGCGGCGATGTATGTAGAGGGTGGAGTGATTCGGGCGATCGGGGCTGAAGCTGAAGTTTTAAAAATAGCAAGCCAACCATTTGAAGAGATCGACTGCCATAATCGTGTTGTTTTGCCTGGTTTGATTGAGTCGCACACTCACACCGTTTTTGCGGGATCGCGTTCCGATGAGTTTGAACGTCGTCTGCAGGGAGAGAGCTACCAAGAAATTGCTCGATTGGGTGGAGGTATTCTTTCGACAGTTCAAGCGACAAGAAAGGCTTCATACGCTGAATTGCAGACCTTGTCGCAAAGGAGAGCGCAAAGGTTTTTATCACAGGGAGTGACCACGCTTGAGGTTAAATCAGGTTATGCGCTTAATCTCGATGACGAAGTGAAAATGCTGGAAGTCGCTCGGTCACTACAAGGGCCCAAAATAGTCAGCACTTTTTTGGGTGCTCATGCCATAGCACCAGAACATCAAACTGCGGAAGAGTACCTACAATGGATGGTACAAGCTGTCCTTCCGAGGATAGAGCAAAAAAAATTAGCGTCGCGCGTGGACATCTTTGTCGAGAATGGCTATTTCAATTCACAGATCGCGAAACCGTATTTGCAGGCCGCACAAAAAATCGGATTTGATGTCGTGGTTCATGCCGATCAATTGAGTCTTTCTGGCGGTGCCGAGCTGGCGATTGAGTTGGGAGCAAGATCTGCGGATCATCTCCTGCAAATTTCTCAGACACAAGTTAAGCAATTAGCAAATTCAAACGTGACCTGTGGACTTTTGCCTGCGGCAGATTTGTATATGAAATCTGTTTATCCGCAAGCTCGTGCCTTGATTGATCAGGGAGCTCGAGTGGCGTTGGCTTCAGATTTCAATCCTGGCTCCAGCCCTACACAAGATATCTCTTTGGTTGGGCTCCTGGCTCGGCTCGAGATGAAGATGTCATGGGCAGAAGTGCTCTGTGCCTACACCCTCGGTGCTGCCTATGCATTGGGTCTGGAAACTCTTTGTGGAAGTCTTTCTCCAGGGAAAAAAGCAGATTTTATTGTGGTTGAAGATGAGGCTCATGATTTGTTTTATCAAGCTGGGCAGTCTCCTGTTGTTGAAACATGGGTCGAGGGTGAGCGTAAAAATATTCTTACAGTTTCTTAAAAATGATTTGCATTTCCTAACTAAGCTTGAATAGGCTGAACATGTGAACTCGTACAAACTTGTTTTCGATGGATTGAGAACGGGTGGGCTGGCTAACAATTGCTCGGACAGATATGAAGAGTGAAATGTGATGCCAGTCGGAGTTCTCATAACTCAAGGAGGGGAATTGTATGAATGAATCGGTGGCATTTGTTACGCAGTCAAAGTTTTTTTCGCCAGCTTTCAATGCGGCCATTTTTGATGGTCCTATTCGAATCTATTTTGCCCAACACCAAGAGGCATTGGCCCTCAAGGTCTACTTTGACTTACAAAACCGATTCAATGATCGTCGCGATAGCACCAGAGACGTGCTCAAAGAACGCAAACAAAATCTATTTGTAATGATATATCCGACCGAAGAAACTTTTGAATTGTCATTTAATTCGGCTGCGGCTCCAGTGCCTTTGGTGTGTGCTGACCGAATGGGTGCTGATTTTGTTTTGGGTGTGAGAGGGCCAGTGCTAACGGATGAAGATCACGCTCACCTTTATGACCAGATTGAAAAGATCGGCGAGAATATTCTTGCTGAGAGTTTAAACTCCAAGTCGGAACGCTCGCTTGATGTTGAATCTCCTGATCTTACGGTGAATTTAGCCGCTCCGATTTTGGCAGACCTTTAAGAAACGATTACTGAGAGATTTTAGATTTGTGGCCTCTGAGGGCGCATTCTCTTTACGTGGTTTTAATTATTGGGGGGCATCTGGTAAGTCTGCCCCGATCTGTTTTAGGACTTGATTCCAGGCCGTAATGACAAATCCTGGGTTACTTGACCTGCCAACCATTGCAGTGACAATGAGCATGGCTAGCGAAACTCCCAATACCAAAAGTAAAATGTATTCAATCACGATTTGACCATTTTGTTTTTTATGGCGAATGTTAGGTGAGAGGTGCATACGTTTTTTTGTGGGTGCCTGATTCAGGGTTGTTGTTCTGATAAAATGCGATGGTTTTTGCAAAGGATCAAAATAAAATGGAAAATAATTCGGATCAAAATTCGAGCGATGAAATAACCGGTAAAGCAACATCTGGATCCTCCGATTCAAAGTTTCGCTTACCATTGATCGCGAAGCTGGGGTTGGTCTTCATACTCGTGGGACTGGCCACTTTAGGTTATTTTAGAACGAGTTGGCATCAAAGTGAAGAGGCAGAACGGGCTGGCCTAGTTGAAATCGACAAAGAAGAGTTAGCAAAGCGTGCACTTGTCCAAGATTTCGACATCAAGGATCTTTCTGGTAAGACCCATAAGATTTCAGACTTTCGCGGCAAGGTCGTGATCTTATCCTTTTGGGCCAGTTGGTGCACACCGTGCCTGGTGGAGATGCCGACGATCGCTGCTCTTTACAGTCGTCTAAAAGACAAAGGGTTGGTGATCATTCCGATTAACGAAGACGATGAGCCCGAGGCAAAAACGGCGGCTCAAGAGTTTTGGAAAAAAAACGCCTTTGAATTTCCGACCTACGTTGATTTTTCAAAAAAAATCGCCGAGCAATTTAAGGTCGAGGC
>CAYONZ010000074.1:0-8954 GCA_964405465.1 uncultured Bdellovibrionales bacterium | reverse complement strand
CACCCTAGGCTGATTCTCGATCTTCGTCGGGGCCCAACTCTTTGTTGATGAGTTCTTCCCGCTTGCTAAGAACAAGCTCATTGAGTTTGTCTAAAGATCGCACCAGATTCTGGGCCATTTTTAGTATTTTTACGTCGGTTTCCTTTTTCTCGAGTAATGCTTCTTGTAGAAGGCCACTGGTGAGCAGAGCTGCAGACAGTGGTGTGGAGATGTCATGAAGAAACTCGCGTTCAGGGCTCGGTGTCGGACTCGTTTGTACCTCTGCCTTTGTGGATGTCTTAGATTGAGACTTCATGATTTTTCCTCGCTCATTTTTTGACCACATATTGATTTCGGAATAAATTTGAGACGACTAAAGTTCCCAGATCACTGTGCCGGTCAAGATTTGGACATATCTTTGTTAAGAGCTTGCCGCCGGCTCGATTAGAGCCGACAAGGTGGGTAGTAGGATTGAACAAAGGGTCGACTCGTGGCAGGCAAAAATATCTTGATTGTAGATGATGAAGAGTTTCTCCGCGATGCGCTTGGGTATGAGTTTGAAAAACAGGGACTGAAGGTGTTTTTGGCCGGCGATGTGCCTCAGGCCCTGGAGATTTTCAATTCTCAAGAGATTGATTTGATTTTGAGTGATTACAAAATGCCAAAGGGATCGGGCGTCGACCTTTATCAGAAAGCCTCGAGTCTCAAGACGAAACTAAAATTTGTCTTACTCACCGGTTTCGCTGATGTCACCGAAACACAGGCTTTAGCTATGGGAATCTGCAAGGTTTTTAGCAAGCCCTTTGATCGCAAGACTCTAGTGACTTACATTAAGTCCATCGTCGGCGAAGCCGCTCCTGAGTCGGATTCAAGATGAGTCGTAAGGAGCAGTCGGCAATCTTTGCATACCGACCTATATATCTATTTATATTCATTTTTGTTTTGCTCACTGAAGTTTTGGTTTTCTTTATGTACAAAGAAATCAAGCAGCGAAGTGAACATGCCGCACGCTTAGATGCGCGAGCGGGCCTGGATTCAATTGTTGAACGTCTCAATCTGCATACGAGCTTGGCGACCGAGACGATTCAAAGTATGGCGCATCTCCTAGAGCAGACCAAATCGGTGGGCGACATTGAAAGTGTTATGCCCAAAATATTGCGGGCTAGCCCCGAAACAACAGTATACGGAATTGGAGTTTGGTCTAAGGAGCACACCTTGGTTCCCTCCAGACGTCTCTATGGTCCCTACTGGCACCGTGATGTTAAACAAGGGTGGATTCTAACACGTGAGTGGGAGACCGAGGCGTACAATTTTCCTAAACAAAATTGGTATTTGTCTGGGGTGCCGACGACAATACCGACCTTTCTTGAGCCTTACTTTGACACAGGAATTGTGTATGTGTCGTTGGTGCGAAATTTTTCTGACCGTACAGAGCAAGTCAAAGGCGTGCTCACCGTGGATATGATTATTCCCCAGCTTGATCAATTAATTGAAAATCTAAATTCAGACGGCGAGCTCAAGTACTATGTTCTCTCCAAAGAAGGTCATGTGTTGGCGCATCCGTTGAAAGCTTTGATGATTAAAAAGTTAGGACCCAAAGCCACTGAAGCAGACCTTTTAGGTCAGCCCTTTTCAGTGTTCGATGAAATCGAAAAACAAGCCTGGGGTGACGATAGTTTTGAGCTTGAAAGTGAAGTTGTTCAAGGTCTTGGCTGGACAGTGGTTGCGCGAATTGAGACGGGGTATTTGCATCGTGACAGTAAACGCGTGTTGATTGTTTTATTAGGCTCCGGGATCTCACTTTTGTCTCTGATGTTCTTTGCTGCCTTCACAATTCGCCGCATTGGAAAAGCACTGGACATTGCAAGAGCTGCAAGTGCATCATCTGCGAAAATGGCAAGTCTTGGGGAAATGGCTGGAGGAGTGGCTCACGAAATCAATAATCCGCTTGCGATATTAAGTATGACGGCCGAGCAGATGCAAGATCTTTTGCAAGAAGAGAATATTCCCAAAAAACTTATGCAAGATAAATTGCTGAAGATTCAGAAGACTGTTGAACGCATTTCGGTGATTGTCCGTGGCCTGAAATCGTTTTCTCGTGACGGAAGCCAGGATCCATTTGAACCTGTGCAGGTGGGATTTTTACTGGCGGACTCATTAGCACTATGTCGAGAGAGGTTTAATAATCACAGTGTCAATATCGAGGTGGGCGAAATGCAAAACCTGGCTGCTGTTTCATGTCGGCCAGTGCAAATATCCCAGGTGATTTTGAATCTTTTGAATAATTCATTTGATGCCATTGAAACCCAACCCGACAAGTGGATTCGTATCGATGCGCGAGTGATCGAAGCCAAAGAAGCAAAGGAGCAGGGGCTATTTGCTTCTTCAATTACTGCGAAAGACCGTTTGCAAAAATTTGTGCGTATTACGATTTCTGATAGTGGACGATTGGACAAATCCCTTAGGGTAAAACTCTTTCAACCTTTTTTCACAACAAAGCCAGTAGGTAAGGGTACTGGTTTAGGGTTGAGTATCTCGCGAACCATTCTTGAGTCGCATCATGGTCGATTGTCGATTGATTTAAAAAGCGAACACACCACATTCTACATTGATCTTCCGTTGGCCGCGTAAAAAGTTGCCTTCAAATCAAGTTGCAGTTAGCCTAGGGTATGCGCAAAATAAAAAATATTGAGATTTTTTGGGGCTTGGTGCTGATGGTGCTTTCTCTGGTTCTATCGGTCTTTTGCGCATATCGTGTTTCGTTGCCATTGGAGTGGGCTTGGACTTCGTGGCCCTTTCTTTTATTGTTGCTGATTTTGTTTTTTGGGTTTGAACTTTTGTGGATGCGTTTGCATCTTGCGTTTTTTCCGCTGCCTATTGGTCCCATCGAGAAAGATTCGAAAGAAGAATTTCACTACCACATTTATCTGTCACATAACTTAATGTTTTTTTACCCACTGATGATGTTTGCGAGTTTACCAACGCCGTTACGAAAAGTGATTTTCAAAGCTCTGGGAGCCAAGATGGGTGTCAATAGCTATTCAAGCGGAATGATATTTGATCCGAGTTTGGTTGAGATCGGTGATCATTCGGTTTGTGGCTACAACTCAGTATTGATTCCGCATCAAATTGAAGGTGACGACTTGGCACATGACCGCATCGTGATTGGAAATCATGTGACGATTGGGGCCCACGCCATTGTGATGTCTGGCTGTCGCCTTGAAGATGGCTCAGCTTTGGCTGCGGGTGCCGTTTTACCTAAGAAAACAGTCATTCCAGCCGGTGAAGTTTGGGGAGGCGTTCCTGCCAAGCCTATCAAGTCGGGCACTTAGAAGCGATCGTCAGAGTTTAAATTTTTCGATAGATGGTCAGCGGTTCGGTTAATTCTTTGACGACAGTTTCTCGGCTGTCGAGGTAAAATGGTCCTTCGCCAGCCTCGAGTTTCTTTTGAAATTCAATTAAGCTTTTTTCGTTCGCGCGATCCACCATAAAGCCTGCGGGCACATGATTGGTTTGAAAGCCTTCGCGTGGCTGTTTTAAAAAAAAGTGCCCCCAGCTTGCTGGCTCGACATTCAGGCGATAGGTGAGTGTCATGCCATAAGAGTGTACTGGAGTGTAAGAGGTGAGGACTTCAAAGTCGCCAAAGTACGAATGCAAGCGAACGGATGGAGAGGTCCACTGAGTCATGCCGATACAGGTTTGCACATTCGCGTACCAAAGGCCAAACGCTTTTGAAAGATAGCCAATTCCATAGTATTGAAGTTCTTTAGGCAAAATACTATTAACTGAACAAAGGTTGTGGGCGACCCACTCGCCCGTTCCGCGCATGGTAGGGATGATAATGAAAAGAGAAAGTGGAGTCCATTCTAGGCTATCATCCACTTGCAATAATTTTTTGGTCTCGAGCGGAAGACTTGCTGTTCGTGCCGCGAAGCCAGCGACAAACCCCGGAACAATGGCGCAATCATAAAACACCCAACGGGGCATGGCCATTCCACTTGGCCCAAATGCCAAGGCTTCAAGTTTGAGAATTTGATCAGCAAAACCCACCTCAACCATGCGAAGTGGGTCTTTGTAAATGCGATCATGTGGAAACCAGTCGACTGAGCTATGTAGATCTCCAGATTTTTCTATACGATTTTCATCGCGCACAAACACATAGGGGCGGATATCGTAGTCGCGCATCCAGCTCAATTTTGCCGCTAATTTTTCGTTTTCGAAAAGCGAAGTCTTAAATCTAGAATCTTGCATCTCGGAATCCTTTCGATGGCGACTCTATGTAGAGTTTTTCTTGCATGCCATCGAAAATCAACCTCATAATAGGGGGATGTCTAGTCAGATTGACCGTCAAGCACTTGATCAGTTTTTAGATTTGGTATGTGGGCCACAGAATCGTAGCTCGTATTTGTTCGCCCGTGATATTGTCAAAAGTGCACTCGACAATCCTCACGATTATCTTCTTAATTTTTTACCAGAAGTTGGTGAGCCATGGCCGGAGATGTATGTCTATGCTATAACAGATGTCCTTCATCACGAAGACGTCGCTCTGCTCTTTGATCAAAATAATTTTGACGAGATCCGAGTGCAGCTACCTCGGGTCCTTGCTAAGCGTGGACTCGATCTTGATTTTCAGGCCCAAACCTATCCACCTCTAGATCTGGAGTCGACTCTTTGGCACATTGATTCGGCACTTGAGCAAAAGGGGCATCGATTGGTGATTATTGAGACCGCCGAGGACGAGAGCTGTGCTCTGGTGATCCCGAAAGCTCTGGTGAGTCAAGTTTTTAAAACAGCCCAGCGAATTCCACTTCAGGTGAGTATTTTTGGGTGAGGGCACTCAAACCTAAGTCCGTGGGCAGCGCATCGAATTGAGCGAATACCGAGGCAATTACTACCCAAGCGTGGAGATCTCTGCTATTCTGAGTCCCTATGAGTAAAGATATGTTGGTTCTTCCCCCAGTAGCTAAGAATATCCATCTTCCTTGCAAAAAGTGCGGAGTTGATCGCTTTCATGTGGTCACGGCCCATACTTCTGCAAACAGTGCAAAAGTTAAATGTGAGGTTTGTGGAGCATCTAAAACTTTTAAATTGCCAAAAGCGCAAGAGCGCAAAAAGGTGACCAAGAAAACCTCTTCTTCGAAGGTAGATCATGGTGCGGTTTGGATTGGCTTAAAAGAGAAAATGAATGCCGCAAAATCTCAACCGTATTCGATGAAAGCAAAGTTCACAAACAATGCGGTGATTGATCATCCGAAGTTTGGTTTGGGAGTTGTAACTTTGGCGACCAACGAGAAAATCGAAGTGATTTTCGAGAGTGGACCGGTTTCGTTGGTTCACGGACGTACATAAGTCTCCCGTTGAATTAAATCTCCAACCTCAATCAAAAGCAGCCTAAAAATGGCAAAAAAAAAGCAGCTTAAAAGCTGCTTTTTTTGTATGCATAAAACCAAGCGATTCTGTTCAGTTTGGATATCTCTTTAGTTTGGACAAATCTCAATCAGAGTGCCAATTGGAGTGGCTGTGTAGAGTTCTTCAATCTCACGATCTGAAACGGCCACACATCCTCGGGTCCAGTTCTGTTTTGGATGATTGATAAACAATCTCTTAAAGGAGTTCGATGGCAACCCATGTACCATAATATCACTTCCGGTACTGGTATGATTGCGTGATGAGTTCTCGAGATCTCTTTGGTTGGGATAGCTGATTTTCATCGAAAGGTGATAGTCGCTGCGATTGTTTTTAAATGTCAGAAAGTAAATTCCTTCAGGTGTTTTGCCATCGCCCTCTTCAGTTTTGGGGCCGTGTGGGTTGGGGCCAAAGGCTGCGCGATAGGTGCGCACCAACTGTGGGCCTGAAAGTGCGTGGACAAGCCGGCGAGATTTATCGACCAAAAGGTAGTCAATCAATTGTCCTGCGGCCAAAGGTTGAAGTAGGGCAGACTTTGCCAGATGCGGAAGCAGGTGGCACTGTGAACTCGAGTGATGATCTATAAAACTCTGAATCTTCGCCGCTTGGTCAGTCGAGAGATCTTCCCGAGGAAAACGCCCTTCGATTGCAGCTGGATCCGCTGGCCTTTTGATTATTCCCCTGGCTTGAGCGAGAGGTATTTGGGTGATCAGTTGCATGATCATGATACAGCAACCAATTTGAGCTTGCCGATTCTTAAATCGGTTGCGGGTGAGTTTACAGATCAATCGATTGCTCCATTTACAGCTCAGCAGACTGGTCCATGTGGTACGTCTAGGTGTCATCTCGTGGCTCCGCTCGTTTTTGTTTTCTTGGCGTATCAATTCGGTTAAAAAAAAGCGACTTGTATCAAGCATAATCATGTATTCAGGGTCAAGAAAGTCTTGTTGCCCAATATTTAGACTTTGTGCTCTAAATCACGACCATCTGCATGCCGACATTCGTCGAGTTCGTTAAAGAATCACTTCGCTCGTGTTGAGCGTTTCAGCATCACTCGCGGCTTTTGCACTTTCAAATAGACATCAATCTCTGGTCCTGATTTAGTTATTCCAAAGAGTGCGAGTTTTTCGCAAGCCACCTCAACACCATAATTTCGGGATCACGGATGAAGCACGATTGGACTCAGGGATTAAACCCTGAACAGAAAGAAGCGGTATTGCATATTGAAAAACCGCTTTTGATTTTAGCGGGGGCGGGAAGTGGTAAGACCACGGTTTTGGTTTCGCGAACCGGTCACATTTTGCAAAGTCAAAAAATCAAAGCGAAAGAGATCTGTGTTCTGACGTTTACCACCAAGGCCGCACGTGAGCTTAAACATCGAGTTGGGCATAAGGTCGGCGCCCCAGCTAAAGACCTTTGGACAGGAACGTTTCATTCGTTTGGGCTCAAGACTCTACGCAAGTTTCATAAACAAGCGGCACTTCCGCAATCCTTTGGCGTGATTGATCAAGGAGACTCACAAGGTATTCTCAAAGAGTTAATGATCAATGTGAAGAACACTTCGAAAGATGCGTTCAAGGTTGAAAAGATCTTGTCGATGATGAACGATTGGCGAGCGGTCGGGCAGCGCAAGGCAAAGTCTGACGATGACTATGAAGCGATGGTCGAAGTGCTTCTGCCTAAATATATTAAACAGCTCGATCTCTTGGGAGTTGTTGATTTTGAGGGGTTGCTTTTGCGGCCGCTTGAGTTGTTTCAGAATCATCCAGAAATTTTGGAGCAGATGCAATCGACCTTTAAGCATTTGATGGTGGATGAGTTTCAAGACACCAATCGCACACAGTTTCGCTTGGTGCAGTCGCTCGTTGAACAACATCAGAATATCGCGGTCGTTGGGGACGATGATCAATCGATCTATGGCTGGCGTGGCGCTTGTGTAAGTAATATTTTAGATTTTCCAAAAAACTTCAAAGAGTGTCGGGTGATTCGACTTGAGCGCAACTATCGTTCGACGCCGGCTATTTTGAATATTGCCAACCAAGTGATTCAAAAAAATTCAGCCCGTCATGGTAAAACTTTGCGTCCAGATCCCAATGCTGAATTTGGTGTGAAGCCCGAAGTTTTTGTTTATGAAAATGACGACATGGAGTGCGAGGAAATCGCCAGGCACATCACCTACTTTCAGGATCAAGGTTTTAAATACAACGACGTTGCCATTTTGTATCGTTCAAATGGGCAGGGCGCTTTGCTTGAAGCCATTTTGAGGCAGAATCAGATTCCATATGCTTTGACTGGAGGCGCTGGTTTTTTTGATCGTAAAGAAACCAAAGATGTTCTGGCCTATTTGCGTTGTGCATTTAAGCCCAATGAAGTGGCCTTGCGCCGAATTATCAATTTACCTTCAAGAGGAATTGGCGAGACCACTATCGATAAGGTCGCAGCTTTTGCGCAAACTCATAATATTTCATTTGTTGAGGCGGTGAAGCGCTGGCGTGAGCTGGATATCAGTGAAAAAACTGGCGAGTCGATTGATCAGCTATTCAAGATTCTCGATGTTTTGCCTGACGATGTTTTGTATAAAGATCTACAAAAAACTTGTGGTGAGTTACTGGTCGCGCGATTTGAAGAGATGGGCTACAAAGAGCACCTTGCACAAACCAGCAAAGATTCAATGTCGCTTGAGAAACGTTGGATGATTTTAGAGCTCTTTGGTCGGGTGCTTGATAGTTTTGTCAATCGTGGTGGGCGCAATAAAGAATCACTTTTAGACTTTGTCGATTGTATGGAGCTTCGTGATCCTGGTGAGGATATGGATGAAGCCGAAGAACATCCTAAGGTGCAGATGCTCACTCTGCATGCTTGCAAGGGCCTGGAGTTTCCGGCGGTGATATTGATTGGCTGTGAAGAGGATATTTTACCTCATCGCACTTTGGGAAGTGATGTGGATGAAGAGCGTCGCTTGTTTTATGTCGGTGTCACACGCGCCAAAAAACGTCTGATTTTAACCAGAGCACAAACGCGAAAACGTTTCGGTCGTTTGGCCCCGGTTGCACCGTCACGCTTTTTACTTGAAATTCAACCCGATAGCTTAACAACGTTTGAAATGGGATTTCGTCCAATTGAGGCCGACAAAAAACAAACGCTGCTTGCAGATCTCTTTGCAAAATTGAATAAGAATATTGAAACACAAAAACTTGATCGATGAGGTGATGGGGCATGTTGAAAGAACGCGCACATGAATTGTTTGGAGAGTCAGTTGCAGATCTTAAGATTTTTTTAAAAGATCACGTGATGGATCATCTTGATGACTTCAAAGAGGTGCAGTGTTCCTGCGGCCACAATGGCTGGACCTTGTTTGACGAGGGAGGTGAGTTTCCATTGATGGTTGAATGCCAAAAATGTGAAAAGCATTTCTTTGTCCTCGATAGCGCTGAAATAGCGGGTGAAGGTTTGCTTGAAGAAGATGGTTGCCCGAAGTGTGATAGCAGTGAATCTGAGTTGGCGATTGGCTATGAAATGAATGAAAAAAAACTTGTCAGTTTTATTTCAATCGCGGCTCGATGTAAAAC
>CAYONZ010000073.1:0-12847 GCA_964405465.1 uncultured Bdellovibrionales bacterium | reverse complement strand
CTTTCGGTGATCTCAAGTCGGTGGTACTACCCAATCAAACAAAAATCGATTACCTAATCGATGGTGAACATCACCGCGTGGGTCGTATGTTGAGCGGCAATCTTGATCGCTACTACGGCTTTGATGCCGAAGGGCGCGTGCTCTACGAGCGTCAACCAGGAGCAGGCGGAGTCTTTAGGTTGTATATTTATCTTCCACATGCCCACTCTCCTGAAGCGTTCTTTGATGGCAGCACAGGTCAGTACTACAAGCTCATCAAAGATCATCTCGGCAGCATCCGCCTGGTGATCAATGCCAATACGGGTATCGTTGCCCAGGAGCTTGACTACGATGAATGGGGTCAAGTGATCAAAGACACCAACCCAGGATTTCAGTTGTTCGGATTCGCCGGAGGAGTGTACGATAAAGACACGAAGCTAGTGAGATTCGGAGCAAGAGACTACGATGCAGAAACCGGAAGATGGACAGCGAAAGATCCGCTACTATTTGGTGGTGGTGATGTGAACTTGTATGGATATGTTGGCAATGATCCGGTGAACTTTGTGGATCCTAGTGGATTGAGTGAGCGGGACGTGACTAAAATTAAGAATTTGTTCAACAACACTGTGACTAACATGACAAATTCTGGTCAGAGAACTAACCCGGGCTTCTGGAACAATATGAATCGATCCTTCTATAGTATTTCTGGAGGGAAGATTGGTCATGATTATCAAGGGTGCTACGAGCAAGCCGAAACGATGCAAATCGTTTTGAGTGATCAGAAGTATGGCGATAGTTGGACTTTCACTCAAGTTGGTAGTAACGGGCCACATTCTGAGCCACAATTCCCATTGGTTCATTGGAACCCCTTTCCGCATTGGTGGGTAGAAGGGAATTCAAGCAATCCAGTTGATCCAGTGCTAATAATCGATCCATATAATAACGTTTTAATGAGCAAATAATGTCGAGACATAAGGAGCGGTTTTGATAAAATTTATGAGAACTAAGCTATGTGGCGCCATAGCTGTCTTTGTAGCCGTAATTTCATGGGTCTGGCTCATGATCGCTTTACCAAGCTTCTCGGGCTTCAGTGGACCAGACGCAATAGTAGCAAAGCAATCTATTGGTATCGTCTTCACGATTTTGTCAGTAACAACATTTGTAACGGGTATCTTGCTTTTTCGGTCGAAAACTTTGTAGGACAAATGTGTATTTTTGACCACTCGCTTCTTATTGATCTTGTACTTGTTCAATTTTTTCTGTCTTTTATTGGCTATCTGTCATCTCTAACGGGTGTATTAGGGCTTGGACCAATTTTCCAGGAGCTACGATCTGGTCGGTTCTATGCTTCGACACAGATTATCCGAATTTAGCTCGCACAAGGGGTCTGATTGCTTTTACTCCTACTGTTGTTTGGTTTTTTCTCATTGGTATTTTCTGGTCTTTAAAATTGCTCAAAAATAATATTCGTAAAATTCTTTTCTCGCACAAAATAACCTGTTTTGTGCGTTACTTTAGATACCTAAGCGAATTGATTGGGATTTTTGACTTTTAGCGTCATTGTGATATTATTGTGCCCATCTCTAGCGATGCGAGGAATATGTGGGCGAGCTAAAAGAAGAATATGCGGAGTTTTTTAGTGAATTTGACCGGGTCTCGAGTCGTCGGGCGAAGAAGGTTCAAGTGGTACATGGAGAGAGGTTAGGCGAATTCATTTTCAAGCTCTCCAACGACCCAGCCATAGACATTGAGGCGGCGGCACTTGTCCCCAAAGACTCTGCTTTCGCATAGCTGTAAGTGTCAAAGGAATTGACAGTCAGCCAACCAAGAGCGGCCACCAGGAATGGCTAAAGCACTTTGCCTTGAAGAACGAGTGATGTGCTTTACAAGCGAAAGGCATCACCCTAGATACGGCCACTTGTAGCTCTCCTAGATAACCCGCTATTTTTATTGGCAAAATGAAAGCCCACTCAAAACTTAATTTGCCTCGGCATTTTCGAAAAACAGGTCTGACCATTCGCTGCCTGTGCCAGGATTTTGTGCGCACTTTGTACGGGATTTGCAATACGACATAGTTAATGAAAAATAGGCTTGCTACAAAAAACTCCCGTTCAGCTGCTCCACTCCACAAGGTGCCAACTCTTTGCTGGGCACCAAAACTAAAGTCAACCCAAAGGCCAAAGCCAACTGCGAGTGAAGCCGATAACACAAATCAAGATGACACAAATCAAATTGTGAATCCAGAAATGGTGATTCATATTCCAGCAAGTCGAACATTGTTCGTGTCTAGATTTTTTGCGATGATTGTTTTTCTTTTTGCGGTTCTTGTACTTTGGAATCGTCAAGCAGGCGCAGCAAGCGAAGATTTTTTTTCGGCAGATGAATTCGATGCCATTGAAATTGATCAAACAAAAGTAGATTTAAGCCCAAATGTTCTGGGTTCGCCCGAAACACTTTGGGTTGAGGGGCGAGCTCAAGAGGCGATATGGGCACTTGAACGAGATCATCGATATGCTGAGGCTGAAGCGCTCACTGAAAAAATTCAGAGTACACTCGAATCGGACAAAATCGAATTCTTTCACTCGATCGCAACAGACCGTGAAGACTCAAACCCGCATTTAGTGACATTTGCGAGTGGCCTTCAAGCCATGATCAAGTCTATAGATGACTCCGGCCTGGAATCCATCGAAAATGAAATCGCGGCGTTCAAATTAGATCGGTTTTTGGGACTCAATCGCGTGCCGATAACGGTGAAGAGAAAAATCGGCAGCAGTTTTTTTGGCGTGCAACTTTGGGTGCCTGATTCCCACCCTAGCCATCTTGAATTTCGCGACAAACCAAAAGAAAATTATATTCGGCACCCAGATATTTGGCTTCTTGATTTTCTTTTAGGCAGCTGGGATCGCCATGGGAGAAACTCCTTGATCACTGCTGATCAGTATTTAGTGGCGATCGACAATGGACGAATTGGTCGGGAAAACCTTTTGCGAGACAGCCTGGCTGATTCAATTTCTGTTGATAAAGAAATGAAGAATCGCCTTGCACACTTCAATGAATATTTGCTTGATTACGAACTTGAAGGACTTTTATCACATGACCATCGCACACAATTGATTGCAAGAATCAAACGCCTTAATCAGCTTTATGCAAAGGTTGATTTGACGCCTCCTTCACTTTCGTTGCGTGGCTATTTAAGTCGCGAAAGAGGAGCCGTCGAAAACAAAAAACTCAGTCTCACCCATTACAAAAAACCTCAGCGGCATTTGCTAGATCGGTCAGGCGATGAGTATGACTTAGAGTTTGAGATCAATCCTGTGCGAGTGCTACATCAACTGCTCGACACTGGTGATACCAGTGGCCTCTTCACGCAAGTCAGAGAGGCCAAAACATCAGCTAGTCGACTCCGCATTTTAGAACGGCTTCGAGAACTTGCAGAGACAAATCATGCTTACCGGCGCGTGTACGAGATTTTTACCAAAGATCCAAACATGGCCGTCCTGGTGGCTTCGATCGATCGCAAATTTTGTGAAAAAGCTATGGCCACCCCCAGTCTTCTGGGTTTGATCTTGGGGCAATACCGACAGCCGCAATATGCCGACCTCGAGGCCAAACCTCTACTCAACCTTTTGAGTGTCTATCATTTGGGTGTAAATCATGTGGGTGTAAATCATGTGGGTGTAAGTGGCGATCAAACACAGAGTGCCAATCTTATAACGGCCTTTTTGGCCAGTGCCAAAGCCAATCCAAACCCGAAAGTTTACTTTGAAGTCCTTCGAAGTTGGTTAAAAATGATACAAGTGCGTAAGGTCTCACCTCCCAGCAAAAACGCCAGCCTGAAAATAGAAACCAAAACCAGCTTGGAACATACCCCAGGCACCCCGGCCCCCGACACACCAGACAATCTGAACCAAGATCTGCTGGCAGACGCCCTAAACAAAAAAGTAGCTGAGCAAATCTCAAAACTCATCAAAGAAAATGACCATGTTCGTTTGGCCTTTATTTTAGTAGCTCTCAATTATGTCGCCCATTCCTCAAGACAGAAAATTCTTTCTTCATGGATCACTCAGATATTGGACAACTATCAAGACCTACCAAAAGAAATTGCCGACACTTTGTTTGACCGCGGTCAAAATTTTCTTACGCTTTTTCTCGAGCAAGCTTCGCTCGCTCACAACAGAGGTGCGATTCGCTCTTTATTTCTTCACGCCAATAAAGATCATACAGGGTATCGCCTCGATCAACTAAATCAAAGGCGCATCGTTTACCAAGATATTTTAACCGAGCAGCAAACAAACATGTGTCGACAGGTCGTGGGAGACTGAAGTGAAATCACTGAAGCTATTTTTTGGGCATCACCAGAAACTCACCAGTACTATGTGTATCAAGCAGAAGATCTCCTGAACTTCCGTATCTCTGGTGAAACGAAGCCCCTTTGGGGGATTTTAACTCACGCGATAGACGAAGGACCTCGCCATTGTCTCGTACAAAAATTTCGGAACGATCTTGTTCATGAATATAGTGAAGGTAGGCACCTTCGTTTTTTCCTTTGTCGACAAATCCCATTTTCTTTAATGTTTCTTTCATCTCTTGAAGAGTTTTACCTGACATCTTCGGAAGACTTCGAGCGCCACTGGACGCATGCTTCAGCTTCAAGTTTCGCAGAGTGAGCTCATTCAGATTGCCCTCGTTTTTAAGTTTTTCGAACATGCTCCAGAATAAATCGTTATTTGCATATTGAGGGTCAGCTAAAACTTCAGCTATTTGGCAGGTCAACTTCGACGCCTCTGAGGCCTGCAAGCTGACTGAATAGAAAGCCATGAATACCATGAACAGGCTTGCTCTTAATAAGAACATGCCAGTGCCTCTTTCAAAAAACCCGAACCACGGAAATCATGACTAATATGAAGTCGATTTAATCTAAGACTTGTCTGCAGCAGGAGTACCATTCGATGCAATGATTTTACGGCCTTAAGTAGCAGGTAGGCCGAGGCGCCCCCGGCGGCGATGGCCATCAGAGCATTGACCCCTAAGCTTCCAACCCAGGTGCAAAGAATTTCTTGGACCTGCTTGGCATCTAGTTCAGCAAAAAGGCGTTGCAAACTTTGGAATTCAAATTTTATGTTTTCAACAAACGATTTAAGATTTTCAAAACTCTTTGCCACTTTATCAAAAAAGACCTGAGGGCTATTGAAGAATTCTTCAGCCGAAGCCACCGCCCCGTTCACTGATCCTAAAGCACCAGAACCCATCTGCTCAGCACATTTTAAAAGTAAACTCATCTTGGATGAGGCATTGATCGGGACCGCTGCTAAGGACGATACCGATGAGTGTCCAACTGACGCTGAAGATGCACATGTTTTTGGGGCTCCATGTTTTTCAAATGCTCCGTTATCAGCGATGGTCTGTGCATAGGCTGACGAAGCAAAGATCGAAAAGAATGCTGAATTTCGTGATGATTTTCGATTTAATTTTTGTTGGAGCCGAAGTTTGACTAAAGCCATCTCGGCCCATTCACGAGACTTTGTCCTAAAGAAAATGGTCTGCTGTCCGAGATTGTCTTGAAGCAAAAATCCATTTGATGTCGAGGTCCACTCGAGAGAGCTTGTTTTATTTGATTTATGAAACACCACGAACGCTAAATTCTCTAAATCTGCGTCTCCCCACACTTGATCGACAGCCAAAAGTGAACGAAACCCAAGATTCGATTCGAATACCAATTCAAACGAGTTATTTATCTGTCGAGGTTTTTGATTAGACTCGGCCGATGAAAAAATCGGCAACGAGCAAAAAAGAAAAAATAGCAGAAAGAAATGTTTATTTTTTTAAGCCGCTCAACAAAATCCACATGATCATGTCGGCAAGTCTTCATCGGGCATAAAAGATCAAACTGATATTAATAAAATATTAATCCGGCCCTCGACCAAAGGCCTTGGAGGTTTATGCCTAATGACCTCTGGCAGGACGGCTACAGCCGACAAGTCTGGGTCAGAATACCAAAGACTCCCATCGCAAATAATACTATTCCAAGAGCAAAATAGAAAATCACCCAAAGCACTGTCTCTGATGGACTGGAGTATGTGCCAAGACGTCCTCGCATGCGGAGCGGTTCAACTCCACAGCGCTTTCGTCTTTCGATATCTCGAAATAGAGATACACTCCGCCAGAAAACGATCAAAGACATAAACACAACACCGAGGTAAATGATCAGTAATGTCACATGACTCTCCCTTTAGAGCTGAACAAAAATACTTCAATATAGCTACGTTAGAATTCTTAATGAAAGAGAACAAGCTCATTTTTCCTGGTCCAGAACATTGAAAAAATCGATCACTGGTCGAGGGGTCGAACCCAACCGCATTAAACTGTTGAGATACACTCCGCCAGAAGACTCCTAATTCTTGACGACAAACAAAAATTCTTTAGAATTTGCATATGAAAAAAAATCAGATTCATCACACGGCCACAACTTATCAAAACATGTCGGATCTCTACGAAGCCGGAAGACCTGGATATACTCAGGATTCAGTATTTGCCCTATGTGATCATCTCAAGGTCTCCAAAGATTCTCAAATAGTTGAATTGGGGGCTGGTACAGGAAAGTTCACGAGAGTTCTTCTGCAAAGATATTCAAACGTGGTCGCGGTCGAACCAGTTCCTGCGATGCTCGATCAACTCAAGGCGATTCTGCCTGAGGTTCATGCTCTGTTGGGTACCGGAGAAGCCATTCCTCTACCCGATCACTCTTGCGATTTTATTTTGATTGCCAATGCTTTTCATTGGTTTTGTACAGAACGAGCGCTTCAGGAGTTCACTCGCATTCTTAATCCCAAAGGTGGACTCGGATTAATTTGGAATCTCGACGGCGTGTTTACGTCGAGCTGGGGAAAGACCATCGATTCGTGGCTCGATGAGATTGAGGGAGACACACCTCAGTACAAGACCGGCATTTGGAAAAATGTTTTGAAAAATTCTAAGATTTTTTCTGATCTCAACGAAGAAACCTTTTCGGCATCTCGAACAACCACAGCCGAAGAGGTGGTGCAAAGAGTGATGTCGATTAGCTTTGTTGCCGCGTTACCTGAAAATGAGCGACTTACCTTTCAACAAAAAATCGAAAATCACTTAGCCACGCATCCCGACTGTCGCAACCAAACACATTTAAGGGTTTCATTCGACACCAAGATCTATTGGTGTTGGCAAAAATAGCTATGCACTCGAAATGATCACCTAGCAAAAGCAGCCTCAAAATGACAATTTTTTTAATTGTCACTCAATCGCCAATGCCTAGCTATTTTGACCAAGGAAAAATATCGATATTAATTTCAAATATGTCATCAGACTCTGGTTTTCTTAGGAATAAGCTCAGACGCTTCAAAAAGTCTTCAACGATGGGAGCAGCTTCCTCCAATTTATTCCGATCCAAAGCAACGGTGGAAAAATACCCAAACTCTCCTGGCAAAGATTTTTCAATGGCCAATCTGCTGGCCAGGTTATTTTGAAGGCGTCTTTTTTTCATTCCTTCTTCAGGAAAATCATCTGAAGTTCTAAATACGGTACGCTCTGCTTCAAAAAATTCACCATTTTTTCGGTACACAAAACCACACCGTACAAACTCATCAAGAACATTCTCCACGACATGAGAATCTAAACCCAGTTTCACAGAAATCTCAGCGGCCGTCTTATACTTTGACCGCAACATTCCGAGAACACAAAAGTAGATCCGATCAAACATAAAATGAAATGTCTCTGGAGACAGTACCTTCTCTTTCAAAGGAACTGATGTTGCCTTTAGACGTTCAAGACTATTCGAGTTTTCAAAAGCTCTTTTTATTGATTTAATTTCAGACTCATTGAACTCCAATTTTTTTGCAATTCCCAATGCCTTTTTTTCAGAAATTTTTCTTTTTCCTCTCAGTATCTCAGAAAGCGCCGAGCTCGATAGACCTAGTTTTTTTGCGAATGCTCTGATCGAAAATCGTGAATTTCGACCTTGGACCTCAAAAAAATAATTCTGAAGCAAATTTCTTACGACTTGCTGTGCATCCATCACCATTAAGTGCTCCAAATCAAATGGACCATCTTGCCTCTTCTTCGAAGTGATCGCATCCTCAATAAAAAGGGGGTCCTGTGAATCAATTGTTTATTCTAATTTTGCTTTTGTCTAGTACTGCATTTGCCGGTTCTGATTTGGGTCTAGATGATTTACGGAAGTCATTTCAGAAAGACATGAACATATATATAGCGAACTTGGATGTCGCAAAAAACTTAGTGCCACTTGAGTATAAATTGGGTCGCGAGATTTCCAAAACTGACTGCATTGACATTCAAGAAAAAGCGAAACGTGCAGCAACCATCAACCCGTTTCTATTTGTCTATGAAGGCGGGATTTCAGAATCTCAAATGTGTGGTGATCAGTCCGGACTCCAACGAAACTACATTTTAAACAAGAGCGGAAAAACATCATTTGGAAGAAGCTTTGACCTCATAGTTCAGTTGAGAACTTCACCGAATCAATCAAAAGACCTTTCATTCGCAAGCTACTACTTCAATTCCCAATTTGAAATTGTAAATCTTGAGTCAGTCATGTTGGACAAAACGGGGCAGTACACCGAATTTTTTATCGCCACCAAGGATTCTAAAGGCAGCCTCTATCAAAATTATTTTAATAATTTAACCAGCTACCCTCAAAGGCTGATCTCGGGTCAAACATCAATTCAGCAATGGACACCTTATGATGGTTCCGTCCATCACTCAATCACCCGAACCAAAGTTACCGATGCGAAAAATAGCCAACACAGTTTTTTGTCACTAGGTCTGTCCAGAGTAGAAACTAGAGATTGGGACGATTTCGCTCTACCGTTGACACACTCAATTTTAAATGGCGGATTTTATGTCTATTCAGGAAAATACTTTAATGCACCGAGGAACTATGTGAGTCTAAATATAAAATTTAAGGACGGAAATGAGTTCTGTTCATTCGCAATGACTCTGAACAATCAGAATTGGGCACAATACCCTTTAGACAAAGACTCATTCTATCAATGCTACAACTTCTAAGCATAACGTTTGCGAACGGTATGCTTTTTCGTCGTGACCGTTGCTGGCTGCCTTCTCTTTATTCCAGGAGCGAGGAGAATATTTAGGGGATTGGCCAGCCACAAGTGCTCGCTTGAAGGGATGGACAACGCTACCGATCCCGATTAAATTGTGGCATGCAAAAAACGACATGCTCCAAAATGCAGGCTCTGACGTTTGTCTTAACGACGCTTTTCATTTCGTGGACGCAACAGTATTTTATAATCAAGGGCGATGGAATCAGCAATCCTGTTCCCGTCTTTGCACTGATGTGGACACCTGGGCTTGTCGGGATTTTTTGCGCCTTCTATTTTGATCGAAATTTCAAATCTTTGGGAATCAATCGCCCTTCAATCAGTTCTTTATTGATCTCCTATTTTACTCCTGTATTGGCCGCTGTAGTCATGGTCACTCTTCTAGTGATGTTCAATATTTCAGAATTTCAAGTTAGCCCAAAGCTCATCGAAATGAGTGGCGGTCTAAAAGGGGCATTGACCAAGGCTCTGCTTGTCGCACCAACTGTTGGGATGGTCGTCGCCACTATAAGTGCACTCGGCGAAGAAATTGGATGGCGTGGTTTCTTGCATTCCAGATTTAATTTTTTGGCACCAAATCGGAGGTATTTTTGGACCGGACTTATTTGGAGCATCTGGCATTGGCCGCTCATTTTCTTTGGTGATTACGCAACGTCAGATCTACCTTGGCTCAACGTGATTTTCTTTTCCGTTGCCGCCACCAGTTTAAGTTTTGTAATGGGCCGATTGCGAGATAAAACAGGAGCTGTATTCCCTGCAGTTATCCTACATGCGAGCCACAATTTGTGGGTCTCAGGAATTGCGCCCGCCTTCTTAAAATCTGGTCGGCTTGCACCCTACCTTGCCGATGAGTCCGGTCTATTTTGTGCAAGTTTTTATTTTATTTTAGCAATTTATATTTCCAGAATGAGAATCTTCGACGAAGAAACACTTCGGCAGAAAATCTCCCGAACATAACCCAACAATTGCCTGTAATTACTGGAATCTTTTTAGAGGCCAAGCATCAATCCCTGGCTCAAATATTTCCCAATGTGAGAAAATTGAAAGTCGCAAAATCTTGGTGAATCGTTTTACTGAATATGCAAAGGTTAGATAAAAACTAAAAACCATTTTTCTGGTACTTGATGACTCGGACAATTGAAGCGAATCAAATTCCGATTGCATTAATCGCAAGAATAAAAACCCTTAGGATTAGTGGATAGTGGGAAGGTACCAATGCTATGCCCCCAACTTCTTGATTCGAAATTCTCCTAGTCATGCCAACAACGGCTCCATTGAGGCGATATTCAAAATGGTAACGAAATTTAAATAGGTGACTCTGAGAAATGAAAACTCCAATGTTCGGGATGATAATTTTATGTTCCCGAATAGAAAATGGGAGTCTTTCAACTCGTGCCAAGATCTCTCCGTTAGCATTCTTCAAGTGCGCAGAAGTTCTCCAAGTCAACGGATACTCTATTTCATATTTTTCGTTTCCTAAAAAAATATCAGTCCCTCTAACGCCCAAGTGTTGTTCGATAGAGCCAATCACACCTCCTGTCGAGTCTTTGACAACTGTCTGCATAACTGAAGCAGTCTTATCCTGATAAATCCCATAGAGCAGGTCAGCTTTTGAAAAGCCGAGCTGCGCAGCTTGCTGAGAAATCGGCATATAGACTTGATCGGGAGACAGTTGAAGATTTTCAGCGAGAAAAGTCTTTCGATATCTCAATCCAAAATAGATGAGAATTGCATATCCAAAAAGAATCACCAAAAGCCAAATACCTAAACAAGAAGCGCTGTAACACATGCCTCCATCCTAATGACACATTCTAGAAAATATCAATGCCTATATCTTTGGGTTTCGCCTTATAGGTTGCGATAAACAAATGAAAGATTCTGTAGACTGAATTTCAGCAACATGCTGAAGCTTGTCCATCAAAAAGCTCTGAAATTTCTGAATGTCAGTTGTCGCTACTTTCAAAATCAAAGCATAAGAACCCGTCGTGTAATAGGCTTCAACAACTTCTGGAAACTTCTCTAGCTTTTCTAAGACCAACTGACAGTCTTTGGCATTTTTCAAATATATTCCGATAATCGAGCTGACCTTAATACCCAGTTTCCACTCATCAAGAACGGGCTGAAACCCGTTCAAAATTCCATGGAGTTTTAATTTATTGATTCTTTGATGAACTGTCGCATTTGAAATCATCAACTTTTTTGCGATTTCGACAAACGAACCTCTCGCATCTTTAAACAGTTCTATTAAAATTTTACGGTCAACGTCATCAATCTGATATTCTTGTTCTTTCATACTCGATTGCAAATATCATAATGACATATTTTATCAATATTAAATGTTATTTATATTATATATTACCTCAGATTACTATCATATATACACATAAAATTGTTTTTTGTAGAACTCTCCTAAAAGGAGAAAATCATGAAAATAGCAGTTTTAACACTTGCAGCTCTCATCACATCGGCGGAATCAGTTGCTTGCCCTGAATATCAGATCGCTCAAAAAGCTATGACCTCGGCGCTTTACCTAGAGACACTCAATGGAGGCGGAAAGCCATTAACGAAAGAGATCTACTCACTCAATAGTCAGTTTGGCACGTACGGAATAATTTTTAGCTATTCTGGCGTACAAAATATCTGGAAAGTAAAAGTGGACTCGGAACGATGTCTTATTATGGCCGTTTCGAAAAGCAGTGGTACCAGATAATCCAAAAACCGAAGAACCTTACTTGCCTATTTTTTTAATTTGAATTGTTGAAAATTTGGAGGTGACGTCGGTGCTTAGGTGATTTTAAGTGCTTAGTCCATAACAGAATACTTAGCAGAAGGGAGCTATCCGGTCACGCTCCACACGCCACCATGGTCACACTAGCTTCTATTTGAGGAGAAAGAACCGCTCTTTTCGGGGTTGATGATGAACATTTTTTTAGAAACTCGTAACCAGAAGATTACGAAGTCTGAAGCTTATACTGAATCATGTTTACCTCTAAGCCGATTTTTTCCTGGCCACCCAAAGATCATATTCTGCTTGAATTCGCACCCACATCTCAGCTGTCGTCCCAAGTACTTGCTCAAGCGTTAACGCAAACTCTGGAGAAATAGATCTTTTTCCATTGACGATCTCATTAATTTTACGAGGAGAGCATTCGCACTTTTCTGCTAGTTGAGACTGATTAAACCCCATCTCTTTCATATAGACCTCATTAAGTACAACACCAGGATGCATAGGTTTTGGATTTTTAATCATAAATTATCCCTTGTGATAGTTTTCAATTTTCACATCCAAGAATTCACCATTCTTAAATTTAAAAGTAATACACCAAGGCAACTTGATCGTAACACTCCACTCACCTTTACGATCACCTTTCAGTTTATGCATTCGTATGTTAGGAGGCTGACCTTTAATCTTTAAATCGTTCATGTCAGTCGTCCCGTGCATAATCGTTAAAAGCGCCTTAGCACGAACCCATAGTTCTGGCGGTAAAGATTTGGATCTATCTGTTTCCCAAATTTCTAGAGCTGCCTTATTATCAAAGTTGCGAATCATGGTGCCTCACTTATTACACTATACCACATAATGTAATAAACGCAAGATATGAATTCCGACATACGAGGAGAGCCGGTTCGAGGTTTTAGATTCGCACAACCCTTTGAGAATTGGCGAGCTTCCTTTTAATAGCCGGAAAAAACCGGCAATTTTAGGATCATCACGCTTGAGAGTGGGATGCGTTGAGTTAAAAGAGTGCTGATGCATG
>CAYONZ010000072.1:0-13876 GCA_964405465.1 uncultured Bdellovibrionales bacterium | reverse complement strand
TATACAATTCAAACTGACCGTCAAGATCACGATCCGCCATAAAATACAATGTCTCTGAAAAAATGAGCTGCTTGGCAAATCGAGTTCTGGAGTCAAATTTTTGTACAAATACTTGCATGGGGTCTTTGGCGTTGGCAGCACTGAGTGTGATACTCGATACAAAAGGTGGTGCCTTGAATTCAATGGCCATGGTGTCTGGATAGTTGTGCACAGCAGACTCAGAAATTCCAAGTGTGAGCGGCACCAATCTTGTGCGAATGAACCCAGAGGTATTTCTTGACTCTTCGACTATCGTTTCTTCTGAAAGCACACGATAATACAATATCTGGTTTGCTTCGGGTAAAAATACTGGACTTACTGAACGTATAGAGGGGCCAAGTGCAGTCCTCACCCCTGATTCGGCATCGAGAACCTGGTAAACTTGCTGTTCGTCGAGCCAGAGAATTTTGTTTCTAAATCGAGAAAAGCAATTGGACCAGAAACCACCGCAACGACTCTGTACTTCCATCGACGCATTCGACTTCGAAAATTTGACGAGCTCCACTGTTTTTCGGGTGATGAAATTAAAGCGAATTAAGCGTACAAAATAATTGTCGTGCACAACGGTGATTAAGTTCTCTCCCGAAGAATCAAAAAAGTTAGGGAATAATCCAGCTGAAATCTCGTGATCCGAGGCGTAAGGTAAGTGGAAGTCTTTTCCCAGCGACCACATCTTGAGAAAATTCAGTTGGCCGGTTTTTGTGTTTAAAACCGCCAGGTCACTCAAATATGATTTTGAATTTCGCCCGAGGCTGCCGTCGGGGCGAACCTCGACCGACTCACCAAATGTCACCGAAAACAGTACAAGATCTTTCTTTGGATTTGCATCCAGATAAATAAACTTTATGAACCTGTCGCGTTCTGGGAGTAATGGTTCAAAATCGACAAGCTTTTGTGAAAGTGAATTGCTCTGCGCAGAACCGTTCGGAAAGTAGGTGATGCGCTCAGGTCCCGTCAGATTCATCTCGCCATTAGATCTATAGCTCATGATAGACTTCGAAATCGACCATGAGACGGATTCTGAGGAGCCAATGTCAAGCGATTGCGACGATGCATCTGTCGTGAAGAGGTTTTTCTTGTTCTCCAAGTCAAAAACTCGATTGCGATTCGGGAGAGTATTGCTATAGGTTCTGATTAATAGATTCGAACCATTGATAATCGTGTCATTTGGAAAGCTGACATTAACGAACTCGTCTTGGTTCAAGTTAAAATCGAGACGGTCGAAACTTGAACTTCCCGAATCTTGTTTTGGTGAGTTTTCACTCAAGGAGAGCGAAAAGAAATCTCGTGCTTGTCCCACAGGATCAAATGTCAAAATGGCGCTATTGGTGAGTTTGCTGAAACCAATGAACTGCGTGAGTTTGTGGGTGATCGCAGGAGCAAAAATCCGTGATGGCCAAATGGCTCCGTCAAATGAACCTCCGGCACGACATTCAATATTTGCGAAATTGATTTGTTTTTGATTGAGGTTCATATCCAGTGCAGCGTTGAATTTTCCGTTGCTCACTTTCGGCAAATTGGTGAGGTCGATTTTTAAGGCAAATGACGGTGCTGTCAGCTGAAGCTCACGTTGCAGTTTTATTGATGTTACGGCGAAATCAGGTACCGCTGCAACAGAGCCGTTTGCTGTTGTGAGATCTTTTTGAAAGATTCGTGCCTTGAGTTGACTGGTTTTAAAACTTTCAAAGACCAAAATATCAAAACGCATTTGATTTTTAACTTCGGCCTGACACCAGGCTTGGGTGGCGAGTTGTTTCCCGCTGGCACTTTGTGAGACAGTTTCGTCGGCATTGTCTTTTTTGTTCATTGTCTCGGTTTTCAATGCCCCATCATTCAATGTTTCAGTGTTGATAAAGAGCCCGTCTCCTACAGCCACGACCTGCTTTTGTGAGGTGGAATATTCGAGGAGTGAATCGTCAATCGTTCGGGTTGTGGTTTCACAAGTGGTTTGTGATGTCGTCGCGACGGTTTGTTTGGATTTTGAAATCTCTAAGACTTCAAAAGACTTTTCACAAACTGTGCCTGGAAGGTTGCGAACAAAAATACCCTCAGGTTTTCCTTCATACCCCGAACCATTGCCTGAGACTCCTCCCGATTCTGTACTGGTGGCTTGCGAGGAGAGGCCGAGAGTCTGCAGCGATTGAAAGGAAATGTTATGACCATTTGAGCAATTTTGAAAACCTAAAAGGACAACAAATGTAAATACACAAAATACAACAAATGAAGTTGTTTTGTTTAGATGTGATTTTATGAGCCTACGGGTCGATTTCATAATTTCCTGCCAGGTTGTATTGAATTGAAGGTTCATGAGTTGTTCTCCGAGCTTATATTGTAGCGCAGAGATAGAATTATGGGAAATTCAACACATTCATGTGCTTCATGATGATACAAAAACTTGCCTCGAATATGAGAGAATCCATGTGTATTAAAACCCATGTGACGCTATTTGGAAATTCACACCAGAGCACCGAGTTTGAGGTACCAACTCAAGGCGGAGTTTGAGCGAGAGTTGGTTCTGTTGATTTCTCAGGTATGCGAGTGTTTTAATTTGGAACACCTACAACCCAATTGCAGATCGAAATTATATCTCTTGGTTGAGATTGGACTGTTCTTTTTTTTGGTGCTTTTGACAGCAAAGATCTGCCACACGTAAAGCATTTGCGGCAATAGTCAGTGAAGGGTTGGCACTTGAACTCGTCGGGAACACCGAGGCATCGACAATCAGTAGGTTTTCGATATCATGAGTGTGGCCATCGGTGTGAACCACACTTGTATGGCGGTCCTTTCCCATGCGGCAGGTCCCGCAGGCATGGGCAATTCGGTCGTTTTCATGGGCTTGTAAAAGTTTGAATTGAAAAAAATCAGCAAAGATGAATTTCAAATTTTTGCGAAAGCTTACCAGGTTTTTTGCATCTTCACTGGAAACCCGATACGCGATGTTGATTTTTCCTTGGCTGTTTAAAGTGACTCGATTCTCTGATGAAGGTGAATCTTCGAGAATAGTGGCAACGAAGGTGAGACGTTGATTCATTTTTCTCAGAACAAAAGCAAGAGCAGGTGCGAAGATCTGAAAAATCGCTTTTACAAATCTGTTCTGAATTTTCTCTTGTATCTCATTGATGATTACGGACTCGTGCGGTAGGCGTCCAAACGACTGAATCAAGCCTTTACCGCGCTTTTCGAATGGGTCGGTGTAAAAGTCTCTGGCTCCGAATTCCTTTAAATCCAGATGAGACTCGGGTTTGTTTTTTGTGTAAAGACCATAGATGTCGATCAAGTGGCGCATGAGGTTGCGTCCAACTTGATCGGAACTGTTGGCAAGACCATTTGGCCAATACTCGTTTTTTGATTTCAATAGCAATGCGGGAGTTGCGAGCGCGCCGCCTGCTAAAACATAGTTTTGCGCAGTCAACCGTAGTTCTTGGTTTTTGAAATTTACCACTAAGCCAGTTACATTGACGGCGTTTGCTTCAATGCGAACGACTTCACAGTCCGTGAGCAACTCGGCATGATACACTGAAATAGCTTGGTTCAGGCATGCTTTTTCGCTGTCCATTTTGGCTTGGCAAGTGCAGACGAATCCTTGGCAACCCTTGCATCGAAAATAGGATTGGGCTCGGGCCAACGAATAGGTCTTGATTTTCTTTTCTGCTAAACTGTCTTCGATTTCTAGGTTTGCCTTGGATTGCGTGTTTTGGCTGCGCACGCGATAGAGTTTTTCTGCCTGGCTATAGTAGTGATTCATGAGTTTTGGTGATAGGCACCATGAACTCGACGCTGTGTCGAAATCAGAATCCGCAAAACGTTCAAAGACCATTCCGTAGAGCTTGGAGCTTCCTCCAACACCAGATCCGATAAACGGAGTGAACGCCACGGATTTACCAGTCGATTGATCAATGATCTGTTCTGAAGCGCGACCCGAGTTTTTGAGTGCTTCAGTGGGATTGCTTTTGAACTCTGAACTTTGCTCAGGAAATTGATTGATGATTGTGGCGTGTCGTCCTTTTTCAAGAAATAAAACAGAGTAACCCGCTTGTGCCATTTTAAATCCGAAGGTGGCCCCACCTATTCCGGTGCCAACAATGAGATAATCATATTTTTTTGAGACTTTTTTTGGATTAATGGAATTGCTCATACATCAGACTCCTTCTTTTGCTGTCTGCATCTGCATACAGAATAGAAGATGACCTAGGCTAAACCCATTGACATATTTGTTGGATCAAGATGAGAACTCGCTGTGATTTCAGCGAGTTCATGAGCTGACTAAAATTGATACGGCCCATCGGCCGGCCGACAAGACCAGAAAATACAAAAAACCAGAGAAGAGGCTGCCGTTAGAGAGGGCGTTCAATGATTGCAGCTACACCCATTCCTCCAGCGGTACAAATTGAAATCAAGCCGCGCCCATGACCTTTTTGGTGTAGAGCTTTGGCGAGACTCGCGACAATTCTACCACCTGTCGCGCCGAACGGATGCCCGATGGCTACACTTCCGCCGTTGACATTGAGCTTGCTGCGGTCAATTGAACCCAATGGCTGTTCAAGACCGAGTTTAGTTTTGCAATATTCAGCAGATTCCCAGGCGTGGAGTGTACACAAAACTTGCCCCGTAAAGGCTTCGTGAATTTCATAGAAATCAAAATCTTGCAGGCTGAGACCATTGCGCGCCAAGAGTTTGGCCACGGCTTGTGTTGGAGCAATAAGTAGCCCTTCGCCTTTTACAAAATCGACGGCCGAGACTTGTGCATCGACAAAATAGGCGAGTGCTTTAAGATTGTGCTCTTGCGCCCATTCGTCAGAAGCCAACAAAACGCAAGACGCTCCGTCAGAAAGAGGGCTACTATTGCCGGCCGTGAGAGTTCCTTTTGATGATCGTTCAAAAGCCGGTTTGAGTTTTTTTAGTTTTTCAATCGAGGTTTCACCACGCACGATTGTGTCTTGGGTTACCCCACGAAATGGGACAATGAGATCACTAAAAAATCCTTGGCTTTGGGCGCGAGCCGCATTTTGGTGACTGGCAAGAGCCAGCGCATCTTGATCTTCTCTGGAGATTTTAAATTCTTGTACCATTTTTTCGGTGTGATCGCCCATTGAGAGGCCTGTGCGAGGCTCGGCAACGGCAGGAAAAACTGGTTTGAAATCTCGAGGGCGAAACGCGAAAATAGCCTTGAGTCTTTCGGCAAAATTTTTGGCGTTTCGAATGTTGAGAATTTTGTGTGAGAAGCTTCGTGGCCATCCCACGGGCAGGTCACTATTGGTGTCTGAGCCGCCGGCAATGCCACACTCAATTTGGTGATTTGCAATCTTGAGAGCGATTTGTGAAACAGTCTCTAAGCCGATCCCACAGGCTCGCTGGACATCATATCCCGGCGTTTTATGGTCAAGCGTGGTCGATAAGACTACTTCTCTCGAAAGGTTCCAGTCGGTGATGTGTTTCATGACGGCTCCAAATGAGACATCTCCTATCAGTACACCATGTAAATTGTATTTATTTATAAGATCTTGAGTGACGGTCGTGAGAAGTTCATGATTGCTGGCTCGTGAGTATTGAGCAAACGATTTTACAAACGGGGTACGGCTGCCCCCAATTATGGCGACTCGGCGAGGGTTTGCTTTTTGTTTCATGGTGTCTCCTTTTGCTTTGATCGCATAATTGATCTGGTCGGTTGATTTAGTCGGTTGATCTGGTTGTTTGAGATGTCTCAAATTCAAGATCTCCCAATCATTTTACTTGCGCACTTCGAATTTTTCTCAGAGTGAGGCATGGTTTTAATCAGAGCCTAACAAAAACTCCTGGTATTTCAATCGAAGTGTTGAAGCTTTTGTCAGCAGAAAATAATTTGAAATCTCCTTCACAAATTGAAACTGAATTAAATCGCTAGGTTAACGTGTCTCATGCCAAGACAAAAGCTAGATTACGTAACAATCACACGAGGTTGTGTCGCGTTTTTCAGAACCAGACCTTCGTCGTATTCTGTATGCGTAAGTGAAATTAATAGTGGAACGTGAATAGGTGGTAACCATGAGAAAGAAAACGATGACACAACTCAAGCGAATCACAGCAGGTCTTTTAACATACACAATGTTTGTTGGTTGCGGACCAAGTTCGAGCACGACAAGCTTTGGTCTCTTAGCTGATAGCAACTCCTTTCAGCAGAGTACTTCAAGCTTTTCAGGCAAGATAGATATCTTGTGGGTGGTTGATAACTCGGGTTCGATGGGACCATTTCAGTCAAAGCTTGCGACTAACTTTAGTGCTTTCATGACAAACTTTGTAGGCAAGGGTTACGACTTCCACATGGCGGTCACGACTTCAGATGCCTACAGAGCCTTGCCAGCTTTTCAAAACAATAGTGCACTTTCAAAGTTTAAAGACGGAATGGGACAGGCGCATACCACCGGCTATCCTGTAATTGACTCGAGCACTCCTAATATAGTGTCAGTGTTCACTACCAATGCTTCGCAAGGTGAAACTGGAAGTGGCGACGAAAGAGCTTTTCAGAGTATGGAGGCCGCGCTGAACAATAGTTTGAATTCGAGTTTTCGCCGCGCCGATGCCTTTCTGGCTGTGATCATTCTTTCGGATGAAGATGACTTTAGTAGTACAGTTCGCCTTGAAGGAGTGTCACCGGATCATTCGTATACTTATACAAATCTAAAGCCCGTGAGTTATTATGAAGACTTCTTAAGTACCTTTACTGGGTCTTCAGGTGCGTTGAAACGTTTTAGTGTTTCAGCTGTAACCGTGAAAGACACGGCTTGTTTGACTGCGCATAAAGCTCTAGCACCGAGCTCGGTGATGGGCACTCGCTACATCGATCTAGCGAATCGTACGGGTGGGGTTTTGTCTGATATATGTGCTTCGAATTTCGTTGATGGTCTTGATCAGATTCAGCAGGGGATTATCGAGTTGGGATCACAGTTTTATCTCAATCGTGTTCCACAAGTTTCGACCATCAAAGTATTTGTTGATGGAGTTGCGATCAGTGAGAGCACCAGTAACGGCTACACATACAATGCCGCCGCCAATAGTATAGTGTTTCACGGGGGGTCTGTCCCTCGTGCAGGTGCGAACATCGTTATCAACTTCGACCCTGTGTCACTTCTCTAAAAATCGCCCTGAAAATTTCTAGAGGATGAAGCTATAATAAGCCAGTATCAAGGGTAGGGCGGAAGTCGCCTTACCGATAGAAGCGGTCAAGAATCTGCATCGAAATGGGCCCGAGTCGAACATGAAACGGGCATTATACAGGCATTAAACAGAAAAATGAGTTCCGAAAAATCTCTCAGAAGACTTTCTGTAAAACACAGTAAGATTAAAGATAAAAAATAATTCCCGCACGAACCGGAGAGTCTCCGACAGTGCGAAAGCGAACTCCATCTGCGAGCGAGGTGATGCCTACGCCGAGTTCAAAGCTGAACCCAAGACTATCAAGTCCCTGAAAGAAAAATTCGCCACCGGCATAACCTCCGAGTTCGAATCCAGAGTTGTTTACGCCGGCCAATTCTTGGCTTAAGAGTCCCGCACTGGCGCCCATATAAAAGTTCATTCGATCTTCTTCAAAAATGATGCGAAAGATTTTTCCAGTGGCTCCAAATTTTGATGAATTTTTTTGCGTGTCGATGCCGACTACGGCTGCGACACCCAGTTCTTTGCTGGGGTAATATTGTGCTGCCACCCCTGGTAAATCGACACCAAATTGATTCTTAAAACCCAAGCCAACGCGGTTGGTGAGATCTTTCGCAAAGCTGGGCGAGGCGGTCAAGATCATCACTGCGAAGCTCAGCATGCCTGCAAATTTGCAAACTGAACGATTCTTGGTAAGCTGTCGGAAATATTTTAAGAGTGGTGTCGACGATGCTAGCTGCATTAATTCTCCTCAGTGCAAAATCCAAATTCCTTCACGGTGTGGCCAAGGTGCATACACCTTATTAACGCGATAAAATTCTCAATTAGCAAGAGTAAAGTGATGCGTGCTCTTCTGAAGCTGAGTGATGAATCTTCAGGCAGAAAAGATGGTTCGAGCAAATTCCAGGGTAAAGCGTGCCGTCCACAAAAAAAATCGAAAACACCCTTTACAAAAAAACGAAGATTCTGTAGCGTAGTTTCATCGTCTTTATGTGGGCCCATAGCTCAGCTGGGAGAGCGGAAGCATGGCATGTTTCAGGTCGCAGGTTCGATCCCTGTTGGGTCCACCAAATCATTTCCCCCTTCCATCATCAGTCACATGGGCATTCTGGAGGCAGCATTGGGCTAGGCCGGCAGCATCGTGCGATTTGTCTTTTGCTCCCGAGATTTAAAGCTCTGTCAAATGCTTCAGCCTTTGAGTGTACGCCCTCTGTGAGGCTTCCAATCAATGCGAATAGACCTGTTAGTAGAATGAGTTGTTTCATTAGCATGCTCCTTTTAAAATTACGAAGTTGTAAAAAGATATAAAGCTTTCTCGAACCCTTGAATAATTCATTAATTTAGTATATTGATAGTTTTAAATGAGTTTATTAAGTGCCAATCTTCAAGCCTTTGTTTCGATAGTTAAGAATTCAACCGTTCATGGTGCCGCTGATGATTTGGGATTAACTCAAACAGCCGTCACACAGAGAATTCGCGCTCTCGAACAAGAACTGGCAACAACGCTCTTTCTTCGGAGCCGACGGGGAATGCAGCTCACTCAAGAGGGTGAAGCTCTTCTTCGCTATTGCCAAGGAGCCAAAGATCTTGAAGGGCAGGTCTTGAGTCAAATCACGGGTTCAGGGAAAGATCAGGCCATCCATGTGGGCATCACTGGCCCTACCAGCGTTATGACGGCTCGAATTGTAGATCAATGCATCGGGCTCTATACGGCCTGGCCCAAGCTCAGCCTTCATTTTATTATCACCGACACTGACGATAGATTGCAAATGGTGCGCTCAGGAGGTGCCACTATGGCGATCATTCCGCCAGAAAGTGTTCCCAACGAGATGGCGAGTAAGATGCTGAAGCCCGACCGTTACGTGATGGTCGCTTCAAAGAAATGGAAAGGCCGCAGGCTCCAGGACATCTTAGAGTCTGAAAGAGTTATTGATTTTTACGAAAGCGATTCAACGTCGATAAACTATCTCAAAAAATTTGATCTTGTATCTGGTATGAAACAACCACGGCTTTTTGTTAATAATAATGAGGCCATTATAAAGCTCTTCTCCCACGGCGTCGGATTTGGAACTCTGACTCAAGAAATTGCCAGGCCATATCTCGATAGTGGCGACCTCGTCGTTCTCAACGGAGGCGCCGTCATGGAAGACCCACTGGCGCTCGCCTGGTATCCGCGTCCCGAAATGCCAGGATACCTGAAGGCCATAATCGCTTCGATTAAGTGATTGGTCATTCTTTTCATACCTAAAAATGATTCTTCATCTCAAAGGCGGCGACGGAATTACCTTGGTCCATTTCGATGCCTATGAATCCTTGTGCCATTTTAACTGTGCGATGAGTTTGCAGAGTCCCATATCTAATTCTCATGGCTCGACCTTTGTCTATCTTTGGCGGTTTTTCTATTTTAGTCGAGGACTGTTTCTCAGTGTAGGTTCTTAATTTAAAAAGTGAAAAGAGTTTGTTACCCTAAGAAAATGAGAGCATTGCTGATTTTCACATTTTTAATTTTTGCTACGAACGTAGCTCTCGCCGCGACGCCAAGGGGCGAAGTCTTTGTTAATATATTTCAAATCGATATCAAGGATGGTGATAGGGTACTGAGGTCTCAGTCAGGAGTATTGAGCTCTGGGTTACTTGTTTCCAAAACTTCACGGACACATATCTTTGCACAGCAACATATTGCCCAGTCGATAAATTCTGTCAGGCTACGAGCTCAAGAGCTTTCAGTTAGTCCAAGTTCTGTTAAAATATCTAGAACTGCAAACGGTACGATTTTTTCATTTGAAGACGACAAGTTCATTTATTTTTACTCGACCAAAGGTGGAAAACTGCTAGTTGGGAAAAATAGCAAAGAAAAATTTGATCAGCTTCGAGTTCACCTTAAACCCCAAAAATCAAAATCAGTGGCGGGTCTATGAAAATAGCACTCGCGCTTTTTCCCGTTTTTTTATTTTCTATCGCAAGGGCGGAGTTAAGTGCGACCGCGGGTCAGGTTTTGCTTGATACATTTCGATGTGAAAGTACAAACGGCGCCGCTGTTCAGAATGTGAGAAACTCTCTATCAAGCTTAAAATCTTCTTTAGAAAAAATAGCTGAACAACAAAAAGAGTGTATGGGAGATTTTGCCTCTATTGGAAAACTGCCGGAAATCAATAGCATCATGGATCAAATTGATAATTATGGTGCCGCAGAAGATATCAGAAAACAGGAAAATACTATCACAGAGGCTCTTACGGATTTGTCTATCTTGAGACATTTCCCTGCTGATCATCCAGATCGAAGTCTTTATCCAGACGAGGTAACTTTACAGGCCATCGTATCCAAGGCGCGGGTTGAGTTAATTTCTCTAAGAGCCAAATACAGCGTGGATAAGGGGACGGCTGACAGGGAAAAATATCTCAATGGTGTAAGTCAGCTCGATTCTCTTGCGAAAGAACTTTCACTAGCTCTCCAAAAAAACAGTCAATGTTTTCAAAAAAATCCAGTTTTTCGCCGTCAGGTCATGAGTGGTTTAGTCGGGATTTCAGGTTTTTTTGCCAAAACCCCAGCTGGTATAGGTATTACGCTTGCCGGTAGAGTTTTACAAAATGTATTTGATGTGTCCGATAGTGCAAAGATCAATGAAAATCAAAACTTTGAATCTAGCCATCAGACCTTGTTGGCGGCAGGAATGTCTTGCACGCTAGAAAATTTATCAACTCAACATTGTCGATTGGTTCGGCAAAACTTTCTTTTGCAACAACTCAAGACTCCAACGTGCAAAGGGAGCGAGTGCCCTCCAGAATTAAGGCAGCTCCAGAAGTTGGTAGAAAGTGGTAAATCAGCGACTGAAGCCGTAACTGCTGTTACGGGTTGGCTGGGAGGAAAATCGGAAAACACATCTGACCAGGCGATAGCGTCGAAAATCAATTCCGACTTTTTAGCTGCGACGTCCAAGTTTGAAACGCCGATGACAGAAGCTTTGGATAAGGCCCGCCAGGGAGAAGCTTCGTCACTTGGTGAAGTGCAAAGGCAAAACCAATATCTTGCCGTTCGGAAGGCCATATTTGACTATGCTAAACAACTTTATGGTGAAAATGATAGTGTTAATATTAGGGATCCCAATGGCTATCGCGATACCATCCCCGCAGTTGAACTTCAGTCTCTATTTTTACCGGCAGAAAAAAATAGGCACGTTCTCAATTTTATATTTGATGACAAAGAACTTGAATCGTTGGTGGCAGAAACGGCTCGAACGATTAGCGCCGATCCACGGCTTCGTCGTAAATTTTCTATGGAGGGCGGAGGTAATGGTCCCGAAGGGGCTGGTTCTAAAACAGCTGATGAGGCGGCTATGGAAGCGCTTCTTAAGTCATTTGCTGGGAAAGAGTACGCAGATGTACCATCGTCACTAAAAGTAAAAGAAAGAATGAGTGACCGTGTGGTGTTTGACCGGGCTAAATCCAGATTGGCGCAATATAAGTCCCAGATTCTGCAGAGAACTGCTGTTCAACCAAAAGATGAGCAGTTAGGAAATTTTCTGATGGCTTTTCAATTTGAAGAAACTGGCAAGCCAAGTACTATGAGAAATCTTGAGAGCATTCAGGCCTTCTTTGAGAGCCTGCCCGCGGACTATATCAAATCAAGAGACGGAATACTCAAAATATCAGTCCTCAAAAAGGAAGTTGATGAGATTGTTGGCCTGAGCAAGTCGCTTGATTCGGGGGACGAGATTTCAAAAGAGAAAGTGACCGAATTGCTAGAAAGAACCAATCGCCTTCTTGACCCATCTCGAGGGTTTAAAGAAAGGTTAGCAAACATTTCTTCGTCTGCAGCCAGTTTTCAAACGCAGAGAATTTCTCGTGCTGTTCGAAATCCCATCGAGATCAATGATCTCGTTTTTCTTCAGAATAAGGATTTCTTAGAGCAAGTCTATGACCTTAGAAACCCGTATGAAAAAGAGGTGGATACCAAAACAGCGATTGCACTAAGTGCTTCACAAATTGATTCTTTCGGCAAATTTTTTGAAAATTACATGGATCCTGCTCTTCAGGTTTTGAATAAGAAAAATATCAATGACAATAAATTTAGTGATGGGCTCTCTGAAAATATCGACCGATCACTCAAAGACCATTTTTGTATTCAGGCACTTGGACTAACCTCCATTCCAGATAAAATTAAAAAAGAATGCGCGGGCGCATCTTTGAAGATGGGTGGGAATGAGCTGCGGTTTGAGGATTTCCTTGGATCCCCCCATCAAGAGCGTGTTTGCGCTTATCGCAATTTTCTACATAAGGTTGAAATTAAAACTTATCAACGCCCCAGCATCAATAGCACCGGATCGGTGAAATGATTGAAGCATCTTAAAGCTGCTGACGCAAAAATTGATCATTAGCGATTCCAAGCGTGTTTGCAAAGGACGACCCGATATCCTTCTGGGTCGCAAAACGTGCAGCCGTGTTCATCCCAATACGGATTGTGTGATGGGGTTAAAATGAATCCTGCCTTGAGCATTTGGGATTTCAGCAACTCCCACTCGTGTTCGATAGGAATATAAAATACAAGCAGCGTCTCTGGAGAATTGGCATTTGGGGCGGCGAAGCCCACCTGCTGTGTGAACTCCAAATGGTAAGGTGCATTTTCTTTTCCTAAAATGACGCCATCAAATCCGGAGTGGTCTTTGAATGCCCCTAGAACTTGAAGCCCCAAGCCGTATTGATACATCGCTGTTATTTTCTTCAAATCATTTGTTGCACGTGCAACGCGAAGTTTTGCAATCATGTGTATGTTTACCACAGCCCTGCAGGATTGTGAACCGCTGAGTTGTAACCTGAACAGGTGCCGCGTGACCTGATTTCGAACCATAGCCGTCTCAATATGAGAAGACCTTGTTTTCGAAAAAGAGAATCGTCTCAATTGTGGACTGTGAGTAAATAATTATTAGTTATCCGTAAAAAAGCCTTCAGTTCACATTTTGTTCAACCGAACTTTAGTCTCGTGAGCCTTGACGGTCGATCGTTTCTGAGATTGATCAACAACACGCTCGTTCAAAATATACAGCACACTCACCTGTGGCCCGTTGTCGAAAGAGTTTGCGAAGTAGCAGTTCGTTCTTCTTGGGGGGTCACGGTGGTCGGTTCGAATTCGGGTCGTTTGTTTTTATTCTTATGCTTCTTCACTGGGTTTGGTTTGCTGGCATCGCCTCAGGCATTGGCCGAGAATTACTATCATCCACTTTCCCAGTTGGTTGGGGAAAACTACACCGTTAGTTTTCAGTCTTCAGATGCCAACGGCAGAGCGGTGATTCACGAAAAGGTTTTGTGCCCATCTAGTTGGCAAGGAGGGACTCAATACGAGATCAATGAATCTTTTTATGGGGTCACTTCTGCGAAGCTTGATGAAGGCCAAATCACAGAGGAATGGCCACCGACAACGCGGAGTTATGTCGTGTCTCAGACAGGCGATGCGCTTTGGACCTCTGGTCCGGCTTTTCCGGCTCAAAACTCACCCATCCGGGATGTGACTGTTGGGCAAATCAGTAGTCCCGTTGTCCATTTCTACACGATGAGATGCTCGTATCTGCATTGTGGGAGAGCTAATTATTGCTCTTTTGTCGTCGGTCATATCACTGCCATCAATATCCCTGATCCCAATGTCTCCAGCGTGAAAACTCTTCCGCCGCTTTCATCGCAAAACAGTTGTTCGGTGAGTACACATTCATCTGTAAACA
>CAYONZ010000071.1:0-14848 GCA_964405465.1 uncultured Bdellovibrionales bacterium | reverse complement strand
ATGTGCTTCATCAGTTTGGTGGGCATGCTATGGCTGCTGGGTTTGAACTTGATGCAAGTCAAGCTGAAGCGTTTCGCTTGAAGCTTGATGCGTATTTCAAACCTTACTCCTTGGCGAAGCGGGTTTCAATTTGGCTCTATGATGTGGAGGCGCGGCTCAGTGATTTCACCTCCGCATTTATGAGTTGGTATGACCATCTTGGACCATTTGGAACCCAGTTTGAAACTCCAAGGTTCTTGCTTGCTGGGGTGACTGTTCAAGAAGTTCGCGAATTAAATGGCGGGCATCTGCGTTTGAATATTGAGCAAGATCAAATCAAACTGACGGCACTTTGGTTCACTCCAGATCCTGAACATCGACTTTTGCGTCAGGGCCTCAAGAAAGGGCAAAGGCTTCAGGCCTTGGTCGAACCGCAATGGAATTTCTATCAAGGTCGAAAATCGGTTCAGCTTTTGGTGCATGATCTGCGACCAATTGAAAACTAGTGACGCCTTTAAGTGGCCCGTGATATCAGGACACATACTAAGCCCAAATCTTTGTATTCAACGGGGTATTTTAAATGACGAAAGCCGTGGTCTTACTCTCAAGTGGTCTTGATTCCACCGTCAATCTTTATCAAGCTCTTCAGGTGAGCCAGGTGGTTTTGGCCTTGACCTTTGATTACGGGCAGAGAGCAGCTCCGCGGGAGATTGCGTTTGCTCAACGTACCTGTGCTCATTTAGGAGTTCCTCACAAGGTGCTCGATTTGAAGTGGTTTGCTGAGTTTACCCAAACCTCTTTGGTCGCACATGATCAAAGTGTTCCAAAGGCATCGCAAGTGAGCATTGATGATCTGGGAGTTTCTAACCAAACAGCCAAGGCTGTCTGGGTTCCGAATCGCAATGGAATTTTTTTGAATATCGCGGCGGGATTTGCTGAAGGCCTAGGTGCGAAGTGGGTTGTCCCAGGGTTTAACATTGAAGAGGCCGCGACGTTTGCCGACAACACACAGGGTTTTTTAGATGCTGCAACCGCGAGTTTTAAATTCTCAACAGCTTCACATATTGAGGCAAAGTGTTTTACGACGGATTTGAATAAAACTGAAATTGTGCGATTAGGAGTAAAACTTAAAGTCAATTTTGAACACATCTGGCCCTGCTATTTTGGCGGAGAAATTGCTTGTGGCGAGTGTGAGAGCTGTCAGCGGTTTTCTCGCGCAAAAGAAAATGGTTTAAAACCAGAAAAGGTCTGAATGAAAACTTTGTTTTTAGCAAAAACCGAAACCTATGATGGGACTCAACTGCGATCACTGTTTGCCTATCTTAATCACCAGGTATTGGGAGATTCGATTGTATCGTGGGTGGGCCCTTGTTCCGTAAGTTTTGAGCACATGGTGGATGGCGAAGACCTATTGGCACAGAGTAAAATAGAGGGCGGCAAAATGCTGCACTTTATTGTAGAGAAATTTCGGGTCGACCTTTTGACAGCTGTGAGTTTACAGCGAGTTTTGGCCTCTTTGTGTTTTGAGTTGTGTCTCGAAATGACATGTTCCAAGACCAATGCGATGTCATGGACCCGAAAAGGCGATGATATTTTTTTTGAAAACCGTAAGCTCAGCATCAGCATTGCCACGGTTTCTCCCTCTTCAGCGCTCATTCATTTCGCCGTCAATGTAGAGAATACTGGCACTCCGGTGCCGACAGTTGCATTGAGCGAGTTTCAAATTGAGGCAGAGGATTTTGCCAAAAAATTGATGTCGCGATTTTCTGATGAGCTTCGGTCTATCGAAGAAGCTTCAATGAAGGTGAAGTGGGTTTTATAGAACCTACGGTGTATTTTTCACTTGTTCGCGATCTTTGCACAAACGTGAATCTTGTACCCAATGTTAATAAATAGTTGATCCATCTGCTCGCTCACTTAAGTAGTTAATTTACTGCGTGATTCGACTTTTTTGTCTGTGATGAATGGCCGATAAAGACAGTGTGAACAGGCGAGTTCGAAATTTTACAGAAATCATTTTGTTTTCCGTTTTCGTTTTGCTTTTAGTCGCAAACGAATTGGTTCGACCATACTTGAGCGAGCCGCTTCCCTTGTGTTTTGCTACGGGGGTTGGTTTTTTTATGTCCTGGCGCTTTCATTGGCGTCTAATACTCATGGCATTTGTTGCGGTATTTGCAGTGAAACTTTCCTTTGGGGAAACGGCGTTAATGTCTCTTGGCTTTGGCACGGGAGTGCTTCTTGGCTTTGGAGCATTTCGGGTGGTGCATCGCTATTTTCGATGGCACGAAACGCATGTCGGATTCATCGCTGGGCATGTTCGCTGGGTGGGACTCTTTTGCGCTTGTTTGATGGCTGGAATTTTTATGGCGGCATCGGTGCTATTTTTTTCTTGGCTTGGAGCCGAGCAGGCCGTGCCATTTGATTTCATGAATCTTGTTTTGCGTTTCTCAATTGGCGGTTTGGTGATGGGTCCTTTGTGCAGGATGCTCTGTCACCCTAAAAATCGGGAAAGGTATCGCCAAAACCATGTGGTATGGTTGGTGCCACTATTGCTGAATTTTATGCTTGTCTGGATATCCTATCAAAGTGGATTCGGAGCGAAACTCTACTTTGCACCATTTTTTTTAGCCTTGTTCGTTGCTTATTTTTTTGGTCGTGAAGCCGTGTTTTTCTCTTCAAGTGTCTATGTAATTCTGTCAAGTTTGGCATTTTGTTTTAGGCTCGACCACGACACAACCTGGGTTGGATCTGTTGATCGTGTATTTGAAAGTACCCTCCGATTTCAACTTTTTGCCATTGCTCTTGCGTGGACGGCAACAGCCATTGAAGAGTTCACTAAGCGGCAAGTGCTTCGCTGGCCAATGAAAGTGATGATTTCGGGTTGGACCATAGGTTCGATCGCCGTCGCTATATTTTTGAATCTTGATACTCAAAGACAGATGAGTCGAATTCACAATCTTGCTGACGATGCCCGTGTCGATATTGAAAAGAAGATTTCAATTTATGAATCTCTCTTGCGTGCAGGTGCTGGTTTTTTATATGCAAGCGAGTCGCATAATTTGAAAAATTGGCAGCAGTTTGTCTCCAAACTTGATTTGGTGAACAATTATCCTGGCATCAATGGAATCGGGCTTATTGAACGTATAGAACCTCGTGATATTGGTCGGTGGTTAGATCGGATGGAATCGCATGGAGACGGCAAGTTCGTGTTCCACCCAGTTCCTGGAGGATTCACGGACTTACATCACCCACTGTTTGTGATTACGGCAATTGAACCATTCCTCAAAAACCGACCCGCTCTAGGACTGGATATTTCTTCTGAACCTCGGCGTCGAGCAGCTGCCGAAAAGGCCTATCGATCGAAACTTCCCACAGTAACCGAGCCGATTCAGCTGGTTCAAAATCAAATCAAAGAACCTGGCCTTCTCTACTTTTTGCCTGTCTTTACTGAGGCAAATCATTTTCTTGGATTTGTATATGCGCCATTTGTGACTCGGATGATCTTTGAAAGTTCCATACAAGCTGTGGCGTCACAGTTGAATCTCAAGGTGTCGCCGGACTCGGATGCGTTCTCGAAAAATGTGTTGTACGGTCCAGTACAAAATCAAAACTATGTTATTTCTTCGCCTATTCATTTTGCCGATCAAACTTGGTATCTGCATTGGTCGCTGAAGCCTGGATGGAAGGTTTCTTCAGATATCGGAGCGGATTGGTTTGCCTTTGTATTGGCGTTTCTGGTGTTGTTGATTTCACTCTTAGTCAGCAATTTTGCACTTGTTGCCAATCGTGCAAATGAGTTAGCTGAGGCAAAAACAAAAGAATTAAAACTGAGCCAAATTAAACTGGTTCAGGCGGCAAAGTTCTCGGCGCTTGGAGAAATGGCAGGTGGCATTGCACACGAGATCAATAATCCGTTGGCTGTGATTCGCGGAAGGGCCGAACTCATTGAAGATCTCATGCAGCGAGAACCACTTGATCTAGAAAAGTTGGCAAAGGTCTCTGAGTCGATTCAAAAAACCGTCACCCGAATTCAAAAAATTATCACCGGTCTACTCTCGTTTGCACGGGACGGAGAAAAAAGTCCGATGATCGAAGCTTCGATTCAGCAAGTTATTGATGAGACTCTGGAGTTTTGTGCCTCACGTTTTAAAAACCACGATGTTGACCTTCGAGTTCAGCCGATAGAGGAAGGATTGACGTTGACCTGTCGGCCCGTGCAGATCTCTCAAGCTATATTGAATTTGCTTAACAATGCCTTTGACGCCGTCAAAGGTTCAGAAGGTGCTTTCGTTGAAATTGCGGCAAAACAAAATGGTGACAAAGTTGAGATATGGATCACCGATTCTGGCAAAGGAATCCCAGATGCAGTGGCTGAAAAAATAATGCATCCGTTTTTTACGACCAAAGAGGTGGGTAAGGGAACAGGTCTTGGATTGAGTATCGCCAGCGGCATCGTGAAATCGCATGGCGGAGAATTTCGGCTCGATAAGAGCTGTCCGAATACTCGATTTGTCATTTCAATTCTGAGTCGAAAACAGAGAATTTTAGACTCGACTGAGCTCAAGAAAAATGCGGCCTAAGTATTTCGACAACAAGCAGCCCACAATTCAAAGCTTCTGATTCAGCGTCGCGGGTCAGCCCATTGAGGACACGCCCTATTTGGGCCGTGAGAACTCAAGGTATTCGTCGTAGGTCATTTCCCGATCATCTTTTAGGGTCACATCGATATCAAGAATCCGATTGGCCACAGTTTGCACAAACTCATGGTCATGTGAAGTGAAAATAACGGTGCCCTTGAATCGCTGAATACCTTCGTTCACCGCGGTGATGCTTTCAAGGTCCAAATGGTTTGTTGGTCCATCGAGCATCAACACGTTGGCACCCGAGAGCATCATCTTTGAGAGCATGCATCGAACGCGTTCCCCACCCGATAAAACCGTAGGACTCTTGAATGCTTCGTCCCGACTAAAGAGCATTTTGCCTAAAAACCCACGAATGAAAGTTTCGTCTTTCTCTTCTGAGTATTGTCGGAGCCAATCCACCAGTGAGGAAGTCTCATTGGTAAAATACTTAGCATTGTTTGTTGGAAAATAGCTTCGGATGGTGGTGATTCCCCAGGTAAAGCTTCCAGAATCGGGTTCAACCTCTCCATTGATAATATCTAAAAGCAAAGTTTTGGCGATATCGTTTCGGCCAAGCAATACAATCTTGTCACCTTTTCTTGCGGTGAAGCTGATGTCTTTGAGTATCAGCTCGCCGTTGATGGATTTTGAGATTTTATTGACGGTTAAAATGTCATTGCCAGCTTCGCGTTTGGATTCGAACCCGACATAGGGCTGCTTTCTCGATGAAAGAGGCATGTCAGCGAACTCAAGCTTTTCAAGTTGCTTTTGTCGTGAGGAGGCTTGGCGTGATTTAGAGGCATTCGCTGAAAATCTTTGAATAAAGGCTTTGAGCTCTTCAGCCTTGTCTGCTGCTTTTTTGTTTTGATCAGAGCGAAGTTTGAGATTGAGTTCGCTTGCTTGTCGCCAGAAATCGTAGTTCCCCGAAAAAACGGTCAATTTTGAAAAATCAATATCAACCATATGTGTACAAACTTTGTTTAAAAAATGTCGGTCGTGCGAGACCACAATGACGGTGTTTTTGAATTCATAAAGAAAGTCTTCGAGCCATTGAATAGCATAGATATCGAGATGGTTTGTTGGTTCATCCAGCAATAGGATGTCAGGTTGACCAAACAGTGCTTGTGCCAAAAGTACTTTTACTTTTTCAGAACCATCGAGCTCACTCATCAGCTTGCTGTGCAGTTCAGTTGAAATTCCAAGTCCAGCCAGCATCGCTCCAGCTTCAGACTCGGCTTCCCAGCCATTGAGCTCAGCAAATTGAGTCTCAAGTTCGGAAGCCAAAATTCCATCGGCTTCAGAAAAATCAGCTTTGGCGTAGAGATCATTTTTCTGTTGCATGATCTGATAGAGCTTTTCATTTCCCATCAGAACTGTTTGCAGGACTTCAAAACTATCATAGGCATGATGATCTTGTTTCAAAATGGAAAGGCGTTCTCCCGGAGTGATGATAATGTCACCGGTGTTGGGTTCGAGCTCTTTGGAGAGAATTTTAAGAAAGGTGGACTTGCCAGCTCCGTTGGCGCCAATCAAGCCGTAACAGTTTCCGGGAGTGAACTTGACATTCACATCTTCAAAAAGTTTTTTGCCGCCAAAGCTGAGACTCACATTGGATGTGCTAATCATAGGACCCACTGGTTTTAAGATTGAGTTTAAATGCAATTGAAAGAAAGCTTTGTATGTCGAAGCCTAAAAAAGATCAATCGTTACGACCTTCTTTAAATAGTTTTCGTACTTGCGGCTTCAGCTCACTAGGCGGAGAGTGGCTCGTGGCAATCGAGATCAGTCTAAATCGCCTCGACCGCTTCAATTTCTGGAAGAGCTGACTTTAACCTAGTTTCAACTCCCATACGCAGGGTATATGTCGAGCTTGCGCAGCCTGAGCAGGCCCCTTGCATGTACACATAGACAGTTCGATTTTCATATTTATGAAAAACGATGTCTCCGCCATGAAGTGCGACCTCGGGGCGAATTTCCTCGTTTAAGATTTTTTTGATGAGTTGCACTTCCGGGGAGTCTGCTGCAGATGCTGTGGTTTGGGCCGCAGAAATGACGACAGGCTCTCCGGATTCGAGGTGTTCACCAATGAGTCCCGCAAGCGGTTCTGCTAGAGTTTTCCATTCTACCCAATCTTGCTTGGTGATCGTGATAAAGTCTGGCCCGATGTAAACAGCTTCTGTCCAAGGAAATCCAAAAAGCTTGCGCGCGAGCGGGGAATTGGATGCATCCTGAATAGATCGATATTCGCTCGGCGTGGGTGATAGAGGCTTCGCGCCGCTCATGTCTGCAGTTAACGATTGCGCCGAGTTCTGCTTTTTAATGTTGAATTTCATGCTTTGTTCGTTGGGTGTAGGCTCAAAGGTGACTTCGAAAACAGTGTTTGTCGTATTCATTTTAGACTCCTCATAGGATTCTCAGTATTTTAAATCGCGAATTCCACAATTCCGCGTAGTATTCCACCCACACAGCATTTCACGCAGTGAAGAAGCATGATTGAGGTTCTTAGGGTTTTAAACATCTTTGGGCCTCTAGCAGTGCTTTTCATTTGCCCCGAACAATTTGCTCAAATCATGATCACTGTCTTGGAAGCAAGGTGACAGTCTCCTTAGCAAAAGTCAATGCCGGTGGAACTTGCTTGATTTAAAGAATTATTCTGAATTAGGCTCTTTTGGTTATTTAAAACGAGGAGAGAACTATGACACCAAAAGTACGTGAAATCTTAAGCTGGTATGGATCAGATAATCCAGGAACATTGACGAATCTCGCCCGACTCCTCAATCATGGTCGGCTTGCTGGAACTGGAAAAATGGTGATTTTGCCAGTGGATCAAGGTTTTGAGCATGGCCCTGCTCGTAGCTTTGCCAAAAATCCAGATGGCTATGATCCTGCTTATCACTTCAACTTGGCCATTGAATCAGGATGCAATGCTTATGCAGCCCCGTTGGGATTCATTGAAGCTTGTGCGCGTGATTATGCAGGAGAAATTCCGTTGATTCTGAAAGTAAACAATTCTGAATCTTTGTTTAGCAATAAAGCTCCAATTTCTGCAGTGACCTCATCGGTTGAAGATGCTCTTCGCCTAGGATGTGTGGGTATTGGTTTTACGATTTACCCAGGAAGTGCTGAGCGTAAGCAAATGTACGAAGAGATTGCCATTGCAGCACGCAAGGCGAAAGAAGCTGGTTTGGTTGTAGTGATTTGGTCCTATCCTAGGGGTGAGCAAATTTCTAAAGCCGGTGAAACAGCGATTGATGTCGTCGCCTACGCGGCACAAGTTGCGGCACAATTGGGTGCCCATATCATTAAGGTTAAGCCGCCATCAGAGCACATCGAACAAGAGGCTGCTAAGAAAGTTTATCAAGCTCAAAGTATCAATGTGAGCAAGATGTCAGATCGCGTGCGGCATGTTGTGGACTCCTCATTTGGTGGAAAACGCATTGTGATTTTCAGTGGCGGCGAGGCGAAATCGACCGAAGAGCTTCTTGAGGAAGTAAAGGGACTCGCTGCAGGCGGAGCTTTTGGCAGCATCATGGGCCGCAATGCTTTTCAGCGTCCAAAGAAAGAGGCCATTGCGCTCTTGCATTCAGTAATGGATATTTTTGCCGGTAAAAACACAAAGTAATTTTTTTTGAGGAGTGTTCATGTCTGAAATTGAAAGAGAAAACCCCCTGCGCGCAGAGAAACGACGTAAATTGCATGCTTTGAAGGCCGCAGGAATTGATCCCTTCCCGCACACCTACGATCGTAGTGCGACAGTGACTCAGGTCCTACGCGACTTTGATCATTTGCAAACAGGCGAGGCGAAAGAGGAAACGCACTTTAAACTTGCGGGACGTTTGATGACCAAGCGACCTATGGGTAAAGCTGCCTTTTTCAATATTCAGGATGCCAGTGGTTCTATTCAATGTTACTTGCGCGTTGAAGAATTGGCGACAGTTGATCAAACAGCGTTTGAAAATCTCGATATTGGTGACATCGTTGGGGTCGCAGGCTTTGTCTTTCGAACTAAAAAGGGCGAGCTCTCGATTCATTGCAAGGAATTTAAAATTCTTTGCAAGACACTTGAACCTTTACCTGAGAAATTTCATGGACTGACAGATATCGAAACGAAGTATCGTCATCGTCACCTTGATCTGATTGTCGATAGTGAATCGCGCGATGTTTTTAAAAATCGTTCGAAGATTATTTCGGAGATTCGCAAATTTTTGGATGGTCGCGGATTTATGGAAGTCGAAACCCCCATGCTTCAGCCCGTTTATGGCGGAGCCTCGGCCTATCCGTTTTCAACTCATCACCGTGCACTCGATATGAAATTATTTTTGAAAATCAGTCCTGAACTTTATTTGAAGCGTCTGATCGTGGGTGGCTTTGAGAAAGTTTATGAGGTGAATCGAAACTTTCGAAATGAAGGAATTGATCGTTCGCACAACCCTGAGTTCACGATGCTAGAGTGGTATGAAGCTTACACCGATTACCTCTATCAAATGCAGCAGTTTGAAGAGTTGATTGTGCATTTGTGCATGGAGATTCGCGGGACGACCAAGTTTATTTACCAGGGGCGGGAGATTGATTTTACGGCCCCATGGCGGCGTTTAACAGTTCACGAGGGTATTCGTGAGTATGCCGGTTTCGAAGTGGAAGGTATGACAGAAGAAATGCTATTTGCTAAATGCAAAGAGTTTGGTTCTGATCTTGAGAAACCCGGCTCGCGCGGCGAAATGATTATGGAAATTTTTGAGCTAACAGCTGAACAACACTTGTGGCATCCGACATTTGTGATGGATCACCCGATGGAGATTTCTCCGTTAACGAAAAAGCATCGTAAGACTCCAGGGTTGGTTGAGCGATTTGAACCGTTTGCTGCCGGCATGGAAATTGGTAACTCCTATTCAGAGTTGAATGACCCAGAAGATCAATACGATCGTTTGATGGAACAAGAATCGAAGCGAACAATCGATGAAGAAGCGCAGCCAATGGACGAGGATTTCATGCATGCTATCGATGTTGGGATGCCTCCTACAGGTGGAGTAGGTATTGGGGTGGAGCGAATTGTGATGATTCTCACTGATCGTCCAAGCATTCGCGATATTATATTGTTTCCGACCATGAAATTTAAATGATTCTCACAGGGCGGGGAAAGACGCTTGAGAACTTACGGGGATTGATCGGAGAAGTAGTTGAAACAGAAGATGGAATGTAAGTGCGAATGTAAGATCGGGCGTACAGCTGAGTGCGAAATGGAGTCTAGCGCAAAAAAAATCTTTCCGCACCAGAGATGGTTTGCGCAAGTCTCTATTGCCACAGGGTTTGCCACATGGTTGAGCGAATCGGCGGCCCGGATCGGCTGCTTGGTCTTGAGTTCCATTTTGGTTTTGTCGTGTCAGCATCAGCCTACGACTGTTTCTGAAAGTTATGCCAACATAGATCAAACCTATGCTGGAGATTCGCTCAAGGGAGACTTGCCAGATGGCCGGTTTTTGGTAGTTCCTCCGCCGCTACTTATTAACGAGAAAACCGTTTTTGTTGACACAAGATCGCAGTTTGAATTTTCGACCTCACATATTTCTCGCTCTGTTTCTTTGCAGTGGGATGAGTTTTCACAGAATAACTCGGAGTTGCGTGGTCTTTTGCAGAAGGATTACTTTGCAATATCCCGACGACTGGCTCGGCTGGGTATCGATCAGGATTCACAGATCATTGTGTTGGGACACGGTAAGGACGGTCGGGGAGAAGAAGGGCGAATGGCCTGGATGCTTCAATTGCTTGGTGTAAAGCAAGTGCAGATTGCGGACTACGACTCAGTACGTGCTAAGCGTATGGCTGATGTTGTGCAAGCGACTCCTAAACTTGGAGATGCTCCCTCGGTTGCGAGTGGGCCGACACAGCCATTGCCGAGGCAGGTTTTGAATGCAAAACCAATGTGGAAGCCAGAAGTTGATGAGAGTTTGATTTGTGAGGCGAAGGAGCTTGAAGCCGTATTAAAAAATGGGGGATTGCTGCAGGCCTATTCTTATCAGGGGGCACCGCCTGTTTTGTATCGAATTCTTGATGTGCGTACTCCTGCCGAGTATTTGGGAAAAGTCGGAATTGGGGTGTCACAAAGGCAACCCGATTTGGGATCTCTCAATATTCCGTGGACTGAGTTTTTAGACCCAAAGGGACGCCCTCAGTTAGCCATCGCAAAAGAGCTCTTGCGATTGAGAGTTTCCCCAAGATTTCGGATCTTGGTCTTGAGCGAACAGGGTGTTCGGTCGGCTCTGGTGACCAAGGTTTTGCGGGATTTAGGATTTAAAAATGCTGCCAATTGTTCAGGAGGCCTGCGGGAGTTGATGGCCTCGAAATCTAGTTTACAATAAGTTTATTGTGCTTTTCGTTTGGCCGTGACGACAAATGAAAAGTCCTCTTCGCCTTTTGAAGTCGAAAGAGAAACTTTTGCTGGTTGATTTTCATTTGCTAAAATTTCATCTGAAGTGAGAACTTTTCGCTCTCCGCTTGGTAAAATCGTGCCCATTACAAATTTGACTTTGATTATGGAATTTCCAGGGGAGTCCTCGACCGCAATCACATCAACAAAAGTTTTATCTGTTGAGGTACTTTGTGTGAGCGACGTTTGCTCACCTTCTTTGACAGTTACCTTTGATGACGGCAGTGGTTTACCTTTTACCGAAAGATCAAGTTTCAGATCATAAGCATTGGTTTTGGCCTGGCCTGGCGCGCAGATCAGTATTGCTGCCATAAAACAGAAAGCCGACAAATGGTGCCTTAAACAAAAGGTGTTTAAATGAAGATTGGTAAATATCGGTTTCATTGAAATGGCTCCTTCATAGTGGGACTGGTCATCGTGAATCCCTAAACCGCATGTATTATAAGCGTATTTATGGAAATCACAAAATACAATGAGAAGCTCATTTGCTTTAGATCGTTCCGCCCAAGAAACCGTCAAAAATCTAGTCAGTTTTGGGGGCTGAAGGCTGAAAAAAATAGAATCAGGCTTTGGTCATTGCCAATATTTTGCCGACGGCCTCCAGGAGTTTTGCTGGATTTGGTGGCTTTGCCATCCAGGCTGTGACTCCAATTTCCTTGCCCTTAGATTTCATTTCAGGACTAGTTTCGGTCGAAAGCACAATCACTGGAGTTTTTTGAAAAGTCGGTTGTTCGCGAAGTTTTTGGACCATGGTGAGTCCGTCCATGTTCGGCATATTGATATCCGAAATAATCATTTCTATGGTCTTAGGTGGGCTCGACAGTTGAGCCATTGCATCGACTCCATCTACAGCCTCAATGACCTCATGACCTCCGTCTTCGAGAGCTTTTCGCACCAAGGTTCGAATTGTTTTTGAGTCATCAACCACGATCATGAATGCCATTTCAACCTCTAACTTTCAATCCCAGGAACACGAACAAAAAAGTAAAATGCTGTTCCACCATATTTACTCTCTTTAACTTCAATTTCACCACTGTAGCTCTTAACTGTCTCGGCGACGGCACTCAATCCCACCCCGCGGCCACTGATCTCAGACACTGTCTCGGCTGTAGAAAAACCCTGCGCCAGAATCAGTTGGCGAGCGTCATCTTCAGAAAGGCTTTTTGCCTTTTCGGGTGTGATTATTTTTTTCTCGATTGCTTTGATGCGAACCTTTTCTGTGTTGACGCCGCGACCATCATCTTCGACATTGAAGACCAGTCGATCTCCCGCAATATAAGCAGAAATGCGAATGGTTCCCTGGAGCGGTTTTTTAAGTTCTAGGCGTTCTTCTGGTGACTCCACTCCGTGGTCTATTGCGTTGTTGATGAGGTGGAGGAGTGCATTGCGAATCTGTGTTAAATCCGTTGCGTCGATTTTAATTTCTTCTTCCCAATCAAAAACTAACTTTATTTTTTTGCCAAGAGTTGCGGCAGTATTTTGCGCTGAATGCCGCAGACTACTTTCAAGGCTGTGGATCGAGTTGAATGACAACTGCCTTGCCTTGGTTGCAAGTTTGCTGAGTTCCTCATTCATGCTTTCACTGAACTGACTGGCAAACTTTGTTTGCCAGTCAGTGAGCATTTTAAACATCGACGAGGTCTCATCTTCTCGGTTGCCTTCAGTTTGTTCAGCTGATGCTTCTTGTGGTTCGGCCAAAACTTTTACTAGTGAGTAAAGTTCTTTCCACTCGTTACGAATTTCATCGATGTATGCAAAAACGGTTTTCCAGTCAACTTTTCCTTCTTCTGACTCACGTATACGACTTTCAAGAGAGTGACTGAGTTTAACCAACATTGTGAAACCGGCGAGTCGGCCATTGCCTTTAATGGCGTGAAGAATATTTTGAAAATTCTCCGCGTCCTTGACAAAGATAGCGTCCCCCAACTGCGAGAAAAGAATTTTTAGATCATTGACAGTGACAGAGAGCATATCTGGGTCGCACTTCTTAATTTGAAGGGCGCGCTCCAGGCTTTGATCTTGGAGGAGTTTTTGTTTTTCATCGGCTTTTTCTGCCTCAACCAATGTTGTTCGGTCCTCCAGAATCACCAGTATTCCGTCCACTCTTTGTCCATGTGAAATACTTTGAATTTTCATGCCGAGATATCGTCCTTGGCTTTCTTTTGATCCTGGCATTGGGTAGAAGAACTGCTTAGGGAAAGTTTCGGCTAAGAAATCAAATTCGCGCAGAGAATAGCTTGAGAAATCGAGAAGGTTGGTCCAACCTTCTCGGGCAGCGGCATCGAGATATTCGATACAGTTTTCAAAAATGAGTTTGCGAAGTGTGACACCTGCTATTTCGTCTGTCCCAAGAAGCCATTGTGAATAGGCAGAAAACGTATCTTCAATTTTACCATCGCGGTCGACCGTAAAAATGCCAAGAGGAATGCTAGCGAAAATTTCGGCCAGCTGCTTTTGGTACGCACGTAAAAGCGTAATATCTCGACCAATCAAACAAAACAGCGGGCCTTTCGCATGTGGAACACCGTCAAGTACAGAAAGCGTCCAATAGCAAATTCTCTCACTTCCAACGCGGACGTCAATCGGCAGTTCAAATTCGATGGGTTTGTCGGTGGGAGCAAGAGCTTTGGCCTGATTTAGGTAAACAGAAAAAAGATTCCAAGTTTCTTCAAGAAATAAACGCGAAATATTTGAACCAATGAGCATTTCAAGGCCGACACCGAAGCGTTGGGCGGCCTCGTGATTTCCCTTAAGAATGGTGCCTTGGGTGTCAATGACAACAAAAATATCGGGTAAGCGATCAATGATCTCTTCCGAATTCGCCTTAGATTTTTCAAGTAGCGAAATAATATGGTAGCTGGCTTGTAGATCTTGATTTAGCGTGCTCACAAAAATTCGATCTCCCCATCAGCGTCATTGGCTTGTTGTTGCTCCTGAATCATTCCGATCAACTCAAGGGGCTCGTTGTTCATTACATCCATTTGTACTGCACAGGTGATTCGCCCGTCACCGCACACAAGTTGCCAGACGTCTTCATAGAAATTAACAGAGACGCTCTGGTTTGAAAACACCTCGTCAAAACCGCGGGTGACAAGAGGGAGACTCACTCCGGTGTTCAGGCCTGCCGACTCTAGTGTAGCTTTGATTGCTCCGCCCATGAGGTTGCAATATTCGCGCATAAAATCTGCCACTGAAGAGTCATCTGGTCTTGCCTTAGAACTATTGAGGGCCTCGGCAGCGATGACACGAAGTTCATCATTGTTGTAATGTGCCTTAAACAAAATTCGTACAGAGGAGTTGCCCACCATGATGAGGCCCATCCAGTAGCCAAAGACCAAATTATTTTTATTTTCAAGTTCGTAAATTTCGATGGGTTCATAGAGGCAGTGCTGTTTGATTCGCACCAGTGAAGTTTGTCTCACAATATTACGAAAGCCCTCCGGAATCGGATTCGTCCGAATAGTCCGAGGCTCATTTTGAGAATCTGTCACATGATGTTCTGTCACGTCACTTCCTATCGTGTATATCTTCACAGTTTTCAGTAGATTCAAATCATTTATATACTAGCCACGAAGGCTCAAAAGCAGGCCCCTACTTTAGGGCTCTACATCCCCTGATCGTACGCTTCTTGGCAGCGTATAAACACCATTTTATGGTGTGCTGGAGAGTGGCCGGCGGGTAGTCCTTTTGAGAAAGTATCAAATGATTGTTGAAACTCGTCAAACATCTTCCCAATTAGGCTAGCATAGGGTTAATATTAAAGTGAATATGTATGTTGCTGTAAAACAAGAAAACAACATTTTAACTGCAGAGCTTTTGTCGC
>CAYONZ010000070.1:0-15088 GCA_964405465.1 uncultured Bdellovibrionales bacterium | reverse complement strand
AACCGAAGAACCGAAGAACCGAAGAACCGAAGAACCGAAGAACCGAAGAACCGAAGAGCCGAGATTTTTTTAAAAAGGAAATTTGGAGGTGACGGGCGGATTTGAACCGCCGTACACGGCTTTGCAGGCCGCTGCCTAGCCACTCGGCCACGTCACCATACGGGCAAATAAAGACTAGAAGGGGCCATTGTGCTTCAATGTGCCTCATGAGTCAATCAGTACCTTATCCGGCACCTAGGCAAGGCTCCTCCCATAAGAAGAGACCGGAGGAGTATTCTGCATATTTTTTAATCAATCCACAAACCCGCTCTCGGCATTTCGAACACCAAGGCCCAACCTCTCACCCACCTAGGTGCAGCCTTCGAGTTCCAAATAGGATTGAACGGTGTACTGGAGTGCTGTTTGGATGTGTTTAACCTCGACTTTTTCAGCCCCGTCAAGATCCGCTAAAGTTCGAGCGACTCTTAACGAAGCTTGATAGCGTCGCTGGCTCAGTCTGGTATTTTCTCGCAGCTGATTCAGCAGAAAACCTGTTGTTGTTTTTTCGATCACGGCGAGATCAGCTCTTGAGTTTGGCACGAGTCCCCTTCTTTCTGTTTTGAATTTCACGGCTTTGAGCACGCGCTCTTGAACCTCGGATAGGGCAAGCGGTGATCGTTCAACTTGCCCGACTGATGACCGTTCACTCTCCCCTTCTGAAAACTTTTGATTCAACACTGCCGAGGGCTTGTCGCTCAGCCAGCTAGATGACGAGGTGATGATCGCAAAGCGGTCCAGTATGGGGCCCATCATTTTCAACAAGTAGTCTTGCCTACGACGAGTGCCACAACGACAGCGAAGAGAATTATCAGGTAAGAACCTCCCACAGGGGCAGAGGTTCGTGCTTGCGAGTAACAAGAATTCGCATTTAAACATTTTTTGTTTGCCCTCGCGCGCGAGGCGATAGCAGCCTTGCTCAATTGGCTCACGCAAGGCCTCGCGAACCTCGCTGTCGAACTCCAGAAATTCATCTAGGTACAATATGCCTCCATGGGCACGCACAAGTTCACCCGGCCATAGTGAACGGCCTCCGCCTAGCATCGACATTTTGGGAATCGAATGGTGCGGCTGCACAAAGGGCCTCCAATAAATCTTTTCACCAAAGAGCCGCTCGTATTCGTCGCGATCAAACAAAATTTGTTGAGGGACAATCAATGACTCAAGACTTGATAGTAAACTCGTTTTACCCGAGCCTTGAGGACCAAAGAGCAAAACGGAGTGTTCTCCAGCGGCAATCAAACTCAGCAGTTCAGCCTGCGCCTCTGAAAAGCGAAATTCGTGACGAGGCTTGGGCCGAACCCATGAGAGAGTGTTTTTTTCTTGCGGAGACATCCGAGCTGGCGCCGAGAGTTCATGCAAGGTCTTAATTACCAACATCGAATAGCTGCGATTCGGACATGAGGCCGACAAAACTGTAGTTCGACTATCGAAGGAAACCTCGAGCGCTTCTTCGGGAAAAAAGACCTCACCACCTAAAGTTAATCCCCCATAGACAAAATCAGGTTCGGCTTGATCCCACTGAATTTGTCCGGTCATGCGTAAGAATCCAAAGGCCACGGCCAGTTCAAGGCCCACGCCATTTTTTTTCAAGGACGCCGGTCGAATATCAACCAAGAGCTCTAGGCCCGCTGGAAAATCAAAGCCTTGCTTGCGAAGCGCCGCTTTTATGCGAATTTCACTTTCACGCAAACTTGCATCGGGCTGACCTAAGAATTTAATTTGTGGAAGCCCAGGAACAAGCGACAATTCGAGTTCCAGAGGCACGACTTCATTTTTATTGAGCATGAACGAATGGACAATCATATGAATGCTGATCTGCAAATTCAAAGACGACCATGATTAAGATTTAAATTTGGTTATAGCAAAACGAGAGCCGTAAACCGACTCTCGTGGCACGCATTACGGATGTTCGAGATCAGTCATCTGCGAAAGCGGATGCAACTGATCTACAGTTTCAGCCAAGGCTTTATTGGAAACCGCCGTATAGATTTGCGTGGTCTGAATACTCGAATGCCCCAAGAGCATTTGAATGGAACGCAAGTCAGCACCTGAATCAAGAAGTGCGGTCGCACACCCATGGCGAAATCGATGCGGACTAATCGGCTCATCAAACCCCGCCGAGGCCGACCACGCTGCAAGCCAACGCCACACATCTACACGCGAGGGACGATTCCCTCGATCATTGATCAGAATTGAAGGCGTTGATTCTTTCACCAAATTGGCACGCACCGACTCAACATAGTCTTTCAACTCACGATTGAGATGCTCGGTCAGAGGCACTGCTCGCTGCTTGTTGCCTTTTCCTGTTATACTCAACCATCCCTCGACCTGATGATAATCGAGAAGATTCAAACTGATCAATTCACTCACACGGCAACCTAAACCATAAAGAAGAAGAAGTGTGATTTGATTGCGGGCCGTTCGAAATGTATCGGGCACACGGCAGGCTTGAAAAAGTTTTTCAAACTCATCGATCGTCAGATTTTTCGGAAGACCGATTTTTACTTTCGGCGGACGAAGCTCACGAAGTTCAGGCATCTTCATATTTCGTTCTTCGCAAAACTTCATATAGGTTCTAATGCTGCTCACCACTCGCGCCTGCGAACGAGTCGAAAGATTATTTTTTTTCATGAAAACATAAAAGCCCTGAACATCATGGGCTTGCTCTCGATATTTAGCCCAAAGTTCAACGTCGCGACGATATGCCATTACGGTGTTCCGACTTCGACCGCGCACATTTTCTAACTCATCAAAAAATTCAACCCATAGTGGTAATTGCATTGAAACATTAGGGCTAGAATTCAAGAGAATGGCAAGGGAATTTCAATGATGCGAAGTGCTCTGCACAAGGTGTAGGCATCGCCTTGGATCGTATGGTTTCAGGGACCTGAAAATGACTCGTTTTCGCTGGATCGATTCGCCAACTCAAGTTTTGGTAAAGTCTATTGAAAATTTGCTCGGGCCCCCAAAAAGTTGATGCTGTAAAAACAAAAAAAGCGATGAGGGAGGCATCGCTTTTTTCAAAGAAACCTGTCTTTTAAAAGAACTCAACAACACTCAAAATTTGAGTGCCGTGATCGAGCTCAATCAGCGACCAGCAAATTGGAATCCGTTACAGTTTCCAACTGAAGCGTATCCTACGTAGAGCTTACCATCAAATCGAGCACCTGTTGAAGCGACATACCCACCTGGGTTATCTAGCCCCATCAAAAAGGCATTGTTTAAAGTCACTTGAAACGCAGCCGGACCGCTGGCTTGCAAAATCAACTGCCCGAATACAGCGCCACTCCACATACCTTGTTGTGCTGTGGTGATGTTGTAGTCGCCAGCAGGAACTCCGCAACTTTGCCACGCCGATGAAATTCGCAAGAAGCCTTGAGCCGCAACGGGACCATAGTAATTGGACATTGAATTTCCATTTTGCGTGTTAGGTTGAACAAAAAGTTGCAAGCCTAATTCCATATCTGTCGAGAAGTATCCAACACCTGAAACTCCCTGCTGCAAACCTGTCGAACAGCCAGCGCAGTTGTTCCAGGGATTGACTGGGTTGACAACCGGTGGAGGCGGCGGCTGAGCCACTGTATTGTCCGATGATTTGTTGCCAGGACACCCTGTCTGTGTACCGACGACGAAGACCGCCATGAGCGACAAGATCAAGACTTTAAATCCCTTCTCAAGGCTCTTTGTGCTTTGTTTACTTTGTGTTTTCATAACTTCTCCCTTTTTAATCTTTTAAACATTTTCTATTTATTCATTTTTTATTTTAACTTTTTCTTGCCGAAGCCTGCTTCGGCTGAATCTTTTCGTCTGCACATCTGTCTCACCTTTTCTTCTACTCTCCAAAAGCCGTCTTGCGATCGAGACCTGTGAAGCGTCCTAATTTACGGTAAGCAACTGGAGTTGGCTTATCGTCTGAGTAGTTGTTCGGATAGAGTGACTGATAAGTATCAACACCATCACCAGAGATAAAGGTTCGGCAATCGTAAGGCCCAAGACTGATCTGCCAGCACATTTTGTTCGGCCCTTGTACAGGGTTGATATAGGGGCTGCTGTCGTCAAAGTTTTGGAACCAGATTTCACCGCTGATGGTTTTTGATGACGAACCATCACCGAAACCGTTGTCATCTTGTTTATCAACAACAAACACAATGGCTCCGTAGCGATCTTGAAAGAACCCATGAAACACTTGCTTGCCCTGCCATGCGAACCAGACGTTGGGGCTCGAGTCAGAGACGGATCCATTCCAAGGGTGATTCGTCGAAAGAACAGCCTCTCGTGTGCCTGAAGAATCAGTGTAGCCAATCGAGATCGAACCACTGTAAGAACCGTTCGCTTCTTTAGTCAGTGATGCGGTGATGTAAGGATTCTTTACTGAATTTACTGGAGGGTTTCTGAAGAACAAACCAAGAGTGCTACGCTTTTGTGAATCAGTTGTTCCAACGAGATCGAGTTTCGCTTGACCAAGCGCAAGTGCGGTTGAGCCACCTGGTGTTGTTGGACTACCACTGCCCCCAGGGAACGAACCTGTACCACGACCATCATCTACAGCAGGAGTAGGAGCTTGTGCCACCTCACCACCACCAGAAGAAGACTTGGCGCAACCAACTGCCCAAACACAGAGTGCTGAAGCCGTTAGTACTTTAAGTGTTCTCGTTACATTATTCATAAAGCCCTTCCTTGTTAACTCACCTTACAAACCTATAATGCGATCGGCGTGCCGCACTCTGAGATCGTGCCAAGATTTTCGAAGCTCAGGTAAGTGACTGAAATCGAAGATTAATTTCGCGCGTATCACGGTGAGACAAACAAATTTGCAGCGGATCTGGCCGTTTTTCAGCACTTCAAAGTGTCGAAGGAGCGACTTTTGTCACCCGAGGGTCGCGAGACCCGTGTCTCAAAATGAGATTCAACTAGTTTTACAAGTACTTAGTCTTTAGGCAGCTGTCGATGATTTCAACACCAAGGGTGAGCGCAGGAACATCATGTGATGCCCACTTCAAGCTAGGCATGCTCAATTCAAATCTCTGAGAAAGAAAAAAGGAAAGACTCTTGGGAAGGAGGAGGCGAAGCCTCTATTGAAAAAAATGGCGAAGCCTCTTTGAAAGGAAAAGGGAAAGGAACAGGCGAAGCCTTACAATGAAGCTGAGTTTGCAAAACTTAGTGCAATTGGATCACTGAGCTTGCAGTTTTTCGAATGAAGCCCCTGCTCGAGCAACGCGAGTCGGATTTCGAATTGGATCAAGAATCGGACGCAAAACTGACTGCGGAAAATAATGCGCCAGAATTTTTTTGAAATCAAAACCACGCTGCGCCCAGTTTCGTGAGCCCCATTGACATAAACCTACTCCATGTCCGGCTCCTTTACCTGAAAACAAATAGCTTTTGGGTAATTCTTGAAGTGAAAACATTGTACTTTTCAAACTTGCAAAACCAAAAATTTGTCGCAAGGCCTGGCCAGTAAATAAAATTTGTTTTTCATTGTTGAGCTTCACGCGAATCGTTTGTACGCGTGAACTAGGATTTCGCTCCACCACCTCGAATGACTTCAGACCTGATTGTTTATCCTGGGTAGAAATCGCATGGGCACGCAAGAGGCGATTTAGAATATCAGCAGGAGATAGGAGGAGAGTCCATTGACTCTTCGGATTGAACGGACAAAAATCGTCTTTTACAGTTTGGGTACGCCCAGTGCCACCCCACACATAATTGGCAGACTCCGTGTTGCCACCACAATCAGAGTGAAAATAAGTGGGCGAGACCTCGCCATTCTCGCTGGTTAGGTAGAGTCCATGGGTTTGCTGGACCGCTGGCAAAATCTTTTCAGCAAAAACATACACCTGATCACTCACGCCTGACTCAAAATCAAAATCACGATCAACTTTTTTGGACCGCCTTTGCCATTCATAGAGGGTAAATGTTCTGGCGACGATCGCCTGTGCTCGAAGTGCATCAAGGGGCCAGGACTGGGGCATCTCCCCTTTTAAAACACCGCTCAAATATTCATCTAGTTCAAGCTGGGCCACAGCGATCCAAGCGGCTGAAACACGCGCCGGATCTTTTCTAGCCAAATTGCCGAGTGGCGGAGTACTGGCAACCTTCAATTGAACTTCTTTGGGTACGCGAAGTTTATTAATTGAAATGCTATCGGCTCGCAACTCAAGAGATGCAACCTTAAACTGAACAAGCATTTGTTTGTTTCGATAGACGGACCAAAAAACACCGCCCACCCCTTGATGCCCTTGAATCTTAAGCATGCGGGTATCAGAAAAATCTTGACCCTGAATCGACAAGTTCTTAGCAGAAACCTCAAACTCACCAGCCGTCTGCAAAAGCTTAACTCTTATCGCAGACGGCTCGGCCCAAAGACCTGGGTTCGCGACTCCCTGCGAACTTAGCAAAAAAAATATCAACAAACTTAGAACTCTTCTTTGTGGCATCCATGCCCCTTATCGTCAGAGTGCTGTTTTTAAAATTCCAAAACTATTTCGAAGTATCGAGAAATGGACGAATCAAATCCATCGGAAGCGGAAACAAGATCGTATGGGTTCCGCTTCCTTTCATTTCATTCAGAGCTTGTAAATAGGCCAGCTGCATTCCACTTGGTGATTCAGCCAATTTCTTCGAGGCCTCAGAAAGCTTTTCTGCTCTCTGCAACTCGCCCTCGGCACTGATCACTTTTGCACGGCGCTCTCGCTCGGCTTCGGCTTGTCTTGCCATCGCACTCTGCATCTCTTTCGGAAGATCAATATTTTTAACTTCAACATGTGACACTTTGATTCCCCATCCACCGGTGGACTTATCGAGAATCTCCTGCAAACGCACATTGATCTTGTCTCGATGAGTGAGTATTTCATCCATTTCAAACTGACCCATAACTGAGCGTAATGTGGTTTGAGCCAACTGACTGGTGGCAAAGTAAAAGTCGGCCACTTGAGAAATGGCCTGCTCAGGATTTGTGACTCGAAAGTACACAACCGCATTCACTTTCATGCTCACGTTATCTTGGGTGATAATATCTTGGGACGGAACATCCATTGTGACAGTTCTGGTATCAACGCGATAAAGTTTTTCAACAAACGGTACCAAAATAATAACACCAGGTCCACGCACACCGACCGACCGACCGAGACGCAAAACCACTCCGCGCTCCCACTCGTTCATGATTTTCAAAGACGAAGACAAAATGACAACCGCCAATACCAAAAACAAAACAAACGCCGGATCAAACACAGAGTACCTCTTTCTGAATATCTATTTTTTAATTTTCACTCTCAACTTTAGATCAACGAGCTCCAAAACTTCAATCATGTTTTTAGCACTTAAATCTTCATCACATTCACACTGCCACAATTCACCTTTCAACATAACTACAGCCTGCCGCGGATTCTCAGAAACACTGATGACTTCACCCATTTGACCAATCAGCCCTTCTGCACCGGTCGTGACCTGACGTTTGCGAGTCCGAATTAGCAAAATAGCCAAAGCAAGAATCACAAGTGCCAAAAGAGAGGCGGCCGAAATTAAAATGGGCAGAGGCAAAACATATCCCGTCTGCGATGGATTAAAGAGTAAAACCGATCCAGCAAGAAGAGAAAGTACGCCACCAATGCCCAGAGCACCAAAGCTCGGAACAAAGGCTTCACCAACCAAAAAGGCCACTCCAAGAAAAATAAAAATCAAACCGCTCCACCAAACCTCAAGTTTTTGAAAGGCCAAAAGAGATGTGACCAACCCAAGCGCGCCCGCCACTCCCGGCAAGAAAACACCTGTATGGGTAAATTCAAAATACAAAAGCCCCAGGCTCACCATAAACAAAATATAAGCGAACTCGGGATCGGCCACGACATGCAGAAACTCAGTTCGAAGATCGGGATCAAAAGGCAAGAGCGCGCCAACTTTTACTTTCTCGATCGACGGCAATCCAGCAGCAGTCTGCACATCACTTGGACCCATTCGAACTGATTTTTCAGATGCTGATTTTAAAAAAGCATCTACGCTCGAAGAAACAAAATCCAATCCACCGGCTTGCCTGGCTTGTTCTGCCCCCAAAGATTTTGCGTCAACGACCATTTCTTCTGCGAACTTGGCGTTTCTCCCGCGAAATTCGGCCAACGAACGAACCCAACTCACAGTATCTTGAATTAATTTTTTGCGAAGATCTTCGGGCAGGGAGCCCGAAGACGAAATGGGAGTCGCAGCACCCATATTGGTAGCTTCGAGCGCACCAGTCACATGGCAAGCTTGCATAATTAAAGCCCCTGCACTCCCGGCGTGGCCACCCGCTGGCGAGATCAAACAAAGAATAGGAACCGGAGAAGCTAAGATTTTTTCTACAATTGTACGTGTTGCCTGTAGGCTCCCGCCAGGGGTATTGATATTCAATAAGACCGAAGAGCACCCCCGCCGTTTAGCGAAATCAAGTGCCCGCTCCAAAAGGTCAAGTGTGGCTGGCCCTACAGTTTTCGTCACTGGAACCTGCACGGTGCATCCGTCATGCGCCGACATTGGAACCGGAACGGTCACATGACCCGTATTTGCAGGAATTTGCGCATAAAGCATTCCAGAAACGCACAAAGCAAAAAGAACCATTACCTTTAAATAGATTTTATTTACTGAGACAACTCGCGTACTACAGACTGTAGGTGCTTCCATACTTCCTTTTTGTTCTCCTGCGAGGTGCTAATATCGGTCAGATCAAGGGTCGGAATCCATTTCATCGTACTCGCTTGATAGATTTGGCCAACAAAAAAATCACCGGAGCTGTCCTGCAGCATCAAGCTCCGCAAAAGCTGCGCCGTCTTAGAACCAAAGACCACAAAAAACGAGGGACAATTCTCAGCCTCAAGAACCCGCTGAACTTGGGTCGCAAACGCTTGATCCTCCATACTTTGGTTTTCAATTCGAATGACCTCATGAGGTTCAAATTTCATCGCCTGAATCATTCGATCGACCATCACCCTATGCTGCGAACCCATCGGATTGGAGTAGGTGGAATCAAACGCCAAAAATACCAGCTTGGCACCTTCTGGAATAACAAGATCCACCTGCGAGTTTGACGCAAAGGATTCAGTGGACAAAAAGGACTCAACGCCCAAGACGGTTTGTAGGTAATCAAGATATGAACTCATGTGCAAAACATAGCCGCATTAACCTTAAGAGTCTTTGCTTTTTGCACAACGTTAGCACAGGATAAAAGACATGTTCCAAGCGACTCGGCCCACGTTCAAAATTATTGAATCCTATGATGCCTTCTTTCTCGATGCCTATGGCGTTCTAGTTACAAGCGCCGGTCCTATTGACCACGCCGCCAGCTTTTTGGCTGAACTTCGCCACCAAAGAAAGCCTTTTTATATTCTTACCAATGATGCCTCACGCTCCCCGTCTCTTGCAGCCGAACACTATCAAAGAAATGGACTCGCAATCGAGCCGGCACAAGTCTTAAGTGCCGGCTTGGTTTTGCAAAATGAGATCAAGCGACTGAAAAAAAATCCCTTCGGACTTGTTCTTGGAACCGAAGCCTCTCGGCAAATGGCCCGAGATGCCGGAGCCATCATAGAAAATCATAGTGTGTTTACAGGAGACTTTCAGAATGAGTCATTCTCAACGGGAGCAACAAACACTGTTGACACGCTTGACTTTATTGCCGTGTGTGACGACTCAGGATTTGACACATTGCCAGCACTCAATCGCGTGCTCTCGCGTCTGCTCAATTTTGCCGATGAGGCTCCAGAAAAACTGCGCCACCTTCCGCTTTTTTTAACAAATCCTGATTTGGTTTACCCCATCGGCAAACATCAGGTTGGGATCACCAGCGGAGGATTGGCCCATTTACTCGAGGAAGCTCTCCGAACACTTCTCCCTGATTTTCAACTGGCCTTTCGTCGATTAGGAAAGCCTTCGCTCGAACTCTTTGAAATGGCGACCGAAAGATTGAACCTGCACCTTCAGTCAGATTCGAGTCATTCACCGCCACTCGGTCGAGCGCCTAAAATTCTAATGATTGGGGATCAACTCAAAACTGATATTCTCGGCGCCCATCACGCTCGCATTGATTCTGCGCTTGTACTGACTGGCCTCTCACAAGCCAGACACCTCCAACTCAATCATGGACCATCGCCAAATTTTATTTGGAACGATCTTAAACTTGAGAGTGTCCAACCCAATTAAAAGCAGTCTCAAGCCACAGGCAATAGACAGACAATCTTTAGACAAAGGAAATTTTTTCCTCTGGCAAAAGACGAGATCTCACACGTTTGAACAAAAACACTCAACCCCTTGAAACAACCTCCGATGAGTTCTTTACATCACGGAGGATGAAATGGATTTTTCAAATAGCGAACCACTCAACTGGAAAGAGCTCTTCACCAATCCCGTTGAAGAACACACCACCTGCTGCCTTTGCGGAACCGAATTGAAATTTACTCACCAAGTCGACTACCTCAATCTCGAAGTCACAGAGGATAGTTTTTGCCCTGGATGCCAAGTTCAAATGAAAAGACGAAATTATATTTTGCAATAAAAAAGCCCCAAAGAATAAATCTTTAGGGCCTTCTAACTTAACTCAAATGCCGTTTTCACAACGGCGCCAATGAGACTTCGATTTAGTAAATATCGTGTTGTGTATTAAACACATTGAATTTACCAGTTGGCGTGATCAATCGATCATCTTTGATCACACTCTTAAGCTTCTTCGTTTTATCATCAACAACGACAAGTGCTGATTTTTGGTTCTTCCCGTTCCAAACGCTAAACCAAACTTCATCTCCAGCTTTATTGTATTCAGGCTGCACCACACGTTTCGGTCCTTCGCCCAGATCTGCCCACTCCGCAATCGGAAGTGCGGTGAAGCCTTTGTCGATCGAATCGATGTCATAAACAGCAATTCCCTGGCTGATTTTTGTATCAGGGTTCAAAGTGTTATCCACCCATAGGTTTTTCGACTTCGGATGCGTTTTGATAAACAGTGATCCGCCCCCTTGACCTTTTAAAGTTCTAACCACAGACCAAGCGTCTTTTTTCGAAGTATCGGTTGAAATCAACGAGATCGAATCATCACCCAAATGTCCTGTTGCCCATACCTTACCGAATTTTGGATCAACAAAGTTCGCACCGCGACCTGGGTGCGGAATAGCTCCAACATCCACTAGCTTCACGAGTTTTCCCTCTTTCGAGTCAATCACAGCTACTTTGTTTGATTTGTTCGCCGCAGTTAAAAAATAACGATGCGTCGAATCCCATCCACCATCATGTAGAAATTGAGCCGATTCAATTGTTGTGATTTTAAGGTTCTCAATATCACTGTAATCAACCATCATCACTTTGCCAGTTTCTTTCACATTCACAATGAACTCTGGCTTTTCATGAGACGCGACGATCGCCGCCACACGAGGTTCTGGGTGGTACTCTTGCGTTCCAACAGTCATGCCTCGAGTTGAATTGATTTTCAATGGCTCTAAAGTGTCACCATTCATAATCACGAACTGAGGTGGCCAGTATGAACCTGAAATCGCATATTTGTCTTCATAGCCTTTGTACTTAGAAGTCTCAACCGATCGAGCCTCGAGACCAACCTTGATTTCTGCAACATTGTCTGGAGTCTTCATCCACAAATCAATCAAATTGATCTTAGCATCACGCCCAATCACATACAGGTAGCGACCTGAATTTGAAAGACGTGAAATGTGTACTGCATACCCAGTTTTGATCACATTAATAATTTTTTTAGAATCGCCGTCGACGAGTGCCACTTCTCCAGCATCTCGAAGAGTTACCGAAAACAGATTGTCGATATTGTAATCGTTCTCTTTTTTCTTAGGGCGTTTTGCAACTGGAATGATTTCTTTCCAGGTCGCTTTCATCTCTTTCATCCCCCACTCTGGTGGAACCGGTGGTTCGTGCTGGAGATAGCGAGCCATGATGTCGATTTCTTTATCTGTTAACTGCCCAGAAGTTCCCCAGTTTGGCATTCCGGCAGGACTTCCATAAGTGATAAAGTTTTTCAAATAGTCTGTTCCTAATTTACGAGTGATCTCGGTCGTCAAAGGCTTTCCTGTCGCTCCCTTGCGAAGCACCCCGTGGCAACCTGCACAGCGTTCAAAATAAACTGTTTTTGCAATGGAAAACTCTTTTTCAGTCAACTGAACCTTTGGAGGAAGTCCTGCACCAGAAGTCACAAACTTCGCATCGATACCCGAAGCAGCCCCTTCATAACTTGTGGTAGCAGGAGTCTCGCCTTTATGCCCTTTGCCCTTAGCGGTTTTGCCATTCCCCGCTGAATCGCCTTTTTTTTGTGATGCAAAAAACGCAGCTAAGTTTTCGATATCCGCATCACTCAATGCTTTAGCCATTGGATTCATGACCGGATCCATGCGTTTTTCTTCTTTAAAAGCTTTGAGTTGCTTTACAATATAAGCATCCATTTGCCCAGCAAGACTTGGATACATTGGATTCACACTCGCACCATCTTTTCCGTGACAAGCGTAGCACGACTCCGCTTTCGCTTTCCCTGCAGCTAAATCTGCGGCGTGGGCAGAGCCCATACTCATCAGGATAGCTCCCAACATTAGAACCTTCATTACTTCCTCCCAATTTCGTTCGAACAATCCAAAGAGAGAAACTCCACTTTTTTCTGTTCAAATCAATAACATGTACCTAAAATCTATGTAGAATTTGAATTTAGTTGCAAGAATAAAACTGCAAATTCCAAAGAGTCCGGTGCGGCAAAAGATTCTTTGCCCGTTTGGTGACAGTCAATTTTGCTTAAAAAGCTTTGCTACAGCGAAATTTCTGTTGCTTCTAATTGGAGAAAAAAATGAAGATTTATGTTCTATTGCTTACGACACTCATCATCACAACATTAGGGTCAAACGCTAAATCTGCATCTGAATCAGCGATAAATAAGAATTATAGAGCTGCCAACACGGGCTCGGGCGACGTTTCGCAAGCTACTCACCCCATTCAGCAAATAGCTGCCGGCGAGGAACCAAAGAATAACAATACGACGGCTGTAAATGAACCACCAGCACAGTCAACAGACAAGAATACGGTTATCAACGGATTCTCAAATACCACGATACTGATGATTGAAAATCAAACCGACGCCAAGGCCTTATACACACGATTGAAAGAAGGAAGCGCTGCAAACTCCAAAGAAAAAAACTCTTCGAAAAGTTCAAAAGCACGAGATCCGGTCATGAGCACTCAAGTCCTGAAGTCCGTAGAACTTCTTCAGGCAAGTACCGACAACGAAAAATTTTTGACCTTGCCCCGATGGCAAATCAAATGCACAGAAATAAACAATGTTTATTCATGCGAAATATTCATAAAAACCAAATAGCAAAAAAGCTCGTTTGCTTCAGAATAATTTGGGTGGCAACACCTTGAGCTATTCTCCTGCATTTTCAATTTCAACTTCGGAATCGACCTCGCCGAGCGATTGCTTCACTTTTTCTGCCAACGAAAGGCTAAAACCTCGAATCGAAGCGATCTCTTCAACTAAGGCCTCGCGAATTTCATCGACACTTTTGAATCTCAATAACAGGTCTTTTTTGCGCTTTTCGCCCAAACCAGAAATCTGATCAAGCTCACTCTCAAGACTCGTCGACTCGCGGAGTTTGCGATGATAATTTAAAGCAAAACGATGTGCCTCATCACGAATTCCAACCAAAATTCGGTAAGCCTCGCTGGTCGAACGAAAGACCACTGGATTTTGTCGACCAGGTAAGAAGAACCTTTCCTCAGAACTCTCCACACTCGAATCACGAAACTCACCCAAAGTACGTGCTTTCGCTAAACCCACTATCGGTAAGTCTGAACGACCGAGCTCTTTTAAAACGGCAACACCAATATTAAGTTGTCCTTTACCACCATCGATCACAATTAAATCGGGATCGTCATACTCAGAGTGTGAAAATCGGCGAGTTAAAACCTCGTGCATCGACAAGAAATCATTGTTTCCAGACTGATGTTCTATTCGATAGCGGCGATATTGATCTTTATTAGGCACACCGTCTTCAAAAACCACCTGACTTGCCACCGTCTCTTGACCCTGAAAATGAGAAATATCATAACACTCGATTCGGCTCGGCAACTTAACCAGCTTTAGCTTAGCTTCAATTTCTTTCAAACCCTTTTTCTTTTCTTCTGACTTAGATAAATGGTCTTTAAAATGCCCCTCGGCATTTCGATTGGCCATCTCTAGTAAACGATGCCCCTCATTGTCCGTCGGAAATCTCACCTTGGTTTTATGCCCTGAGCGTTCATGCAAAACGGCTTCGAGCAATTGATTTAAATCTCGCCCCAAATCAAGCGGCAGAAGCAGCTCATCAGGTATGAAATTGTCCTCGTAATATTGATTCACAAATGAGGTCAGCCACTCGCGCGCATCTTCAGAACTCGAACTCGGATCAAGAAGCGGTAAAAAATGAGGGCGGTTTCCAATAACTCGTCCCTGCCTAATATGAATCGTCTCAAGCAAAGTTCCATTTTCATTTCCAAAAAAGCCAATAACATCCTGATCCATTTCACTCGTGTCATTGACGACAGCCTGACGCTCTAAGATTTTCTTTATCGCTTCAATGCTATCTCGAATTTTTGCTGCAACTTCAAATCGTTCGTCATGAGCCGCGGTTAGCATCTTTTTGGTGAGCTCTTGTACTACCTTTTTATTCTTGCCTCGTAAAAACCCGAGGGCTGCTTGAACATCCTCGCCATAAGCATCGGCAGTGACAAAATCAACACAAGGCGCAGTACAACGACCAATTTGATAGGTCATACAAGGCCGTTTTCTGGCCTGCATAAATACATCTTTGCAGTCACGAATCTGAAAGGTACGATTTAGAAAACGAATTGTCCCATGTACAGCTAAACCACTCGTATATGGACCAAAATAGAGTGCGCCGTCTTTTTTAACTTTTCTCGCCAAATACAAACGTGGAAAACGATCCGCCATGCTCACTCGTATATATGGGTAAGCTTTGTCATCCTTCAGGCGAATATTATAGCGTGGTCTATGTTTTTTAATCAAAGAGGCTTCTAAGAGAAATGCCTC
>CAYONZ010000069.1:1874-15916 GCA_964405465.1 uncultured Bdellovibrionales bacterium | reverse complement strand
TTATCTCATCATAAACCAATACAATTTGCGGCACCCCACGATTTGTTAGAGACCCCCAATTAAAACCAAAAAAGGTTCGAGAGGCGCAAAATTCAGGCTGTCTGATCTAAAGTTTGACATCTTCAGTGTGGATGTCCCCGAACAGAATGAGCAAGGCTGTGGCATCCCATTTGCTGGTGGCAATAGCATGTCTCACAGTACGTGGCTTGTTAGTCTGACAGTTATCTTTTTCGTTTTGCTTTCTCCAGTGGCGAAGAGCGAGACGGGCGATTCGCGTGAACCGGCAAATCACTCTCTCGCCTCCCTGCCAAATACCACCAACAACTGCAGCGAGCTTGTACCTGTAGAGCCTGCTTTGGCCCCAAAGGATTCATCGTCGGATTCATCGTCAGAGCCGGCATGGCCAGTTCTCCCTGAGCCCGACCTCCCTGCACCAGACATCCGTATCGAAGAGCAAATGGCAAAAAATGAGGCCGACAAGCTTGCCAATGAGATTCCTTCGCTAGAAAATGTCAACGGTCTCACTGAAGATAGTTTTTTTCAAACTCTCAATGAACACCAAGCACTCGTCAAACCTCTCAACGACCCTGAAACAGCATTCTTAAGTAAAATTCTAGCCATTCGAACAGCAAGAAAAACCATTGACGTGACCTATTTTTCAATTCGTGACAGCGCAGGAGACCTGCTTCTCAAAGAGCTTCGTGATGCCATGCTTCGGGGGGTAAGGGTTAGACTCTTGGTTGATCATTTGGGTGAATTTGATTGGCAAAAGAAATCTCTAGTCCACTTAATGCGCACGGCCCCCCCAGGCATGCTGGAAGTCAAAACAATCAACCCCATCATCAATGTTAAAACTGTTTTTTGGGCTATGCTGAAGATCTTCACTGGAGAAAAAGGCGTCAGACAATTCTTGTTCTCTTTTATGAATCGATCGCACGAAAAAATCTTAATCATTGATCGCGGCACTCCTAACTTGAAGGTCTTTATGGGAGGCCGAAACATCAATAACCTCAGTGCCGCATTCGGGATTGACCATGAAACTCAGCGCCCCGACTTTGATCTCGACTATCTCATACGCCCCGCAAGTTCGGAGTCTGCCACTTCGAGCAAATCACTGGAAACGCAGATTTTCGAGCATTATGAAAAGCTTTTCTATTTTATGCATTCTACTCGTTTAAGCCAACGTCTTTTTGGGATTTTCAAAATCGACACTTCTCTTAGCGAGCGTCGTTTTTTTGCCGCACAAGACTTAGCTAAAAACCAAATGAATTTCGAACAACGACTTAAAGAGCTGGAAAATGCGGATTTCTTCAATTCCGAATTGATTGCAGCGGATCTTCGATTTGTTCACGAAATTCAAAACCTCATTCGACCTGACCGTCCGATATTTTTGAAAGCCGTTGGTTGGCACAAAAATGCAAACCCTAATTCTATCTTTCGTTCAATTCGCCAACGAATACTACGCGCAAAAAAACGAATTGAAATAGTGTCTCCTTATATTCAGTTCTATCCGAACGACTTGCGCTTGATTGAAAAATGGCTTTTGAAAAATCCTGAGGCCGAATTTCACGTCTATACGAATTCAAAACAGACAACCGATCATCACATTCTGCCAGCGCTTTTCGATGCGATCTATGGACCAAGTTTAGTTCAGATCAAGGACAATCCAAAAATTGGCGAAAGATTGAAAGTCTTCACTTTTGCCATCACACCAGAACTCAAGGCCAAAGGGTTCTTGCACATGAAGTTCATTCGAATAGATGGAGTCGAAGTCTTAAAGAGCACCTCTAACCTTGATGCCCTCTCGCGCATTCACAATTCTGAAGTTGGTCTATGGATCCGATCAAGTCTCTATTTTTCTCAGATGAATAGTGTCATCACCGAACTTCGTTCACTCTGTGTCGAATGGGGTTCTGAAGAATGGACTAAACTCAATCGGCCAGATGAAAAATCATGGAAATTCCCCCGCCTTGTTAAGGCGCTCATCAAATTCTTTCGGTTTGATTTACTTCTTTAAGCTTGCCGATTTTCATCGACACTGAAATGATAATGGCATCACTTGCTTGCCCGAGGATAACGTCACAATGAAAACCCGTGTACAGAATGCCCCGTCACGACTCACCTTTTCTGATCGCCTCAATACCCATTTTCGAAATTTTGTTCGAAGTTTGCCTGAAGAGAAATGTATCCCACCGGGGAACTCGAGAGAGATCCTTGATCAACTGGAGAAAAACGCCCCAAGTGATCTTGAGATCATATTAAGTTACGGCACCTATAACACCCAACGCGCCTCAAGCTTTGGTCACAACCCCCTGGGGCACATCGCGATACGTATCGACAATCAAGTGCATACCCTCAATGGACTCGCTCTTTTAGGTGAAGATGAGAATCTCATTTTGAGTTGCCCTCTTGAAGACTATCTTTATGGAACAAAAAAGCCTACAGCCAATTCATTTCGAGGAGACTCGTTCGGCAATAGTTATATTCAAAATGCAATTTCTCTTAGAGTTCGAGTGCTCGACTCTGAACGAAAACAAAAAATGTTGCACGAAATTTTTCGCATGAACTCTGAATTTCATCGTGGAAATCTTCGCTATAGCTACACTTCATTTAACTGCGCCAACTTTGTAGATTCAATTTTAAGAGCGGGTGGCATTCAAGTTTTTTCAAATACCCAAAGACTGTGCTTCCATATTTTACCTTTACCACTTGATCTCTTTGCCGCCATTCTTAAAATAAATTTGAAGGGTCTTATAGACCAAACGGAAATGACTTTAGTATTTTATCCGCAAATTCAACAAGGCCCACGCCTAATCACAGGTTTTCGTTTTCCGATTTCTATTTTTCATCCACGACTGATGTTTGAAACTCTCTGGCAACAATATACCTCTAGACCTGAGACCAACAGATCGAGCCTAGAGCTAAAACGAAACTTTTATGAAAAACAGGTTGCGATTGGGTTGACCTATCACGAACCCACCAATGCTCTTAAAATAGACCTGCCGAGCTAACCAATTCGCAAATACGCTTACGAATCGAGTCCATACGATCGGCATACCCGTGCTCTGCGACGATAGACTCGCAACGAAGGCCTAGAGGTGACCCAACATCGATTTGGCGGCACCTTTTAAAAAATGGAGCGACAAGTGGGCCGTAAACAGCGTTCGCCTTTTGTTCCTGAACTGCCGCTTCAACTAGAGAAACAAGTCGCGATGTTTGCTGACGATCGATCTGTCCGATGTCAAATAACTGCACCGCCAACTCAGCTGCATTTAAAAAACCAAGCTGCGCCGGAAACATCCCCTCTTGATCACGCCCCTTGAGGTTGGCATAGAGCTGAGGAGACACATCCTTCGGTTGATCGTAGACCATATGAATATGCGTCGAAAAATGAATTCCTGAGGCCGCATACTCTAAAACAATTTTTCGATAATCAATCGGATCTTTCTCCCCATTGTCGCCAATAAAAATCACTCTCTCTGGCTTCTCTACATTGATGAGACGACGAATATGATCGAGTTTATGAGTTTTCACCAAAGGGTTGGGCCGACTAATGTACCTTCCTTTGGGAAAATCAAAATCACGCAAGACTTTTGTATGGACCTCTTCAACCGTTGGCGTAAAACCGTTTGAAAGATAATAGAACTTCATGTCTTCACCTGAACGTTTGGCCTTTTGCTCAAGCTCTTGATAAACATCGTTCATGGCAAAAAATAGACTATCCGCAAAAGCTGAAAATGAAACCATCTCCATCTTGCTTCGCACATATGAAATCTTGATCGTGTCATCGACATCAGAGATCACTAAGGTTTTGGCTTGAGCCTGCATCGTGCCCAAGAAGATACTCACAACAACAACTGGACTTTTCAACCACTTCACGCGCAACCTCTGTTCAAAGCCAAAAAAAGAAAATTCTACTGCAACAACTTTTGCATAATTCGAGCCATATTATTCACTCTCAGTCCCTCTTTGGGCCATCAAACTCAACCCCAATATCCACTATTGAACGACACAAGGTCTGTGCCCGAGTGATTCAGCACTCCTTCTTTCGACCAACGCCCCTATTCGGCGACACTGTCAAAAAGATAATCAATTGCGAGTCAAGTGAGCTTTCGAATTCTCTCATCACTATTCCGCACAACTTTCCTGAGCGCAGCTTGATGATTTCACTTACTCCGCCCAAGGCGCATCTTTACTTTGCATCAAGCTGATAGATCTCGCGTGCTGATTTGATTGCAGCTAGCCATCGATCAACAGCCTCTCGTTCGGTCCATTGCCAAAACGAGAGATGGTTGTATTGGTGATCGAACAAGCGCTGCGAATTTTTGGTGTCCCAAGCTGCATGCGCCAAAGGTGATGAACCTTCGGTGGGCCCGTACATCAGCATATGCAAGAAAGTGAAGTCCACACCCGCAATTCGTGATGACTCATTGAAGTAGTTTTGCAGGCTTCGCGGAAGCAAGATTAAATTCACTACCGGAAATTCAATCGAGTCATTTCTTTTTGGTATAAACTCAAAATGTGACATCGACCAATAATGACTTCGATACTTGATCGCCTCAGCAAACGCGCGGGTTTGCGAGTCAGTTAAAAGCTTCCAAGCCATATACAATGTTCCCAATGGATCATTAAAAAACTCACGCGACACGTTTGAAGTCTTGTAAAAAACTTCATCAAATATGTCGGTGCGAGCTTTGAACTCAGCGATCACACTGCCATAGGGAGTTCCTCCAACCGAAACTGCAGCTTTCACATATTTTCGTAATGAAATATTTCTCTCCAAGACCTCACGCAAAATCATCGATCCCATAGAGCGGGCCAAAAAATAGTATTTTTGCGGGCGCTTTGGACTTGCGAAATTTTTTTGATCCTTCTCTAAAAACCGTATCAAATTGCGTTTCGTTTCTGCAATTTGCTCCTCGCGATCAGCAAGAGTCGATCGATCGATAAGTACGACCCGCGCTCCAAGCGCACTTAAAAACCGATTCATTTCATGGTAATCCAATTTTTCGCGTTCAGGGTCGCCTGGCTTATCAGGAATATCATAACCAAGCTGGGGAATAACCACCAAGGTCTCCCCTTTTATCCACGATTTTTGGGTGACCAAGGCTTGCGAACGAATCTCGCGCAAATTTCGTTCATATACATTTTGCGTGTTGCTCTGGGGTTCGCCCAATGAGCTCGGACGAGAGGCACTGGTGATTCCCGAAGCCGAGGCTGAACCTCCTTGCTCTAAACTCATTTTATTTATTTGATCAGAGCGCTGCAGATACCAGGATACGGTGCAATCATAGCCAACAAGTCTGAGGAGTGCTGACCAATAATCTTGATTGTAGTCTTGTACTTCCAAAGAAATATTATGATGCATTTTAACCAATTCATCACGACTCAACTGACATTGCCCTTTGGGCGCAGACATCGAGCCCTTGTCTGCTGCTTTTTCAGCGGCCACCTGAACCCCAAGAGTGGCACGCAACTGCAGCTCAAGATCCATGGGTCGTTTGAAAATCGAGGATTTTTGAAATCGACCTTCAACTGGATAAAGATAATCAGTTAAACCAAAGCGCTCAAGCGTGGCTCGATCACCGGTTGCAGCCACCTTCTCAAGGTAATTTGCAAACAAGGGATAGCCATGAAACGCGATGCCCTTGCTCTGTAAATCGCGCTTAGCCTGCTCGGCTTGAAAAAGCCCATTCCTAATGTTCAATGGCGATGCCGTAGCACAGGCATTCGCGGTGGGACGAAAGAAATAAACACGCTTTTGCTCATCGGTGATTAATTTCGCTCGAAGAAGTAGATCGGTCATGACACAGTTGACTTGAGTTGTTTGCAGACGCACCAGCTCCGTTTGCTGCGCAAAAAAATCAACCAATGGTTGTGATACTGAGGCCCCCTGGACCTGCAAAGGTTGATCGGCAACAGCACCCATCGCCCGACTGCAACCCAAAAAGTGGACACCTACCAGAGATGCTAGCACCAGCGTGTTCAATCCCAAGAAAACACCTGTGACATTTTGAAAAAAAAGATGTGATTTGCGCATGATAATAACCTCAAGGGTTGAATTGAAAATTCAAGAACAATCTAACTCAATGCATCTCTTATATCACAGGAGACCGGTATCTGCTGTTCCATCGACCCAAGTTAGGGTAAAAACAAATATCTCCATACCTGCACCTGACGAATTTTCAAAGTGCAAACAAAAACTGTTTAAGAGATGGACAGCACAGAGTCACCCCTGAGCAACTCAAGAGACAAAATTGGGCACAATCGGTTTTTGTTTAGTTTTTTTCAAGCCCCCCTGTCTCAGGGAAGTTATCGTGTTTTATTTTGGGAAATTAGTCAGGGGAAGAAATAGCGTCATCGGCTCATCAATCAGTGGAGTAAACCCGTACTTCAAATAAAAGTTTTTTGCCAGAGGTCAAAAAAAAAGGTGCTCCAATGAGCACCTTTTTAATATTCATAATCTGAGCAGATACTCAGATGTTTTTATTCTCAAAATATTTTCAAGAGTAAAAACCATGATTGGTCTTGGCCATATTGCGAAGTGGATTTGATGGCTTGAAGCGAATGCCATATTGAGCCGCATACTTCTCAAGCTTATCGCAAATCGCCTGGCTACCCAAAGTATCTGCATAGCGAAGCAGACCACCGCGGAATGGCGGGAATCCTGTACCCATAATCATCGCCAAATCAACCTCTTCAGGGGTTTCAACAATGCGGTCCTCTACCAACGCCAGCGCAGCTTCGTTAATCATCGCAAATGCCCCACGCTGCAAAACTTCTTCGTCAGACAACTTATTGGTCGGAGTGCCTAAACCCAAATCAGCATAGATTGTCTCATCCACACCTTGTTCCTTGCCTCGCTCATCGTATTTGTAAAAACCGAATGAGTTTTTGCGTCCCAAACGCTTGGACTCAGCCAATTTCTTCATTCCATCTGGAATCATAATCCGCTCACCAAGCGACTCATGAAATATCTTTGAAACCTTCACACACACATCGATTCCAATTTCATCCATCAAACGGAATGGGCCCATCGGCATTCCAAAAGTTTTAACATACAAACGGTCAACTGTTTGAACTGACATTCCGTCTTGAAGCAAGAAGGCCGCTTCAATCAAATATGGCAACAAAAGACGATTGACCAAAAAGCCAGGACCATCTTTTACAACCACAGGAACTTTGCCCATTTTTTTCGACAACTCAAAAATGGTTGCAACAGCAACTTCGCTGGTTTTTTCTCCGCGAATCACCTCAACCAATGGCATCTTGTCGACCGGATTGAAAAAATGCATTCCAACAAAATTCTCTGGGTGCGGGTGCCCCTTCGCCATTTCATTCACACTCAAAGACGAAGTGTTGGTGGCGATGATACAGTCTTTTTTGCAATGTGCTGCAGTTTCACCAATCACCTTTTGCTTGATCTTCATATCTTCAACGATGGCCTCGACCACGACATCAAGCGTACCGAAGCCTGAAAAATCAAGACCACCTGAAACCAAAGCTTGTTTACGACCCAAATCAAAAGACGTGATCGATTTTCTTTTTACCAGTCGATCCCAAAGGCTTCGCGCATGTTCAAAGCCTTTTGCTAAGAACTCATGTTTGATATCCTTCATACGAACCGCGATACCTTTGTCTGCTGCCACGAAAGCGATGCCGCCTCCCATTGTACCAGCACCCAAGACACCGATCGATTTCACCGGAAGTGGTTTTACCGAGGCATCACTCACACCTGATTTCTTTTTCACACTCTCCATCAAGTAAAAAACATTGATTAGATTTTTACTCACATCCGTTTGTGCAACTTCGCAGAATCCCGCACGTTCAATACTCAAAGCCTCGTCTCGGCGAGTAGAACCATAGGTCTTCTGCACCACTTCAAGAGCTTTTAACGGAGCCGGATAGTGCCCATGTGATTGCTTCAAAATCGTTTTTTTGGCAGTCGGAAAAACCATAGCCATCTGTCCAAGCCCAGACTCCAAAACTTTGTTCATCATGCCTTTGGCTTGATAGCGAGCCTTACGTTTACCTTTGTCTTTGATTTCATTTGCGAACTTCAACGCTTGTTCTTCAAGAATACTTGCGTGCACAACTTGATCTACCAAGCCGATCCTCGAAGCCTTGCGAGAATCAACTGATTTACCAGCCAAAATGATATCAAGTGAAGCTTGCAGCCCCACCACTCGAGGTAACCTTACACAGCCACCAAAGCCCGGAATAATTCCCAACTTCACTTCTGGCAAACCGATACGTGTCGCAGGATCTTCACTGGCAATACGATAGTCACATGCCAAAACCAACTCGCAACCACCACCCAAGCAAGCCCCGTGAATAGCCGCGACCACCGGTATTTTAAGATCTTCAATCTTATTGATGATCTCTTGCCCTTGCGCGACAGCTTTTTCGAATTCTTCTTTTTTCTTCATGGCGCGAATTTCATCGATATCAGCACCAGCAATAAATATGCTGCTCTTACGCGAGATAAAAACCGCAGCTTTAAAATTCGATTTATTGAGTTCATCTAAAACTTCCCACAAACGGGTCATCACCGGAGTAGAAAGTTTATTCACCTTTTCGCCAACAAGATCCCACTCAACGAGAGCGACATCTCCCTTAGGAACAATTCTGATACTTTCCATGATGCTCATAACTTATGCCTCTCTTTCCAAGATCATCGAGCCGCCTTGACCGCCACCAATACAAAGTGTGGCCAAACCAAATTGAACATTTCTTCGCTGCATTTCTTTCATCAAAGTCAAAACCAATCGAGATCCAGTCGCACCTACCGGGTGCCCCAAAGCAATCGCACCACCATTGACATTCACGATCTCAGGATTGATTTCACCCACACGACCGGCAAGACCCAATTTCTCTTGGCCGAATTTGTCTGATTCAAACGCACGCATACAGCCCAAAACCTGAGCAGCAAAAGCCTCATTTAACTCAACCAAGCCGATATCTTTCATTGTTAACCCGGCTCGCTTCAATGCCACAGGAGTTGAGTACACAGGGCCCAAGCCCATGCGCTCAGGCTCACAGCCAGCAAAAGCATACGAACGAATTTTAGCAATTGGTTTGTAACCCAGCTCTTTTGCTTTCGCGCGAGTCATCAACAACAACATCGCAGCACCGTCTGTGATCGGACACGCATTACCTGCGGTGATCGTACCGGTTCGCTTATCGAAGAATGGTTTCAACTTCGCCAAAGCCTCCATCGACTGTGTTTCTCGAGGTCCAATGTCTTCAGTGACGACTTCTTTGTATTTTGGTGGGATATAAACCGGAGTAATTTCTGCAGCAAAAACCCCATTCTTCATCGCCGCCGAAGCCTTTTGATGTGAACGAAGCGCAAAAGCATCTTGTTCTTGTCGCGATAAATGAAATTCTTTTGCGACAAGCTCTGCGGTTTGCCCCATGTTGATACCGACAAATGGATCGGTCAACCCTTCTAGGATTGCAATGCGTGGCTTGTGAGCCGTAGCTTGCATAGGAGAAGTCGTGACCATCTCCATCACTTGCTTAAGGTCTGCTTTCAACAGTGAACCCAATGCTGAAAGCTGTTGCACTGGTGTTTTTGCTGAGCCCAATCGAGCGATGATATCTACAAACGCTTTACTCATGATCAATGGCATCTGTGACATACTTTCAGTTCCACCAGCCACAACACAATCCATGGTTCCGGACTTTATGCGTTCAAAACCAGTGCTGATACTCTCGAGCGCCGACGCACAATTGCGATGAACTGTGAACGCAGAAGTCTTTTGTGGAATCCCAGCATTGAGTGCCACAACTCGAGAAATATTCACCGCATCCGAGGGCGTTCCGGTGTTCCCAACAATGACTTCGTCAACCACATTGACATCTAAATTTGTGCGCGCAATCAGTTCTTTCAGCGCTACACGTCCCAACTCAGCGGGATGGACAGTTTTCAACTTCGTATCAGCCTTCGCAAACGGCGTACGAACTCCTTCTACAATCACTACATCGCGATCATCAGCCATGTGAATCTCCTTAATTATGTCTTTATATGGAAACTTATAAAAACAATTGTCAACTTTTGATCGGCTGATACATCGAGCTATCACGTGGCAGCAATTAATTTAAATCGCACAGGTTTTTGTCATTTCACCATGCTCAGACTTGACTCAACCTTGCCTCGCTCCTAGCCTAAACACCTACACATATTGGAGGCTCTAGTGGCTACAGACACAACTCGTGAAAACAGCGAAAAGCGCAACAGTCTTGATCAAGAGGCTTTAGACTATCACACTTCACCCCCTGGAAAAGTCGAAGTCATTTCAAGCAAACCATGCGCTACAGATAAAGCACTTGCTCTAGCTTATTCTCCTGGAGTCGCGGCACCGTGCAAAGAAATCGCCAAAGACCCAGAGAAAGTTTACGATTACACGACAAAGGGAAATCTCGTTGCGGTGATCACCAATGGAACGGCAGTTCTCGGTCTCGGGGACATCGGGCCTCTCGCAGGAAAACCTGTGATGGAAGGCAAAGGAGTTTTGTTTAAGCAGTTTGCAAACATCAACGTGTTTGATATCGAAATCAAATCTTCAAGCACTGAAGAGTTCATTAATGCCGTGCGAACGCTCGAACCTACGTTTGGCGGAATCAACCTTGAAGACATCAAAGCTCCGGAGTGTTTTGAAATCGAAGAGCGCCTCAAAAAAGAAATGAACATTCCGGTGTTTCATGATGATCAACATGGAACCGCGATCATTTCGGCTGCGGCCCTGATCAATGCTTGCTTGTTGACCGAGCGCCAACACGACAAGGTGAAACTTGTGATCAATGGTGCTGGAGCGGCCTCGATCTCTTGTGCAAAACTTTTTGTTTCGATTGGTATCAAACGCGAGAACATCATCATGTGTGATTCAAAAGGTGTCATCTATCGCGGACGCAAAGAAGGAATGAATAAATACAAAGAAGAGTTCGCTGTTGAAACAAAATTGCGCACGTTAAGTGAGGCATTAAATGGAGCCGATGTGTTTGTCGGACTTTCGGTTGCTGGCGCTCTCACTGTCGACATGCTCAAAGGCATGAATCCGCGCCCCATTATTTTTGCTATGGCAAACCCTGATCCCGAAATTTTGCCTCCGGTGGCCAGAGCCGCTCGTCCAGATGCGATCATTGCCACTGGACGCAGCGATTTTCCGAATCAAGTGAACAATGTTCTGGGCTTTCCATTTATTTTCCGTGGTGCTCTTGATGTTCGTGCTTCACAGATCAACGAAGAAATGAAGCTCGCCGCGGTTCATGCGCTCGCCAAACTTGCACGCGAAGATGTGCCAGAAAAGGTTTCGGCAGCTTATGGCGGGCAAACTTTTAGTTTTGGTCCTGATTACATCATTCCCAAGCCATTCGACTCTCGGGCACTTCTTTGGGTGACGCCTGAGGTGGCTCGCGCCGCGATGGCAACCGGAGTTGCAAAAAAACCGATCAAAGACTTTGAGGCCTATCGCGATCATCTTGAGTCGTTTCAAGGTGCGAAGACTGGTTTTGTTCGTTCTGCTATTCACAAAGTTAAAGGTAAAGCCAAGGCACAGAAAAAAGATGTGCCGTTGATTATTTTTCCAGAAGGTGTCAGCTCGAAAATTCTCAAGGCCATGCAAATTATTATGAACGAAGGAGTGATTCGCCCCGTTCTCTGTGGTTACCCAGATCAAGTCACAAAACGTATTAAAGAACTGGGCCTCGATGCCCTTCATGATATCCCCATCATTCAACCCTCGCGGCATCCAAAGTTCGGTGAGTACGTGGATCAGTTTTATAAAATGCGCCAGCGCAAAGGAATCATGTGGCGCGAGGCCGAGCGATTGATGGCTGATCCAGATTATTTTGCAGCCATGGCCGTGCATTTAGGAGATGCAGATGGCTTGGTGACAGGTGCCACGCAAAATTATGCTGAGTGCGTGCGCCCAATTTTAGAAATCATTGGGCCCGGACGCCGTCGCACAGCCAGCGGTTTAAATTTGGTTCTGTTTAAAGACAAAATGTTGTTCTTCGCTGATACGGCGGTCAACATCGACCCAACGGCTGAGCAAGTGGCGACTATTGCCATGCACGCGGCTCGAGTGGCCGAGTACTTTGAACTTGAACCGCGCATTGCAATGCTGAGCTATTCAAATTTTAGAGGCAAAGGTGATGGCCCATCGAAAATGAAGCGTGCCGCTGAAATCGTAAAACAGCTGCATCCGCATCTCATCGTCGATGGTGAAATGCAGGCCGACACCGCCGTCAATCCAGATGTGGTTGACCGAATTTTCCCATTTTGTGACATCAAAAATGGCGCCAATATCTTGATATTCCCAAATCTAGACAGCGGTAATATCAGCTATAAACTTGTTCAGCAGCTCGGCGGGGCTGAGGTTATAGGGCCTTTCTTAATGGGTATCAAAAAGCCAGCAAACGTCTTACAACGCACTTGCACGGTCGACGATATTGTTAATACAATAGTATTAACGGCCCTGGAGAGCCAGGCCATGAAAGAAAAAGAGAGCACGCTTCACGCTTGATTAACCGGGATGGAGTTGCGGGTTGTCTTAGGGCAGCAGGACTGTTTCATTTTAAAACAGTCCTGCTGAAAACAGAGTTGCAAGGAATTCGTGAATCGAATTCAAAAACAAACTCGAGATTAAACCCTAAGCCACCTCAAAAATAGGTCTCGAAAGCAGAGCTCCTCTCAAAAATTTTATGTGCTCACCGGCAAACAAAAGGGGGATTTAACAAGGAGATGATGAAATAGGAACACCGCTAAAAAAACAAGATCGTGCGATTGTCATTGGGATCGGCCTTAAATCAGAACCATTTACTGAGCTCAAAGAGAGTTTGTTTGAACTCGAAGAGTTGGCGCAAACCGCAGGTGCCGAAGTCGTTGGCAGCCTCACCCAAGTTTTACAACAATACAATCCAGCCACCCTCATGGGCTCCGGCAAAGTTACAGAAATTAAAGAAATGATCGAAGAAGCAAAAGCCAATGTGGTTTTGATTGATCATCAATTGTCTGGAATTCAATGTCGAAACCTTGAAAAAGAATGGGGCGTTGCCGTCTTAGATCGTAGCCAGGTGATTCTTGATATTTTCGCTCTTCGAGCACAGACTTACGAAGGAAAACTTCAAGTCGAACTTGCACAAATGCTCGATCAACTCCCGCGCATGGTTGATGCCTGGATGGGCTCACTTTCTCGTCAAGGTGGTGGTATCGGTACACGAGGCCCCGGAGAAACTGCGCTCGAGATGGATCGTCGGCGCATCAAAGATCGCATGAAGCTCATCCGTAAACAGCTTGAAAGTGTTCAAAAAAATCGTGCTCAGCACCGCGCCTCGAGACGAAGAAATCAAATTCCAAGCTTTGCTCTGATTGGCTACACCAACTCAGGTAAGAGCTCGCTTTTGAATCTGCTCACGCAGAGCCAGGTCTATGCACAAGATCAATTGTTTGCGACACTTGACCCCACGACCCGCAAAGTTTTTCTTCCAGATGGCCCAAGCCATGCTCTGATGACTGACACCGTGGGTTTTATACGCCGACTTCCACCACAGTTGATCGAGGCCTTTAAAGCAACGCTTGAAGAAACTTCTGAAGCCGATATTTTGCTTCACGTGATAGACCTTTCAAACCCTTCAATGCATCGACAAATTGAAACCGTTGAAGCCTTGCTCAAAGAATTTCATTGGGATCACAAGCCTTTGATTCATGTCTTTAACAAAACGGATCAAGCTCCTTTTGAAAGACAGTTTCAGGTTAAAGCTTTTCCGCGAGTTTTTGTCAGCGCCAAAACCGGTGAAGGCGTCGATCGCCTCAAACGGGTAATGACCGAAACTATTCAAGCGCTTTTCGAAGAAGTGGAGCTGTTCTTCCCGAAAACCGAAGAGCATCGCATCTTTGAACTCGGGCGAGAGACACAAATCACCCGCAAAGAGGCCGCAAGCTCAGGTACGATTTGCTATGCACATATGACCCCTACCCTCATCACACGCTGGAAGAACTATCTGGTGACCGAAGAAGCCCTATAGGGCTTCTTCTC
>CAYONZ010000069.1:0-1774 GCA_964405465.1 uncultured Bdellovibrionales bacterium | reverse complement strand
TCGATAAGCTTGCTCGCATGAATAATGTCACGACTCCCACTCAAGCCTCATTTAAAAATTTTCTTCAAACCATTCCTCGCTACCGCATTTATCTTTTTTTTCAAGCCCTCACCATTCTCGCGGTGGCTTTGATTTTTCGCTACATTGTCGACCGTCACGTGGCCGCGATGCTGGCTTCAAGCTTGTTTTTTAGTGTGTCTCTTGGGCCGCTCTACAATGAACTGATGCGCAAATCAAAACGCTGGTGGTGGTCACTTGCCCACCTGCAATTTCTCGTATTTTTTGCGGCTCCGATTTTGATTTTGCGACTGATGTTTTGGCAAACCGAATTCTCACAGATTGAAATCAACGGAATTTCGTGGGGCGTGATCTTGCATCGCTATTCAAACCTTAGCTTTAGCTTGATGATGCTTGCAAATTTTATTGCACTCAGAATTGACTATCGAAAATCAGATTCTACTGCAGAAAAAATTTAAGGGTCAATCAACGATAAACCACAGGCTGAGCCGGCGGATAGGGCGGTTTAGCCAAATCTGGCTTTTGATAAACATACATCATATTGAGACCAAACATCCAGGCCGAGAGCCCCTCCATGTTTTCAATCTCTGTTGATTCAGGTAGAATCAAAAATGTATGCATCTTGGTATTTGAGATCCAAACATTCACATTGGGTAAGCCCCAAGCTTGGGCGCGAACTCCGTCTGGCCCCATCACCTGACGTTCATGCTCCCAAGGAGTCTCATTGCCGAACAACAAACTCATTACAATGTCTTGTGTTCCTTGCATGACACCGATCTTCCAATCCCAAAGAGTCAAAAAAGCGTTGCGCATGTATTTGGTCACAAGCCCACTATTTCGATCCAGTGGTAACCCAAACTTCGCAAACGCCTCTTGAAAATCGGCCAACATTTGTGGCGGAAATTTCTGCCAAAAATCTTGCCCAAAATGCAAGCCAGGCGAATCAGACAAAACCATCTTGCTCGCTTTCGGATTCAAATAAGGCTCAATAGTCTTGGTGTGCACAAGAGCTCCTATACCCCCAGCACTTGCTCCCCACAAGACAACCTCTTTGTAGTTTTGAAACTTCAGAATATTGTTCTCTTGAAGGTACTTAAAAGCCAAAACCACATTCAAGTACCCCTGATGATAGACCGTCACGCCAGGGAAATAGCGGGCAATATGATGAGCCGAATAAACATCGCCTGTGCAGTATGGAAAGTGAATGAAGGTGTGCTTCACTAAAGGATGTTTGCCATCATCGGTGTCTGCACCAAAGGTAGAAAAATTTGGAATCTCTGGAATTGGATACATCCAGGTGCGAATATTCGGGCCGAAACAAGTGGCCGCATCCCAACAAGCCCCTCCCGCCATGAACTCAACTGCGAGCTTCGAATCTGATTTCTTATCGAGGTAAATGAAGTAATCGCGACCATCTCCACACTTGGCGCCCGGAACAAACACTTTAGTCCAGTTGTGAGCCAAGCAATCAAAAGAAAAGAACAACACCATCAAAATTAAAATAGACTTCATGCACTAAGAGTTACAGCTCTAGAGCAAGTTGTCTACTATTTTTTTCGTCAGTCCAGAGCAATTACTCATTGCGTTTTACCTGAGTAAATCGCTGTTTTTTTGAGCAAAACCAGTCATTGCAAAACTTTGCAAAAACCAAATGCATTGGCAAAAAAAAACACAAAGCTTCGATTTCTATTTTTCATTTTCCAGGGCGTGTCCTCAATTGGTCGGACGTCGCGAGCGGAAGCAATAGAAATGAGTT
>CAYONZ010000068.1:16165-16745 GCA_964405465.1 uncultured Bdellovibrionales bacterium | reverse complement strand
TTTGCTCGAGGGTCCATTCGCGAATTTCTTGTTCATTGAGCTCTTGAATCGCCATCTCTTTCTCCTTTTTACGCCTGCAACTGCAACGTCTATGCATAGGCTTATATAGACTAGCCACGTCCGACAAAATGAAGACAAACCCTATAAGAATGGGCTCTATAAATTCAAGTAGATTCTCGTCAAAGTCCTAGACAGACACATGATTTTCTTCATCATCGGTGGTCGCATTGATCCCAAGCCCTTTCTATTCACCAACCAATTCAAGCTGAAGCCATTCTCCAAGGCATTTTGCGATATGATCTCGGGCATAGACCTTGCTCATCTTTTCGAAAACTTCAAGGGTTTAAGGTTCAAAATTGAAAGGGACATGCGTTCTATAACTTAAATGTTCGACTTAATTGTGCGACTTAATTACAGGGGAAAATCATGCGGGGACACCGAATTGGCCGAGACCAATCACAGAATTTCCATAGGGCCAAGCCCTATACCTTCACATTTAATCGCACTGCCACATTGGCGCTTTTGATCGCTATGTCCACAGCCACTGGGTTGCTGGCCCCAGTTGAGGGCCACGCCATTG
>CAYONZ010000068.1:11061-16155 GCA_964405465.1 uncultured Bdellovibrionales bacterium | reverse complement strand
AACCCTCAACATGTGCCTCCACTATTGTCAGTGATGACAAACAGACGGCTGTGGCCGACAATAAATCCACAGCTGATGCCGTCAGCACCAGTGATCGCTCAAACCAGTTATCCGTCCTCGCAAAACAAGTCGCTCCTTTAAACGAAAGTTCGAGTGCCGAATTGCAGAAACTCATTGCCGCCGATCCTGAAATGCAGGCCTATCTCACCAATCCTAACTTTATTCGCTACATCGAAGCCATTGCTCAAGAGAAACCTTTAAGCGAAATTCGCCCGCTGCTTTTTAACCTTTGGGAAGATCCAAAAACCAATCGACGTCCCCTGGGCGAGCTCACCCAGATCAAAAGAGTTGGCAATACCCAAAACACTTCTCCAGTGGTGGAGCTGGTGAAATCGAACCCAGAGTCTTTTGCCATAGAAAAAGTCAGTCGCACTGAAAAACTCGGAAGTCTTTTTAAACGACTCAAGGTGCAAATTAAAGCTCTCGGCACTTCGCTGAAAAGAATCAAATCAACGATAGCAACCGAAATGCATCCAGCAGAATTAGATGCCAATCTTTTTGATTTCTATGGGTATCTCAACTTGAAAATCGAATCTTCGCGTCTCAGGTCTTGGGAATCTCCAACAGGGTCGCTCAGCGCGATCAAACCAAAAGATGTAGAAAACATCGACCCGCTTGCACTTATTAAGGTCATGATGATGGCCTCACAAATCGAAGCACCAATCGATGATTACTCCGATGCCAGTGGACATATTTTCACGCTGTTTCCTCAGGCCCAAAGATTCATGGGAAAATCTCATGAGCAAGCGGAATATCATAAACAAAATGGATCTAAGTTTTGGTGCACGAACTCCTGGTGTTTTGAAGAAAACCGTCATGAAGGCATGCTTCGAACAGCGGCGCAAAACCTAGCCGGCATGCTTTTGCCAAATTCAAATCCGTTTTGGGCCGACAAAACTCTCGATCCATTCAACCCGAAAGATGTCGACTTTCATGTTATGGCAAGGGCTAATAATGAATTGGCGGCCTCGTCTACCTATTTTTGGGCTGGCGCTCATGCTTCTGGAAATCTTGCGGCTTACATTGCCAATATCCGTGGAGACGAAGTGAAGCACTCGACGATTTTTACCGGACTTTATGCCTATCTCAAAGGTAACACCTACTGGACTCGCCTGAAAGGCGTCATGAAAAAAACTTGGATCGAACTTCAAGACAAAGGCAGTAACAGCGAATACCAAGATGTGTTCACAACTGAACCTGTCACAGCGATAGAATTCATTTACACACAGTTTGCTTATGAAAAACAAATCAAAGCTTATATGAGCACCCTACCACTCAAGAGTCTTCGCAAGATCTATCAAACCCAAATCAACCTTGCTCCACTTCCTGAAGTCGAAATGGACGCCGCAAAAAAGACGCGCATTGAAAAGCTAGCCGCCCTTGAAAAATCACGCCGCGAAGCACTTGCGGGGTGGCCAGAAAAACAGCGCCGCGAGGCCTATGAACTCGAATATTTCGAGAACAATTTTAATCAAGAAATTTCTAGGCTGATCAAAGAACTGTTTTCGTCTTTTGAAAATGCCAGTGCCTTTGCCGATGCAGCTCACCAAAAATACCTGGCGCAAATCGAAAGTTTGACGCCAAAGAAACTGGCGCCTTATTTTGCGCAGAATGTATCAAGCAAAGATCTCGCCCTGCTTAAGCGATCACTTGCTGATACACTCCGCGACCGCGAGATTTTCGCTAACAAAAGAGTGCGAGCAATGGGTCTGAAGGTCGTATTCAAAGATGCGGCTCACGGATTTGAGATTGCTCAAGACGATGCTTTTGCCCAGGTCAAAAAGGTGGCAGAAAGATAAGACTCGACAGAAGCCGATTGAGAGGACCAAAATCAAAGAGTGTAAAACTCATGACTTAAGGAAGAGATGAAAAAAATAGTGATTCCATCTGCAGGTGGTTATGACAAGCTGGTGTTGCAAGAATTCACCAGCTCCCTAGCTGCTCCAAGTGCAAACGAAGTACAAATTCAAGTCCGATTTGCAGGAGTCAATTATGCTGATTGTCTGATTCGACTCGGCGTCTATGCCTCCGCAAAAGAGTACGTGGGATGGCCCATCACCCCTGGGTTTGAAGTCAGTGGCACAGTGATTCGCGTAGGTGAATCTGTGCAAAACTTCAAGCCTGGTGACCTGGTCGGCGGGTTCACCTTGTTTAATGGCTACAGCAGCGAGATCAATATTGTTGAATCTCAAGTTTTTCATTTGCCGTCTGGATTTACTCTAGAAGAATGTGCAGCATTCCCTGCTGTTTTCATGACAGCTTACTATGCGCTATTTCAGATCATCCATATCCACAAATCCGGGACCATTTTAGTTCACTCAGCAGCTGGCGGAGTGGGCTCGGCACTGGTGCAACTCGCATCTCAGGCAAAAATGAAAGTTATAGGCGTCGTGGGCAGCCGACACAAAATGGAATACGTTCAGTCTTTAGGAGCAGAAAAGGTTTATGATAAATCCCGGTCTGATTTTTCGTGGAGTGAGATTGCCAAAGATCATCCAAAAAAATTCGACGCAGTTTTTGATGCCAATGGGTTTACAACCTTTACAGCATCGTATCAGCTTCTACGACCAACAGGAAAACTCGTGGTCTTTGGTAGCCATAGCCTCATTCCCAAGAGTGGCGGCCGTTTAAACTACTTGAAGGCAGCATGGGGACTCTTGCGCACACCTAAATTTTCACCAATGGATCTGATCACCGAAAATAAAACTGTGGCGGGATTCAATCTCAGTTTTTTATTCACTGAACAAGAAATGATGCAAGAGAACCTAAAAGGTTTGCTGCAGCTCTTTGCCAATAAACAGATCAAGCCACCGAAAGTCAGAGTTTTTCCAGCAGAAAAAGTCGCCGAAGCTCATGCCCATATCGAATCAGGGCAAAGTGTCGGCAAAATCGTACTGGAGTTCTAGAGCGATGCGCACAAAAAAAGGCGAAGTCGATAGCGAACTCGCACAACGAGCTCGAACACAGAAATCGACTTCACCTTAAAAACAAACAACGAACCAGATCAAGAGAACCCATTCAATAACTCACTGAGAAAACTCACGAAGAAAACGCACCGGAAAAATTCACTGAGAAGCCCCCGTGAGAAGACGCCGATATCTTCGACTTCAAAATTATCGCGGACCGCGCGGACAATTTAAATTAATATTGATCGTTCGATCGAGCATCGGCAGATCACGAAACGAACTCGCACCCACACGCACTTTAATCACACTTTGGGAAAGCAGTTGCATCGTCGACTGATAGTCACGAATCACTCTCGCAGTTTCAGATCTTTGACAAGAAACCAGCGACATCTGGCAAACATTTTCAGCTCGATTTTTCAGGCTGCGAATCGCATTGGCCAACTGTTGTTGGGTATCATCCAACGCATGATCCTCAAGCCAATCGCCACAATTGCGCACATACCACGAGCCACACTTACCACTACTCAATCGCCGAATATTGTTTCGCAAGCTCGAGTCAGCACTATCAAAATCTGCAGTGGGACAAACCGCGGGAGGAGGCGGTGGCGGAGGATTGTAACCCTCGCAAGTGACGGTGTCACGGGTACCGATTCGTGAGCCACTTAAAACTTCACCACGACGAAGGTTGTATAGAGTGGATCCGTCGGGTTGGCCAATCACATCAAATGCTCGGGCTGATCCTCCAGCAAACACTAAAGCCAGCTGCAAGGCCAAAAACGAAAGCACTTCGAACTTGGTTGTCACTCGTATTTTTTTATTTACCTCACCCATAAAATATTCCCCCTCTTGATGGTTAACTCTTTTTACAAAAGCAAGCATGGACAATTCATGTTTGCTTTTGTAACTCGTAAGGAGTTATTGCAAGTCAGGGGCCAAGGATTTGGTGACAGAGTGGGACCATCACATGTGATGTGACGTTTGATGTAATGAACCATAAGAATGAGGAAGTCGGCACAATACAACGATTACGTTACGCAAGATCTTTTGGTCGATGAGCAAAACTCAATTTTGTAAGCGGGGCCAGACCGTGACGACGTCTAGCCTGATCGCAACGCTCATTGGGAACACCTCGCTCATAGGAAGCATCAAACTCTCGACAAGGACTTGGACGATTTTCATAAATTCGACACGAGACTCTCTTGCCAACTCGTCCCCCCAAACACTCACATGCTGGACGGTGTTTTTTATTTGTCCCACGCATTGCCAAAAGGCCGCGCCCAAGCTCTTCGACATTTTTCAACGGCACTTGGTGTCCAACACGAGTTTCTTTCTCAGCAAAAGTCACTCGGTAGGTGGCACAACAAGCTCCACAGCTCAAACAAGGATGTTCAAAAACTTCCGAACTCATGCCTCATGATAAAAATCTAGAACTCTGATTCACAAGTCCAGTTTCTTAAAATTTTATTTTCGCGGGAACGAACAATTGTTTTATTTGACCAGAGCCCAGCAAAACAGTTAGTTAAATTTTATGCACGACACACTTCAAACGATTTTCAATTCTTGTCTTCTCGTAACAGTCACTGAAATGGGAGACAAAACGCAGCTTCTCGCTTTTGTACTTGCGACCCGATTCCGCAAACCATGGGCGATTTTTTCTGGAATATTTGTCGCAACGGTACTCAACCATCTGCTTGCAAGCTCTGTGGGCGCATGGGTGGCAGGTCTTGTTTCACCGCAAACTCTACGCGCCATTTTAGCAGCCACTTTTATTGGCTTTGCTGCCTGGATTTTGATTCCCGACAAAGATGAGAGTGACGACAAAGAACCCCGCTTTGGAGCATTTCTAACAACGGTGGTTACTTTTTTCTTGGCCGAAATGGGAGACAAAACTCAACTCTCAACGGTCGCCCTCGCAGCCAAGTATCAAAATATCTGGTTGGTGACGATTGGTACCACAATGGGAATGATGATATCAGATGGTTTGGCTGTGTTCTTTGGCGATAAAATCACTCAATACGTTCCGATGAAATGGGTTCGTATTTTTGCGGCCGTACTCTTTGTTCTTTTTGGTTTAAGCCTGCTTATTGGCACAGCGGTTTAAGTAAGGTGAACTCATGTCACACTTTGC
>CAYONZ010000068.1:0-10961 GCA_964405465.1 uncultured Bdellovibrionales bacterium | reverse complement strand
TGCCTAAATAGGTTTTCTTTATCGTAGACACGTTTAATTTCTTGCAACCGAGTGACGTTGTCACCCCAATAGCTTTGCATCCAGTTTGCAACTTCAAGATCGCAGTAGTTGACATACGAATACCCAGAGACATAGGGGCGCAGAGCCTGATAAACTTTTCGCGAATAGTTCATACGCTCCACTGTTTTGAGAGCACTCCCCCAGCTGGAATAATACTGAATACTAAACAAAGCCTCTCGATGAAAAAATGCCGTCTCTTGCGGCTTGAACCGACGAATCGCACCACCGTAGGAATCACAAATCAAGCTCACTGCTGGAACCGGCATTTGCGTGAGCTGCTGAAAGATCATCATAATACCTTCATCCGAAAGGGGTTGATAAAGATAGTCCGATCTTCCCTTCATGTAGGCACTTTCATAACCTCGTCCTGAAAAATGCGCGACAGCTTCAAGAAATGAGCGCGAAGTGATTTGAAAACGATCGGGGTGCAATTGCGCAAATGACTGTAGTGCCAAGTTCAAGTCAACCTCACTCAAGGTGCTTTGTCCTGAAATTGAGATCTGCACATTACCAAACTTTGCTTTGGAGACATGTAGAATTAAAGTGATTTGATCATAGGGGCTCTGATTCTTGGCAATCAATTTTTGCCAAGATTGAAACACGGCCAATGCTTTTCGTGGCGGCAAAAGCCAAGTGCTTGCAATTGTGGTCACCTTTTTGAGCTCTGTGGCTTTCAACTTAAATTGTGTGACCAAACCAAATGTTCCACCGCCGCCGCCACGAATGGCCCAAAAAAGATCTGAGTTTTCGGTTTCCGAAGCTATCCGCCACTCGCCATCAGCACACAGAACTTCTGCTTCGATTAAGGCGTCACAAGCCAATCCCAAGGGTCGCGCAAGAAGACCCACTCCACCGCCCTGAAGATGTCCAGCAAGGCCAACCGTAGGGCAAGAACCAGCAGCAATCGCAAAGCCTTCAGCCCCAACGGCCTGATACACTTGCCCCAACAATGCACCCGACTGAGCTGTCACCACTTGGGAGGCGACATCAAAATTCACCTGATTCAAAAGTCGCAAATCTAAAACAACAATACGACTCTGTGAAAATCCCTCATAGGAGTGACCTCCCGCACGGATCGCAAATTCAATTTTGTTTTCTTTCAGCCAGCTCAACGCACGCTCCACGCCGGTTTTCGTTTTACAGAGAATACGCACCTGTGGAGTCAATTGCGTTCTTTGATTAAATGCATATTGATATCCAGAAAAAGCAGCATGCGATGGCAACAAAACCAAGGCATCGCTCTCCGCAAGTTGACTTAAGAGTGCACTCAATGGCAGCCCCGTGGTGGCCTCAGCTTGACTTGCTAAAAACGAAGTCAACACCGAACTTCCCGCCAACAGACCTGACAGACTAAACAAAGACGACATCTCAAGGCCAGCAAACAAACTCGCGCTTGAGAAATCCCGCAGAAATCGTCGACGCCCAGGGGAAGGACCTAAATTTTTGGAGGATGCTGGGTTTTCCATAAAACTCAAGGCCTGCGAGGATCATGCCGACTTGATTGAAGCAATACGTGATTCTCCATATCGCAATTACCAAAGCCTGCCCGATAAGCCGACGACACTAAATACAGACCACGGCAAAGCCGAAGCCAAGTTGGTGTTCAAAACCTGTACGTTACGGAATTCTTTTCTAGATAGGGTGTGTGCTCGTCACTATTGTACCATTCTTGCGAAAGGCCGATCCCAGTCCCACACGATTCATTCCTGAGTCGGCACGCTCCCTCACTTTCACTTTGGTGCGGGTTTGACTTTAACTTTGACAGTGATTGTGATTGTCGCCCTCTGATCACAAGGTGATTGCTCCCCTGCTGCTTCTCAGGAATTTGATTCAATTTCTATCACGCCTGCATTTATGCCTACCGCGAGCGATAGACATCTTTCGGATAGGACTTTCGGTTTTTCCGCTGAATCAACGAGGCAAAACCAGAGGGGCTCTCCGCTTCGAGAATCTTTTCATCAATGGGCACGAGTCCCATCGAGAACTGACCCGTTGGCAAAATCAACCCATTTGGTTTGAGTACAGTTATTTCACTAATCAAACCGAACTCAGGATCCTCTTTGTGCTGCAGAGAAAAAAGAAACGGAAACGTTTCGACCAGCCAATAATCCAGACGACGAGGTTGTACTTTAGAGTGGGCACCATAAAGACCAGGCCCCTCACCTGGCCCATAGACCCACGCTGGAGAATAATCATGAGCATAGTCGAGATGAATCTGCTCCCCAAAGTGAAGGGCCGCAAACACCTTTTCAATTGCCGCAGCTTTATTGCGAGCGACTAAAAAAGACCTTTGATTCACCAAGAGATCAGTGACCTGTTCCGTGGTGGATGGGTTCAATTTCGGATCAAAGTCAGCTTCTAGCCTGACACCTTCTACCACGAGGTCAGAACACTGCTGAACCTTGCGATCGCGCAATTGATCTTCCCCGAACACGGATGTGCTCCCGAGAAGCACGATGACTGGCACGATGACTGGCACACTGGCCTTCAGAATTTTGAAACTATCCCTAAGATACAAGATCCAGGTCGGCAAAACCTTGCGACCGAAAACTATATCGGAACAACGCTTTAAATTTGCGCTATTTTCCCACTTCACGATTTCACCTCACAGCATCCCCGGGCACTTAAACATTTTCCCACAGTCTTGCGATCTTATTCGAGCTCTGCGAGTCAAACAACTGCCAGAAAAATTGACAGCAAAAACTTCTCTCCCCATAATGACCAAATGATGCGAAAATACTTTAGCGGCTCACTGATGTCTCTCATCTTAGGCGTTTTTCTTGGTGCAGGCCTTGCTTTCTTAAAGACGCCAACCTGGATTGCAGCTCTTGAAGGAGCTTTTCTCATTGGCGTACTAAGTTTACTTGAAATTTCTATCTCTTTCGACAACGCCATCGTCAATGCAACCGTCCTCAAGACCATGCCGCCAATTTGGCAACATCGTTTCTTAACCTGGGGAATGGCCATCGCTGTTTTTGGCATGCGCCTGCTTTTTCCGCTCATCATCGTGGCCGTGCTGGCTCATATAGGGCCAATCGAGGCCCTTCGCTTGGCCGCTTTTGAACCCGTCAAGTATTCCGAGATGATGTTGAGCATTCACCATGAAGTCGCAGCCTTTGGCGGCAGTTTTCTTTTGTTGGTGGCACTCGAATACTTTATCGACCACGAAAAAAACGAACACTGGATCAAACCTATCGAAAAACCACTCGGACTCATGGGGCATATTGAAGCTATCGAAATCGCCATCACCTTGCTCACAATTATGATTTTTGCGAAGTTTCAACCTCCCGAAAATGCACTAAGCTTTGTCTATGCCGGTCTCGCCGGGGTTTTAACCTTTATTGCAGTTGAAGCAGTAGGGACCATTTTACAATCTTCAAAATGGGGAGCACAAAAATCGGCTTCGACAGCTGCAGACCTCGCTCGCCAAGGTCTGGCCTCGTTTATTTACCTGGAGGTCCTTGATTCTTCATTTAGTTTCGATGGAGTTGTTGGAGCCTTCGCGATTTCTAATAATCTTTTTCTCATTGCGATCGGTCTTGGCGTAGGGGCCATGTTTGTGCGGAGTCTCACCATCTTAATGGTCGACAAAGGAACACTCGACACGTTCAAATACCTTGAACACGGCGCTTTTTATGCCGTTGCCTCGCTTGCGATGCTCATGCTCGCCAACACCCTCACAGATATCCCAGAATACATCACCGCAATTGTCGGTGCCCTGTTTATCGCGGTTTCTTTTTATTCGAGCATTCAAGAACAGAAGTCCATTGAGAAAACAAAATCTTAATATGGGTCTTGCGATGCACTCACCAAAGCCACTCACCCAAGAGGACCTGCAAGAGTTTCAAAGTAAAAGCCCAAGGCAAGTGGTGTTCAATTTTGCATTGGCCTTTGCAACTTGGGCATTGGCGGTCTTTTTTGGAAATCAACTTTGGAGCCTAGATTTGAGCCTCCTAAGCTGGAAAAACCAGCTCGTGTTTTTTATTCCCATTTTTTGGGTTGGAGTTTGGATTCTCATCTCAAACGCTCAACTTCGCCTGGCATTTTTAGGTCATGAGTGTATTCACAATTCTCTACTCGAAAGTCGCCGCCTCAATGAGTGGCTCGGTACATTTCTTTGCCATCATTTTCTCTTTAGCTCCTACTCTCGTTTTCGCGAAAGTCATCTTTGGCATCATCGAAGTCTCGCCACGGAGTACGACCCTGACCTCCCGTCCTATCAGGAATACCCACTTAGACGAAAAGAGTTCATTAAACTATTTTTATTTAGATGCCTGTCGCTCACCTATGCATCTAGGTTTCTCACCTCATTCACTGAGATTCCTTTTATTTTGAATCATCTCGCACTCAACTATCTCCAGATTCCAATCAAACAAGTCCCCGTCTCAGAAGGCACAAGTGGAACAACGGTCCAACGTCGGTGGATTTATTGCTCATGGTTTTTTTTGATTTTGGGTCTTACTTCTTGGTATTCTCTATGGTCGCAACTCTTTCTTTATTGGCTTATTCCCCTGCTTTTTTTTACCTTTCCAGTGATCTGGCTGCAAAACGCGTTTCAACATGCGCCGCACTCTCGTAACAAAAAAACACCCGAGTATTCTCGAACCATTCCAATTGGGAAAAATCTCCTCTTACGCCATCTTTTTCCATTGCACTTGAATTATCATTTCGAACACCACCTTGCACCTTCTGTACCTCATCATCATTTGCCAAGTTTTTCGCGCAAATTAAAAGCATCCGAGTGGGGCACTAGACAAAAAACATCGACGCAAGACTGGCGTACGGCTTTTAATGAATTTGCTCCCATCAAATGGAATCAAAATAAGGAAGCAGATTAGCAAGGAGTTCACTTGAAAATTCTATTTTTCGATACCCATAATTTTGATCGGCAGTCATTTTCAAAACTAAATTCATCTCAGCAAATTGATTTTCTTGAGACACATTTAAATTTTGAAACTGCCAAACTTACTCTCGGCTATGACGGTGTGTGTGTCTTTGTCAATGATCACCTAGACCGAAAAACACTTCAGATTCTGGCAAACAACCATGTGAAACTAGTGGCGTTAAGATGTGCTGGGTTTAATAACGTCGATCTGGAGGCCGCAAAGCAATTCAATATCAAAGTTGTGCGCGTTCCATCTTATTCACCCCATGCGGTTGCCGAACACGCACTGGCTTTGCTTCTCACGCTCAACAGAAAAACTCACCGTGCCTATAATCGGGTTAAGGAACTCAACTTTTCACTTGATGGTTTAGTTGGCTTTGACCTTTACCAAAAAAAGGTGGGCATCATCGGCATGGGAAAAATTGGACAAATTTTTGCCCAGATTCTTCATGCTATGGGTTGTGAAATTTTAGCTTACGATCCAAATATCGAAAAGCTGCGCAATTCTTCTGCTGCTGAACTAAACAAAAAATACCGATTTGTCGATTTGTACAAACTGCTCCAAGAAAGCGATATCATATCGCTGCATGTTCCTTTGAACTCTGAGACCAAGCACCTGTTGAATAAAGCCACGTTTGCCCAAACTAAAAAGGGAGTCGTTATTGTCAACACCGGAAGAGGAGGTCTCATTGATTCACAAGCTCTCATTGAGGCACTTAAAACGGAGCAAGTCTCAGCTGCTGCACTTGATGTTTACGAAGAAGAAGAAACTTATTTTTTTGAAGACTTCTCTGGCCGGATCATTCAAGACGATGTCCTTGCTCGACTTTTGACTTTTCCAAATGTTTTGATCACTTCGCATCAGGGATTTTTGACCAGAGAGGCACTTCACAATATTGCAGAGACCACCTTGCAAAATATCACAGATTTCGAAAACAACAAGCCACTTAAAAACGAGGTTCTATCTCCAGCTTAATGTTCAAGGCCAAAGTGCGAAGTGTAAAGCTTCTGGATTTTCAAATCGTTCTTCCTTAAAATAGAATTGCTTTAAATATTTAATCATAACTCTTTGCTCTAACTCAGGACGAATCATGGGACAAATCATGACCTTCAAACAAAAAGTCGCAGTCATCACCGGAGCTGGATCTGGAATAGGCCGCGCCCTGGCGCTCGCCCTAGCTAAGCAAGGTTGTCATCTCGCTTTGAGCGACATCAATCAGCTATCGCTTGACGAAACAGCTACACTCATTCGTCAAAGCCAAAAATCAAACGCGGCAGAAATTCAAATTCACACTCAAGCTTTCGACGTCGGTGACGAAAAAGCTTTTCTTAGTTTCAAAGAATCTGTGTTGCATGTTTTCGCCAAGGTCGATTTCGTTTTCAACAATGCAGGGGTGTCACTTGTTCAGCCAGCGCCGTTACTTGAGACAGAAGATCTGGAATGGATCATGCGAATTAATTTTTGGGGAATTGTTTATGGGACACAAGCATTTTTGCCCGAGATGATCAAAGAAGATTCAGGCACGATCATCAATATTTCAAGCTTATTTGGTCTTTTAGGATGGCCAAAAAATGCGGCCTACTGCGCCTCTAAATTTGCCGTGCGCGGTTTCACCGAAGCATTGCGCCTAGATCTTTTTGATACAAAAGTGAGACTGGTCACGGTCCACCCCGGAGGGGTTCGCACCCAAATAGTCGAGAATGCACGGGTGGCTCAAACGATCGGCCCAAATACCAAGACCGAGAATGCCAAAAGCCAACTCGCAAAACAGTTCTCCAAGATCGCACGAACCACTGCCGACCAAGCCGCACAAGAAATACTCAACGGTTTAAAGAAAAACAAAATGCGAATTCTTGTAGGCAAAGACGCCAAGATTCTGGATTTCATGCAACGTCTTTTTCCAGAAAAATATGTTTCGCTGCTTGCCCGAATCACTCAGATAAAGCTTTAGTTTTCGCAGATTTTTTTTGACTGATTTTGTTTTCAAAGCCACGCTGCAATTTTAGACTATTTTTTTGTCTCAATTATTTGCGCTTCGCTCTGGTTCTTTTTCATGTCTTCGATATACTCTTCGACCAAAGAAAACAACTCACCAACAACCTTGGAATCAGCTAAGGAGTTTGTCAAAGCCAGAGGCAGCTGCGAGCGATGACGAGCGCCCAGCCATTCCATAATGTACAAGTAATACTGTCGAGCCTTCTCTAATTCCTCTTCTTGGCCAGGCTCATGAATTCCTTCAAAATCAAATTCTAAGAAATTTCGATAGCGAGTCCTTTGTAAAAAACTGACGCCATGGGTTTCCACAACTCGATAAGTGCCATAGACCATTTCACTTGGGCGATAAGCCCGATCAATGGCCGCGACACGCTCGGTTTGCCGCGGCTGCTTCACCCAAAGATCTGATGCAGGTCGGCCTTGAAATTTAAATTCAATGACCTCAAGGCCACTCTTAGAGTCTGGGTTTTCAACAAGATACCAAAAACGCGGCAAGCCCTGACTACCACCTGTCGTCTTGGAACGATAGCCATGATCTAATATTTTTTTACCATCCAATGCGGCTTGCAGATCGTCTCGTACAAGATCAAAAAGCTCATGCACCCGTTTAGGTGCATCGTGGATCTTCGAGACTTTCGCCTTTTCGTTAAAGGCTCCATCTTTAACGATTTTCTTTAGCCATTGCTCCTGAAGCTCATCAAACTCCTTTGCGCCAAGGCGCTCAAGATCAATGATAAATTTCGGCTTATTGGACTGTTTTTTTCTGTCCACTTTTTCTGATTTCTTTTCCGCCTCGTTTTCAATATCTTTCTCTGCATTTTCTGCTGACGCCAGCGAATTCTTCTCTGAAGCTGCCCCGTAAATTTTTTGCGTTTCGCGATTAAATCCCTGCAAATAGCTTACAAATCCTTCTTGTGCTGTGGCTCCGACTTGAGACACTTCTAATCCCACCAGTCCGCGAAATAAATCGACAAAAAGATTCATCCCCACGCCACCGTCATCTGTGTCGATTCCACCAATTTTTCGCAAATGATCGATAAGTTCAACAAAACCAATATTCAAAATATGAAAATCGCCAACGGCTGTACCCTTCGCATTGGCCCCAAGTAATTTCGTGATCACCGGTTTGGATTTTTCATTCCGCTCTAGCCACTTGATCATATGTGGTGCATTCGCACGCAGCGCCTCAAACAGAACTCCAGCCCCAGAGCCTTGAGCTGGTCGCCACGAGCCATCAACAGCACCCGCCAATTCTTTTTCCCAATCCGGTTTTTCGCTACGAGCAACTGCATGATCCATGGACTCTCTTGGCTCAACCGCACCCTGCGCCGAATTTTCCGCTACCGAGTCTTTAAGGTCTGCACCGACAAGATCGATACATTTTGAAGAATCTGAAGAACGATGCCCCATTGCTAGACTCTTCCCCGGTAAGAATATCAACAACAAAACCATAGGAAGCCAAAGACTCACACCGAGCTGAAACCGCAACGTCACCCTCCAAAAGTCAGGCGCCGACCAGGAATCTCTTGGGCCTTGCGACTTTTCTTGGCCACCTGTCAAATTTTTAAACACTTGATGTTTACTCAAATGATTTACTTCCTCGTTGATTGCAAACAGCAACTGATCGAGCAAGATCCATTCCTAAATTCCAAGTAAAGCAGACCTTACACATGACGAACGTTTCCATTTCAACTTAATAGGACTAGTGAGAAAAAATATATTCAAACAGAAAAACTAAAGGACCTGCGCGTGTTTTCAACCATCAGATTCGTTAGAAACTTGAAATCTTTTGACGAAGCTAATGTGCAATTCTTTGTCATGGTAGCGATCATCGTTTATCGGTGATTGCAACTCCTGCACAGAATATCCGCTTGTGATTTTTTGAATCTGCACACAGCGCTTGTTTGCATCTTCAAGCAAGTAAAAACGAACTCTCCATGTGCGATAGGCGAATTCCCACTCCTGCAGATTGGCTTCAACCAGGCTCACTCGTTTTTTGTCTTCATTGGTGGGCTCAAAAACCAATTGCGCATGCAAGACAGAAAGCAAATCCAACTCATGGACCAATAGAAAATCCAGCTGCGCTTGTGCTAGAGTTGTAATTTCTAAATGATAGGCCTCGCTTGTTTCGCTCTCGACCCATCCTGTCTTCGCTTCAGCAAAAGCATCGGCATACGGAAGATAAGGTTTAATATCAAGAATACAAGTCTGGTCGAGCAGATCAAACTCACTAACCCAAACCTTAAGCCCCTCGATTTTTTCTAAACGCACACAACTCAAACCGATAGAGCTAGGTCGATAGGGGGAACGAGTTGCAAAGAGACCACGTTTGATTTTGCCACCTCGAGGAGTTAGGACTTTAGGTTTCCAATTTTGATGATCAAAAAAATAGAGCAGCCAAATTCTTTCAAATCCATCGAGATCGCTCAGGGCTTCACGATACCGTGATTCCAGTAAAACATAGCCCTGCGATTGATTGCAATCAACAGCACCCTGTCTCGCCGCCTGCGCTGGTTGTTTTTTATCACAAAAAAAACGACCTATTGGGACCACCGTACGGCTGGAGCTTTTCATATCAATCATTTTGCTCCCATTGCTTGCGCCATTCAAATGCTGCAATCGCAAAGGCAATAGACGCATTTAAAGAATTCTTTGCGCCATGAAGTGGCAACCGAACCACATGGTCCACCTGCCTGAGCACCTGGTGATCCACACCAAAACGTTCGTTACCTACAATCAACGCCGTTTTTTTGGGAAAACTAAATTTATTTAAATCGACCGCGCGATCGCTGGTCTCAAGAGCCACTGTTTGAAAACCCATCTCAGTCAGAGGCAGAAAAACTTCAGTGGTTTGGCGAAAATGTCGCCACTTTATAAATTGATCTGCACCCATTGTGGTCTTTTGCATCTTTGTATCCTGCGGAGTCGGTGTGTATCCAGCAAGCCAGAGCTCACTGCCACCCACACAATCCATCGTACGAAACAAAGATCCCACATTGAACGCCGACCGCATTTGATCAACCACACCTATTAAAGGCCCACGCGGTAAAATCGCATCAGGTTTTTGATCGGTATCTGAAACTAAAAAATCATCATCACGCAAGCCACGATTGGACAACCTTTCAAAAGGCACCATTTGCACGACAAAACTCTCGAGCGACATCTTTTCTGAAAAGTGCTGCAATCGAGCGAAAAGAGCTTCCTGTTCTTGTGTGGGCACGACAAGCTTGCTCTTATCTCCAAGCTGATATTGCAACGGCAGTGAAAGTCTTTGCAGCCATAGATCAAGAACTTCGCGCAGCTGTTGAAGCAAAAGAGGTAAATTCGCCATTTGCCGCGGCCATTCTCTTTCGATCGCATGCGCCAGATCAAGAGCAAGATTCAGCTTATGCAGCTCTTTACTATTCAAGCCCTTGTCTAACGACTCCGCCGATCGAGAGCTCACTCACTTCACCTTTTGTCCGGCCTGAGCTCCAGAATCTGGAGACAAAATAAATAGCTCTTTACCACCTGGACCTGCGGCCAAGACCATCCCTTCAGAAACACCAAATTTCATCTGTCGAGGTTTTAGATTCGCTACGACCACAGTCAAACGGCCAACAAGATCTTGTGCCGAATAGGCCGACTTGATACCCGCAATAATCGTTCGTGTTTCACCACCCAAATCAACTTTTAAACGTAAAAGTTTATCGGCTTCTTTGATTTCTTCGGCCTCAATGATTTTCACCACACGTAAATCAACTTTTGCGAAATCTTCAAAATCAATCAAAGCTGGTGTGCCGTCAGTTGGAGTGGCAGCCTTAACATCAACACTTTTTGCCGATTTCTTTTCGTTTGCTTTGCTACCGGCTGTAGCTTTTTGCACAGCTTCGGTGCCTGCTACAGGTTGAACCATTTTCTTGGCCTGTTCCAATTCCATTCGAGTCGCCAAATGTTGATATTCTCCAATTTTACGCTCACCGAGTGTGGCCTCAAGGTCGCTCCACACATAAGGTGCTTCACCAAAAAGCTGTGCCACTT
>CAYONZ010000067.1:15234-17405 GCA_964405465.1 uncultured Bdellovibrionales bacterium | reverse complement strand
AAATTTTCAATTTTGAAACCGCGGTCGTTTTAGAACGAACAGATACCCTCATCAAACTTCGGGCCTTAGCAGGAAAGTCTTATGATTTTGAGGTTGGGCAAGTTTTTGATCTTAATGATCGAAGATGGAGTTTGTTTTTTGAATCTGAGTCCCCGGTAATTCTGGAGTTTGAACCTAGTCCTGGATTTTCTTTTCGGTCGGTTTTAACTGCGCCAGTTCAAGATCACGCGGGAAAATTTGGAGTCATTTGTTTTTTGTCCTCGACGCTTGAGAAAAGTATTTTTCCACTTCATGATGTCGAACTGGTTGATTTAATTGCTCGGCGCATGTCAAGTTTTCTGATTCACTTTCATCATTCCCAATTGATTGAGCAACAAAGAGCCAAGATGATTGCAGCTAGCAAAATGGCTGCGCTCGGTGAGATGGCCGCCGGAATCGCGCATGAAATCAATAACCCTTTAACCATTATACATGGCAATGCCAGTATCATAGAAAAACTAATTGCCAAAAAATCACCATCACTCGAAGCAATTGCAAAGGCTGCAATTGAAATTGCTTCTACGACAATGAAAATCGCTTCAATCATTAAGGGATTAAAGACTTTCGCGCGAGAAGGAAAAAATGATCCTTTTCTAGTCTACAAAATCTCAGATATTTTAAATGACGCACTCAATTTGTGCCGCACCAGATTTCATAATCATAATATCGAATTGAAAATTCAAATTGAACCCAAAGACCTGGAACTGGAGTGTCAAGCCGTACAGTTGACTCAGGTGCTGGTGAATCTCTTGAATAACGCGTTTGATGCTGTTCGCACTCAGGAAAGCAAGTGGGTGGAGGTCATTGTGAAATCGCAAGGCCGTGCAGTCCTGTTTCTTGTTTCTGATAGTGGACGAGGTATTGCTCGAGATATTAAAGAAAAAATCATGCAACCGTTTTTTACAACTAAACCAGTTGGCCAAGGAACCGGATTAGGTCTGAGCATTTCAAAAGGCATCATTGAGAATCACCGAGGAAAACTCGAAGTATTGGACAACCAATCGCACACAACATTTTTGATTTCTCTCCCAATGCGACAAGACAAGGTCTCGGGAAGATCAAAGATTTAATTCAGAATTGTGGCCACAACGCCTCAGCAAATATAACCCTCTAGATTTTTAAGTCTTCTCGAGAAAATCGAGCTAACTTTTGTTTTAACTCGTCTGCCACCTTGGCGCTTATTCCGGCAGCACATAGAAGCTGTTCCGGAATTGCCACAGCTTTCTTTTTAAGGACTCGCCCTTTAGGAGTTAATTGAATTTCAACAGTTCTTTCATCTTTTTGACTTCTCTGTCTTTTTACGAAGCCCATGGATTCAAGTCTCTTCAGAAGTGGCGAAAGAGTACCTGAATCAAGATTTAATTTTTCTCCAAGCAGTGTCACCGATATCTGATCTTGCTCCCATAAAACCAGCAAAACCAGATACTGCGGATAGGTGAGTCCGAGAGGCTTCAAAAGTGGATCATATAGTCGAATCACATGTCTCGACATCGAGTAGAGTAAAAAGCAAAGTTGATTCTCAAGCAATAGCTGCGGAGTTCTCTCACTCATAATATTTTCTCAATATCACGAGCAATTTCCTCTGGTTTCACTGTCGGAGCATAGCGCTCAACAACACTTCCATTTTTATCGACCAAAAATTTTGTGAAGTTCCATTTGATAGCTTGGGTTCCAAGTAGACCAGGCGCTTTGGCTTTTAGAAACTTAAAGACTGGGTGGGTGTTTTCACCATTGACATCAACTTTTTGCATCATCGTGAAACTGACGCCATAATTTTTCTGACAAAATGAAGCAATCTCTTCATTTGCTCCAGGGTCTTGTTGGCCAAATTGATTACACGGAAAACCCAGTACAACCAGACCACGATCCTGATATTTGCGGTGAAGCTCCTCTAGTCCTGTAAATTGGGGTGTAAATCCGCACTGACTTGCTGTATTGACGACGAGCACGGCTTTTCCTTTTAGGTCTCCAAACGCGAACGGTTGGCCATCAATTTTATTTGCAACTTGCTCGTATAGACTTAAACTTTCTGACATAAACTCTCCTGAGTTTTGAGGTTTCTCCCGTTAATATTGCATGCAATATAATTTTACACAAGATAGATCTCGGAGCAATGGGAATTGTTGAGAAGC
>CAYONZ010000067.1:0-15134 GCA_964405465.1 uncultured Bdellovibrionales bacterium | reverse complement strand
GGTGTTTTGCTGGGGTATTTTTTGTTTTCCTCGGTTCGCCGTTGGGCATGGGTCATGCCCACTGCAATTTTACCAATACTTTTGATCAATCAAATATTCTCCGGAAGAACTGAAATTCAGATATTCTCAATCGTAAGTTTTGTCAGTGCAGGATTGTTGGCCCTGTTGTTTAAGCGATTTTCCTCTGAAGACCGGCAATTTGACACGGAAGGATTGCATCCAACTTTCTCATTCATTTTAACTGTGTCGGTGATTCCAATTTTAGTGATGGGTTTAACCTATCTGATTAGTTTGTTTCTATTTTCGTCTCCAGTGTCTGAATCGATCGGAATCGAAATTTGGGTGAATTGGTTATTGGGAGACATTTTGGGTCTCTTAGTGGTCACTCCTCTTCTATGGTATAGCTCACCAAGTTTGTTCTTGTTAAATTGGAATTATTTGCGCAGTCGCAGGTTTGAATTGTTTCTTTTTTTAATTCTGATTTCTGCTCTTGGTATTAGCCGATGGCTTGAACAACAGCTGGGCATTCAAAGTGTGTTTGCATTTTTACTCATCCCAACAATTATTTGGAGTTGTTTCAGGTATGGTAAGCTTGTTTCACTCTGGTCAATTTTGTTACTTGTGGTTTTACGATCGGTAACACTTCGCACAGGAAACCGAGTTGACGAAGACCACATGATTCTCTCTGTGATTTTACCTGAACAAATTTCGATGATCATTTTGGCGCTCACTGGACTCTTGTTAAATGGGGTGCTTGCGGATCGTGAAGTTTATGACAGACACAGCATGATTCGCCAAGATCGATTCAAGCTTGCGCTTGCGAGTACACAGGTCGGAATTTGGGATTGGGATGTCACCAATGAATCTCTTTATTTTGATGCGACCTGGGAACTGATTCATGGATATGAAAGGGGAGAGTTGGAAACCAAAATCAGCTCTTGGGAAAAGACTCTACACCCTGAAGATCGAGAAAAAATATATCGAGTCCTTAATCAGCACGTAGGTGGGGACGATGGAATTTTTAGCGTGGAATACCGGGCCGCCAAGAAAAACGGAGACTGGGTCTGGCTTTTTTTTAGAGGAAAAGTTCACCGCCGAAATTCAGAAGGAAAAGGCACGCGTATAATCGCAACAGTACAAGATATCACCGAACGAAAGAATCTTGAAAATCAATTCTTGAGATCACAAAAAATGGAAAGCATTGGCCGATTGACCGGTGGCATTGCTCATGATTTTAACAATATTCTATCGGTGATCTCTGGATATGCCTTCATGCTTGAAAGCCAATTGGACAAAAACTCAAAAGACTACAGCAACGTTCTGAAAATCGTGAGGGCCACTCAGAGAGCCTCAGACCTAATCATCCGTCTTCTCGCGTTCAGTCGCCAACAGGTTCAAAACGTAACACTTTTGAGCTTGAACTCAGTGGTCGATGAAGCTGAACAAATGCTAAGGAGAGTGATCGGTGAACAGGTTCACTTACAAGTGGAGCAAGATCCAAAGTTAAGCCCCATCAAAGCAGATGCCGGCCAACTTTTACAGATCATCATGAATTTGGCTATTAATGGCCGAGATGCCATGCCAAATGGAGGAAGCCTCGTTATTCGTACGCGAAATGTACAACTTGATCGGGCCAACCCAGATATAGAAGATGAAGTTACACCAGGCCGTTATGTTTGTCTAAGCGTGGAAGACTCGGGCACAGGAATCTCGGATGCAATTAAACAAAAAATATTTGAACCGTTTTTTACGACAAAAGAAGCTGCAGCAGGAACAGGCCTTGGACTTTCGACCGTATTTGGTTTAGTTAAGCAAAGCCAGGGTTATATTGGACTCGAAACTGCCGTTGGGAAAGGCAGTAAATTTCATGTTTATCTACCTGAGTTCCACGGGCAAGCCGTGCAACACCTGCAAACAAATCTCGATAATATTGGAAATTATAAAGGCCATGAAACCATTCTATTGGTTGAAGATGAAGAAGACTTACGTGAACTTATTCATGATCTTTTGATAAGTTGGGGCTATCAAGTTCTCGAAGCTAGCTCAGGTGAAGAAGCCCTGAGCATAATGGATCGTCATGACACTCAAATTGACCTTGTGATGACAGATATCATAATGCCCGGCCAAGTTGATGGCGTGGAAATGGCATATGAAATGACACAAAAACATCCGGAAACGCGATTTCTTTTCACATCTGGATATGTAAAAACCGAAGTGGTGAAAAAAGATACTGAGCAATTGACAGCCATGTTTTTACAAAAGCCGTTTTCTGCAACTGGACTCGGACAAACGATTCGAGCAATTATCGAGTCGTGAAATCAAAATAAACTTTGCCGTGTGGTCCGCATTGCCGCTGATAAGTTACATTATGTTACCTTAACTATCTATTTCTCGGAATCGTATCTCAAGATAGGACATTTTTTTGCCGATGGATCGTTATCTATTTCATAGGGACGTGAAATCATGGCAACAAACTCACTTTTTCGATCTTTTTTGTCACTGTATTTGGGTATGACTTTCTTAGCAATCGGACTAGCTTCAACCTTACTTTTTACATACAAAACAACCGAGCCACAAACATTGCTGATTAGAGCGCTAATAGCACTCGCCGTTTTTATTTTTGTGGGTGTTTTTGGAGCTCTTCGCTTTGCTTTCCGATTGAAACAGTTGGCATCAATGGCCGCCCAGGAGACATTAGACTGGAAGTCCAGTCAGACCTTATGGGCTGAGCTGAAGCAAACACTTCAAGATGGATCTTTCGTTCGTTCAATTTCCCCCTCGAATGTCACGTCAAGAACACCCACAATAGACTCCTGGTCAGCATTGCAAAATGAAATCAATAGCGTGGTCAGCACCGTTAGTTCGTCCCAAAGCTCAAGTGATGAAAACTCCATTGAATCGCTCGTTGGATCTATTCAGGACTTAAATAAGGGTAACGAAACAATCATCGGTGAGGTAAAGCGAAGCACCGACCAGATGAAAGAAATTGTCACGGTCATTTCAGAAATTGGAGCCAAGACCAAAGTGATAAACGACATCGTGTTTCAAACCAAACTTCTTTCATTCAATGCATCGGTGGAAGCTGCGCGAGCAGGAGAGCAAGGCAAAGGTTTTGCCGTTGTGGCAGAGGAAGTTGGAAACCTTGCGCATATGAGTGGCCAAGCGGCCAGAGAAATCACGACCATGCTCGATGAAAGCATTAGAAAAGTGAACAGTATCTCAAGCGAAACTCAAAAGAGCTTGAGCGGACTAGTGGAAGCCAACGAGGCCCAAATTAAGCGCTCGCTTCGACAAGCACAAGAATCAATTCATAATTGGAAATCATGGAAGGAACATTCGCAGCAACATTCAGACGAAATCAAAAAGCTTGAAGCCAGCACACGAAATTTTAATGAAAACCTACTTAAGATGTCCTCGGAGCAATCCGCGACTCAAACTCACTCTAGTTCTATAGTTCTGCAAAATGTTTTGGAACTCGTCCAAAGACATGATGCTCAATTGACTAATCGACAAAAAACATTTGAAACACTGAAGAGTTACCTTTCTTCCCGTGATGAAGCTCACTATCGTGAATTGGATTCTTGGACGCCAGCACCGCTAAAAACCGAGGCAATCCACACTGAAACCAATGTTGTGAAATTATCGACTCACTCTCCAAAGAAAACAAAAATTGCTTCTGAACGGTCAGGAGGCAATTCACTTAAGAGCAAAGCCAAGATGCACACCCAAAAAGCTACTCAAGAAATGAAAAAAAACAAATCGATCACGACAAAGGTAAACCACGCCACCGGTAGTGCTTCTTTTGGTGTATCAAACGGTCATTCTGCGGCCAAAGAATTGCCTGTGGGATTACCCAAGCAGGATGATCCCCGGTTTCAAGACATTTAAGCTATCGCCAAATATTTTGTGCTGGAGTTGCCTTCGCGTCTTCTCGTCCAAGTGTGCCTAAATTCCAAACGGTCTCAATAGTTCGTAAAATACCGTAGTGGTCAATTTTCTGCGTGTTGACCAAGCCTGGCTGTACGGATGCCCCCCAAAAAACAGTATAAACGTTCTGATTAAATGGGCCCCCTTCATCAAAGGTGACAATGACCAGTGTTCGTTGCGACTCGGGATAGGTAACAAACTTCTTAAACCACCCAGCCAGCCAGTTGGCTGCATATGCAACGCCGGTGTCGTGCCCGCTATCATCAAGCGTTGGGCTGTAGAAAGAAAAATGCGGCATATTGTGAGCTTGGAGATCAATAAAGAACTGGTCACCATTTGACAGATTCACACAGCGCTTAGGATTATTTTGAATATTTTTAAAACTGATAAATGGACTGTGTTTGCGAGTGTAACCATTGTTACTCGCACCCAAAAAGCAATTTCCAGGATAATTTTCGGAGTAAGAACGCCAAGTTAAAGCCTTAGATTCAAGTAGATCAACAATGGTCGTTCCGTCGATATCAAAAGACTTATTGCTGCTCACTCCCCACGTCGATCCACTCACAAGAGCAAGGTAATTTGGTTGAGACGGCCTGGTTACCCCGTAAGAATTTTGAAAGTACGTGCCTTGCTTAGCCAACGAATTTAAAAATGGTTCATTAATTGCCTTATTGGCCGATTCATTTTCAAGAACAATGACCACAATACGCTCTGGAGCAACCGAGGGCTGTGCCAATCCTGTCACCGGCATTGCCTTGACGATTGATCCACCAAAAATACTCAAAATAAAAAACAAATGAACCAATCTTGTTTTAATGAGGCCAGTGCGTATCACAAGGAACATAGGAAAATTCATTTTCGACTCCCCGTTTTTTGTTTTGTGAAAAACACCGTCATGAAACACCTTTGTCCCAGAATTGCCAACAGAATTCGTTCGCCAATACGAAGAAAATGGAGTTTTTGCGTTAGGATTAAAATGAACTGGCTATTGTCCCTGCCAATTCATTTTAATTGCTTTCTTTCTACTAAAAAATTCAGCCCATGAGTTGCCGCCGATTTGCCCCCAGCAGGCCTCACGTATTCCAGTATACTCCACTTCAAGTGGATCATCCCCCAAGCCATTGACCTCAACACGTGAAGCATCTATTTGGCGAATGAAACGATGTGCCCTCTCCAACGACTGAGTAAATAGGTAAACACAATGTGTTTGCTCGGAAATCTCAATGGGTTTAATCAACTCGTGAGGATATTTAAAGCGATGAAGTGTCACCACCGGGCCAAACACCTCGGCCGTTTGTAACGGGGAGCAAGAGCTCAGAACCTCGGAAAAAAACAAACCATTTGAAAAATGGGTTTTGGCGTCGGGTTTCTGTGATCGTTTCGTTTCGTTATTAATTTGATCTACTATCGCTTGGTACTTCTCTCTGTCTATAGACTTCAAATATAGGTCCTGTTGCCCCAGGTTTTCTGGAAGGGAGAGGTCGTGATCTAGAAGTTGAAAGAATTTTTGAAAGATTGATTCATGTATAAAAAATCTAGAAGGCTTGAGCGAGGTATCAAAACGATGAAATGCAACTTTTTGCGCTATATTTTGCGCTGCTGATTCAAGATCTGCATCTGCGAAAATCACACAAGAATTACGCCCTCCACAAAGGAAATGCGTTCGCTTAGACTGAACCATGGGGTTTGTTCGAATTTTTTCCGCAACACTGAGGCGTCCAGAAAACACTAAAAGGCTGACTCCGGGGTGTCCACAAAGGTGTTCGGAGACCCCCTCTCCGTCTGCCATCAAAATATTCAATGCACCGTCCACGAGACCAGCCTGCTGGAATTTTTGAGCTATCCAAAGAGTCAAGCGAGCATTGCGAATCGTTGGCTTTACAACAACCACATTGCCAAACAATAAAGCTGGTAAAAGACGCTCGAGCAGGTTTTGGATGACTGACGAAATAGGTAGAATCAAAGCGGTCACCCCCCAAGAAGAAAGTGTTTGAAACTGCAGACTATTTGCGCCAGACACTGTCTTTAGCAGTGGCCCAGACTGTGTTAACCAGAAATCAAATAACCAAGAAAGTTGTTCTTCAAAACGAGCGACCTTTTCAGGAGGACAAGCATAATCTTCTTGAACTAGCGTTCGAAAAACTTCAATTTCACTCAGCAATAACGATTTCGCTTGAGAGATAATTTCTTTTCTTTTCGAAAGAGTACGATCACCCCAAGTTTTGTACGCTTGATTTGCAGATTTCAATGCCTCAACGATATCCATTGTTCCTGATTGGGCAAGTTCAAATGGCAGGGCTCCCTCCAAAACTGGTTTGACCGTTTGATACTTTTCCTGAACCGGAGGCTTCTGGGCTCCCGCAATCCAATTATCAATTTTTCGTTGCTCATTCATTGTTACCATAGTGGTCACCTTACCGTTCAATTTTAGCATCGTGAGACGCCAGCATTTTTCGCTAAATGTTCATTCCATTCTGCAGTTTACCCATTGATTATCAGGTCATGCAGAAAATGGATTCTCGGCTAATTTACATTGGAGATTGAATTTCGCCAATGACCGATTATCATAATTTACATGAAAGCATTAAATCCCTTCAGAAAAGCGCTGCTTCTAGTTGTGCCAGTTTCATTTGTACTTGGTCTAACTTGGGGCGTGTCGATCTACAAAAAACATCGAGGTCAAAGCCAAGAATTTAGCAAATCAATTTCTATACTCACGATCAAAGAAGTGTTTAATGAAGATTTTTTTCGTGCATTTGCTGAGCGGCACAAAACTGCCGTCAAAGTGACCGAAGTCGATACTGCAGAAGAGCTTCTTGAAAAAGCCAGGGAGAGTGCGACTCAATTTGATTTAATTGGGAGTTTTTCTTTTCAAGCGCCGGCGGAAGTTCATGAGCGTATGGCCGTCACAATCAACCTGAGTAACCTCCCAAATGCATCTGCTGTCAGCGCGGATTTTTTACGCTTTAGCAATTCTGGACACTTTAAAGACTTTACTGTGCCGCTTATCTGGGGAGCGAATGGCTTGGCCTGTGACAACCAGAAAGTACCAGGCGCACAGTCTTTTTCACAGGTGATTTCGGACAGCAAGAAATTACGTCTATTAGTTCCCAATTTTCCATTTGCTGTTAGACCTCTCGCTCGCATACTATTCGCCAGGCGCGCACAAAAGCATCAGACAGAAGACCCAGATCAGATTCGAACGGTTTTCGAGGAACTTGCAAGAATGATCTCCGTCGATGAAAACTGGCTTTTGCCTTCGGCCAAAAATATTGTGGGCTGTGCACTCGCTAACCACGTGATGCTGACTCTCCAACAAGAAAATCCAAATTTGAAGTTTGTGGTTCCCGAAGAAAAAGCATCGATTTGGACATTTGGCTTTTACATTCCCCGATCAACGGCCCATCGACGCGAAGCGGATGCCGCACTCGATTTTATGTTTGAAGCTAATTCGTCACAAAAATTGGCAGACAAAAAAAGGTTTGCATTAACAAATACCAAGGCGGAAAATTTACCCATCGCTCCTGAACTAAAACCTTCGTTTCTTAAAACATTTGATCTCAATCAACTTGAGATCGCCCACGATGAATCGGTAATGAATCAACTTTTAGCTGGATTTTTGAAGCGAAGACTTCAGGATCAAGCCCACCCCTAATGATAATTCGCACTAGATCAAAATCTTGTTGAGCTATAGGCAAAATCTTATTGTGTAGAAGGTATGATATGATGCTCGGCTTTGTTCTGACCCAATGGGTTTTCATGAAGGCCGCCGTTTGCATCTTGACCTACGACCCGTACAACCAATTTGTAGGACTCATGCGCAGGGGGAATTCCAATTGCAATGCGAAATCGCCCTAAGTCATCACATGTTCCTGCAATTTCAGATGATTCGGTCGCAACAGTTCGTGTGTATCCAGCAGGAACACTTCCATCTTCTCTGCGCAATGAATAGTAGATGTAGCCCAGCGAATATCCCCCCAGGTCACACCACCCAGAGACATCAAGTGCATTCTGGCCAGGCAAAATTGAGTCTGGCTCAAGATTGCCGATTGAAATTCTCAAAGCCTCTCCAGGGCTCGCACACCCAGGATCAGACTCTGTGCAACTAGATGAAGCATTGAGTGAGGCTCCGACCCGAGGAGCCTTATAGCCAGCACAGTTCTGGAAAATTAAACCCATAGTGAGCATGATGAAGCCGATTAAGAGTAAATGACTAAACTGTTTCAAGAACGAACGCATTCGTCCCCCATTATGACTTGAGGCTTGTTGCAACTCCGTCAAACCATCGTCTTTTCTTTTCATGAATATGTATCGACAGTTTCATTCAGAGACTTCAGTCGGGTCTGTATTTTCTTGTCTTTTTTATGAAGTTGCAGCCATGATCAATCATGATCACCTTGCGAACAGCACCCCTTTGTTTCATCCTGATACACTTTGTGTTTTTTCTTGCTTTCTCGAACGCTCTTGCCCTTGAAACAAAAACAGGTTTCACGGGCCAAATTGAGCATCAGGCGGCCTCTGGGCCATCCTCTCGGGAACGTTTCAGCTTTCATATTCCGAATGAACCAAAGGATCTAGATCCCGCATTAGTTGAAGGCAATGACTCACAGTATTTGCTGAATACACTTTATCGTGGTCTTTATTGGTACGACAATGAGCGCGGCTTAGTTGCAGTTGGTGCGAAAAAATGCATTTGGCAATCTACATTGCGTCTGGATTGCGAACTCAATCCTACTTTTTTTTGGAGTGATGGTAAAGTCGTCGCAGCCGAAGACTACGTCTACGCAATTAAAAAAATTTTGGCCAAAAACTCGAAGAGTCTCGCACAATCTCTATTGGCAAATCTAAAAAACAGCTCGCAAGTTTTCAAAAATCCTTCGCTCATCAATGAAATCGGAGTTTCTTCTCCAAAAAAAAATCATTTGGTTTTTGAGTTTTCTAAACCAGATCCGGATTTTCAGTATAAACTCACTTCCCCACTTTTATCGCCACAGAGACCCGACCAAGAATTCGGAAAAGAGCAAACAAAGAAAATCTATCTAAGCACCGGACCCTATATTTTAGATCGATGGGAAGCGCATAAGCGTATCTATCTCAAGCCAAATCTGCATTATCTATTCAAGAATCAAGAACCGCGACCAGATGTTGAAATCTTTTTTGTTGATGAGGACAATACTGCACTTCAGTTATATGAGGCCGGCACCTTGAAATGGTTGCGACGATTGCCAACTGTCTTCTTTGAAAAATACCAAGCGAGCTCTGACTTTCATCTCATTCCGATTGCTCGTTTTGATTATGTTGGCTTCGGCGAAGAACTAAAAAATCAACCTCGCCTTCGCGAAGCCCTTTCCTTAAGTCTCAACTACGATGAGTTGGCAAAGCTGTATCATGCTCGAGGCCGCCCCGGATGCATCGGACTTGAAAACAGTCTCCTCGAGAGTCCCGTGTGTTACAGCTACGACGTCGAGCGAGCAAAGAACATATTTGCCGAACTTCCACAGGAGATTCAAAAAAAACGTCTTGTCTTTAAGTTCAGCAAGCTCGGTGGAGATGATATTAAAAAAGGCGTCGAATGGATGCAGCAGCAATGGCGAAGAAATCTCGGCTTAACGATTGATCTCGAACAAGTGGAGCAAGGTCTATACCTGAATGAGCTCAGTCAACACGCGCCGGCCATTTTTCGCAAAGGGGTTGGGCTGGAAGCGCCCACTTGTTTTGCTGCTCTTGAAAACTTTCGGACAAAGGCCCCTGAAAATTACATTCATTACGACAACGACACTTTCAATGGTCTAGTCGCCACAATTCTGGAAAAGTCCGTTACTAAAACCGCTGCGAAAAGCCTGAATATTCCTTGCACAAAGGCCACCCGATTGCTTCTACAAGAGCATGTGCTGATTCCGATGGGACAAGTGCATTTTGCACTTTTAGCTTCCACCTATTTTAAAGGCTGGAAGTTAAATCATCTGAATCAACTCGACCTATCGAATCTTTCACGCGTGTCGCATTCGTCAAAAAGATAGACATTGGTCGCGGCCAAGAATTGATCTCGGGTTTTATTTAATCTTCATCGCTTTTTTGTCGATAACGTAACCGTACCTAGAATTCTTTTTATATCTCTAGAGCGGGTGAATTCGAGTGAAGAAAAAGTCAGATCGTCACACACGACAGACGGTAAAACGCGACAAGCAAGTTGATCGCTACAAGTCACTCGTCGATATTGGCCGCGCACTATCGTCAGAGAAAGAAATATCTGGCATCATTGATTTGGTGCTCGACAAGGCACTGGAAACAACTGACTCAGATGCTGTGTCGATTTATCTGACTGAACAAATTCGAATAGATTCGATAGGAAATGCCTCGCGAAAGTTTCACACTGTACTTCGATATCATCGGAGCGCAAGTCGTGCTTCAGGAAAAATTTCACATAACAAGGTATTGGAGATTGATGGCAAGAGTATTGCCGGCTATGTCGCAATGACAGGAAACTTTGTTCGTCTCGAAGACTGCTACGCAATTACCGCTGACAGTCAGTTCCACTTCAATCCAGAAATGGATAATGAAAATAAATATCACACAAAATCAATGCTGGCGATTCCCATTCAAACCTCTGAGGGTAAGATTCGCGGAGTGCTACAGCTTATCAACAAGCTGCGACCAGGTTCACGATCATTTTTGGAACCCATTGTACCCGAAGAAAAAGACATTATCCCATTCAATGATCATGATGAGGAATTGATGCGTGTCTTCGCCTCACAGACTTGTTCGGCGATTGAAAATGCTAAACTGACTGAGGATATTGAGAACCTCTTTGAAAGCTTCATCAGGGCATCGGTGACCGCCATTGAATCTCGAGATCCCTCAACTAGTGGACACAGTGATCGAGTTGCAGTTCTAACAGTTGAATTAGCAAGGGCGGCTCATTTTTCGCAGACTGGACCCTATGCCAGCTTAAAGTTTTCAGATCAGCACATTCGTGAAATTCGATACGCCGCACTTTTACATGACTTCGGAAAAATTGGAGTTCGTGAACAAATTTTAGTTAAAGAAAAGAAACTGTATCCGCACGAAATGGAATCCATTTTGATGCGTCTCGATGCTGCTCGTACCAAGCAAGAAATGCTTTTATGGAAAGAAATGGCAACTGAACTTGTCGAGCAGTTCGAAAAAGGAACGCTTGAGGGACCTCGCTTCAAACTCCATCAACTCAATAAAAAAATCGAGAACTTCTCAAAGCAAATGCAACAAGTTCGCCTTAGTATCTTAAAAGCAAACCAACCACAGATTGTAAAAGATGATTTCGATATCGCTCAACTGATGACTTGGATCAATCAAACATCCAACGAAATCCAACAGATGGTTTTGACTCCGGATGAAATAATTAGGCTTTCCTTGCCAAAAGGCTCACTTAACGAAGACGAACGCCGTGAAATTGAATCGCATGTTTCACACACTTACCAATTTTTACGCCAAATCGCCTGGACCGAGGATCTTTCAAACGTGGCCGATATCGCCCACGCCCATCACGAAAAATGTGATGGAACCGGATATCCGAGGGGACTGACCAGTGAACATATTCCTGTACAAGCAAAGATGATGACCATTGCCGACATATATGACGCCCTGACATCGATGGATCGCCCTTATAAGCCGGCAACAAGCCCGGAGCGAGCTGTCGAAATTTTGCATTTTGAAGCCAAAGAGGGAAAGCTCGATATCGATCTCTTGCAGATTTTTGTCGAAGCAGAAGTCTACCGATCCGTAATGGGAATGCTCTCCCGGCCATCAAAAAAAGTAGCCTAAATGCTTTTGATGATTGAATTTATCTAGAGAGTATCCGCAATGGGCTTTCGCCAAAAATGAGAAAAACCAAAGCAAATAGACCTTGCATGAAGGCAGTGCTCTCAGTGAAACTCAGATAGACAAAACCGATGAATGCCGTGAATTCTACTGATCTAAAAGTACACACATTTAGTAATACAAGGGATCTATATGAAAAAACCAATTGTTATAGTCACAGGTGCTGGAACTGGAATTGGCGCTGCCGTCGCAAAAAAATTTATCAATGAGGGCTGGCGCGTGATAGGCATTGCACGTCGGTCCGGTCCACTTGAATCAATGAGATCCTTATTGGGATCGAATTTCAATTATTTCACGCTCGATTTAGCACGTCCAGACATCGCAAAAGAACTGACTTTGCAAATAGAAAAAATCGAGACCAGCTGGAATTTTTCGTCAAATTTTAAAGCCCTGATTAACAATGCTGGCATCTATCGCCCACAAAGTTTTCTTAACTCTACTGAACAAGAATGGAAGGAGCAGTTTGATGTTAATTTTTTCTCTATTGTTCGGACCTGTAAGACTCTCCTTCCGTACCTTATCAAGAATAGCGAAGGCGTCATTGTGAATGTGTCCTCAACACTTGCTCACCGACCCATTTTAAACACCTGTGGCTACTCTGCCTCCAAGGCCGCCCTCAACAACTTTACACTTGGTCTTGCACTCGAAATGGCTCCATACAAAATACGCGTGAATGCCGTTTGTCCTGGAATTATTGATACGCCTATTCATCAGTTTGAGAATTCACCAGAAGGAGCCGAGCAGGCCAAAGCCAATGTCGCTCCCCTGCAACCTCTGGGACGAATCGGACTTCCCGAGGAAGTGGCTCACAGCATTTTTCATTTTTGTGCACCCGGCTCAGAGTGGACGACCGGATCACTGCTAACTGTGGACGGAGGAATTCAGCTGTTATGACTGTGAGCTCAGAGGCCAGGCCGTTGTCTGCACGAAGATTATGGAGCAAGCCTTGGCTTCAGGCTTTGCTCTTAAGTCCTTTGGTGGGCGTACTCGCTGGAGTATCGGCATTTCTTTTTCTTTTTCTTCTTGAAAGAGCCTCTCGTCTTCGCCTAGAGAACCCAGGCTTTTTATTGGGCCTGCCTCTTCTTGGGTTGGGATTTGCATGGTTGTATGCAAGACCGTCAGCACCTCTGCATGCATTTGAGAGCGGATTAAAAATCGTGTTTCGCGCAATTCACTATCCCCAAAAAAATCTCTCATGGGTGCAAGCTCCCACGATTCTCGTGAGCACAATAGCCTCTCACCTTTTTGGAGCCTCCGTCGGGCGAGAAGGTACTGCTTTACAAATGGCAGCTCCACTTAGCGATGGACTCTCTAGGGTCTTTAAAATCTCTCAGGAGGCCCGCAGAATCGTGTTGATCAGTTCACTCGCGGCAGGATTTGGTGCAGTATTTGGAACGCCCTGGACCGGAATTATTTTTAGCATCGAGATTTGCCGCCCACTGAGAAAACAAACTCTTTTTTCGATTCTTCCTTGCTCTTTGGCAGCATTTGTCGGCGACTACGTCTGTCGTGAATTTGGCCATTTATTTGGAGTGGAACATATGGTTCTGCCTCAAATCCAAGTCTTTGAGCTCCTTCCAAAAGACATGTTTTTTTTACTTGTCTGCGCACTTTTGTTTGGCCTAGCCTCAAAAGCTTTTCTTTGGTTGCATTTGAAATTAAAGACGTATTGGCACCGAATAAAAATATCCAAATCGAAAAATATCAACACGTTGGTGTTGGGCTTTTTGGGTGGAGCCGCCTTGCTCTGCATTTTTAGCTTTCCTGCCGCCTTGCCCTTCGCAGGATTGGGAACATGGTTGATCCAAGATGCCTTCCTTAGGTCTGTGCCACTTTGGTTTTTTGCGGCGAAACTTTTCACCACATCGCTCTCCTTGGCCTTCGGTTTCAAAGGGGGCGAGGTGACGCCACTATTTTGTATTGGTGCGCTTTTAGGTAGTGGTTTAGCTCAATACTTTGGAATGCCAACAGATCTTTTATGTGCCACGGGTCTAGTTGCTGTATTTGCAGGTGCGACCAACACACCCCTGGCCTGCACGATACTTGGAATCGAGCTCTTTGGTTGGCTAGATCATCCCGTCAAATTTTTAATATTTATGGGTGTGAATTTTGTCAGTGTTTGGAGCTCAGGTAAACACAGTATTTACCCAAGCTCACAAAACGAATTACTTTGAAAATCAGTAGATATATTTTGTCAGAGCATCAAGATCTTTCCACTTACCGTTAACATTCTTCTTCAATGGCGTACGCCCCACCAACTGGAGAAGACGACTTCCATCTTCGGACATTGTGAATGTCAATGGATCAACGATTTGGCGAATAGCCCACGTCGAAGGTTCAAGTCTCACCAACAAAACTTTTTTCCCATCAAAAGTGTCTTCGCGATCTTTCTTAAAACGAAAGCCAACTGTTTCAAGACGATCAACCACGCCGAGACGAATGTCGACATCTTTTCCCGCTTTAATTTGCTCCCAATTCTTTTGCAAATACGGAATCACCGTAGGAGTCACCACAAAGTTATCTTTCAATTTCTCTTCTTCTTTTTTGGTCTTTCCATCTTTTGTATAGGTGAAATATACTTTATCATCTTTGACCTCGATCAGGCCCTCAGCCTCGAGCTGTTTCTGAATCTGTTTAAACATGATCACCTTTTCACCAGGAGCAATTTCCGCGAACTCTGTGGTGACCTCTTTTCCTTCAAGGTCAAAAAAGTGATTTTCAACACTCACTTTTTTATCCTCTGCTTTCACCTTGTGCTCGTATTTATAGAGCTCCTTGAGTGGACTTGAGTCTTTTTCGTAAATTGTTCCTTTGAAACTTTCATGAGCGCCGTGGGCAAAAGTGAACATGAACAAAGAAATGACAAGAGTCAGAGCTCGCATTGATCCTCCTCGATCTGATTGTTTCCCGGCACACCCGAAAGAAACTCGTATTTGTTTAATTTATTCAGGCCGGTATCATATTTTTTTAAAGAGATTTGTCATCAGGATTTGCTCCGAGTTTTGCTCTGTGTTACAACAGGACCATGTCTACAGATGAAAAATTACGCCTCTCAAAATTAATGACCGAACGTGGAATTTGCTCTCGCCGCGAGGCCGATGAACTCATCAGCAAGGGATGGGTCAAAGTGAATGGAGAGGTCGCACAAATTGGGCAAAAAGTAAGCAGCGATGTCGATATTGAACTGGCTCCGCAGGCGCGCCGATCACTAAAAGATCAAGTTACGATTTTATTGAACAAGCCCGTAGGTTTTGTCTCAAGCCAACCAGAGGAAGGATACGAACCGGCGATTGTTTTAATCACACCAGAGAATCAATTTGCAAGCGAAGATGATCCTCCACTCAAACGGG
>CAYONZ010000066.1:0-17857 GCA_964405465.1 uncultured Bdellovibrionales bacterium | reverse complement strand
AAATCCAGACTCATCTCAAAACCCCGACCTATATGTCCGCTTGCGCCCGACGAGTGCTACTCTAGACATTCATCAGTTCAGCCCTTGGTGGGGCAGACAGTTGACGAAAAATTTTCCTCCGGGAAATGTTGAGATTGGCGGAGATATCTGGAGTTCGCGACACCTTGCAAGTCTTTACTTTTTGGGCAAATTTCCAGAGTTTTGACTCGAATAGGACCTTTCTCTGGTACAAAAGCACCGTGTTTGCGCCGAAAAAGAAAAGTATGGTTAAAAAGAAGGTCCGCAAAATTGACATTCTGTTACCTACTCGCAAAGAGATCATAGATAATTTTAGCTATGATTCGCGCTTGGGTTTTGCGATTTTTAATGTGGTTGCGATGGCGCTCTATTTTGTTTTTACTTTTGTTTACGCAGCCATTGGAAAGTATCACGTTTCGTTTATGGCCTTTCTCTCATTCGCAATTGCAACAGTTTCGTATTTAGTTTTTCGCAGACGTGGTCCAAATGTTTGGGCGGGAAATATTTTAATCTTGAGCGCATTTCTAGTTTTGTTTGGAACGGCACTTGTTGCCGGTGGAATCAACAGTCCTGGCTTATCTTGGTTCATGGTCGCCATAGCCCTGGGCACATTTATTCTCGACAAAAAATCATCTGTTTTTTGGGCAATCGCTCTCTCATGCGGAGGGGCTGTCTTGTATTTTGGCTCACGAATTGGGCTAACCATTCTCAATGACTTTAGCCCCGAACAGACATCTCTGCTTCGCCTGATCCATTTGATCTGCGCCATTGCGACCATGCTTGTCTTTTCACTTTCCTATCAGTTCTTCAAAGACAATTCGATTCGAGAATTAAAGAAAAAACAAGGTGAGCTCAAAGCCGCATTTGATGAGTTACAAATATCAGATTTGGCACTTGATGGAAAATTTCAAGAAAATGCAAAGCTCATCAGAGTTTTAGCTCATGACCTCAGTAATCCGCTCTCGATCATCTCTACAAGTCTATTAGTGCTCGAACACCTGGGAAACAGCCAGATTGAACCTCACCGCCAACGCATGCGGCGTGCGACAGAAACAATTATCGATATCTTGAACTATGTTCGTGAAATCCAAGCTGTTAATTCAGGAAAAAAAGAATTCAAGCCGCAGGCCGTTTCAATTGAAGAAATGGTCGAAAAGGCCCAATTTATGTTCAAAGAAAAACTGCGAGACAAGAATTTGAAGCTGCGTTTTTCTAAGGAGACTTGGAGTAGTCACTGTCTTATCTCGGCTGAACCCGTTACTTTTAGTAATAACGTGCTCAATAATTTAGTATCAAACGCAATTAAATTTTCTTTTCCAGGATCAGTGATCGAGATTCGAGTCACCGAAAATCCAGACAATATTCATCTGCAAGTTATAGATACTGGAGTTGGAGTGCCAGCTGAAGTTGCAAAGAATTTATTCAGTACCGCAAAACAAACTTCAAGACTTGGTACTTCTGGAGAAAAAGGTACGGGCTTTGGTATGCCCCTAGTGAAGTCATACGTCGATCTTTATGGGGCTCAAATAAAGATTGAAAGTAAAGTTAAACGAGAAAATGAAAGTGATCACGGCACGACGATTCACTTATTCTTGCCTAAGTGGCGCGAAACAAAAGCAGCTTAAGCTTGTCCGCAAATTCTTTACTATCGATCAGGGTGTTTCCTCATTTGGTCGGACGCCCTAGACTAACCTTTTGCAAACCAAGTTCGAACTGCAATGACAATCAGAAAGACTGCGAATGACCTGGAAAGAAGTTTTTCTGGCAAGCCGACGGCAAACTGTGAACCCAGGAGTGTCCCAATAAATATACCGAGCGCGATCATCACACCGTTTTTGAAATTGTCCTTCGCAAGATAGCCAGCTTGATAGTAACGGTAAACGCCGAGAGCTCCCACTGGAAGTATGAGAGCCACAAGCGAAGTGGCATTGGCTTCTTTTTGGGTGTAGTCCATCAGCAGCACCAAAACAGAAACAATAATTACGCCGCCACCAATACCAAATAGTCCGCTACATACTCCCGCGGCCAGACCAATTAATATCATCCATAAATAGATCATCGATTCTCCCTTTAACGCCAACGAAGGCGTAAACTATTTGAAACAACAGTAATTGAACTCATGGTCATAGCCAAGCCCGCCAGCATCGGAGAGAGCTGAAGTCCCCATGACCAAAAAAATCCAGCGGCCACGGGTATGGCAAGTAAATTATAAATAAAAGAGAAAAAAAGATTCTCGCGAATTGTACGCATGGTTTTGCCTGAAATATCAATCGCGGTCAAAATCGATTGAAGATTTCCATTCAAGATCGTGACTGACGCAGATTTAATTGCGATATCGCTACCCGAACCCATCGCAAAACTAACATCTGCACTAGTTAAAGCCGGAGCATCGTTGATGCCGTCACCCACCATCGCTACAATACGGGAACTCTCTCTTTGGCTTTTTTGAGAATTTGATTCCGACTTTTGCGCTTTCAACTTTTGAATAATTTCGGCTTTATCTTGCGGCAATACTTCAGACCAGACTTTGGAAATTTTGATCTTTCTGCCGAGACTCTGTGCCACCGAGTCACGATCTCCCGAAATCATGTGAGTTTCTATATGACGTTGTTCAAAATCTGAAATGACTGAATTTGCTTCTGGCTTGAGTTCGTCTTCAATAGAAAAAACTCCGACATATACCCGATCTATCGCAGCAAAAACCAAAGTTTGCGCTGCAGCTTCTGTCGTTGTGATTGTCGAAACGACAACTCCCTGATCAGACAGATACTTCTCAGATCCGATCATGACCAAATGACCATCAACAACCCCTTGCAACCCCAATCCTGCGGAGGTCTGCGCCTGATCGACAGAGCATGAACTAGCTGCCCCACGATCTTCGCAATATCGAGAAATAGCTTGAGCCAACGGATGCCTGCTGCTCTGTTCAAGCACCAATACTTTCTCTAAGACATCACGCTCCTGGACACCAGACGCCAGAATAAATTTTGTCACTTCTGGACGCCCACGAGTTAGAGTTCCGGTTTTGTCAAAAGCTATGACGGATACTTTCTCTAGCAATTGTAAAGCCTCAGCATCTCGTACCAAGAGGCCATGAGTTGCGGCCCGCCCTACTCCCACGACGACTGCAGAAGGAGTGGCAAGCCCCAGAGCACAGGGACAAGAAATCACGACAACAGAAAGGCCATAAAGAAATGACATCTCAAAGTTGTGACCAAGAGCAAAATACCAAATCAAAAAAGTGAGCACGGCCAAGACCAAAATAATCGGAACAAACACTGCTGAAACTCGATCGGCAAGTTTCTGAATTGGAGCCTTGGAACTTTGCGCAGACTTCACCATCGAAGCGATTTGTGCCAACAAAGTTTGTTCGCCCACTTTGGTCGCACGGAACTCCAATGCACCTTCAAGGTTAACTGTGCCAGAAAACACCTGAGAGGACACCGTTTTTAAGACTGGCATATTCTCGCCTGTTAACATGGATTCATCTACCGACCCCTGGCCCAGTATCACCTCGCCATCAACCGGAAACCGTTCGCCAGTTGCCACTTGAATGACATCTTGTTCAAGGATCTCTGCGACCGGCAAATCAGACCAGGTGTCATGTCGTTTTACCCTCGCTGTCTGCGGAGCTAAATGTAAAAGCTGATTGAGAGCCGAACCCGTGCGGCGCTTTGCGCGGGCCTCAAGATAACGGCCCAACAAAATGAAACCAATTAAAAAGGCCACAGTCTCAAAGTAGACTGACGGTCCTGTCGAATGGACCATATGCCCACGTGTCGCCACGCCTGGAGCAGAGTCCGAAAGCCCCTCACCTAAAGGTAAATAGGAACGCATCACCACAAAAGTACTATACAAAAATGCAGAGAGTGTGCCGATACCAACAAGGGTGTCCATGTTGAGATTTCTAAAATAGAAACTTCGCACCATGCCTTTGAGAAAATCATATCCACAATAAAATTGTATCGGCAGAACAATCAATAGCTGCAATTGTCCCGGCAGATCTCCGGTCATCCCAAAAATCATAAAGGCAACGGCTACAGTTAAAGAAACAATGATTTTCGCCAACAACACCCCGGTCATCTTTGAGTCGTCCACTTCTTCTTGATTTGCTTGGACCAACTCTCCTTCATAGCCGGAATCATGAATGAGCTGAATAATTTGCTGCTCATTCAGGTGTTCAGCCTCATAGATTACGGTCGCAGTTTCTGTTGGCAGCAAAACTTGAGCAGACTGCACAAAGCTATTGGACTTCAACTTGCGCTCGACACGATTCACACAAGCCGCGCAACTCATACCGCTTATATGAAACTCAGATTTTTGAAATTTTGCTTTTCCCATAAATAAAAATCCCAACACTGTTCATGTTGGGATTCATTCTAGAGGCGATGAAATCGCGAACGCAATGCAAATTCTCGCTAGTTCTTAATCAAATTCTGCGTCCAACCTGCGATCGACTGCAGCACCGTCTTTTCGGCCTGCTCGAATTGCACACCATATGATTTTCTGGTGTCGGTGTCTGTCCACACGACCCGGCCTTGCACCTCAATTTGACTTGTTCCATCAGGGCTCTCGATCGACATTTTGACGACCCCACCCTTTTCAAGCATTTCGTCGGTATTGAGCTGGAGACCTCCCATGGAGATGGAGCTCACCTGCCCAGAGAGCTGACGATCACCCATTTTGAAGCGAACCTGAGAATCGATTTCGTATCGCTCGAACTGCCGACGATTACGACCGTTACGTGCCTTCATTATCTGCACCGTAATTATAGGAGCAAGCACCACTGCTCCTAATAAAAAAAACGTCAATCCAGAAGGACCACGCCCTCCACTTTCGTCACTCATCTCTTGAATAACCTCGTTACTGACAGTTCCACAGCCAGCCATTTTTGCACCGTCTTCAGAAGCCGGATCCCGCGCCCCTGCCGAGGAATATGACGGCTGCGTTGAATCTACTGAAGTTGATTTTGACGACACCACAGCATTAAGCACATCCAGACGAGAATGCGTCGACACTTTACCAGTTAAACCTGACACACTGTCTGAACCGCCAAAAATAAGATTTTTCACCTGATACCCATTCATTGATGGCGACTCACGAACCATCAAAGCTGCCACTCCCGAAACAAATGGAGTGGCCATACTTGTGCCAGAAAGATAGGCGTAAGATCCCCCAGCGTAGGTACTGAGAATCGCGACACCAGGAGAAGCAAGATGCACAGATGACGCTCCATAATTTGAAAAGCTAGCTAAGACATCGGCATCGGTGGTCGCTGCGATCGACATTAAATTTGGAACCGAATAATTTGCTGGATAAGTTGGGCTTGCATCATTATTATTAGAAGCATTTCCGGCAGCTGCAACGAATGTGGCTTTGGCGTTGTAGGCGTAGGTGATCGCGTCGAGAAGCGCACTGCTATACCCACCGCCACCCCATGAATTGTTAAGAACCTTTGCGCCGTTATTGATCGCGTAATAAATTGCTCGAATCGCATCTGAAGTGGAACCGGAACCGCTTGAATCTAAAAATTTCAGTGGCATGATTCGAATTTTTGCAGCACCAATACTCGAAACATTTGAAATATCTTGAGTGGTACCTAAAATGATTCCAGAGACATGCGTGCCATGGCCGTTGTCATCTGTGGGAGTGCCATTATTTGAAACAAAATTATATCCGTGGACGTCATCTATATAGCCGTTGTGATCGTCATCTATTCCGTTTCCGGCTATTTCTCCAGTATTGGTCCACAGCGCGCCGCTATTTACAAACACAGCATGATTCAGATCAATTCCCGTATCAATAACCGCAACCACGCTCGGCGTGAGGCCAGGGGTCTCTGCAGCCCAGGCCTGTGTGAGCCCAATAGAAGCACCTGTCATCGAACTCGCTGAAACACTTGCGGCCGCAGCTGCAGCGGCCTCGAAGCCGGCCTGGTCAAGCAAAGGCCCCTCTGGCGAACCTGAACTCTGCATTTTTAAATAGTAATTTGGCTCAGCATATTCCACGGCGGGATCGGCTTTTAGCTGCCTTATGGCTGCCGTCACATCGTCTCCGGGTTTCAATGTAAACTGATGCATGTTGAGCCCGCTCCAAGATCCTTTTAGAGTCATGCCCTTTTCACTCACGGCTTTACCGATGAAAGCATTGGCATTCAGGCTCGATGCCTTGCCCTTAAGTTTCACGAGAACTTCACCTGGCACAAAGTCCTGCCCCCAAGCGGCGGGAGTGAGACTTAGTGCGAGAATTCCAAAAAACATCTGAAAAATGAATAACTTTCGATCGAGCGCAATATCGAACCGAGATGACCGCCTCAGAAAACCCACGCCACGTCCCCCTTGTAATCAACATGGGTTTTATCGGACTAGACTGGACTAGAGTTGAGGTTCTGCAAAAAACTTATGCAAGTTTCACATTTCTCGCTCAGAGTGAGACAGGGAATGTTTCACTCTGAGACCATCAAGCATGTGGACTATTCTATTCGAAGTGTTTTAAAAATCTCCTGGACCTTCAGACGCCCCAGATTCCCCTGAGAACTGCGATCCGACTTTGATTTTAGCTTTTGCAATTAAAGACTTCTGCCAACGCCCAAATGTTTCTTGCATCACTTGATTCGCAAGATAGAGTTTCACCATTTCTGGATTATCGAAATCTAAACCTGCCAAGATATCTTTTTTGTTCTTTTCTGATTTCGCTTCAGTCACGGGCTTATACTTTAGGACATAGGCCATAGCTCCCTCGCGAACAACCCCTTTATAAATCGGATTCTGCGCGCTCAATTGAAAACCAATTTTTGCAAGCTCTTCATTGGCACCAACTTTGGGAATGTACTCTGAGTCTATACTAAAAGCACCGGTCTCTTCCCACTTTACTTTCTGTTTTTCAAGGTGTGTCTCAATCGCCTTAAGATCTCCAGCTTTTGCTGCGCTCTCCAGCTCGGCATAAACCTTTTGAGATCTCTCTTTTGCGATCAACTTCTTTGCAATAGTGGCTTCAGCTCCTTTAGCATCTATTGATTTTGCAGCAACCTTATCTAGAACTTGAATAAGGTGAATTCCAAACTTAGTTTTGACTGGCCCACTAACTTCCATAGGTTTAGCTGCAAATGCTGCTTTTTCAAATTCAGGTACCATGCTTCCACGTTCAAAAAAGCCCAATTCTCCGCCATTGTTTTTTGACCCTGGGTCATCGCTGTGCTGCTTGGCTAATTTTGCGAAATCTCCTTTATTTTTTAACTGGGCCAAGACTTCGTTGGCTTTTGTAAGCGCCGCTTTTTCAGAAGCCATGTCACCCTCTTTGGTGGCAAAAAGAATGTGGCGGGCTTTTACTTTTTCACCAGTATTGAACTCCTCGCGATGAGTGTCATAATAGCTTTTAATACGCGATGCTGAATCAGCCCCTTTAAGATACACGGACGCATCGGAATCAGAAATCTGAGACTCAGCCACCATTTTATCAACATCAAGCTTTGCAAATTCAAGGTTCGCTTTGATCTTCTTCAAATCCAACTGCACCGTCACCTCAAGAGGATTGGGCTGCAAAACGGTCGCAAAAAACCTCTGTACTTTGCGTTCAACCTCACCTTTGCGTAATTCTTCTTCAAGCTCATTTGCTGTTTTATGTCGCGCTTCTAAAAAAGCCTTATAACGCTCGCGTTTGAATACACCGTTCTCAACAAAAACGGGTGCTTTGATAATGATATCTGCCACGGCTTGATTCGCGACCCCGAATCCTTCGGTTGTTCCATTTTTATAAAGAATTTCCTGCTGAATCAATGCCTGCAGCGCTTGTTGTGTCAACTTGCGACGGCCTGATTCGCTCTGATCCTGACGTCGATCTCCAGCCATATTTTCAGTTGCCGCGATGACATCTGCTGAAGAAATCACACGTCCATCTACCTGTGCAGCAACACCTGATGGCCCGAAATCACGTCGCGGCTGGATTTCCCAAACCACAAACACAAACACAATCGCTCCAAAAATAACTGCAGTTAACACCCGCCGCTGCAATTGCCGATCAATATTCAAATTCTCAAGCCACTTCGATGTTTTAACTTTCAGATTGTACATGAATCCCTCCGAGTGAACATTTCAACCATTTTTATGTTCTATTTCAAGTAGTTTTGTTGGATGATATTCGAAAGTTATCGATACAAAACTGCGTTATGATGTGACACGATTAGATCGCAACAGAAATGGTCGCGAAAGTCGAGCTTTTAATGAGCACACAAAACTGCAAGAGATGAACGGAATTGATGATTTAATATTAAATATGAATTTTTTAAATACATTGGGAACATCAGTAATATTGGGAATGTAATGTCACGCTGTGACCCCGCAGCGTTTATTTGATCAAGCATCAGGAGTCGACATTGGGTTTTTTTAACTTTGATCTACGAAAGGCCTTACTCGTTTTGTTTATTTTGGCAGCGTTGCCAATTGTTTCCCTCAATATGCAACGCAGTCCCGGAGAAGAACCCTGGTATAAAAAGCCTTTTTATTTTGTCGTGGGCGGATTTCAAAATGGTTATTCTTCCTTTACAAGTGGTGTGCGCGGTACCACTTCGATGTACGTCAATCTTTTAGGAATCAAACGAACCAACTTGAATCTCCAAAAAGAAAACGAGGAATTCAAAACCAAGCTCGGTGAATTTACAGAACTTAAGCTTGAAAATCAGCGCCTCAACCAGCTTTTGAAGTTTAAAGATTCGACTTCGATGGAATTGATGGCGGCGAAAGTTATCGCACGTGATATTTCTCCAGATCGGTACCTTATTCGAATCAATCGCGGTGTTTCGGATGGAGTTAAAAAATTGCAGGCCGTGATTACCATCGAGGGTGTAGTCGGATATGTATTCCGCCCGGGATTGTACTCATCGCAAGTATTGGTACTCACTGATCGTGCTGCAGCCATCGATGGTATCGTTCAACGCACCAGAGCCCGTGGGGTGATTTCAGGAAAAGGCGGAAGCCTTGCCAACCGAGACAGCCTCTGTCGCTTTCGCTACATTGAAAGAGCTGATGACGTTACCGTTGGCGACATGATTGTGACCGGCGGACTTCAGGGCATAATCCCTCATCAAGGAATTTTTCCGAAGGGATTTCCGATTGGAAGAATTACTTCTATCAAGAAGGCCGGAACCGGAATCAGCTTAGAAGCAGAAGTATCGCCAGTTGTTAACCCTGCAAATCTAGAGGAAGTCTTCTTAGTTACAAATTCTAAAAATGAAGACTTCTCTGAAGTTTTTGACGACAGTGAATTTGGCCCTCCACTTGTTGAAAAAGAAAACCCACCCAAGCCAAATACAATTCTCAATACGAAGCCGCAGGAGAATAGTCTGTGACAGTTAAGCAGATTTGGCTTAGGCTATTTCAATTCACCTTGTTCTTGGCGGCACTTATTTTACTCTCCACCATGCAAACATCTTTTTGGCTGCAAGTCTTTGGATATTGGCCCGCTCCAAATATGTGGATACCAGTTCTGGTGTATTTTGCATTATACAATCAGATCATTCCTCTTTTTTGGTTCATCTATCTTTGCTTTTGGGTCTTGTCGACACTGACATTGATTCCAGATGGAATCCTCATTTTATTGATTATGTCGATCGGCTTGTTTACCCGTTTTTTTAAGCGACGTATCTATTGGTCGGGAAGCACTTACTTCATGCTCGCTTGCAGTGGAGCGAGCCTACTCTTTAATGCATTACACTGCATACTTTCACTGAGCTTCGAGGCAGACCCAATGCGCTCACCGCAGATTGCGACTTGGTTGGGACAGGCCCTACTCACGACCATCCCTGCATTTATTTTGTTTCCGATTTTTCAATGGTTTGACAAACTCACACAACGAGAAAGCACCGAAGCAAGCGCTGAGCTAATTTCATAAAGAAGGTTCAAAAGAAGTATGGCATCAAACTATTTTTCTTATAACGAACAAGAAGCGAAAGAGTATGCTTCCCGCTTTAGAATTCTTTATTTCATTATCGCTGGGACCTTTTTTATTTTCTTTATCCGCCTCTGGTACCTACAAATTATAAACGGAGCTGAACTCCGAACCTTTTCTGAACAAAACAGCATCAAAGAGACAAAAATGCTGGCTCCCCGCGGAATCATCTACGATCGAAATGGACAGATCTTAGTCGGCATCACACCTGGATTCGAGGCTGTGGTCTCCCCACAATATGTGACCAATTTGGATGACCTCGCTGAAGGATTGAGTCGAGTGATGCGCGTTCCTCCAAGTCAAATTATTGAACAGGTGAAGAAGAGCAAAAAAATCAATGGCCCATTTCGGTCTATTCGTATCAAAGAAAATCTTTCGCATGAGGAACGGTTCGGCATAGAACTTCTGAAACTGGAATTCTCAGGTATCGACATCAAAGAAACCGTTGTGCGAAGTTATCCTTTGCAAAAAAATGGCGCACAACTCTTTGGCTATGTCAGCGAAATATCAAAGCTTGAACTTCCAAAACTCAATGAGGAAACCAAAGGAAAATTTAAATTTCAGCAGGGAGACATTGTCGGCAAGAGTGGTCTTGAGAAAGTCTTTGATGGTGACCTCAGGGGAACAGATGGTATTTCAGTGATTCAGGTCGACGCTCACGGCCGCGAAGCCGCCAACGACTCATCAAGCGTCTTGGGATATATGAATGGAATCCAAGAAGCAAAACCCGGAAACAATATCGTTCTGACTATCGACAAGGATATTCAGGAAGCCGCATTTAATTCGTTCGTGCTTGGCGGAAGAATCGGCGGAGCCGTTGCAATGAAGTCCAACGGTGAAGTTCTCGCATGGGTCAATGCTCCTTCGTACGACCCTAATGAATTTGCAACAGGAATTACGCCACAGTTGCTCAACGCACTGGTGAATGATCCAGATCGTCCCTTTAGAAATAAAGTCATTCAAGATCACAATCCGCCAGGATCGACATTCAAACCATTGGTAGCCATTGCAGCATTGGCTGAAAAAGTGGTGACACCATCGACAGTTGTTGCGTGTCCTGGGCAAATTAAATTTGCTGGTCGCCCCTATCATGATCATTTAAAAGGTGGACACGGAAACCTAGTTATCGCTCAAGCCATTGAACGTTCGAGCAATGTTTTCTTTTACAAGATGGGTATCGCCCTGGGAATAGACCGCATGTTCAAGTATTGCAACGCTCTTGGAATCGGACAAAAGACCGGTGTTGAACTTATTGGGGAACGGTCGGGCTTAATGCCTAACTCAGAATGGAAAAAAGAAAAAATGGGTGAAGAGTGGCAACCCGGAGAAAACCTAAGCAATGCGATCGGACAAGGCTTCGTGCTGACCACGCCTTTACAAATGGCGGTAGCTTACAACGCCATCGGCACAGAAGGACAAGTGGTTCGCCCATTTATTGTTAAAAAAATTCTATCACCGGAAAACAAAGTCTTAAAAGAGTTTTTCCCGCAAGTCGTTCGCGATCTCAGCCAGCCTGGAGGAGGGGTCGATATAGATAAGTCAGTTTTTCAAACAGTCAAAGAAGGTATGCGACTTGTGGTAAATGGAGACCGAGGAACTGCCCGAGGGTCAAGACTGCCGTTTATCGAAATCGCAGGAAAAACCGGTACAGCCCAGGTGCAATCCTTTTCTGCTGATCAAATCTATGCCTCTTGTGAGGCGCGACCAAAAGCGCAAAGACATCATGGGTGGTTTATTGGATACGCTCCAGCTGACAAGCCCGAGATTGCGTTTGGAATTTTGGCCGAACACGCTTGCCATGGAGCCTCAGGTGCAGCGCCGGTTGCGCGTGAAATCGTTCGTGCCTATGTAGCAAAGTATCATCCCGAGTGGCTCAGCAGAGTACCTGGAAAAAACACGCAGAAAAAGCCACAAATTGCACCACTTGACCAGGAGCCCGGAGAAAGAATCGAGGGAGAATGAACTCAAACTTTTGGATAGAAGAAAAAACTTTCTTAAAGCGAATCGACTGGCACTTTGCCGCAGTGATTTTTGCATTGAACCTAGTCGGCTTGATTAATTTATATAGCGCCACTCATGGTGCAACAATCCAAGGAATGAATCGCCTTTTTTTATCGCAAATCTTTTGGCTCTCTGTTGGCTGGGGCATGTACTTTGTCACAACACTGGTCAACTACCAGATGTTTTTACGCCTCTCATATATCATTTACACTCTGAACCTTTTGGCCCTCATTGCCGTCATGTTTTTTGGAAAGATCAGCCTTGGGGCCCAGCGTTGGCTCGACTTCGGCTTTTTTAGCTATCAACCATCCGAAACAATGAAAGTGGCCCTGGTCCTTGCGCTCGCGAAATACCTTTCACAGAAGTCATTTCCAAATGGAATGTCTCTGAAAGAAATGTTGATGCCTTTGGCAATTATTGGAATTCCCTTTCTAATCACAGCAGAACAGCCTGACCTGGGAACCGCCATGATGTTAGTGATCATTGGTGGCTCAATGTTGCTGTTTGTGCGCATCGAGCGCAAAATTTTGCTGACCGCAACCATTGCAATTGCATTTGCTCTTCCGGCAGCTTGGATGTTTGGTCTAAAAGAATATCAGAAAAATCGCGTCAAAACTTTTATTGATCCAGCACAAGACCCACAGGGCAAGGGGTACAATAGCATTCAAAGTAAAATCGCAGTTGGTAGCGGAAAGGTATTTGGCAAAGGATTTCGCCAGGGAACCCAGTCGCAACTTGAGTTCTTACCTGAACGACATACTGATTTCATATTCAGTGTGCTCAGCGAAGAACATGGCTTTTTTGGGAGCATCGGCACAGTTTCTCTTTTCATCTATCTTTTTTATTTAGGCATTCGCATTGCCTCTCAGGCAAAGGATAAAGCTGGCGCGCTAATGACCGTCGGTATTTTATCGATTCTATTTTGGCATATGTTTATCAATATCGGCATGGTCATCGGCATTCTCCCAATTGTGGGAATTCCACTCCCTTTAATTTCTTATGGTGGATCGAGCATGCTCACGACAATGGCCGGCCTTGGTTTTGTCTCGAGCGCTTCATACCGCAAATATTTGTTTTAATGAGAATCCTCATCCGAGCACGTAACAATTCAAACCAATTAAAAAAGGCCGCTTTAACATAGCGGCCTTTCGTTTAACTCTGTTTTTTGAAATCAAAGAACTATTGAAAATCTCTGATCAAATTGGCTCAGTCGTCCAATGAGTCGTCTTCTCACAAACCCTTTTTAACTAAATCGACGATTGAATCTTTTGGCAAATTTCCCAGAAGCTGGCCAACTGACTGCCCACCCTTGAAAAGAATCATCATCGGAATTGAGCGCACGTTGAAGCGAGCTGCAGATTCCTGATTGTCATCAATATTGATTTTCACGATCTTTACCTTACCGGCATACTCTGTCGCGATCTCGTCAAGCTTTGGCGCAACGGCTCGACAAGGTCCGCACCATTCGGCCCAAAAGTCGACCAGAACCGGAATGTCTGACTTTAAAACATCGCTCTCAAAATTTGCATCGGTAGTATGAATTGTGTTGCTTCCCACGTGTAGATCCTCCGTTTTTATTGTCTCAGGTTAAAGCAGAACCAATGTCCTGACCAGCCCTTGATTGATGCGGCGATGAGAATTTTTATGACTACTAGCGTCATCTTATTTTTCTGAAATCTCTGTCAAATTTGCCAGCACACCCGCCGATAAGTCTAGTGATGTCAAAAGAAGAGTTAAAGGTATTAATTGTAGAAGATGATCCAACGCTCGGGAAAGCCCTTTCTGAGTTGGTGTCTCGTATGCACTTCAAGCCCTTACTCACCGGAAAACCCGATGAGGCTTTGACCCTGATTAAACTTCAGACCGTTCACTTTGCTATCATCGACTGCATGCTTCCGAAAATGAACGGTCGAGACCTGGCTCTGAAACTTCGCGAGGAGAGCTCTTCAGATTTGCCGATCGTTTTGACTAGCGGAATTTACAAAGATAAAGCGTTCAGTCGCGAAGCCATAAAACTAACCGGGGCTTTGGCCTTTCTCACAAAGCCATTTGCACTCGATGAAGTCGCGACACTTCTTGAAAAAAATCTCGCACATGTTGCGGAAACGCCACTGTCGCCAATTCACGATCTTTTCACCAAGGTCAATGTTTCTGGTAAAGAGCGAATCAAGGCCATCAATGACACCGAACAGGTTCATGGCTTCGATCTTCCCTGGCTTTATAGCTTACTCCTTGATCACGGCATAAGCGGCCACCTCAACATCATCAATGCTGATGGTGACGTTGCCGGAGTTGGCTTCCACAAAGGCAATATTGTTCAGGTAAACCTCAAGGATACGAAAAGTTACTTTGGCGTCCTCTTAATGGAAATGGGTTTCATCAGTTCGAATGACCTCAACGAAGTCTTGGCTATGACTGGTACCAAACGCATGGGCGAACGACTTGTCGAGTACAATGTGCTCAGCCCTCACGCCATTCAAATCGTCGTAGCCGAACAACAGGCAATTCGATTAAGTAAAACTGTTGCCAACACATCTGTGCGCGTGAATTTTGTCGATTCAAGCGAAATGACAGCCAACGCACTCATTGATCGAAATTCATTTTGCGAATCGCTCGACAACTGGATTGGATCCAAAATCACAATGGAATGGCTACGCGCACTTTACATGCCTTGGCTCCGACACAGTCTTCGCAAGGGCTCGGCCTACACCAATGATCACCGTGTATTTGGGCTTCCCATTCTACGCCATACGCCTGGTCTGATAGACAAATTAACCGATGGACAAACAACCATTGAACAGCTACTCGCAACTTCTGAATACACTGAAGATCACTTGTACCGTGCGCTTCACCTTTTAATACTCTCGCGAACGGTTGTCTTTGGCGAACAAAAAGCCACGACCAATTTTACTCATCAAAAGAAACGTCTCGAAAAGATGAATGCCCAATTGGATAAACAAAACTTTTTTGACCGCCTCGGAGTCAGCCCCAAAGCCACCGACAGCGAAATTAAACGAGCCTATCATGACCTCGCCAAGGCACTTCATCCTGACAAACTTGGAGCGGGTACCCCTGATGATGTCCTTTCTCTGACAAAAGATGCATTCCGCAAGATTTCAGACGCCTACGAAACACTCAGTGAACAAGATAAAAGGTCCGTTTATGTGAAGGAGCTCGAATTCGGAAAAGCCGAAAAGCAACTCCAAGCGACGACTCTGGCTGAAAATGGCAGGGCCTATTTAGGCAAGGGAGAATTTCAGAAAGCGGGAGCCGTTTTCGAAGAGGCGGCAAGCATGGCTCCCCCGTCGTCAGAACTGAAACTCTTAATTCTTTGGGCCAAAGTGAAGAATGCACGACCAAAAAGCGCACGCATCATTGAGTCCGTAAAAGACGAACTTTCAGGAATTCCGCCGGAAGATCGGCATAGCGCAACTTACTTCTACGTCAAGGCTCTATATTTGCGCTATATTGGCGAAGACGAAAACGCCAGAAAAACACTAGAACACGCGATTTCAATTGATCCAGATTTCATTGATGCTCGCCGTGAAATTGCCAATTTGAAAAGTACCAAAGGCAAAAACGAAAAACCAGATCTATTCACTGGTGAGTTGAAAGACGTTGTCGGCATGCTCTTTAAGAAGAAGAAATAAAACGATCACTTCTTTTTAAACAAAGCACGAACAAACTCTTTTTTTTCTTCTAAGATATCGCCCAAGACTTCTTTTTCAGAAGCAGAGTCTTTTTCAAGCTGCTGCGAATACTCTTTCATCTTCTGATGAGAAAGGACACGATCTACTTTTTCATTGGCCATACTCTCTAGCGCCTTTTGAAATCTCTTCTCACGCTCTACGTTGGGACCCATCGCAGAATGAATAATCGGGCCTTTGGATGTTCCACCCGAAATCTTTTGATTCTTTACGCCTTCCCCGCCAGCCCCCTGAATCATTTGGTTGTGAGATGAACGCCCATCGTCACCAAAAGCTTTGGTAACCTTAGTCTTAGAACTCACATCTTGAATCTTCGCACTCTGAAGCTTTTCATATTTTTCAAGAAGCTGTTCGCGATTTAAACCACCCATATTTGCTACAATGGTAAGCAACTGCACTGGTGCAACCGGTAATTCAATAAAGGCATCGATTTTAACTCGATCATCATCACTCATTTGCGCAAGAGAGGCCGGTGAATAAAGAAATGCAATTTTTGAAGCTGGCGATAGTTTTTTTATCTTTGGCAACAAGCGCATTCCATCTACATTACGCCCCTTGTGACTGACAATGACGAGCTCTGGATAAAAACCCATAATAGAATCAGTCAACGCCACTTCTTTGTTGGTTCCTACGACCACTATACCCAACTTCTTAAGCATGTTTTCTAAGGCAATCAATTCAGAATACTCATCTACAACCAACAAGACTTTCATGCTCTTATTATCAAGTGCGATCTCAAATAGGGTCAAGACTGAAACTCGTGACTTGCCCTTCGTCCATCAGATTGCTAAATCTAAAGTATGAAAATCAGCGGCTTTACAGTTATCCGAAATGCAGAACTCATGGGCTACCCTTGCGTTGAATCAATTAAGAGTATTTTGCCGATTGTCGACGAGTTTGTAATTGGTGTTGGCCAGTCTGACGATCGAACCAAAGAGCTGATTTCGTCAATTGGTGACAGAAAAATCAAAATTTTTGATTCTTTCTGGGATACCCAGAAGACCAAAGGCGGGCTGATACTTAGCGAAAAAACGAACGAGGCACTCGCACGCTGTCAAAACGATTGGTGCTTCTATTTGCAAGCTGATGAGGTTGTTCACGAAAATGACCTCATGCCCATATATCAAGCTGTGCAAAAGCACGACGGCAATAAGGAAATTCAAGGTCTATTGTTTCAGTACATTCATTTCTACGGCAGTTACTCCACAATTGCCACGAGTCGCAAATGGTACCGAAACGAGATCCGAATGGTGCGTAGGAGTTCAGGTGTTCAAAGCTTTAATGATGCACAGGGTTTTCGTGTGAATGGGGAAAAACCCAAGGTCGCCAAGGCCAACGGCCGCATTTTTCATTACGGCTGGGTGAAACCACCAGAACTCATGGGACAAAAAAGTAAACTTCTCAATCGTTGGTGGCACGGCAACAAACTAGACAATAACTTCGAAAATTTTCGCTACCATCGACAATATGGACTCAAGCCGTTTCTAGGAACTCACCCTTCCATTATGAAAGAGCTCATTGCAAAACAGGATTGGACTTTTGACCATCATCGCAATCTAGAAGACTGGACGTTAAAAGATCTGAACCTCTGGGCAAGTGACATGTTCGAAAAAGTGTTTCACCATCGAATTGGGGAGTACAAACCCTATAAATTGATCAATCCAAAATGATAAGGATGAAATGAGAGCTAGGCTCACGATCCGTTACATTCTCGGCGAAATGATTCCCACTTTTTTTCTTGGGGTTATCATTTTCGTTTTAATTTTATTGATGTTCCAAGCCCTACGCCTCACCGACTTTGTGCTCATTCACGGTGTAAAGCTATCGACAATCGGCCTCATGGTGACCTACCTTTCAACAAGCTTTCTTCCCGTGCTCTTTCCGATGAGCCTCTTGTTTACTGTGCTCATGACCTACACCAGACTGAGCAGTGACTCTGAAATCGTCGCCTTCAAGGCTGCAGGCCTCAGCATGTGGCACATTATTTCACCAGCAGCAATCCTAGGTATTTTAGTATTTATTTTGTCTGCACAAATGGGATTTTATATTGCACCGACTGGCAATAGGCGCTTTGAAGTTCTGGTCACCAAAGTTGGATCGATGCGACCAGGAGTCACACTCAAAGAAGGAACCTTTTCTGAAGGTTTTTTTGATCTCGTCGTTTATGCAAACAAAGTGGATTCCAAGCA
>CAYONZ010000065.1:11575-17907 GCA_964405465.1 uncultured Bdellovibrionales bacterium | reverse complement strand
ATGATCAATGCAAGAAAAAATGGACTGCCTGTTTTCTCGGTTTCAGCAGATCTGCAAGGTTCAACCGGTGTTGCTGATTTTCATAAGGCCTGTCCTGAAGCGGCACTTGATGTGGGCGTTGCTGAAAGCAATATGATCAGCACAGCCATCGGCTTATCGTTGAGCGGTTATATTCCGGTTGTTGATACTTTTGCGCAATTTGGGGTCAGTAAAGGTGCGTTGCCTATTTTGATGAGTAATCTTTCGCAGGGTCCTGTGATTGGGGTTTTCTCACATATTGGTTTTCAAGATGCGGCCGACGGAGCGTCTCACCAGGCCTTGAGCTATCTCGCCCAAGTCGGATCGATTCCACATGTTGAAGCCTACTCATTGAGTTCAAGCAGTGAAGCCGAGGCCTTGATGACTCAGGCAATTGAAGACTATGCGAGCGCTAGAAAGTCAGGGCGTGTGCCTCCGACGCGCTTGTTTTTCTTGGGGCGTGAGAATTTTCCGAAATCCTATTTGCCTGAAACAGGCCAATACAAGTTGGGCGAGGCCCAGGTGGTTCATGATTCTTCAGCACAGCACAAACGCTCGGTCGCAGTTGTTGCCGGAGGAAGTCTTGTGGGCGAAGCGCTCAAGGCTGCGGCGATGCTTGAAGGCAAGGGGATTGGTGCTGTGGTGGTACATCCTTCGTGCTTAAACAAAGTCGATGTTAAAACTTTGCGTGCGGTTTTAGCTAAAACTGCCGGAGCTATCGTGACAGTCGAAGAGCATCGAGTCGTGGGGGGCATGGGTGCATTGCTTGCGCATGCATTGGCTGTAAACGGCGTGAAGTTTCAGATTTCGTCGTTAGGAGTTGGAGATCATTTCGGGCAGAGTGCTTATTCGGCTCTCGATCTCTATCGCAAACACAAACTTGATGCGGTCGCCATCGAAGCCGCAGCTCAATCTTTGTTGTAAATCAGCTCGTCGCGCGAAGCGATAGCGAGATGCTATCGCTTCGGCAGTTTGTAGTTCGATTTTTTTGCAAATCATTTTGCTACAATGTCTTCGCAACTTGGGCCAGCTCCTTGTGCAGTTGCTTGTGCAGAACTCTGATCCGGGTTTTGTTTCTCGTCCTGATTTTGTGGCAATGTCAAAGTAGTTGCAGTCACAGCACTCGAAAATTTTGTGCCTTTGCTTCCCGGTGTAGCGTCAATACTTGCGACGCCATCTTTGATATTGGCAATCGAGTTCCCAAATTTGTTTCCGAGCCAAGCCGTGATAGCCAATGGGGCCTTTTTAATCATTAAACGTGTGATCTCGGATTCCAAGATGTCTTCAAATACTCGAGGTCCTGCATATTTTTCGCCACCAAGAACGATGAGTCCTTTTAGGGCGCCAAACATAAATCGAGTGTCCAGTTTGATACCGGCTTCAACTATTTCGTTCACCACTTCTCGGAGTACAGCTTTGGTGTCTCCATGGTGTGGAGATTTATAAATTTTACGAATTTTCTCAGTCAGAGCTGCGCGATCGAATTGGTCGTTGGCGACTTTATTCATTAAGATCGCGGCGTTGATTGTACCTGTTTGATCTTTGTCTTTCACGGCCTTCATAAACTCGGCCAAAATCATCCGTGGGTCACGTTTGAACGGATTACTTGATTCCTCAAAATTCTCCAGCTGACCTGGATCCAGAAAATAGATGGTCTTGGTCTCGCGATTAACCATGATGTTTCCGGTATGGCGATCTGGGTCGAAATAACCATATCGGAAAAGCATTTTGAGATTGAGTTTGGCGATGATCGGGCCGATCTCCTGTTTGAATGACTCTGGAAACTTGTCAAAGGTGTCAGTGCTGGCCAGGGAATAATTTGCGATATCCGATTTCAAAGGCAGATCTTCGATGACGTCTGGGACTTCAAGCTTCCAATGTGTGGGCTCGTCTTTAGCGCCAGAATGATTTTGTACTTTCAAATCGTCCTGCATGTCACGTTCGAGCTCCTTTACCAAACGTTTTACTATTCGATACTTCTCAGCTTCCTGTTCGAAATCGATTTCGGCCGTCAGCTGCTCACCGAGGCTATCGACCATAGCCGCGAGAAATTTGGAGTTCTGAATGACCTTCTCTTTTTTGAGCAATTCGAGATATTCTCGGCCCATCTTGAGGTTCATTTTGATTTTTTCTGCAGCTTTGTCGCGGCGAAGGGCTAAAACAACCAGACGTCCATCTTTGAGTTCCACCAGAGTTGAAGACTTCACACTTGCGCTTCCAAGCTTCTTGCGGAAGCCAACAATTAAGTCGATGAGTTGCGGCGCTCTTCGATAGGCCAAGCTGATGGTTTCTTGACGTGTAAGGGGGCGAGCGTTGCTCTTTAAATGTTGTGATTGTTCCGCAACATCTTTTCCAAAAAGCTCCCAAATTGAAACCAACTGCCCAAATTTAATGCCAACAGTATCGAAGACTTCAAAAAGCTGCGCTGCACTTGTTTTTTGTGGGTCTGTCGAAAGTGCCAGCATATAGGCCATGGCCACACTCGGCTCGTGGCGTGGCAAGACTTTTAAAAAGTTCTTGAAGAGCACTTCTTCGGTGCTTTCTGGTTCGTATTTCAAAAATTTGCGTGTGATATTGAATGGCCAATCATGTTGTTTCATCAGCGCATCCTCGCCAGAGGTCAGAACCACTTCGAATAATGGAATTCGCTCGGTCGGAGAAGATTCGCGAATGGCGGCCTCGGCCTTAACTTTAAGAGCGTCAGCGATGCGGTCGGCCTGCACGCGCAGTTCTTCTAATGCTTTATTGGTCAAAACTCCGCTGGCATTTTTTATGAGATCGTTATACACGATTTTTTTGAGATCATTGGCAATGACATCAAAAAGTGTTGTGCCATTTTTTACAGGATCCAAAAGATATTCAATCCAATTGTAACGCTCATGAATTTTCATGCGCTTGATATGCACAGCCATCAACGAGCCAATGCGAATCATCATCGGATTGGCTTTGCGCCAGTTGAGTGATTTTTGGTCTTCAATATAGCCATCCAACTCACTGCCTTTTAAGCTGAGCTTCCAGCCGATGGATTCTAGATAATCGTCTTTGGCAAGAGATCCGGTTGGGCAATACAAATTGATTCGATCAATCAAGAGCTTGAGAAGAACCCGATTCACTGGGATGTGATCGTGCAAAACGTTGAGCTCATCTTCGAGTATAAACTCAGTGAGGTTGAGTCGGGTGGTGTTCGATGAAATGCGCCCCTCTTCAAGAGCTTTGACAAAGGTGTTTCGATTGCGCTTTGACGGTTTCTCGATGTGCATCGGCACGGTCAAGAGTTCGTCGGTGTATTTGCTGGCTCCCGTTTCAGTGATTTCCCAGAAGAGTGTTAGCTTTTGTTCGTCTGTTGGGTTGAAAGTGAGGGCCGTCTCGGTCAATTTCTTTTTGAACTTTTGAATTCGTCCTGAGTTCATTTGAAAAGTGTTGGAGTCAGCCAAAATTTCGGGAGTCATGGCGTCTTCTTCAGTGATGGATTTTTCGTAAGACACTTTACGATGAACCATAGGGTGCAGAATTTTTGTGATATCTAAAACCTCGGCAAAGCCTGTGACTTTGCGGGCGACAAAATCTTTTTCTAATTCATCAGAGAGTGCATCGGCACAGCCATAGAGAACCTGGTCGTTGATGTTTTTCAGTAGCGCTGCTTTTTTAAATTCTTTCAAAAATTCTAAAGAGTCTCGACCAAAAAGCGCACGGTAGGTGTTCACAACTCTGAGTGCTGTATCAGATCGACCGATAAAGGCCGAAGTGTTGTCAAAATTGGTTTTGGTGGAGATGGCCGTCTCGTCAAGTTTGACTCCAGATTTGGTCTGAATAGGAATGTCGAAAAACATTTGTCTAAACCAAGCTTGTCTGAGCTCCAGAGGAATCTTTGGCTCATGCATGACATTTAAATATGCTTTTAAGAATATCTCACGGTCGTAGTCTATCGCCTCTAAAAATATTTCGTCAGAGGCTGCTAAATTATTGAAGTGGGTGTTGATGTCTGCAACAAAATTATCAACGTCCACTGGCTGTCCGGCGACGGGCTCGCGTAGTTTTTTGGTTAATGATGTTTCAAAGTATTTGGCGAACATCGCCTTTTGTTTCACCAAGGCACGGGCGGCCACCATGGGTGTTTCGGAGCGTTTATCAATTTCGGTAAATAAATTATGCGTGTTCCAAATCAAATGTCTTTCGATTCCTGGGCGGTCATAACTTTGGCGTCCCATCGAAACACCAAGTGCCAACTCAGGGAACGGGACGACCTTACCATTGTAGTCGATTTTGCCTTTGATGTATTGTTGGACAGAAGTTTCAATCTGGTTTTTGGCAACGCCTTCATTGAGGTCCAATACCTCAAAAATCAGGCGCCAATTGAATATCGAATAGCGAAAGAGCATTTCTGAAGCGCCATAGAACCCGCGCAGATCCCAAATGGTTTGCGCCGTTTCTCTTAAGGCACTTAGGTACTCTTGCGCCGTAGGGTCGTTTTTTCGTTTGGCAAGAATCTTCGCTTGGCGAAAGAGCATTTGGAAATGTTGATCAGGTTTGACTGCCGACACATCTTTGGGACTATCGAGCAAAATGAATGGCGACCAAATTTTGAGCGTTTCAGAAAAAAGCGCGTTGAATGTTTTTGGATTTTTTTGAAAATCAATGTGCGCAGAAATCAATCGTTTAAAAAACTTGGCGATAAAGAGCGGATTGCTTTTAAAGTAGTCGTTTTGAAATAGGTCTTTCAGTCGTTCTAGTTGGTAGGAGTCGCGATTTTCTTCGGTGAGCATCCGAGTGGTCACTTGAGCTAGAGATTCACCATAAGTGCTCATGAAGTCTTCAACGGTCAAAAAGGGTTGCACGGTCAAAATGACTCGAATTTCTGGATCCATCTTCCAGTCTTCGGGTGAGTATTTTTCTTTCAAGAGTTGCAAAACTATGGGGCTTATTGATTTGGCAAAGGTGGCTGAGGTTCGGGTGAATGTCACATGCGATTTCGCCTTTTCAAAACCAGAAACACCCGTTTTGATATTGATTACGTTTCTTATGTTTTTGGGTGTCGCAATTGAAAATGCGTCCGAATATGCCGCTTCATAAAATTGAGCTGCCAGAGCATAGGCGCTCGCTATTTCTTTGGCTTTTTCAGGAGCGATAGGCTTTTGTTTTTTGTCGTACTCGGTGACCACTTGATCGAGGCTCAAAAGCAGTCGGTTGAATTCAAGATCTTTAAATTCTTCGGTGAGCTGTGTGTCGTTTTGTAAAGCATCGATTCGGCGCACGATTTCGGCCACACTCTTTGGTGCCACATAAGGGTAACGACCTTTTCGCAGACTGAGTTTGTCGAGATCTTTCAGTGCGCCAAATAGCGTGGCAGGATCTGTCTTGAATTTTTTGTTTTCAAGGGGCAGGCCGTTTTCTAGGCGATGAAGAGTTAAATAGATGCGGAGACTGGAGAGGCGAAAGTCTGAGTCGGGATGGGTTGAGGCCGCGGCTTGAAGACCCGTGCCCTGATGAGGAATCTGCGAGGCAAATAGTTTTTCAAGTGCAAGCAGTATGCTGTCTGGGGGGTACCCTGCTTTGGCCAGAATTCGCACCGCAGCGGCATCGGCCATCACTTCTTGTGCTTGATCCCCTTGTCTTCCCCAGTGATCTTGAATATAGACACCATCTTGGCGTCCGTTGTCACTCATCACGACGCCAGAAGTGGAGTGACCCAGTTCGTGACTCATGTCCCCAGCGAGCCTTAGTCTTGCGAGAACAGATGTCAGGCCTATAGTTGCATCTTTCATCATTTCGTTGCGAAATTGATTGAGATTCATGTCATGCAGAGAATTTTTCACAACTTTAATATCAAGAAGCTCGCTTGTCATATCGGCAATTAGTCCAGTGGTTATAAAGAGATGATTCGACTGTAAGCGAACGCCTTCGGTTTCCTCTTTATATACGAATGCATTGAGCTGTGCGCTTTGCACTATGTGCACAAAGTTAACACTGGCTCTTGCTCCCTCCATAAGTTGTTCTTGAGCACGGTCAAGGTTATTGACCACTTCGAGTAGAAACTGGTAGAGATCTGGTGCATCTTTTTCGTCTATTATTGGACCATACTCGGTGACAACTTGGCTGATGACATCTTTATTGGTGGGCATCAAGTTGGTGTAGGAAACTGCCAGCGCATCTTTTTTTGCGGCGGGTGTTCTATTTGCTTGCGATAAAAGATCTGCATTGGTTTTACCTGGGGATCTGGCAGAAAACGGCGCCGCTTGAGCAGGCGAAGCTGCCATGAGCTTTGTCAATTTGCTAAAGGCCGAGAACTGTGAATTTAAAGTGGCTACAGGCGATGT
>CAYONZ010000065.1:6499-11475 GCA_964405465.1 uncultured Bdellovibrionales bacterium | reverse complement strand
AAACCGCAAATGAAATTCGAAAAGTGCTGCGGGCATTAAGGCTCTTCGTAATAAATAAATATTGTGTATTTAACGGTTTCAGTCGATCCCAAAAGGTCGAAGTTTTGTGGACAGCCTTGGTGTTGCCGGCTTTGTCAGGGTTCGCATGAACAGGGCTCGCCTCGGGGGACGGTGAAGCGGGGTGAATTTTCTTTGTTGATGGTATTTTCGGCATGTTTTCCTCCGGTCGAGTGTCACGTTCAACTTTTTGACAAAATGCCAATTCACGACACTGATTCCTGAACACCAAAACCGCCACACTCTAATTCGAGTCGGCGCATAAGAAGCTCGACCTTGGACAGGTCGATATAGGTTTTCAGAACCAGTGCGAAACTTGGATGCACTCCAATCAGCAAGGACTGGGCCATAGTGGTTCAAGCTGTGAGTCTGGGTGTGAATCTGCCAGCGAATCTGGTCGTTGGTTCGGTGAATCTTACTCGGTGAATTCGCGATAAGAAACTAGGCAAAAACCAGGTTGGAAGCCAGGTAAAAAGAGTCGCGAATATTTTTTCTGACTCATGATGCATTCGAGATTGTGAAATTGCTGGAGGACTATGCTTTTTCCGACTATTCAGTTCGGAATATTTTTTATGGTGGTGTTTGTGGTCAGTTGGTTGGTTTATGACCTGCCAAAAGATCGCAAAGTTTTTTTGCTGCTGGCTTCGTACTTCTTTTATGCAACTCTTGATTTAAAATTTCTACCGATCTTGATTGCGTTTCCCAGTTGTAATTTTATATTGGGACGTCTTCTGCAACATCAAAAAGACCAGGGTCGCAATGGATATGGCGTGGTGTTTTTTGGGGTGACGGCGAACCTGACTTTGCTTGGAGTATTTAAATACTTTGATTTTTTTGCGATTAATCTGACCAATTTTTTGCAGACCTTCGGTTTGCTTTCGATGAGCTATAAGGCTCCAGTTTTTGATTTGGTCCTGCCTCTCGGAATTTCGTTTTTCACTTTTCAAGGCATTAGCTATATTGTCGATGTCTATCGTGGTGAGATGAATGGGCGCAATTCTCTATTAGATGTACTTTTGTTTATTTCATTTTTTCCACATTTAGTGGCCGGGCCGATTGTTCGGGCCAAAGAGTTCATTCCACAATTAGCGAAGCCCGTGAACCCAGATGAAATCGATGCGCCACGCAGTTTGAGTCTGATTGTGTTTGGCTTGTTTAAGAAGATTGTTATTGCCAATTATCTGGCGACACTCTTGGTTGATCCATACTTTGATTCTCCCCAAAGTTTTGGCCTGCTGGATGCCAGTCTTGCGGTTTTAGGCTATGCAGTGCAAATCTATTGTGACTTTTCTGCCTATAGTGACATGGCCATCGGTATCGCAGGGTTGTTGGGCTACCAGTTTCCCGAAAATTTCAATCAACCCTATCGTGCGAAATCGTTGCAAGAATTTTGGCGAAGATGGCATATCTCGCTGTCGAGCTGGCTTCGCGATTATCTTTTTATTTCGCTTGGCGGGTCTAAACTGTCTCGTTTGAAAACTTATCGCAATCTAGGTCTCACAATGTTGTTGGGTGGCCTTTGGCATGGGGCCTCGTGGAATTTCTTTTTCTGGGGAGGTCTGCACGGTTCGGCATTGGCGTTGGAGCGCTGGTGGCGTGAAAGAAATCCGGTAAGAACAGATTTTTACTCGAGAGCATTGCAGACCGTGGGCACATTTACATTTGTCTGTTTCTGTTGGATCTTTTTTCGGGCTCCTGACTTTGAGACGTCGTTTAAAGTTCTGCAGTCCTTTTTTTCTTGGAGACCTATTCAGTTTGCTACACCCTTTGTGATGGTTTTGCTTTTTGTTGGCATGAGTCTCCATTTCTTTTCGATATCCTGGCTTGACCGGGTCGAAGACTGGTTTCTCAGAATTCCGAAGCCTCTTTATGCTTTGTTATTTGGATTACTTTTATTTTTGATAGCGGCCGTGAGCCCAGATGGAGTGGCTCCGTTCATATATTTTAGATTTTGAGTCGGGAGAATATGTACAAAGATTTGCGGCCTAGCCGTACGCTGAAATTCAAAGACACTCTGAATTTGCTTCTCGGAGCGCTGAGTGTTGCTGTTCTATTGAGTGCCGCGGGTGTGAGTGAATGGGCCGAGGGCTTGTCAGTGAACAAGGTGACTAAGTGGATTATTCTGGGGACAGAGTCCTGGAATGAAGCTTCCGATGATTTTGGTTTGAATTTCGCCCGCAACCGCGTTCGATCGGCATTTTTTGAATTCAAGGACTTGAAGTTTTTCGATGATGATTTTCATGCGACAGGAATCGCGGAGAGCGGCGTTGATGCGGATCAAGCGGAGGAGAAAGTTGAAGAGCAAATGCCTCTTAGGCCAGGTGCGAAGTCTCGATCCAAGTTCGGTGCAAAGTCTGGAGCGACGCCAGTGGAGCGGCAAAGTGTTGTCAAGGACACGAGAAGGTCAATTGGTAAGAGTGAAACTGAGGCTGCGAGCGCAGACACGCCGAATGATTTAAAGTCATTGGACGATGAGGTCGACCAAGTAAATGGTCACGAGCATGAAGTTTCGAAACAAGATTTTGAAGAAAGAGGCTCGCAAAGCGATGTTGCCAAGGAGCCGAGTAAAATGTCAGTGCGAAAATTCGGCGAGATTTCGGATGGTGAAAAACGTCTTTTAGCCCAGGGAATTTCGCAAATTGATGAGGAGCAAGAAGAAAATGTCAATCGCGATTCGGCCGCATTCTTGGTCGAAGACTCTGGCGGAGATCAAGCCGGAGGATCAAGCAGAAAATCAAACAATGAAGTGGCTTCGCCGGAGAGTGTAGTTCCTGAGACAGGAATCTCTGCAGCGATGCAATCTCGAAAAGCGGATGTTCTAAAAAAACATATCCTTTTGATGGGTGACTCGATGCTCACCAGTGGGCTACATGTTCCACTCAAGCGAAATCTTAAACGGGTATTCACTAACGCCGCAGTAGATGTTGAAGGTCATCCGGGTACAGGATTGGCAAAACCAAAATTTTTTAACTGGTCTAAGAAATTGACTGAGTACCAAAAGAAATTCCGTTACGATTTGATTGTAGTCTTTCTCGGCACCAACGATGCCCAGAATTTTTTATTCAATCACCGCGTGCATAAATTCGCTTCAAAAAATTGGGATTCCGTATATGCAGATCGAGCTTTGCATCTGATTGAGCAGGCTTGTGGAATGGCAGACCATGTCGTATGGATGGGACAGCTCCCAATGAAAGACAATGAGTTTGATTCAAAAATGAAACATATTGATGAACTGATGAGCAAAACTCTTCAAGATCATAAATGTTCCTCGTTTATGCCAGCACTTCACTGGGTCGAGAGTGAAGGTGGAGGTTTTGCAAGCATCAAGCCGGTTCCAAGCGGGAGAGCGATGGCAACCCAAGGGGCAAAGGCTAAAACAGAACAAGTGCAAATTCGAGGTGTTGATGGAATTCATTTTTCATTGGTTGGTGCCCGCCATTACTCGCGTCTTCTGGCTGAGCAAATTGCTGAAAGCATAAAGAAGGAATCAAAGACCGATGCAAAGGCCGATACAACGACCGGTGCAAAGATGAAAGAAAAGACCGAAGAAGCTCATGAAAAAGAGACTTCGGATGTGAGTCGAGAGAGTATAAGCGACGCGAATTTATGAGGTGGTTTATTTTTGCTGTAGTCTTCATTCTTATAGTAGGGTTGTTTTCGTTTCGTTGCCAGAATTCGTTGGTGACGAGCGAAACTCCAATCGGAGGCGATAGGGCTCCGGCGTCTGTTGCTGTTGAGACCAAATGGATGATGATTGGGGATTCGCACACCTATGGATATTTTGGTAATGGCTTTGCCTCGTGGGCAGACAAAAATCGACTGGTAAAATCTCAAGATTTTTCCCAATACGGAGTCATTGGTTCAACGGCATCACAATGGGCCAATGGTCGTTTGAGTGATTTACATTTAGGGTACTCGATGCAAGTACCTGGGCGGGATAGACTGCAGCGAAATGGAAGTTTGCCGAAGCAAGAGTGGCGCATGCAAGATCTCTTCAAAAGGCATCACCCAGAGAACCTCATTGTAGCATTGGGAACCAACGACATGAGTCAGTATGTGGGAATGTTGAAAGGATCCGGAACATTTGGGCGAAGTGGGCGTCTGTCGAGACTGGGGGCTGCGGCCGGGTTCTTTCGTTCCACCTTGGCGGTTTTAGATCAGGTTGATTATAAAAGATGCATTTGGGTGTTACCTCCTTTGGTGAATCGTGTGCGCTTTCCGATTGATCAACAAAACTTGTTTTATGATCAATTGGCTGAGTTGATCAAAGACCGTGGGTGTGAAGTGATCGATTCGCGACGGATCGTTGACCATTCGGACCGTGATGTAAAATCATGGCAGGAGTGTATCAGCGATGGAGGATCTCGTCTGTATCCTGATGTGAAAGACCAAATTCATTTTCAAAAGCAGCGTGGCGAGTACTGGGGTCATTGTGTCGCACTAGCGCTGCAAAAATAAATTTCAATTAGATAAGCTTGCCCACGCTCTCACTTGAGAACATGCCCTAAGACTTTTTGTCTTTTTTGTCGGTTGGATCTTCTTCCTCATCTCCAGATAGACCTTTTTTGAAACCTCGAATCGCTTCACCCATCGATTTACCGAGCTGCGGTAACTTCGATGGTCCCATAAAAACCAGCAGAATGATGAAGATCAGAATCAAGTGGGTGATGCTCAAGCCCATGGCGTTCTCCTTCGGCTTTAGGTGTAGTGTCACTACAGGTGATGACCTCGCGATGGCGCAGCAATGTCATTGTGCATACTCTATGAGTTTATTATGTGATCGAGGTGACGGTTTTGTAAAGTCTGATTTGCCACTAGACTTGTATTTGGGCTTGCCTTGGGATCACCTCATCTGCTCAAATCAAGAACTTAGACCATGTGCTAGTTGAAAACAGTGTGGATACAACAAATTGAAAAAA
>CAYONZ010000065.1:0-6399 GCA_964405465.1 uncultured Bdellovibrionales bacterium | reverse complement strand
CGTCGATATTGTCCAAGCTACAAGCGATTGTGCAAAACGTTCCTCTGGATGTTTCCGTTCACAACATCGTTGTGGACGATGTTGTTGTGGCTTGCCGAATTCATTCTCCTGAAAAAAGTGTCGAAATTCAGATTCCGAATTTCACGTTGCATGGTGATTTAGATCTGCACCGTGACCTTTTGCGTGGAAATTTGCAATATCAGCTTGGTGACCCCGAAACAAAGGGCACATCGAAATCCAAAATTAAGACAAGTTCTATTTTGTTTGAGAACAAAATGCCGGAATTCGCTAAAGGATCTGGTAAAAGATCCGCTGAGCCTGTTCGAACTTCGATCAAATTTTCTACCGGCCTGCGCTCAAGTGCGGAATTAGGATTCTCGTTTGCGCCACGAAATTCTTTGTGGACGCTAGAAATCAAGCCGAGTCAGTTCTTGATTCTGGCGGATCGACTGCATTTTTTGCAACAAGGTATTTCACAGCTAAATCGGGTAGGGCAGGTTGAGAAAAATGAGTTGCAAATTGATCAACAACAACTCAGCTGTAAGGCTTCTATGGATGGAGACATTCGCTTTCGATGTGTCGATCAAATTGATGGCCTATTGAAAAATGATTTTAATAGCAAAAAATTGAATCTTCAGCTGAGCCTAGATGGGTCACTTGATCAAAAACTAGAAAACTTACAGTCTAAATTTGAACTCGCACTGGAACCCAATGCGCTGGTTTTCGGTGTTCTTGCGAAATTAAAAACAGGGCCTCGAGTTGAATTTTCAGGCAAAGGAGACTTGTATCTAAATTCAAAATTGAGTGGTGTGATAGGCAAGCTTGCCGCTTTGGAGAAATTTGGTGATGTGGGCCTTGATTTCGATCTTAAAAGCCAACTTGGGCAATCCGCGAACAAGAAATCAATTTCTTTACAAGGCGCTGTCAACGTTGCTTCAGAAAGACTGGGTTCGTGGACAACTCAAGTTCAGAGTGAGGTCGTTCAAATTCTGGAACACGCTAGCCAAAAGAACTCTCACCTTTCGGTGGCGACCCACCTTACATTGAATGAATCTAAGGGTCAGGGTTTGGTTCGTTTGGGGTCGACTAAATTTACCAATCAATTGGCGCAACAAAATGTTCGTCATACTCGATCCGATCTTCCGTTTCGTTTGTTGTCCCCAGTCGATATGCTGGTGGATTTTGATAAGAATGGTGACGCGCTTGTTGTGAAAGCTCAGGTGCAAACAGAAAAGCTTTTGGCCTATACAGAAACAAAATCGGTCAAGACTGAAAACACACTGCGAGATTTGCAGGGTAGGGCAGAGACACATCTCGACATGAATTCAAAAAACTTTTCAATTGAGCAGTTACAGTTCACGTCGCGTGAACCTAGCTTGGCATTGAATGTCGAGGGCACCGGAAATCTACTTCGCAAAGATCTCAATTCGCGGGTGGGGTTGAGTGTTTCGAGTCTCGAGTCATTGAGGGCACTTTCAGCTTTTCATGATCAGCATTTTAAGGGTTCGGTTGAGGTCCCATTTAATCTTACTGTCGTGGGTGGAACCGAAGTGAATGTCAGTGGGCAAATCAAGAGCCAAGAGGTGTCTTGGAGAAAAAATGATTTTGCTGCCAGTGGAGTTTCTGGCGCAATTGCATTTGACGAAAAAATTCGCTTTGATGGAAAGAATTTCCATTTTTCAAATTTGATTTCGCAGAACCCATTTGAACGCGCCGATTTCGAAAAAATTCGTCCGCTACTTGCGGGCACCGAGCCATTTAAAATTTCGCAAATCAATTGGTACGAGAAGAGTTATGGACCGTTCGTCGGCGTTGTCTCGCTTCAACAAAATATGTTTATGGCAAAACAATTTGACCTCGATCTACTCAGTGGCCGCGTCTTTGGACAGCTTTTTACCGATCTTAACACCAAGAATTTGCAGATTGGAGTTTTAGCTCGGTGGACAGCCGTCGATCTCGAGGAGATTTTACCCGAAAGATTTTTGAAGAAAATGAAGGCAAAACAACACGAAATTCTGAGTGGACGCACAGGCTTTGTTGTCAATTTGAATCGTGCATCGGCAGATGGACGTTTCGATTTGACTCAGGTTGGATCTCGACAATTGCTCACATTACTAGCTTCGCTTGATCCAAATTACGAAGATGAGAAATTCAATAAACTTCGAACTGCACTCCAAGTCGGATTTCCGACATCGTTGATGTTGAATTTTGCAGATGGATTTTTAAATTTAGATGTGACTCTGTCTGTTCTGGGACTTGCCAATCGACAAGTGATTTCTGGCATTCCGATTTCAAGTTTTGTTCAAAAGGTCACATCTGAGATTTTACAGAATTTAGAGAAAGTACCCTTGCAATAGAAGATGGATTTGAGTTGATGGTTACATAGATTTTAAGAGGAGGCGGTTATGGCAGTGAAGCTTTTGAGTTTTAAAATGGTCGGCCTTTTTATGTTCGCGATTTTTTTTGTTGGCTGTTCACCAAAGATATACGTCATTGACCGGCAAACCGTTTTTGAGGAGGAATCTGCTGGAAGCTGGCCAAGCTTTGATCAGGCGCTGATTGATGCTGCAAAAAAGCCAGGCCCAACAGCTTTTGCCAAGGTTCCAAAAAGTGCCCGGCGAGAGCGTCTATTTAGTGTTCTAAATGGAACAATGTCTGTGTGTAGTGTGACGGCCAATGGCACACAGAGCCCGAGTTCCTCGGCGAACCAATATAAAGGTTGTGAAGAGCAGTCGAATTCGACTGGAGCTAAAAAATGAAATTCACTCAGAGGGTCACTTCCACTTTGACGGCTGTGGGGACTGCCATTTTTGCGCAGACAGTTGTACAGTCAATTGCTCCGAAAATTTTTATGGCAATTGTTCCGGCATTTGTCATGGCAGTTGCCCAGAATGCAAATGCTTCCACCGTGAAGCCGAGTGCGACGATTGTGCAACAGAGAATCAATGCAACAAATCGTTTGCTTCCCCTGCAGAAATTAACCGTTGGACCTCATGACCAATATGATGGATCGATTGATCATTCAGGTCGATACCTGGTTTTTACTCGCAAGTCCGACTTAGTTGCCTCTCTGCAGAGCCTTAATATCGAGACTGGTGAAGTCGTCGATCTCCTTCCTTCTAGCGCTGATTCTCAGGAGGCACGTGTTTCGGCCAAAGGGCAACTGGCTTTCATCTCATTTCGTAACAATGCGAGGGGTGATGTTTGTTGGGTGTCTGAGAAGCAAGATCTCGCACATGTATTACCGAATGAAAGCATCAGATGTCTGCCGCGCGCGGCGAATCGATCGGCGACACAACGTTCGAATCCGTTTTGGAAATCCGAGAATGAAATTGGATTTCTCGAGAAAGATCTGGTGCAACAAATTTCACGCATCGTGATTCAAAACGTAGACGGAAAGTTGGACTCAGAAATTGTCGGAGGAACAATTTGGTCTCCATCCATGTCGGCTGATGGACGATATCTAGTTTACAATGAATCCAATCAGGGGCCATCAGGTGCGAACGAGCAAACCACAGTAAACGCCAGCAAGAAAAATGTTGCAATGGTCGAACCATCTCGGGCTACGATCATCTACGATTTTAAGACAAAAAAGAAAACCCAGGTGAGTTTTGCATTGCCTGGTATCACGGGGTTTTCGACTATTTCTCCGGATGGACGGTTTATCTATTTTAGTCATTATTTGAATGACACCAACAATGATCGGTCGATTGATGGGGAAGACAGTTCTGTCGTATTCCGAATTGAGACTTCTAGAGCCTTGTCGGCTGGAAATGAATCTGTTTTGCCTCAACAGCTCACATCTGCCGATACTTCATGTAGTTTTCCGCATCCTGCAAGTGTTAACGGAGATGAAGTCTACATCACTTGTGCTTTCGAAGGGTCTCTTGATGTTTACCGTGTTCCGGGTACCGGAGTGGTTCCAGAAAGTTGGAACGAAAGTCGTGTTGAAAATGCATTGGCTACGAGCCGATCTTTTCAAGAAAGAATTTTGCTTCTAAATTCACTAAAAAGGCTGTCACCTGAAAAAAACAACCAGATTGATGATCGGTTATTTAGTAATCACTTGTATTCAGATGACACCGTTGCCGCGAAATTTTATTTGCATCGCTTGCAAAGTGTTTTGAGTGAGCCGAATGCAAACTTGCTTGCGATCTATCTCGCAACTCGCGAACTGAAAAAGGCGCAACCCGAAGGTGGTGTCAGTCGTGAGTTTCGAAATCGACTCGCATTGTTTGATGGGCAAATTGATTCAATCATCGCCAAGCATGCTTCATTGCGTTTTTTGGGATTGGTATTGAAAGGGTTTAATCGGCATTTCGTCGGTGACAGCAAAGCCGCCGAACAGTTTTTTTCGCAGACGTGGACTCTGGTCAAAGCCAATCGGACACCACTCGAACGCTATCTTTGGTTTACGCTGGGTGAGCAGTTACAAAGAGCACAGAAAAATATTTCGGTTGATCAATACCTTCGACTTTATCACGAAATGATGCGTGCTAATGAGTTGAGTGATGAAACCAAAATATACTATGCGTTTTTGTTTTTGCAAAAGATGAGGCAAGTCGAACCCGTGGTAAAAACCCGCTTGAAATGGTTAGAAGATGCTGTTATTTCGACTCCAAGAACTCGAACACTTGCAAAATCTGTTGAGACTCTGCTACGTGCAGAAAGTTTGGTCTTGAAGATCATTGTTCAAGCTGATGATCGTGAAAAACAACTGACCTATTTGGGGTTGGATCGTCTGATGAGCGAGACGCGGGATAATTATTTTCTGCGAAAGGCGCTTTATATACGTGCGATCTTGAGCTTTTCAGAGAGTGCAGATTTCAAATATCTTTCTATGGTGGCCTCAAATTGGTTAAGATACACTCAAAAAGATGACACTGAATTTAGTTATGCTCGAGAGGTTGTAGCGACCGCAGCTCTTGATCGGGCTTATGATTCTTTAGATAAAAAGAATTTGGATTTTGCTGGAAATTTTTTCTATGAATCACTGAGTTTGACTGACGATCTTGAATCACACTATGGATACATTCAAATCATGCTCGACAAAAATCAACGTTCAACCATTGATGACCGTTATAAAAACCTGAAGCAAAGACAGTTCATTGCGGACAATAGTAAATATGTCGATGCACTCTTGGTGCTGGCGGATCAGAAGGCCAATCTGAATCTTGATCCAAAGCTGGTGAAGCCGCTTGATCGTGCGCTCGAATTGGTTGAATCGATGTCGCAAGATCGAGACTCTGCTGTTCGCTACTTGTTTCTTGGTTGGCTTGGGTTAGAAAAGCTCTTACGAACTGGCAATGGTATTGAATTTGATTTGGGTCTTTTTCAACGAGCACATCGAAACCTGATGCTTGCATATGATTTGGGGCGAGAAAATGCCAGAGTAAAAGCCTCGGCATTGGTGAATCTCGGTCTTTTGCATGAGCGTGTAGGCAACCACGGTTTGGCTTCGAAGTATTTTTCTTTGCGAAAGAACATGGGCTATATGTCGAACGACGAAAAGCTTCAGATTCAAAGTCTCTATGCTCAGTCGTTGGCTCGAAGTCAGCAGTTTGGCAAAGCCGTGGATGAAATCACGGAGGTGGTTTCGGGACGCGCCTTGGTTATCGATGAACGTCATGCTCTGTATCTCCTGCAGGCTGGAAAATATCAGTCTGCCGCAGATCTCTACAAAAAAGTACTTAGTGCAGGTAGTGCGAGTTCCGTCACCAAAGGATCGACTGGTAATGATATGGGTGACGGGCTTTCCATTGAAAATCGCGCTAAGTTAAATTTTGCCTATGGATATTGTTTGTTTAAAATGCGTTCTGAGTTGGAGGCTAGGGCGGCATTTGAAGAGGCGATAGCGAATACGCAGAAATACTCCAGTCCGGGTGCTAAGAACATGAGCGAATTTGGATTTAAACCCGATCGATTACTGGCGATGAGCTACGGCTATCTTGGACAGCTTTCAATTTTGTCAAAAGAGCAAAGACTGCAAATGAATCAAGGTCGCCGCGAGCTTCTCGAAAAAAACAAAAGTGATTTTCAGGATGTAGATGCGCGTCTGATTCAGTTGAATTGGCAGTGGATTGCAGACAAACAGGCCGCAGAATCTCATGGTGAGAGAGGTGGTTCGTCTGAAATCTTAGAACATTTCAAGATGGTTCAAAAACAAACAGCAGTGTATGTTAAAAAAAATCAAGCGATCAATCAGACAGTGTTTCGGTCGCTGGTGAATAGTATGGAATATGCATTATTGCATCGGGAGCTAGGGCCGGCTCTTCCTCTTGATGAAATCGGCAAATTGGTGGACAGATCCTTGCTTGAATACACTCAGCTTAAGGTTCAGCAGCCCATTCTTGATTTTCAAGAACTAAAATTGCGAATCTTGTGGGCCGCATTTTCTGC
>CAYONZ010000064.1:0-17998 GCA_964405465.1 uncultured Bdellovibrionales bacterium | reverse complement strand
GCAGCTGCCATACGATGACTGCAAGTAATGACCCACGCCTCGTGCATATTATCCGCTATTACTTCGCTGATAGATCAAAATTTGTTTATACGGCCATTCGCGGAAGTTCCACGGTCACCCTCAACTCTGATAAACAAAAGGCACTTGGTAAACCGCTACCTGTGGATGCATTTGCAGAATCTACTAACCAGGTGAAAAGCTGGTTTGATCCCTCACTCTTTGTATTTGAATCAGATGATATCACTGTCGAGTCCATTATAAATCTTAGAGATGAGTTTCTCTTAACAGAAGCCAAAAAATTTAATGCTTTGGACTATGGCTATTTGAATTCGGATGTTCGGGGGTTGAGTTTAGACCTTCGGGCACGCCATTTTGAAATATATGGAGCGGCCGAAAAGAGATCTCCGAATATACTGTTTAATGCCGTTGAATATTCGATACATAATAGGCATGCACAAGATATCTTGAATAGTAGAAATGATGTTAATGGATGTTATTCTGTTACTCAGGTGGCAGGTGGCACAATATTTCGATCGCTCAACGATGGGACGAAATGTGTTTCAGCATTTAAGAACTACTTTGTAAGCGAAATCCCAGATCCAATAACCCCGTTATTGACCGAAGCACAAGGGGCTACTAAGCCGGATTTCTATATTCAGTTCGATGAACATGCATATCTCTTTAATCCAAACAATGTCGATGTTTTAGATGCTGTTATTCACAAAACCGATGCCTTGCCAAGCGGAATGGTTCATTATCTCAGGTCGGGAAGAAATGAGGCAAATCGTCCTCCAGCTCTGATTCCACTTTCAGGTGGCCACTATGAGGGCGGTGGAGGCCCGTACTAACTTTTGGTCTTGGGTTGGTTCAGATTTTTCTTGGATCAATTTCTGTATCTGAAAAGGTCCCGACGGGGGCCTTTTTTTGCGGTTTTGCGGAGCCAAAAAATAAAAATCGAAAATCTATTCCTATATTTAAAACCTCTCGATAAAAAACAGATTCTCAATTTGGCGTAGATTTCACGAGATGTTGGCTGAGTTCACTTGCCTATGAATGAAGTAATGGCGACTTCGGTACATTCCGACACAGTGTCATTGTCATTTTTTAAATAACTTGGAGAGGTACAAGTTAAGCTAGTGCGAAGAGAACGATTTAGTAAGAGTGAGGTCAGTGCGGCGGGATCAATCCCAACCTTTCTCAGGTAATTCAGCTTGACAGAAAAGTATCTGGCTTCATCTGTCGTTGCCATATAGGCCTCGAGAATGAGCTGGTCTTTTTCGATGACAATAGATGCTGCCAAAATAGAGTAGTTCACTGAGCCGTTAGCGAGAGGAACTCTGAGGACTCCTCCGTCGACTGGGCCAGAGGCTGACGCCGAGGGGATAGCGCTTAAAAGAGTAAGAACTAACGTCAGTAAAAGTAAGTTCAGAAGGGAATTCACTTGATTAAGATTTTTCATATGTTCAATTCTCCCAAATTGTCATGAGTCAATTAAAGTGGTTTTTGCACATCATCGGCCTATTCAGTTCGTATCTCCATGCAGTCCAGGTATTAGAGTGAACGATATCGAACTTGCGTCCGAGTTGTTTTGGTTCTTGCAATTAGTAAACATGAGAGCAGCAAATGAAGACGTTGAGATGCCAATTGTTGACAAGAGAACAATAAAAAATTTCATAGGAGCTCCTTAGCAATTATAATTATTTAGCTACGATGCGATTCTACCACGGTACCAATTGTTTTCACCTGTAGAGTTTTTGACAAAGTGACAAATTGTGCTTGTCCACCCTGTTGTTGGTCCCCTCACAGCTCCTGTCACGTTTTGTTCGAGGTCCCTCTCCGCTGTCTCTCAGTCAACCTCTCTAACAACTTATGGGTCAACTCATGGGCTTTTGCGTATTGACTCATAGGTAGATCGTACTAAGGAGCGGTGGCCGTATTGTATTGGCCCGTTTCATGAAACGTTCCCATTGACTTGAAAATCTATTGGAATCATTAAGGAGCTAAAAAATGAAATCAGCCATTAAATCTGTTTTATTTGGTTTAACGGGACTTTCGATGAGTTTAATTGTGAGTTCGCCATTAACTGTTCAAGCGGCAACGACAGAAAATGTCATGACTGTCAAAAAGCCACGCACAGTGGTTGACGACACGAGTGAAGCCAATCGAATGAATAAGAATTTTTATTTGGGGCTTGAGCCTGCGGGTTTTGCCACCGTTCCCGTTCCTTCGGCTGGCGTGCATGCCGGATACTATTTAAATTCTGATCTCATTCTCTGGCTTGAGGCAACGGGTGGGTCTCTGAATTTACAGAGTTCTTCATCCACCGTGTATAGTTCCATCGGCACCTCTTACTCTGAATCAAAATTTGATTTGGTCACGCGCTCATTTGGCGGTGGTCTTAAATTCTTTTTAGGAAATTCTTTTTACACTAAGGGATTGTTGGATTACCGAAAAATCGGGATCAATAATTTTCATACCGAATCTTCGGGATCAGTCACGGGATCATTAGTGACGAGTTCAAGTGTTGGTTCTCGCGATCTGGGATATGTGTCATCACTCAATGCGACGTTCGCAATTGGTAATCAGTGGCAATGGGATAACTTCACTTTAGGATGTGATTGGCTGGGTATTAGTATGCCAATGCAAGTGGTCGACAAAAATCACGACACTGATGGGCTTTCAGACTTCGATCGCGAGCAAGTTGAAAATGCTTGGAACAAACTTGGCCAGGTGACGTCATTGCAATTGCTTCGCTTTTATCTCGGAGCCTCTTTTTAGAGGCTCCCTCAGTTGCTACTTTAACTGCTATTTTAATTGGGCCAATATCCTGGCAAATGCCTTGTCGATTCCTTGGACTGTGGGAACGGCCCCTTGAGCAAAGTCTGGTCTCCCGCCACCTTTACCGCCAAGTTCTTTTGCAAATTCACCCAATAGTTTTCCAGCTGCAATTGCTGGGTTGAGATCTTTGGTGACGGTCACGACAACTGGGAAGGATCCGTCCCCATTTCCAACAATGAGGATGACACCTTTTTGCACACGATCTTTTAATTTGTCAGCCACCTGACTGAGAGCTTCTCGGTCATCGACCGCGATATGTGCGCAAACAAGTTTCGCTGGTCCTGATGCCGATGAAAAGCCTTGCGCGGTTTCAAGAATTTTCTCAAGATCAATCGCACCACCTTTTAGTGATTTGATTTCTCGTTCAAGATTTTTCACCGTAGTTTTGGTGCTCTCAATCCAGTCGGTGATCGACGAAGACTGAATGGTGAGATAGTGCGACCAGTTCTCCTGCAGTCCAACTACTTGTCTGGCGAACTGATTCTCACGCGTATTTTTTAGCATGTAGCGAATGGCATGATCGCCGGTGAGGGCTTCAATTCGACGAACACCTGCACTGACGCCACCATCGCTCACGATTTTAAATGCACGAATCATTGCTGTGTTTTCAACGTGGGTACCACCGCAGAGTTCAGTCGAAAAATCACCCATTTGTACAACGCGGACTCGATCACCATATTTTTCGCCAAACAATGCCATTGCGCCCGCTTCAAGAGCTTTCTTTTGCTCCATCTCGGTTGCAGAGACCTGCACAGCTAAAGAGATTTCACGATTTACAAGTTCTTCGACTTGTTCGATTTCATCGCTAGAGAGAGGTTTGTTGTGAGTGTAGTCAAAACGCAGGCGCTCAGCATCGACTAAGCTTCCAGCTTGGGTGACGTGTGTGCCTAATAATTTGCGAAGTGCTGCATGCATCAAGTGAGTCGCCGAATGATTGCTCGCCGTCTGTCTTCTCTTTGATTCGGAAACCTCAAGAGCGCAAGAATCTCCGGGTTTAACATTGCCTTCGGTAATCCGCACGTGATGTAAATAAATATCATTTTGTTTAGTGCAATCGAGAACCTCAGCAAAACCGTGCCTACCGATCGTCATATGACCTGCATCTCCGGCTTGGCCTCCGCCTTCTGCGTAAAAACAAGTCTCGCGAACGGCGATGACACCCGAGTCTCCCGCTTTCAGTGAATCCACAAGTTTATGCCCATCAGAAAGTGCCACGATATGTGTCGAGTTTTTTAGGCTCGAATAACCCACAAATTTTGTAGCACCTTCTTTATCTAGAGCTGCTTGTGAGAATGCAACAAGGTGAGCTGCATCTTGAGAAATGGCTTTACCCTTCCAAGAAGCTTTGGCTTTTGAGCGAGCGGCCTCCATGTGATCATGAAATCCTTGCTCGTCGACACTGAAGCCTTTTTCTTGCGCCATAATGCGAGTGAGGTCGACAGGAAATCCATAGGTGTCATAGAGTTTGAAAATCATTTCGCCATTGAGCATCTTTTGCCCACGACCGCTGATTTTATCGAGATGACCGTGTAGAATTTCAGTCCCTTGATCAAGCGTACTCAAAAATCGCGTGACCTCGTCTTCAACCGTCGTCATGATTAAATTCACTTGGCGCTCGAGTTCTGGGTAGAATGCGCGCATTTCACTGACCACAGTTGCAACAGTCTTCATCAACAGTGAAGGATCATCTGAAAGCTTGCGACCATAGCGAATCGCACGGCGCATGATTCGACGAAGAACGTAGCCGCGTCCTTCATTTGAAGGCATGACTCCATCGGCGATCAAAAATGCCGTAGCTCTGGAGTGATCGGCGATCACGCGAAGTGCCGAGGTGACCTCACGTACATCCTGATGTTTGGCGAGTACTTTCAAGTCCGAAACATAATCTTTCTTAGAGACTTGGCAGGCCGTTTGGATGATTGGTAGAAACAAGTCGGTGTCGTAGTTGTTTGGTTTACCCTGTAGAACAGCAGCCCAGCGCTCTAGCCCTCCACCTGTGTCGACTGATGGTTTGGGTAGCGAGTGTCTTCCAGTTGCATCTTCGTTATATTGCATGAAAACATGATTCCAAATTTCAACATACCGGTCACCATCACCACCCATGACTGAAGGCTTTGCTGGGTCAGCTTCTGCTTCGGGACCGTGATCGTAGAAAATTTCTGAACATGGTCCGCAAGGGCCGACATCCCCCATACGCCAAAAGTTGTCTTTTTCACCAAAGCGATAAATGCGATCGCGAGGCACACCCTCTTGTTTATGCCAGATGTCTGCTGCTTCATCGTCGGTTTCAAAAACAGTGACATAGAGTCGCTCTTTGGGAATTTGCAATTCTTTGGTGAGAAGTTCCCAGCCGAAATGAATGGATTCTTTTTTAAAATAATCACCAAATGAAAAGTTACCAAGCATTTCAAAAAAAGTATGATGGCGAGCTGTGTGGCCTACATTTTCTAGATCGTTGTGTTTGCCTCCCGCGCGCACGCACTTTTGTGAAGTCACTGCGCGTGTGTAAGGGCGATGCTCAAGGCCGAGAAAAAGATTTTTGAATTGATTCATTCCCGCATTGGCAAACAAAAGTGTCGCATCGTTTTCGGGAATCAAGCTTGAGCTTGCCACTGGTTCATGGCCGTTTTTGGCAAAATAGTTGATAAATGTCTGGCGGATATCTTTACTTTTCATGCATCACTTTCCTGATTGTTTCTTCTTCGTAGCCACGATAGGTGAGCCATCGTTGAATCTTCATCTTTTCTTCTATGTTATAGGGGGCCGACTTAGCAAGCTTTGTGCGAACGAGCTCACGTGCTTTTTCAAGTTCAATGTCGCTATCGGTATTCACCGACGGAAGACCTTTTTGCTTCAAATAATTGTTGATGTAACGAATGCCCTTTTTTTTGCGGTGCAACTCTTCAGTCATTCTTTTCGACATCTCTTGAGGCTCGCTCATCCAACCGTTTTCAATTGCAAACTGGATGGCTTCCTCTATTTCTGCTGCCCGATAAAACAAACGCATTTTTTGGCGAATTTCTTTTTCTGAGTGTGGACGACGCGCCAAAATATCCATCACTTTGGTTTTCGCTGATTTACGATATCTATTCGTTGTCGTCGTCGTCTTCATACTCTTCGTCATCATCGTCAGCAATCGACTGGCCTTCGATTTCAAGGCCATGCTCGTTCGCTTCGCTCCAATCGTCATCGTGTCCGTTTTGTGGGTGTTCGCCATCGGCGCCGCCCCAATTGCGGGCACTGCTCGAAATACCTGAGTATCGTAGTGCAAAATCTTCTGGATTGCTAGAAAGACGCAGAGCTTCTTCGTAGTCAATCAAACCCTGTTTCAAGAGTTCCATCAAACTTTGATCGAATGATTGTGTGCCGATGATTTCGCGGCCTTCTTCGATCGCATTGTGCAGTTCTTTTGTTTTGTGAGGATCTTCAATCATTTCTTTGGAGCGTTGATTGTTGATGAGAACTTCTACGGCCGGAACGAATCCGGATTTGTCTTTTTTCCGTGCCAATCTTTGGCTGACAATTCCTTTGAGGACCGAGGCCAATTGTAGACGAATTTGCATCTGCTGATGGGGCTCATAAGCAGACAATATTCGATTGATCGACTCCTGCGCATCAAGGGTGTGTAAGGTCGAGAGCACCAAGTGTCCGGTCTCTGCCGCAACCAACGCTATGTCGATTGTCTCGCGGTCACGCATTTCGCCAATTAAAATAACATCGGGATCTTGCCTGAGTGCCGCGCGAAGGGCAGTGGTGAATGACATCGTGTCAAGCCCAAGCTCCCGTTGAGAAACGATGCTCTTACGATCCGCAATTAAGAATTCAATGGGATCCTCGATGGTTAAAATGTGCTTATTTTTATTCGAATTGATCCAATTGATAATTGCCGCCAAGGTCGATGATTTACCTGAGCCCGTGACTCCGGTGACTAAGACGAGTCCGCGCTCGTTGTCAGCCAATTTCTCAATCACAGGAGGCAGATTGAGTTGCTCGAGCGTCGGCACGTTCACTGGGATATTACGAATGACCATTCGTGTGCTTCCGCGCTGTTTGAATATATTCAAGCGAAAGCGGCCCACTCGGGGAACGCCGTATCCCATATCCATTTCTTTGTTTTTCAAAAACGTTTTGCGTTGTTCGTCATCCATTATCGAAAGCGCCATTTGCTCGAGCTCTTCAGCCGTGAGGAGCGGCAGGCCTGTTTGTAATGGTCTCAGTTTGCCGTGCTTACGAATGACGGGAACGAGTCCCGCTTTTAAATGCACATCGCTTGCTTCTTTTTGAACTGCCAGGGTGAGAATCTCATCAAGTTTCATACAAAGAGACTATCAGCAAAGCCTCGTGATGGCATTTGAAAGCGCTGGTTGAAGAATGCAATCTCGCCGTTGGGCCGGGCCGATCTATCGTAGGCAGTTCGCTTAACGGGTCGCCCGTTTAATGGGTTGTCCCAGGAGTCGCTTCCGTTACGACATCGAACTGTGATTTCACCAAAGAGGTGTGACGTCCCCTGAGTTCATCAGCACTCACAGTGGCACTGGCAAGCCCGTGGCGTGAATCTCGGCTTTGACTTCGTCGGAAATGTTCAATTGAATACCCGGAACAATCGAAACACTGTTTTCATGGGCGACGAATTCGTTCACTGTTAATTCACGATAGTCCGTGGCTCCTTTGAATTTAATCCAAACGCGGGTGATGCGCACCATCTTTGCTTCTGGGGGCATTGGAAACACGATGGTTCGACTCATGCGCTCGTTGATCACTCGACTTAGGTCTTTAAGGGCAGGAGCATAGTTGCCACTGCTGACCGCATTGACCGAACCTGTGCTTCCAAATTTGCTGGCAAGCTTAATGTATTGTGTACCAACAGATTGGTTTTGAGTCGCGTTTCTCTCGGATTCGTCACGCACAACGAAGGCCGAAAAGAAGGGCCGGTTTTCTCCGAAGATGTCGGTCGTACGTTGGTCGATAAAGCTGACAAGATCATTTGCTTGCGTTTTCGAAGCATTGCCACTGACAAAGTCAACTGTTGGCTCTGAATCGGGTGCTGCACTGGAGCCACTGGTGAATTGTTCGCCAGACAAACAAATATTGTTTGTATTAGCGGAGGTCGAGCTCACTGAGCGAGCCGCTCCGAGAGAGTTGCTCACCGCACAGCTGACGATCTCTTTTGCCGCCAATGTACTCTCGCTAGAAATCAGGTAATCTTCAACAGATGACAGTCGCGTTGGACACAAAGAATTTGTGCTCGAGCAACTGCTGTTGCAATGTAAAATACTTTCCCCTGTTTTTTTAACGGTGACAGTTTGGTCAGCAAGCGCCGTCGAAGTACACGAGGTGAGGCGAATCTTTTTATTGCTAGCGAGAAAGGTTTTTACATCGGCGCCAGTGGTATCTTTCGCACACAAAAACTTGGTGCTATTGCAGGCTTGGTCACATGAAAGCTGTTCGTTCACAGTCATGGAAGGCTTAGTTGCAACTGATGAAAGGTTCACTTGAGTCGAACTACAAGACTTCAGCACTCGTGATTGACTTAAGAAATTACGCACCGTTTGGTTTTTTGTTGAAGGGCAGATATCAGCAGTGTCTGAACATGCGCTATCACAAGTGACTGAATTGCGATCGGTCAAAGTTTTTGGAGCGTCTGCAAGCTGGCTAACGGAGCAGTCTGATATCTGGCTTTCGTTTACGCCATCTTTTGAAGCCACATACTGCTTGATTGTTCCTGTAAATGATCCGCAGAGCATAGAGTCGCAGTTGGCTTCGCAGCTGACGGGCGATTTTGCAAATGTGCGAGATGTGGCTCGGGAGTCTTTGGTTGGACTGACTGCTGCTTTGAATATTTTTTGGCTTCCGTCTTTAGCACAGGCACGTGAGGCATCTAAACAGTAAGTGTTTACTAGCGCATCGCAATCGGCGCTTGAACCATTGCTACTCATTGAAAGATTTGCGGTCTGGCTTGTTTCAAAAATACTGGTAACACTGCAGTTGGCAATCGTGCGATTTCCACTCGCAACATCAGGTAGCGATGCACTGAGCAGTCCCAAAACCTCGCTCGAGCAGACTGAAGCCACAGTGGGTTTTGCACTGACACTTGAATAGTTGAATTTCTGGGTTGCCGTCGGAAAGGCACTCATATTGACTGCGCCAATGCTTGGCGATTCAAATACGCAAACAGGTTTGTTGGCGCCAGTGAAATCGGCTGATTTGCTCAGATATCCTGCGAGCCCCGCTTGATCACATTTTGCCGAAAGGTCGACGTTGTTGGCGAAATCAGTGATGGTATTACCAAATGTCGTGATGCCATCGGCCACTAATTTTTCTCGGTAGGTGATTTTAGTTCGTAACGGGTTCAGCTGGTAGCTGACTTTGAATTGTGAAAAGGCATTGGCTGTGCAACTCGCGCTAGAGCCGAGCGAGGTTTTAAAGTACGAGAGGCTCCATTGCTCGCTAGTTGAATCAATTTTACTGACTGTGTAGTCGTAATCGATCTTTGTTCTCTTATGAGTGAATGAAAAATTGGACTCCTGTGCCTGGCAAGTCCCACGTAGTGGTTGATTTGGAAGAACGGAAGTTGCAAACGAACGAATACAGTTCTGACCGTTGGCGAAGGCATCGTCTTCATCTGATACCACAATAAATGCGGCCTGGTCTCCTGAAGCAAGAAAGCGATCTTTATCGCGAAGTATTCTGGCGACACTACAGAGCCCACTTTCGGCGCCGACTTGGCGTGCGACCTTTTCTTTGTCGATCGATTCAAAAACCACATCAGTGTTGTAAGAAGCCGGATTGATTACCGCGAGACGTTTGGAAAACTCTGTTGCGAGGTCTTCGACTGAACCGCGCGCAGCTTTGTGTATCTCAGGTAAAACCAGTGTTTTGCCAGAGAGATCATTCAAAAATCCGAGCACAGGCACAGGAAGAAAATCATAATCAGTGGTCTGCGCAATATTGTTGTTCTTTTTGATGATTTCAAATCCGAGCAAGTCACCAGGCAAAACCCCAGAAGTGGTGGGAGTGCGTTCGGTATTTTGTAAGTCAGATACGGACCGACTGCGAACAGCGTCAACATTTCGATTTTGAAACTGCGCGATCACTGGCAGGCTTCGGTCAGGTGTCACACTCGGATTGGACTGTAGGTTCTGCGTCGTCGTAAAAAGATAAACCGAAGTATCAAATAATCCGAGACTACTGCCTGTGTCACCTTTGAACATTTCTGCAAAGGATTGATCAAGTGCGATGTTGTTGGCCTTCATCGTCGATGAATTGTCGACCACAAAGAAGAGCTTTAGATGCGGAAGGTTTTCGGGCGCACCAACGAAGGCTGTCAATACCGAAACTGTTTCGTCTTCCTGGTTTCCACCGCCGCCGCCAGAGATTGAACTGTTTTGGTCTGAAACCTGAAACTGCACTTTATTCGAACAGTTCTGAAAAGCGAGTATAACTCCACAGACCGCGAGGCTTGTGAAGGCGAGAAGAATTCGATTTTTTTTGGAGTGAGACATTCTGAGTTCCTCCCAGGAGCGCGCAGAAGAACGTACCGATGATTGCCCTAGATAGTGAACCTATCGGTAGGGCATTTAACAAAGTTGAGGCAAATGTCAGAACACTCAGATCTTGTCGAACTATTTTACAGTTCGATTTACAGATGAGGTTCGGGGCTGAGGTTTGAGGCCGTGGAATGCAGCCGCCGAACTCAGCTGTTGAATTCAGCCGCTGAATGCAGCTGTAGCGGCATCCGTGGCTGCATCTGAAGACGTCTCTGGTTTAAACCTTAGCTTTCTCTGCGTCGGCGCGTACTTGTGCCATGTCGATGGTTCGCACTTGGGCTACGAGTTGTTCGAGAATCTGACTTGGTAGGGCGCCTGGCTCGAGAAAGATCAAATCCTTGTCTTTGAAGACACCAATTGTTGGTATAGAGCGAATACCGAATTCGCCCGCGAGTTCCGGTTGAGCTTCGGTATTGAGTTTTGCAAACGCAATATCGTCATTTTTTTTTGCGATCTCCTCAAAGATCGGCCCGAACTGTCGGCACGGTCCACACCAAGGAGCCCAGAAATCAATAATGAGAATTTCATTTTCTGCGATCAATTTTTGAATGTTTTCTGTTGTCACTTCATGAACCATGAATTCCTCCTGACAGTTACGCACTTATCCAGTTTAGTTCGTTTTTCTTTTGTTTGTCTTCATTTAGTTTGCCCAACTCGGACCTACCTTATGAGGCAACTAACTTGATGGTAGGTATTTTGCTTGTCGATCTAAATAGCCACTCTCTTCTGTGTTTGTTTGGGTCGCAAGCAATTCTGACCTACCTTCTTTTATAAGATAGCTGAAGTTCATTGCCGATTCTATGTCCGCCGACATAATGAGACAAAAAACTCGCGCCTCTAGAGTTGAGCGTGGCCTCATTTGCACGTGGACTGTTAAAATTTTATTTACAAGCACTAGTGATTTTCAGAAGTCGTGGGTCCACAACACCTTGATCGCTTGCACGTTTTTCTGCTGCCGAAAATTCGCTGAAGCTCATGGTCTCCTGCAGTTTTTTAAAAGTGCAAGCGCAATAGTCTGATTTTCCCGAAGAGGTTTCTTCGCAAGAACTGAGAAAACCACTCGAGACAGAAGCCGGATAGCGGTCGATAACTCGCCCCTGAACTCGGTCTGTCGCTCGCTCCTCAGGTCTTTCCACAACTCGCTCCTGAGCTTGGGCGATGGCAGACTCGTCGGCTCTCGCGATCGAGTAGAGTGAAACGCTTAGAAGCGAAGCCGTGACTAAGCAACTAAATAAAAAACGTCTATAGCGTGTTGGTAAAAAAAATCGGCAAAAAAACCGGTCTACATAAGTTTGAGATAAATTGGGTGCAAACACCATACGTCGCATGTTTTCTCTTCGGCCACTTGTGATGTGGTCTGAAGCTGTCTCAAATTGAGATGCTCGCTCAGCGAGGTTTTGCTCTGGAATTTTTGAATATGCTGATAAATGAAGCAGATTCAAAGAATCTTGTCGCGCGACTCTTCAACTCAGTCATGTGCCGCGTAAATGGGGCGCTGCTCCTGTGAGGTTTCTCATGTTCATTTTTTGACAAACCCCCCAACCCTGGGGGAGAGTTTTAGAGTGAAACATAAACTCGTCGAAATGCTCGCAACAGGCTTCTATCTAGGTAAAATTCCATTTGCCCCCGGAACATTTGGAACTCTTTTGGGTATTCCTCTGGCCTGGGGTTTGGTGCAGGGTGGACCGTTGTTTTATATGTTTGGTTCGATCTTGTTTTTGTTTTTCGCTGTTGGCGTGGCCGAGTTGCATGAGCTCCATGTGGGCGATCATGACATGTCAGAGATCGTGATCGATGAAGTCATTGGCTATGTGGTGACCATGACTTGGTTGCCACAAACTTGGCAATCCTATTTGGCAGCGTTTGTGGCCTTTCGTTTTTTTGATATTGTGAAGCCATGGCCAGTGAAAGCCATCGATGCAAAGGTACCTGGTGGATTTGGAACGGTTTTAGATGATGTGGCTGCAGGATTAATGGCGAACGTGGTTTTGCAGGTGATCTTTTTTCAAACCACATGGCTTGGAGCCACTTACCTAGGGGCTCGTCTTGGTTGAAAAAAGAGAAGTTGCAAAGACAAAAGCTGACAGAAGCCTGTGTACAGGCGAGCAGAGTCTAGAGTTGGCAGAGCAAGTGGTTTTATTGCTGCGCGAGCGGCGGCAGACTCTGAGCTTGGCCGAAAGTTGTACGGGTGGGCGGTTGTCGTCTGCGATCACTTCGGTTTCAGGAGCTTCGCAGATTTTTTTGGGTTCATTTGTGACTTATGCCAATGAACTTAAAGAAAAATTTTTGTTTGTGAGTGCGAGTTTGCTTAAAACGATGGGGGCCGTGAGTTTACCTGTGGCGAAAGCCATGGCACATGGAGCTCGTAAGCAAACAAAAAGTGTTTGGTCGGTGGCCGTAACGGGTATTGCTGGTCCGTCAGGCGGTTCCGTCAAGAAGCCGGTGGGCACTGTTTGCTTTGCGATCTGTGGGCCAGGAGTTGAATGTGTTGAACAGCAACTCTTTGTTGGCACACGAGAGCAAATCCAAAGCGCCGCAGTCGATCACGCGCTGAAGATGTTGCTAACTGCTGGCATGAAAGAAAATCTATAACATCCTTTGTAAGGAGGAAAAATGAGTACAATAGGTCGCGGAGAAAATAAAACAGAAAACAAATCAGAAAAAGCCAAGGCACTTGAGCTTGCGGTATCTGCTATTGAAAAGCAGTTCGGCAAAGGCTCGATCATGCGTCTTGGTGGTGGCGAAACTCTTTTCAAAGATGTTCCCGTTATTCCCACCGGAGCATTGAGTCTCGATATCGCACTAGGAATTGGTGGTTTGCCTCGTGGTCGTATCGTTGAAATTTATGGCCCTGAAAGTTCAGGTAAAACAACCTTGGCTCTTTCAGTGATTGCACAAGCACAAAAACAAGGTGGCATTGTGGCTTTCGTTGATGCCGAGCATGCTCTTGATGTGGGTTACGCTCGCAAACTTGGCGTGAACACCGAAGATCTTTTGATCTCTCAGCCAGACACTGGAGAACAAGCGCTTGAGATCACTGAAACTCTGGTTCGCTCAGGCGGAATCGATGTTTTGGTTGTCGACTCAGTTGCAGCTCTAGTGCCACGTGCTGAAATCGAAGGAGATATGGGTGATAGTCATATGGGCTTGCAAGCTCGTTTGATGTCTCAGGCCCTACGTAAATTGACTGCGGCTATCAGCCGAAGCAACACGCTCGTTATTTTCATCAACCAGATCCGTATGAAAATCGGTGTGATGTTTGGTAACCCAGAAACAACAACCGGTGGAAATGCGTTGAAATTCTACTCTTCAGTTCGTCTTGATGTGCGCCGTGTGGGTGCCATTAAAAATGGTGAAGATGTGATCGGAAGTCGCACCGCTGTGAAAGTTGTAAAAAACAAAATGGCCCCTCCATTCGGAAAAATTGAGTTCGATTTGATGTACGGTGAAGGTATTTCGATCGAAGGAGATATTCTTGATTTGGCTGTTAAGCATGACATTGTTGAAAAATCAGGTGCATGGTACAGCTACAAGGGTGAGCGCATGGGGCAAGGTCGCGATCAGGCTAAGCAGTATTTAAAAGAGCACAAGCCTTTGGCCGAAGACCTACGCAAACAAGTTCTTGAGCTCAATAAAATCGGTGCGATTCACTTGGGTGCAGGTGAAGATGTTGATTCAGCAGAAGACTTTGAAGACTCAGGGAAATCTGCTTTGAAAAAAGCAGCTCCTGCAGCCGCAGCCAAAGCAAGCAAAAAAGCTCCGGCACGCGAAGAGCATTGATCAAAGCCAAACCAGCGAGCTTGTATCGACTGGCAAAACAAGTTTCACAAAAAAAAGAGATGGTGCTAAGCCATCTCTTTTTTTTGTGGGATTGACGATTTCTCATTCCGGCAGACTGAATCGACTATCAAATGCCAATTTAAAAAGATCATTGATGGCTTGGGTTTCATCGACGCTTTTAATGGTGATTTGAAATGCGATCGAATCTTCAGTTTCTGGAAGTCTTGAGTACTTTCCGCGCACACTGCGGAGTAGTTCTAAGCCATTCACTTCGACTATTCCAGCTAAGTCGGGCTGATCAAGCTTGGGCTCATTGGCTCGTATGGCTGCGAGTGATTTTTTACTCACAGAATAGACAAGAGTGAGTGGCGACGAGCCATCATAGGTCACCAGAGATTTGAGAGCTTCATAAGTCATATTCTTTCTACTGCCGGCCGTATTGATGATTCCATAACGAGGATCCACATCTTTTTGAGTTAAGCGGAAGACTCTGTCGCTCATGTCATTTAAGACAGAAGATGGCAATTGAAAGAAACGCTTTGTAGGTAACCCTTCATTTGAATTGAAGAGGAGTGGCGCAGTCGTCGCGGTCGTTCCAAGAGTCCCCAAGAACTTTGCATCAGATGGATCTTTCAACGGCATCTCGACAATATAGTAGTCCTCAGTTTCTGAACGAAAAGCAAATGACTTTCTGAATTGTTTAAACGTTTCGCGAATGATCTCTTGGTCATCAGCGGAAAATCCATTTTTTAAATGCAAAGTACGCAATTGGTTTTTTAAAAATAAAATAGAGGCAGATCCGTGCAGATTAGGAAACTCCGCACTGACTTTTTCAAATAGAGATAGACTCATTGAACCATTGTAAAATGCGGCAAAAGCGTCCTTCAATTCTTGAGGTTGGTTAGACAAATCTCCAAATTTCCAAACTAGATTATTCATTGTTTCTTTGTCGACCAATGCACTCTCAGCAGAGGTACGAACCGACATGCCTGCAAGAGTAGCTGGGGTAAGAGATCCACATTCTAAAGTGGCGGCAAATGAATTTTGCGGTATACACAATGATCCAATAAGAGATGTTCCAATCACCAGGGTAAAGGTTGTCACTAAGTGGTTCATTGCGTCTCCTAATTGATTGGTATTGGTTTGGTTCCTTTAGGTTCTTATGTCCAGCGAAACTTCGTGACGGAAGTTTCGCCCCGATTTGTCATTCTATAGAATTCAACGCCAATCTATTTCTTTGCACATGCAGCTTCAAAACGTGCCTTTGCTTCCTCAACACCTTCAAGATCATAGGAGTTCGTTTGACTATTGTATTTCGAAGCGGACCCTGCGACGAAGTAATTGAGCTTTGTCGGCTGAACTGAAACTGAAACGGATCGTTTGCCTTTAGCTAGCTGTGTAGAGGGTAAACCTTTAAAAACGTATTGACCAACATAGCCAACTTTGCCGTTCTTATCGATTTCAAAAAAAGTAAGATAGTTACGCGGATCAAGCTTACAATTTGCTAGCATTGTACTTGATGTGATTTCCTCGGCAGGAGGCATCTTGATCGAAATCGTTGGACAATAGAGAGCATCTCTCTTTGTAGAGTTGAGATCATTCACATCGGTGTAGAAATATTGGTAGGTCTCAGAAAAATTCACGTTTCCATTGGCGCCAGTCTTTTGGCTCGCATAGGTCTTAAATGCTCCCATTGACATAAATGATTGGTCGCACCCACCAATATTGACTACGAGGTCCTTCAGTGGTCGATAGCCCTCTTGTGAAGAGAAGTAAGAAAGTGTTGCGGTGATGTTTTTCATTTCCACTTCGAATGTCGGCGTTTTTTGTTTCTCTAGATTCACGAATGAAGCCAAAGTGCAAAGATGAGTTTTCTTGAAATCATGTGATTTCAAGATTGCACCATGTGGAATCCACTCATCTTCTTGTTGCTCTGTTTTTGGATTTTTATATTCATAACATGTCCAATCCAAATTCGCAGTTCTGATTTGCAGACTATTGTAATCATCGGTCTCGTTTTTCTTTACGATGCCGGTATCTGCCACTTTGCTCATTTGCTTATACAGTTTCGCAAAGAGTTTCGTGTGAGCATGTTCTTCCCAAAAAAAGAAGTCTTCTAGTGGACTCATAAAGACTCGCTGATCAGGAGTCGACAGTCGCTCAAAGTAAGGGCTGAGATTGACACCGAAGTTTGCAATATAGGGTTCTTTCTTGAGTAGAGCTTGGCTCTCCGAGGTAAACATCCTACCTTCGAGTTGCACTGAGCACTGCGACTCGCTCGAACATTTCACATTCTTTAGCGAGAGCCGAAATCCCTTAAACTCTTTTTTGCCGAATACCGAAAAAAGTGTTTTCGCGTCTTCGCCTGTAACAGATAGTGTGCTTGATCTTTCAGTTTGCGAAGCAATCTTGATTTCAGCGTTTGCAGTATTTGCTGCAGCAGTCAGAGCACCGACAGTTGCCAAACAAAGTGCAATTAAGTTTCGATGAGTTTTCATGAGATTATCTCCTGAGTAAGTTAGGTTATATTCAAAGACAAAAATCTAAAAGAAAGACGAAAAAATACTCGGCCCAAAGTTTCAACTGAAACACTGGGCCGGTTCGTCGCGATATCTCTACTCTCCAGGAAGTGGCTCGTATGCGACCTCACAAGTGACACTCGATTCGCCGATCTGCCCCTGATAGACATAGATTTGGTGAAAGACTCTTCCACTATCCTCGGTTTTTTTTCTGCCAGTGGCTTGGGATATTTTAAGACTTACTTTTTCTGTCAAACCAGATGAAGTGAAGCTAAATGACAACGACCAGGGAGAGACCTTCAAGTTCTCCATTTTGTGCGTCCCAGTTCTGTAGTACGTCTCTTGGCCTAAAGTTTTTAGGTGCATGAAGTGCTGAGAAATACTGTTCGGATTGCTGCAACTAATAGAATAGGCGTCCTTTAAGTTCATCGACACCGGCGCAGTTCTCTTTGTTGCGGCAGAAGCCAAGAGCGGAGTGGCTAGTAGAGCCATCGCAGTTGTTAAGAAAAGAGATTTCTTCATAATATTCCTTTCGAAGGTCATTGTTCTTTGATCGAAAAAAAGTAGTAACTCAAATCGGGCCGTGCTGGCTTGCCGGGGTAAGCCTGGGGCTTGGACTCCAAGAGTGACAGCAAGCGTATCTGTGTTTTTCCAGTTCAATTGTCTAAACCACTGTTAGCTAAAACTGTGCCGTCTCAAAATAAGACACCAAAGACTTGGCGTCGTACACCGTGGCGAAATTTTTGACAGAGTGCCGACGGGTGGCCTTTGATTTTCTATCTCCGGTCTTTAGCGGGGTTTGGCAGGCGGTAAAAGAATTCGTCAGTGTTTATGCTGGGATGATTCGCGACAACAAAAATCGCAATAAAAGAACGACTTCGAGCGGCCAAACTCAACCTGTTACGCATCGATTGTACCGTGATCGATCCCAAACGTGGCGTGATTCGACCAATGAAAAACGCTCAGTTGCTTAAGCTACATTTTCAATTCTTACGCGTTTTTTAATTTTTGCTTTTCGCAATTGATCTTGAAAGCAGGCCTCAAGGGCTACTGCCTCAGAAAACCCTGCTTTTTTAGCATAGCGAGCAGCAGCCTCGGGGCTTACTAGTGTGCGTCCTTTTTCAATTTCACAAAGTGCAGCTTTGGAAATTCCCAGTTTTTTTGCCATTTCAACTTGGGTTAAATTCAAAGTTGTTCTGCTGCCAACCATAAAGGTTGCAAAGGTAAATGGACCATTGATTTTTTCAAAAACCTGTCGTGCTTCTTTAATACTCATGTTTATTTACCTCCTGAACACCAATCAAAATAATATTA
>CAYONZ010000063.1:137-18422 GCA_964405465.1 uncultured Bdellovibrionales bacterium | reverse complement strand
TTTGAAAAACTGGTCGATCAGAAAAACCTCGGGACAGCAAAATACACTTTAAAAGATATGTTCGGTAAAGACGGTTTGGCTGCAGCCCACAAGACGGCGGCCGTCGAGCAGCAGAATTTGATGCTTCGGGCATGTGCTGAGAATTTTTCTGATAGCGTGAAAGATTCTAGTGCAAATGCAGTAAAGGTGTCTTCGCCACAGAAATCTTCTGGCGCGCGGAAATGAGTCTGCGAGAGCTTGTGGCTCTCGCAGATTTAGATCTTGTTTTCAGGTTTGTCTAAATAAGGTATGAGCGAATGAGTACAGGTGAGCACGATCACTTGTGCTCAAATTCATCCATGATTTCAAACATATGTCTTTCATTCGGAACCTTAGGAACTCGTGCCGCCAGTGCTTTTAATTCGCCGAGCTTTGCATTGATGTAATCGGGAACGAATGAATCATATTTATCAGCATAGATATCAGACAACATAAGCTGCTCGTAATTAGTGTAACACTTTTGCGCCAGGACGGTATGTGGTGCATGGCGAACACAGGCTTCGTAATAGGCTTCATGCATAGTCCAAAGATTAATATCTTTTAAACTCTCAGCTGCCAACCCCGACAAATACAGACTTTCACCATAGATATTGTCGGTCTTCTTGTCGTGAAGCAGATCGTGTAAAAGAGTCGAGGCGCGAAGGGCTTGTACAAGACCCGGATTGCCTTTTTCAAGATTTACGGACGTTGCGGCTTTCAGCAAGCTTTGTGCTTTTTCAAACTGCATTTTGCGAGTAGGTAAGTTAGCGTAAGGTTTCGCAAGTTCTTTCTTCCATTCCTGAAGTGCGCGTCTCCAAAAAAGTGATTCAAACTTAAATGATACCGGCACAGGCTCGCTCTCAAGAATTTTGTTCAGAAATTTGATTCCCATCTCTGGATCACGTTTGACTCGAACAGCAACTGCCAAATACTTCTCCACACTTTGTTGCCAACCTTTTGGGTTGGATTTGATGATTTTTTCATCTGTAGCAATTTTGTCTAGTTCAACTAGAGCCGTATCGTATTGGCGAATCGCAAGGTAAAACTGTGCGCGACCGATGCTTGAAAAGTTATCAAGCTTTGGGTTCCAACCCAATTCAAAGTGTTGGTTTCCCTTGTTGGTTCGCGTGTGACAGGTGATGCAGTAGTTGGTGGCGTTGGCGATCATGTAACGTGCAAAGGGCAAGTTGCCAAAACTAAGTTGTTTGTTCGCCTCAGTCATCTCGGTCGCGAATTTCACTGCAGAAAATGTAATGAGTGGATCGCCATCAGGGGCAGACTTGTCTTTGGTCACCTCACGAGCTAGTCGCGCAAGATTTTGGGTTTGTGTTTTTATGGTCGCGAGGTTTTCAGGCTTATTGAATTCATTAGGGTTGACGGAATAGGGGAGGAGAATCGAAAGCGTGTCAGAGAGTTGGTGCATGGTCGAAATCCAGGTGGCTCCCGGTTCAACTGGTTGTTTCTCATGGACACAGTTGGTTACGGTAAATCCGAGAATCGCGAAAGACGCCAGCGCGGCGATGTGCTTGAGTTGCATTGTTCCTCCTAGGGGGTCCCATTAAATTAGATGTAGTGATAGTCTTTTCATTTGTTCACATTACTTCATATTCTTCACATTTCGTGCCGAATCGATTCTTGCAACTATGGGGGGTGCCAGGCAAGATCTATGCGAATAATCATATGGTTTTTTCGGCAACATGGGCTTTCTGTTGTTGAACGTCTGAAGGGCAAATTGTCTCGCTGAGCAGTAGATTGGGCAGCAAAAAGTCTCAGAGATGGAGGGTGGTAGAGGTGAACCACAGAATTATGGACAACAAAACAAACTCTATGGAGTTAGAGTTATCAAATATTCGCAAAGCCCTGGATCAGTCTGCAATTGTGGCCATAACCGATCAACATGGAACAATCACCCATGTGAACGACAGATTTTGTGCTATTTCAGGATATTCCCGTGAAGAATTGCTTGGGAAAAACCATCTACTTTTGAAGTCAGGCTATCACTCCCGTGAATTTTTCGAAGAGATGTGGAGAGCCATTTCAAGTGGTCAAACTTGGGAGGGTGAAATTCGGAATCGCGCGAAAACTGGTCACTTCTATTGGGTCAATACCTGCATAGTTCCGTTTCTCAACGCCGAAGGAAACCCCTATCAGTATGTGTCGATTCGCTATGAGATCACGCAAAGAAAGGAAGCCGAGGAGCGGCTACTTGACTATGCCAAAAAGCTAGAAGTTTCGAACCGTGAGCTTCAAGATTTCGCTTCAATAGCTGCCCATGATCTGCAAGAACCACTTCGCAAAGTACGTGCGTTCGCTGATCGAGTTGCGACCAAATATAAGTCTTTGATACCAGTCGAGGCTCTTGAATATCTATCTCGAATCAATGTTTCGGCCGAGCGAATGCAAAGGCTTATCGATGATCTGTTGATGTATTCACGAATTGTAACGAAGGCACAACCGTTTAAAGAAGTCGATTTAGGTGAAATTGCCCGGGGTGTTTTAGATGATTTGGAATTTAGGATTGAGCAGTCGCAGGGACGTATTGATGTCTCGGAGTTGCCCCAAATTGAAGCTGATCCTGTGCAGATGCGCCAACTGATGCAAAATCTATTCGCCAATGCCTTGAAGTTTCACCAGCAAGGGGTCCCGCCCGTAGTTCGTGTTTCGAGTCAAGAAGGTACAAAAACGGTGCGCATAGAAGTCAGTGACAACGGGATAGGATTCAGCGAGAAATATTTGGACCGAATTTTTACGATATTTCAACGATTACATGGGCGCATGGAATACGAGGGAACGGGAGTGGGTCTTGCAGTCTGCCGCAGAATTGTGGAGAGGCATGGGGGCACCATTACGGCGAGAAGTTCTGAAGGCCAAGGCGCCACGTTTATTGTTGACCTACCTAAGCAACAAGACAAGAAGGAGTAGATATGCGTAAAGGAAAATCGATCACGATCCTGGTTGCAGATGATGATCCAGACGATCGCCAAATGTTGAAAGAGGCGCTTGAAGAAAATCGTCTCTCAAACGATTTACATTTTGTATCAGATGGCGAAGAACTCATGGATTACCTCAATCGTCGTAATAAATTTGAAAATGCCAAGGACTCCCCGTTGCCGGGTTTGATTTTGCTCGACCTGAATATGCCAAAAAAAGATGGGCGAGAATGTTTAAATGAAATTAAGACCGATGCGCGTTTCAAAGCCATTCCCGTTATTGTTTTGACGACTTCGAAGGCTGAGGAAGACATCTATCGATCTTACAATTTGGGAGTGAATTCGTTTGTGACTAAACCTGTGACATTTGCTTCGTTGGTTGATGTCACTCGAGATCTTGGCCGTTATTGGTTAGAATTGGTCGAATTGCCCTGAGAAAGCTACGAAAGAGAGAATATGGATTTGAAAAGCAAAGATGCCGAGTTTCGAGTTTTGCTTGTTGATGATGACGAAGATGATTTTGTTTTGATTCGTGATTTATTTGTGGACTTGAGATTTCCCAAATTTGATCTCGAATGGACAAAGTCTTATGACCAAGCGTTTGATATGATCAGTCAGGGTCACTACGATGCTTATCTGGTAGACTATCGGTTGGGTCAAAAAAGCGGATTGGAGCTTCTGAAACAGGTTAAGGCAGAGGGTATCGATGCCACGTTTATTCTGTTAACTGGCTACGGTGACCATGATGTCGACATGGCAGCGATGGAATTTGGTGCTTCTGACTATCTCGTTAAGACCGAACTCAATAGCCAAATATTAGAACGTGCTATTCGTTATGCGATCAATCGAGATCGTGCACTTGTTGCCCTTCGAGAGCGTGAAGAAGATGTTCGAAGTCTTTTTGATGCAACATTTGAGGGTATCGTTGTACATCGCCTTACAGGTGAGATTCAAAAAATGAATTCGACAGCCAAGCGAATTTTCGATTTGGCAGATGTCGATGAAACAGAAAAAAGTTTTTTTGAATTGGCTCCCGGGACAGAAATCAAGGTTCGCGAAAGTTTGCGAAGTAATAGTCCGTACGCCGTTGAAATGGTTACTTTCGAAAAAGATGGTCGGCAACGTTACCTAGAGGTGGCATCGAAGCCCTATGTTTACCAAGGTGAACAGGTGGTGTTGACTGCTTGTCGTGAAATTTCGGAACGAATGCAAATGGAGGCACAAATTCTTCGGCAAGACAGACTCGCATCCATCGGGCTTCTCTCGTCAAGTCTGGCGCACGAAATTGGCACGCCTCTTGGGGTGATCCGAGGACGAGCGGAATTTCTTGCCCTGCAGGTAGGGGATGACCCGAATGTGCGCAAAACTGTGGATATCATCATTTCGCAAATTGATCGCGTGTCGAAATTGATTCGTTCACTTCTAACTTTGGCACGTGGTGAGGGGTCCGCAAGGGTTGAACCAGTGGTGATTAATGAAGTGCTTAAAGAAGTCGTCGATCTTCTCCGGCATGAATTTGCTGCGCATCGAATACATTTTCAATCCGATCTTGATGATTCAGTTTTGGTCATGGCAGAGTCTGGTCCACTTCATCAAGTTTTTTTGAATCTTTTGGTCAACTCCATTCATGCCATTGATGTGGCTCAAAAACTGGGTCGAACCGAAGGACATTTCGTAAAGATTCAACAACGTACAGAAGGTGAGTTCGTGCGAGTGACAGTGAGTGATTCCGGCAGTGGCATCTCGGCTTCAAACCTCAAGCAGTTGTTTAAACCTTTCTTCACGACAAAAGACATAGGCAAGGGGACTGGATTGGGATTGGCAACAACTTATCGAATTATTGAGGCCTGGAAGGGTAATATCAATGTTGAATCTATCGAAGGTCAGGGAACAAGTTTTCATCTTTTGATGCGCAAATGTGACAGTGTTTTGTAAATCATTGCGCGGGCTATAATGTCTCAAGTCTCAAAATGAGATGAGACAAATCAAACAATAAAATTTGTTTATATAAAATGAATGCCTTTCATAGTGGTGTCTTTGCATCATTCTTGGAATTTCATTTGTGGTACACCTCTTGCTCTGAATCAGTGTTGGAGGGATTAATGAAAACTGAAATTAAATACACAATGTCAAAACAGCTTGTCACCATCGGTTGGAAAGAGACTCTACTGCAGGGGTTCACTAAAATGCGACGTCATGAGATCAGACATCTCCCTGTGCTGAATGAGTCCGGACAGATTGTTGGCATCATCACAGATCGTGATTTTCAAAGAGCGATGCAGGTTGATGTGGCAGATTTTTTGAGTGATCGGGTTGCGGTGGCGGAGTTCGATCCCTTGGCAGTGATTCGTGATTATATGAGTTGGCCGGTAAAGACGGTCGATGAAAGCGTGACTTTGGGCGAGGTTGCTCGACGAATGATGAGTGAAAAAATCTCTGCGTTTTTGGTTACGCGTGACACTCAAGTTGTTGGAATAGTCACGACCGATGATATGTTGAAAGCATTAGTTTCGCTTCTTGAAGAACCTGGTTCTGAAATGAAGACTTCGCTCGAGGCACTTGCCTATAATTCGCCTATTGGTCGAGTCGTTTCATTAATGAGTGATGTTGGCATCTAGAAAAGTTAGAATATCTCGTAGATGGTGCTCCGTGAATTTCATGGGCGCTATTTCTTCAGGGCGTTTCTTCAAGGAGTTTCATCTATGAGAGTTTTGATTTTCGTACTGCTATCTCTTTTATTGGTTGGTTTGAGTTGCCAAAGTACCAAAGAAAGTTCCGCATATAAAGGATGGGCGCAGGACATGCAGAGTTTTGCGACAGGCTTACAGCAGATTTTTCCACTTACTATTCAAAAAAATCTATATGCTTCCACTGAGAACAAAGCTCGAGTGGAGTCTGTTTTTGATCAACTGCTGGAATCGGCTTCAAGAATTAAAGACTCGGATCATTTCAAAGAAATGGCAAGAAATGACTCCGATCCAAGTCTTGGTCTTTTTGCTGGTTCTCTTGAAAAAGATCTTTTGATGGCGCGATCCGCATATCTCGAGGGTAATCACGACTATTCTCGGCTCCTGCTTCGAAATGCGGTTGGACTTTGTATTCAATGTCACACTCGCGGACAAACTGGACCAGAATTCGTGGTCAAAGAATCTGTAAAGAACTATCAGTTGGGGCGAATCGAACAAGCCGAATTGTATCAGGCGTTACGCAGATATGATGAGGCACTCGACATCTATAAACAAATATTGGTTGATCCGGTATTCGCCAAACGAAAGTCTTTGGACTGGGAAAAATCTCTGTATGCAGCTCTAAGAATTTCTATGATGGCTCAACAGGACATTGGAAAATCGATGCAAATTGTGGAGAGTGCGTTGTCGCAAGAAAATGTGCCGCAGTTTCTTCAAGAAGACCTGAGGGAGTGGCGTTCTGATTTGCTTTCGTGGAAAACTGAAAAAAATGTTCCGAGCGCAGGCAACAGCAAAGGGGCAAATGCCCTAGTGAGTTTTGCTGAAAAGTTGATGAGCAGAAGAATCAGTGAAACCTCTCCTCGCGGCAAGTATGTTTCGGTTTTGCGTGGTGCCGGGATTTTACATAATGTTTTGCGAAGTAAGAGCCAAGATTCTCCTTTAGAAAAAGCTGAAATCATGTGGCGACTGGGACACGCCTATGAAGATTTGAGTTTCACCGGGGTGGATAGCCTGCATCAGTTCTATTTCAAAACTTGCGTATTAACGGTTCCGCACACAGCTACAGCCCAAAGATGCTTCAATGATTTCGAAGAGAGTCTTTGGATTGAGCAGTTGCGTGGTCAAGGTATTTCAATTCCTGCCTCCTATCTTGAGTACTTAGAATATCTACGGTCCCAGGCTGCACCACAAAAAAAACCGTCGATTCAATAAGGTGGCGAGGGCATGAATTTGCAAGTTCGACATGGTGAAGAGAACCTGATTAAATTTATAGATGAATGGTGTGAAAGAACGCTACATCCTCATACCAAGCTTTTTGTTCCGGCAGGAAATACGCCAGTGTTGATCTATCGATATTGGGAACGAAGTCGACCGTCCTATCTCAATGGCGTTGAATTTCTGCAAATCGACGATATTGTGAGTGGACCCAAAGCGGGTCTCTTCAAAAGTTTTTTTATTGAGCACCTCCCCTCTTTTCAAAAACAAATGCGTTACATTGAGAATTGTGATGTTCAAGCGGATGCTGCAATTCTAGGAATTGGTCTCAATGGGCATGTTGCTTTTCATGAGCCAGAGATCGCCAAAGATTTTTTTGGCGGTTGTGTGAAGTTGAGCCCTGCAACTTGTAAAAATCTCGGGTCATCGAGTGATACATGGGGAATTAGCTATGGGCTTTCGGCGTTTTCGCAAGTTAAGCATGCACTGATGATTGCTTTCGGTGAATCAAAGAGATCGGTTTTGAGTGAAATGTTGTCGCCGCTCTGTGAGCTTCCGTCGGCACATCTCGCGCGCCTGCCGCAGGTTACCGTTTTGACTGATCTAAATCTCAATATAAAAATTGAAAAGAACATGGTGGCTACGGGGAACGGATGACTTTTTCGCTGACTCAATATGCTGAGGAAAAATTCAAGACACACTCAATTCGACGTTCCTACAAACGCGGCGAGTTTCTCTATCGTGAAGGCGAGACCCCAGGTGGAATATTTTTAATAGTAAAAGGATTGGTTGGTCTAGTGTCTCTGGGTGACCGTGGCAATGAACACCTTTTGCGTTTATTTAAATGTGATCAGTATTTGGGGCATCGTTCGCTCTTTGCTGAGGAGCCTTATCATGCGAGTGCTGTGGCACTTGAACCATGCGAAGTCGATTTCATTCCGAAGGCCCACGTGATGAGAGTCTTGCGTGAAGACATAGACCTCGCCATTCTATTTATTCAGAATCTATCACGTGCCTTAGGTCATGTTGAGCGCCGCAAGGTCTCTTTTGCAGAAAAAGATGTTGTCGGAAGAGTGGCAGAAGCGATTGTGTATCTTAGGGAATTACATCCCGAGCACAATTGGACACGAAAAGAGATAGCAGACTTTTGCTCGAGTACGACCCCTACTGTTATTCGTGTGCTTTCACGGTTTGAGAAAGAAGGTCTTTTGCGTTTCTCAAAGCGTCGAATTGAGATAGTGAAAAAGGATCAGCTTTTGAATTATTCCATAGACTCAGATCGTGACGCCTAAAGACGCCTAAATTTGAGACATGGATTGCCTCAATTGTTTGGCCCGGGTCCTCCTCTTAGGGTTTCAACTTTTATGAACATACCTCAAAATTTCTAAAACTATGTCGAACGACATAGTTTCGTTTTTCGTTTTATGTGACACTCTAGAAAGACAGAACGGATGTCAGAAGTCGACAGTAGAGACTGTCAAATTCGAGCTCCATATGTCTTGCGTAATTTTTGAAATATCATCGTGAGGAGTTAAATCTATGCAAAACAAAATGATCTTTAGACAACTTTTTGAGCCACAAACTTCGACATTTACATACCTTATGGCTGATCCCAAAACTCGCGAAGCGGTTCTTATCGACCCAGTAATTGAGACGGTTGATCGCGATGAAACTATATTGAATGAACTTGGCCTCAAACTAAAATATGTACTCGACACTCATGTGCATGCTGATCACATAACTGCGGCAGGTGAGCTTCGTAAGAGGACAGGGGCGCTCACGGGTGTGGGAGGCGCTTCTCAGGTGGAGTGTGCGGACCTTTTATTAAAGAATGACGATCGAATTAAATTCGGGACTTTTGAAATTAAGGTCCTTGAAACTCCAGGACATACAGATGCCTGTTTGAGTTTTGTAACGGAAGGAATGGTTTTTACAGGTGATGCCTTACTGATTCGAGGAACCGGTCGAACCGATTTTCAGCAGGGATCGAGTGAAAAATTATTCCGAAGCATAGTTGACAAACTTTTCACTCTTCCCGAGGAAACAATGGTCTATCCAGGACATGACTATCGAGGTTTTACGGTTTCATCGATCGGTGAAGAAAAGAAATTCAATCCCAGGTTGGGCGGAGGTAGAACTCTCGAGGATTTTAAGAGAATTATGAATGATTTGAAGCTTGCGCATCCCAAGAAAATTAATGAGTCAGTTCCTGCGAATTTGCATTGTGGACAATCGACGGATGGCAAAATATTTCGACCACAAATAGTGGATGGAGTGCCCGAGATTTCCTGTGAGGATCTAAACGGAAATGCGAATCGTGTTTTGATGATCGATGTCCGGACGCCAGAAGAATTTGTAGGTGAATTGGGGCATGTAAATGGCGCCAAGTTGGTGACTCTCGGCCCAGAGCTAACAGGGTTTTTGAGTCATTTAAATAAAGAAAAAGAAGTGGTTTTTTTATGCAGAAGTGGTGGACGTTCAGGTCAAGCGACAATTGAAGCTCAAAGGTTGGGGATAAAGCATCCGATGAATTTAAGAGGCGGGATGATTCGTTGGAATGAATTGGGCTATAAGACCATTATCACAAATAAGTGACCTATAAACAGAATTTGATCCTCGCATTCAATGAAAATTTAAAAAGGAGATTTAGTGATGCAAAATTTTTTTCAGCCTCTTCTCGGTGGAGTTTTGATCGGCATAGCTTCATCTGTAATGTTAATCGCCAACGGCAGGGTGACTGGTATTAGCGGCATTTTAAACATGGCCCTAAAGGGACGATCGGCAGATGGACCCTGGCGATATTTCTTTTTAGTCGCATTTCTATTAGCGGGACTTGTGATGAAACCTCTTGCAGCAGATTTATTTGTCGATACTTCTGGCAGGCCATGGTGGTTGATTTTAATTGCAGGTTTGCTTGTGGGTTTCGGAACAGTGATGGGTTCGGGATGTACAAGTGGACACGGCGTCTGCGGGATCAGTCGATTGTCAATTCGATCGATAGTCGCCACATTGGTATTTATATTTTTCGGTGGTGTTTCAGTGTTTTTATACAAAACTTTGATAGGTGCTTTATGAAAAATATGTTTCGCCAAAATTTAGCTGCATTTGTTTCTGGTCTTTTATTTGCGATCGGGTTGGTTTTTTCGGGCATGACCCAACCTCAAAAAATTCTCGGCTTTCTCGATTTTTTTGGAAATTGGGATCCATCGCTGATGTTTGTGATGATTGGTGCGATTTCAGTTCACATGCTCGCTTATCGCTTCATTGCGAGGCAAAAGACTCCGGTGTTTGCCACTCAGTTTCATGTTCCGAATTCGAAAGAGATTACAAAACAACTTGTGATAGGGAGTGCACTGTTTGGATTGGGCTGGGGGTTGGGTGGCTTTTGTCCGGGGCCTTCTCTCACCGCGGCTTCTGCTGGGAGCTCATCAGCGTTGCTTTTTGTGGTTGCAATGGTTTTAGGAATGTTTGGTTACCGGCTCTATGAGCGATTTAAATTTCCCAAAACCACACATAGTTGAAATTGCAATCGACTATAAAAATTTAACTAACTGACTAGGCTGTACGGAGGATCAAATGGATTCCATGATGTTCATTCTTGGATACTTAGCTGTGATGTTCATGGGTCTTGTCCTGGGAATCTTAGGTGGTGGCGGGTCAATTCTTACGCTGCCAATTTTCGTCTACCTTTTCGGTTTGAGCGCTCTCAGTGCCACTACACATTCCTTGTTTGTTGTTGGGATCGTGAGTTTGATTGGTTCCGTCAGTTACGCTAGGCAAAGACTAGTGCATTGGCAGGCTGCAGGTGCTTTTGTTGTTCCCGCAGTACTTGGGATATTTTTTTCTCGAAGAGTGTTGCTCCCAGCGCTTCCAAGTGTTTTGCGTATGGGTCCAATTGCGATCGAGAAAAATTCTTTGGTTTTGCTAGCGTTTGCACTTCTAATGGTGGCGGCCTCATACTCGATGCTTTTCAAAAAGCGATTGCCCACAAATGCGCTGCAAGCAGGCGATACAGATTTTTCGATGATTAGAGTGGCAATGCAGGGCCTGTTTGTTGGAACGGTGACCGGTTTTGTGGGCGCTGGAGGTGGATTTTTAATTGTGCCTGCGTTGGTTGTCATTGTAGGGCTTGAAATGCGTTCGGCAGTGGGAACGTCATTGATTATTATCGCCTCAAATTCACTACTTGGTTTCTTTGGTGATCTGGCCAGTGGGCAAAGTATTCTTTGGGGGTTACTCGTGCGCACCTCGGTGATTGCTGGCTTTGGAATTTTAATTGGATCTCGAGTGGGAAGAAAATTTCCCGAAGTCCTCCTTAAAAAAATATTCGGTGTATTTGTTCTTCTCATGGGTAGCGTAATTCTATTGCAGCAGATTTTGAAATCTTGAATTTGAAACTTGGCCTCATTGAAGCTCAATGTTTTTATTTTTTCTCCTAAATCAGTGAGCGCACAATTTAGTTAAATGCCATCTCATAGCCAATCCACATTAAGGACAGATCGGCCAGAATATGACAGAGCCATCCGGCCCAGATTCTACCGGTTTTTTCTAGGCATAGCGCCCAAATTGCGCCGGCAATCGCTACGGGGAGGGTCAAGAGAAAACTCAGAAACCCTTGGTGACCGGCATAATGCCAAATTATCAAAAAGTGATGCAATGAAAAACCAAGCGAAGAAATGACAAGTGCAGAGGCAAGTGGGCTTACCAAATTCTGTTTTGAAAGAAGGTTTTTGGTTTCATGAAAGACATAGGATCGCCAATAGTACTCCTCCAGAAAGGAATGCACCAACGAAACTAACAGCGCAAATACCATAAAGGCGCTCCACGAAGATGCACCGAAAGCATGTAGTTTTTCTTGGATAAGCGTTGGCGCCGAAGCGATCATTTCAGACTTTTGAAAGACCAAGTAGAACAACGAGAGAATGAAGGTGACTGCACCTACGCCAGTAAGAAGACCAATTTTTGAATCCGAATATAGATTTTTTTTAATGCTAAATTGAGCTTTAAATGAACGATCACTGGTCATCCACCATACCAGGAGCGGTAATGCAAACTGAAAAATTTTTGAGATGAGGTAGATGGCAAGAAACTGCTCTTGAAGGTCAGCGCGTTCAAACTGAAGGTAGGCGTTAAACCCAGGTAAAATGAGTGCAATGCCTAAAATGAGAAGTCTAGGTCGAAAGTATTTTGTCATACGATATTGTTTTTATTTAAGCAGGGTTTTGCAACTGCAACTTTGAGGTCGAGCCTGGGTTGTCTGTATTTCAATTTTTGGCTAATCTGCTATTTGGAGAATGGAAAGTCTAAGCAGATTTTTCTGAAAGGTATTTCATGAGCTTACTGACTCTCGGAGCACAACATGTCGTGAATCCACAGGTGACTTCGGTGCGATTGATTTGGTTCGGGCTTCTGGGATCGAACTTGGTTGCCTTTTTTGTGGGTTTTCATTCATTGCATGACCTGGTTCCTGCCTACAATTTGCAAATGATGTTTCGCGATCCTTTGTTTTACATGATGGTGTTAGCTGCAGCAGGTTTCGCACTGGGTGGCATGTATGTCCCGAACATGATGTTGAATCGGTACAAAGTCTCCGAAATCGTGGCAGAACCGACGAAAGTCGTGGTGCAATCTATGCGTTCTGGTGGACAGAGATTATATAGTGAGCAACAAATTAAAGAAATAATGAGTTTTCCAAAATTTGATCAAGCTGTCATCAAAGTGATTCCATTTTGGATGAAGGCACGATTGGTTCGTTGGGTTTTGTTTGATGCGATTGCCTACTTTGGTCTAGCGCTAGCGTTGCATAACAAAAGTATTCTCGCATATTTTTGCTTTGGAGTTCCTTCGCTTGGGCTCATGGTACTCTCCTTTCCATCGGATACGGATCTCTTTAGCCTAGTACTCAGCCGTGGGCTTTACCCTAATAAAATGCCAAGTTCTGTCGATAAGAAGGCATGAGTAATGTACGTGTCTTCAAAAAAGGTGAAGCTCTCTTTAAAGAGGGCGATAAGATTCAATCTCTATTTTTAATTCAATCGGGTTCAGTTTCGGTTTTTTTGCAAAGACCCAAGCAAAGAATCGAATTGTTTCAAGTTGGCAACAACCAAGTTTTAGGGGAATCAGCTCTCAGTGGTGGTGCACAATACAACGCTTCTGCAATTGCAGTGGTTGAAACCAAGGTTGTTGAGGTTCCGGTTGATCCGATGAAGAGCCAGATCGAATCACTGAGTCAGCTCAATAAGCTTCTGATCAAAAGCTTGGTCGATAAACAAAAAGTTGCATTCAATGAGCTGCGGTCACTGAAGATGGAAAAGGACAATAATCCGTGTCCTTCAGATGTCACGGCGAAAGTTTTTGGATCAATATTTCATACGGCCAAACACAAGGGTGAAAATAAAAACAATCAGATTGTGGTGAATTGGATTACGTTTCGCAATTATACCTCGCGCATTTTTGGTGAACCATTCAAGCGCGTCGAGCAGGCGCTCAATATACTTATCAAGCTCAAGCTGGCTAGTATACAGATGGTCAAGAATGAGGATGATCCTGAGGCACCAGAAGAGCCTGGATCTGTTACTTTTTTTGACCTCGAACCTATCGAAATGTTTTTTGAATATTTTCAGTACTATCACTTCAAGAGTGGCAAAGAAGATCTTTTAAAGACTGATGACACCTGTATGCAATTGGTCTACGCGATTTTGCACTTTACCAAAGATGAAAAATTGGATCGATTTGGTGCTGTTCGAGTGAATTATCCTAAGCTTGTTGAGGCCATTAAAACGGAATTTTCATTTAATGTGGTAGCAGATCACTTTGGTCTTCTGGAAACCAAAGGGCTTCTTGTGAAGCGACAGTCAGCTGATGATGGCGTCTTTATTTCGTTTGATTTACGTGAGTGGCAAAAGACCTTTCATGTTTGGAAGGTTCTTCGCGAAGTCGAAAGGTGGAACGAAAAGGGCTTAGTGGACATGACTGAAAATATAGAATTCTTCAAAAAGAAGAAGGCCGGAGAAGCCGCTTGTCCCTCATGTAAACAGGCGATATCTGAAAACCACAAGTTTTGCGCAAACTGCGGATTTAAATTAGCAGCATAAAAAGTCAACCACAGGCAGACACTGTCGACTACTGGCGACCGCAGATACTAGCTGTTGATCAAGTTCACTGGGATGGTGGCCGGCATCGGTCGATTTCAGCCAATACCGGCCGACAGCAATCGACACCTAAACTTTTTTGCAAGGCCACTGGGATAATTCAAATGCCTATTTTTTCTTGGCGCTCTTTGTTGCGGTGTTTTTGGCATGAGGTGGTTTTTGATTCTTTGGCATGTTCTCTGGTTTTACCAAAGGCGCAAACCACATGTCGATAATTGAACCCTTCTGTGGTTTATCGTTTCCATCAAGAAACTGAAAGTCACTCACTTCTTTATAGCGGGCTCTTGCGCCGAAATCTTGCATTTCCTGTCGGTAATTGAGCTGAATAGACTGAACTTTGTGGTCAGCAAGCGTGGAGAGCTCATCAGCTTGGGATATGCCGTCTCCATTTTTGTCTTGCCATAGCATGAGCGAAGCAAATTCTTTATCTTTGGCATCGATGAAACCGTCGTGGTTCGAATCGAGTTCGACAAGTGCCGCAAAACCATTTTCAAATTTTTCTTCAACGGCACCAAAAAGTTCATCAGCGGTCGTAATCTTGTGGTCTTTATTTTTGTCACGAACCAAGAAATATCCAGGAGCATTTTTTTCTGGCCACACGGTGTTCATAATTGGGCTAAGTGGAAATGCACTCTGTCCGGTGAAGCTAGGTCGAGCATCATCAAAGAACATCATCAGAGGTGAAAAGAATCCGCCGCAGAATCCATTCGAACCAGGGAATGAAGCATCAATGGCAATGAGTCTGCTGTCTCCTGCAACTTTATGGTTGACTTGAACTGTAAGAAGGCCGTCTCTGCCACGATATCTGTCAGCGATTGTGCCTGTGAGTGGCGCCGAGGGTGGAATGGTCTGGTTAAAGCTATAGCCCTTCACAAGTGCTGAGCGTTTGTCGATGTCGATTGTTCCATCGGGCCCAATAGGTGCGAGCGCTACACCTGGAAGAGAGGCGACAATCAGATTGCCACGCATTTTAATAGTCGCTCCAGACGGAGTGGCCCCTAGTGGAGTAAGCGTGATATCGGCAGCGGCCATTGTTTGCAGTGCAGATAGCGCTGAAGCTTGCGCTGGAAAATTGAATTCGAGATCAACGTCTCCGGCCGTACCCATCAAAGTGATCTTTGCTGTGACATCAGAGCTGGGATTGAGTGGATTCGGAACGCTTCGAAGGTTGGTTCGGTAACATTGCAAATGTAAAATGACTCTCGTAATCGTCGATCTAGTGAGAACAGCATCGCTTCCTACAACCACAGAACCAAAATCTGAAGTCATGGTTGGAATAATGCCTATGCCATCGGTTCCAATGGCTTGTGAGGTGGCAAGTGCTGTGCAAATAAATGTCGAAATAAGTTTTGCAGAGTATCTCAATGGTTTTTGAAAAACATTTGCAATACTTTTTTGGCGCTTTTCATTTTTTAAACCAGTTGATTTGTACATATTCGTTCCTTAATTCGAAATCGTGAACTCAATGAGTGGCGAGGTCACAGATTTTCGTTCGAATTTTACGTCCTTAATATCAGGCAAAACAATTTGATCCGTGCTTGGGTCAAAGCCTTGAGTCTTGGGGTTCCACGTTCTGCGCACCAACTGTCCGCGACCAGTCTTTGTGGGATGTGCTGCTACGAAATAGCGAAGTGCATGAACCTTCTGTACGAACACAAGTGAACTTGCTCCGCCAATTGTTGGGAGATTCACAAAGAAAATATCAGGCGTAGTTACTTTGGTTAACGGATCGGTTGGCAGAGAAATATTTGCCGTTCCACTTAAATCGGTGATGTAGAATTTCGACGGTGGAGCTGCACTTTCGGTGAACCCAAGCATCACTTGCTGTCTTGGCACTTTCGTGAGATCAGCTGGATTGTTTGTTTGACGAGGTCTCATATAGACCGGCACATAGAATAGCAACAGAGTATCTGGTTGCCACAACTGTGGAGCATTAGTTGATAGATATCCTAAGCGATTTACTGAATTGAACTTGTAGGTTCCACCCGCAAAAACATTCATCAGATTTTCTGTCACATCATAGGCGGCAACGGGAGAGTACATAAAGGGTAAAGATTTATTGTCGGAAGTGATCAGGCTAATCGAGCCCTGTCCCGGAGTCAGAGTGAGAGTTCGAGTGAGATCTGCTGCGCTAAAAAAAGAAGAGTGTAAATCGGGATAATAATCAAAAAGCCCCTTGCTGTTGTCGTCAGGCTGAATAATCGTATTGTAAGAAAACTGAATATTCTGCAGATCCTTCCAGAGAATTCGCTCGGCCAGAGCAAGGTCACGATCTTGATCGTTCTTGGTGTAGGTGGTTTGCAGGTCTGTGTAAATCCGTGTTAGATAAGCAAATGTCATGACCATCACAATACCCATGATGACCGCTGCGACCATAACTTCTGCCAGTGTAAATCCATTTTCTTTTGGTGTTTGTCTCAAAGTTTTCATTTTGCACTCACCATAAAGTCGACATCTTGGTAGCCGACAATTAAACGTTTGTGGGTCACACGCATGGTCACGAGATAATTCCCTCTTGCGCCAGCAACTGGTCGCATAACAAAGCCAAGTCGGCCCTCGCAACTTGGACACTGAGCAGGGTCAGATATTTTATTGTTTTTTCCCCATGCCAAAGGCAGTGATGAGGTGTTGAGCGCAGAGTTCACGGCACTCGTTGAGTTGTCCCATTGAACTTGCATTAGGCGAGGATTATTCTGAATGATTTCTACCAAATTGGCTATCTCTTTTGATTTGATGGCGGTTACTGCTGACCGATACATTTGCTCGTTGAATGCAGCGATGAGCGATGCAAATACACTGACCATGAAGGCAAGTATAACTGCCGCGACCATTGTTTCGACGAGAGTAAAACCAAACTGTTTGTGGTTGTTTTTGCGGGAGATCATTGTTTAATCTCCTGACGTGAAAATTCTCTTAAGATCAATCTTTCTGTTCGATATTTACACTTCGACTTGTAAAGCCCAGTGGCCGTATCTTCTTCAACCGCGCAGTCAGGTGTGACCGACGTCCATTGGAATGGATTGGCCTGTTCGCGAAGTGATACGACGTTGCAAGTGAACAGGTTTAAAATATCGCGTGTCGATGGTTGTGGGTGCCAAATCGGCGCACTTAGCTGGTTGTTACATGAATCGTCGGTCGGAGTGGTTCGAGCCAGTTCGTGAACCTTGAGTACACGTGCGTCTCGCAATTCACTGAGTGCTGATGGGTGATAGATGCTACTCCATCTTATCCCTGCTAGAATTGCGGATTCGTCGATATACATATGACCGACAATAAATGTTCCGATGATACGCAGAGGTTTATTTCGTTTGTTGATATACAAGTTGTCACAAACAAAAAATCCAGAAACAAAATCAGCTGTCGAATCAATCACACAGTTTTTAATAATCGAGTTGATCTTGAACGTGGCAGCAGGGCTTGTGGGCGATGCCGGCTTAATAAATCCACCAGTGCTGTTCAGTGTCCATGTTCCCGAATAATACCCCTTCGACCAAAACTGTTTAAATGGTGTATTTTTGCTAGGTGCATAAGATTTGTTTAAAATGGTCGCCGGATCAAGTGAGTCATCGGTAAAAGCCCATGATCTGCGAGCGAGTCCTGAAAAATCTTGGCTCCAGGCCGCAAGCGGGAATGATGCTTTTGATTTTGGCGCAACACGAATGCCGCAATCGGTATCGATTTTTACGTAGTCGTTGTTCCAAACTCCTAAACATCCAGGAAATGACATAATCGGGCATACGGCATCAGTGGCTGGCATATTGAGTTTAAAATACGTTTTGAAATCAAAGAAATCTCCAGGGTTTTTCCAGCCGCCGCCAGCGAACTGAGTGTCTTGCTCGATGGTGAAGGTCTTAGTGACACTTTTTCCGGTTGGAGAACCCCAATGCGGATGAATAGGATTGGTGTTTTTTATGCAGTTTGTTGGAGAACTGATGCAGTCCGCCGACTTTTGATTTGCTCGGGTGTCCACTACCTTACCGGTTTGGGCATCGTAAGCCGTGGCCAAATCAAAAGGTGTCAGCTTCACGATGTAGTTCATTTTACGAGTGCCATTGGTTTCGACTTGCGTTGCATTTTTCAGCTCAATTGAAACTTTCACGGTATGTTCAGATGCGTAAGTGCTTCCACTTGGAAAGTAGGGCTCAACTTTTAATTTAATGGTTGGCACCGGTCCGGCGGTAAATGTCGGAGCCGTAGGGCAAACCACCGGAGCTGGCGCTGCGGGTCCAGGCGCTGCGGGTCCAGGCGCTGCGGGTCCAGGCGCTGCGGGTCCAGGCGCTGCGG
>CAYONZ010000062.1:10087-18628 GCA_964405465.1 uncultured Bdellovibrionales bacterium | reverse complement strand
GTCCGATCATCACTGAAGATGATGCTTTGTTTTCGCTCATTCGGTCGTATCGTTCTGCTGTTAAGAAGATGAAAAAGACTGTTCATAAAGTGAGGGCGAAAGGTCAGTCCATCGCCCAACGTGTTCTTGAAATTAAAGATCGACTGATCGTAGGGCAAAAGGTTTTACTTACCGATTTGGTCACTGCGACGGAGCCGTTTCAGGCGCGTTTACAGCTTCTTATTACTTTTCTCTCAAGTCTTGAGTTAACCCGTATGGGATTTGTGTCTGTTTACCAAAATGAAATTTATGGTGACATCTATATCGAGACGAAAAAAGAAATTGAACGCAATGTTTTAGAACGAGTTCAGGAATTCGATGCGCAAGATGCAGATGAGGTTGTGCGACAGATGATGGAAGACGCCATCGAGACACTTGCTGTTGAAGAGCAGGCACGCGCTGAAGATGATCGCGAGGAAAACGCAAAGATTCAAGCGGAAACCGAGAGAATGGCCGAGGGCCTGGCCTCGGGTTCAGGAGAGAGCGATCTTTTGGCCATGCAAGCTGTGGATCTTGAAATTGAAGCCGAGTTGCAGAAGGAAGAGAGTCTTTTTAGTGCCGATATTGGTGTCGAAGGCGACACTGAAGCAGATGTTGGGCTCGAATCCAAAATCGGAGCCGAAGCCGCTGCTGAAATCGCAGACGGCGAAGCAGCTGTTGAAGAGTTCGTGCTGACTGATGCCGAAGACCGGCTAACGCCTCTAAACATCGAGACCTTGGCGCAGCGGGCGCCCCAAGAGTTCAACTCTTTGGGATCATCTCCAGATCAAATAGAAGCTGACCTGATGGCCTCTGGAGAGATGGCGAGCGATGAGGATATTCTACTTGCAGAACTTGAACTTGATCTTGATGCGAGCGAAGACCAACCAGTTGCAGTTACTCAGGGTGCTGGGCTTGAGAAAGATTCGCTCGAGGTTGGAGCCGAAGGGTCTGCAGCACTGCTGAATGAGCAGTTGAGTGATAAGCTGAATGATCAAGCACTTGAAAAATCGGCAGAGGCGGCGCCGACAAAAGTCACAGAAAATATGCCAGAAAAAATATCGGAAAATAGACCAGAGACTTATTTAGAGAGACAGGCTTTTAATACGGATGCGGAGATTTAAATGAGCGAAAAAGAATTAGAAAATGTGAAGGGTCTCGCACAAGAATCAAGTGCTGCGATGGCTGCGTTTGATGATGACGTCACTCCTAAGATTGAGATTGAATTCGAGCTCGCTGGTTTAGATTTTATTGAAGACGAAACACAGGCCAAGAATGAAGAAACTCAAACTACGGCTCAAGCCTCACCCGAGACAGAATCGGCAGAAAAACTAGAGACACCAGAGTCCTTGTCTTTAAATGCCTCTCCGGCCAATCAGATTGATTTGTTTGATGTCGAACAGAGTGATGAAGCTCTTCATGCTGTGCAAGCAGAGCCAAAGGGCTCAGATATGGCGGATGAAAGTGACATGACTATGTCTGCGTCTTCGCTCGGCATGGCTGAACAAGAAGATCAAGAGGAGCTCAATGAGTCTCTTGAGTCAGGCGAGCCACTTGAGTTTATTGAAGCAGACCAATTGCAGTCGATCATTGAAAGTCTCTTGTTTTCAAGCGATCGACCAGTTTCGACAGCAACGATTAAACAGATTTTTAAGAATACAAATGTACGAAACAAAGACATCGCGCGTGCTCTCGATTTTATTGCTGCAAGCTATGCCGATGCCACCCGCGGGGTGACCCTTGAAGAGATCAATGGGGGATATCAGCTTCGTACTAAAGTGGATAATGCCGAGTACTTGAAGCGTTTAAATAAAACTCGCCCATTTCGTTTGTCGGGTCCAGCGCTCGAAGTTTTGTCTATCGTCGCTTACAAGCAGCCAATAGTGAAATTTGCGGTCGATGAGATTCGCGGCGTGGAATCTGGCCATTTATTGCGAGCTTTGATGGAGCGCGGTTTGGTCAATTTTGCTGGAAAAAGTGATCTTCCAGGTCGACCGATGCAGTATGGCACCACTCGAAAATTTCTCGAGATCTTTGGATTACGAAATCTCAAAGAACTTCCGACTTTAAGTGAAATTGATCAATTGATTCCTGAGGGTATTGGGGAGCTTGAAGAAGAAAACAAGATGACTCTATCTGATATCACCGACACCATGGCCGAGTCGGTCAAGGGGTCTTACTCTGACGGCGAAGATGAGTTGTTGAAGATTTCAGATCAGCTGGCAAAGATTGATTCGTCGAGCGAGTTTTTTGAAAAAGAAAAAATTCGTCAACGAGAGCAGCGTGACCGTGAACGTGCACAGAACATTCAAGAGGCCATGACAGTCGGCGAGGCTGTAGATGAAAAAGACATCAAGTGGCTTCGTCGCTATGAGGCTCAACTTGAAAAAGCGAGAATCGAAGAGGCGTTGAGGCAGGCTCAAGCAGCAGGTGCCGAGCAAGCAGCCAATGAGACCACTGAAAATTCAGCTGAAGCCCTTCATGCCCTCGAAGCTGAAATGCGAGAGTTTGACGAAGATCATGGTTCGGCCGAAATGGATCGTGCAGAGATGAGTGCAAGCGATCATGAAGATGATGAGTCCGAAGACCTTGATGCTGAACCTGAACATGACGATTTTGCTTTGCCTGAGTCAGAAGATTCAAGCGATCACGATGAGGGACACCAAGACGTTTAATTGAAAACGTCTTGGCCAACTTTTAGATTTAAACTGTTTATATAAAATATCTGTCGAGCAACGATGGCCAGATCAGCGTTGACTCCTAAAAAAGCTCCCAGGCGGGAGCTTTTAAGGCGAAACGAAGAACTATTTTGTACCTGCATCGCCCTCAAGCGAGCTTAAGATTTGCTTGAGCGTGTCTGTACGTTTCTCGGTTTGCTCTATCAAGCAAGAAAGATTCACAACACGTTCAATTGAGCCACCAAGACCCTCTACTGCCGCATCGAGTTCGCACTGGGCATCGCGGAAAACAATCCAGGCTTTTTCTGCAGCCTTGAGCCGACTTAAAAACTCGGTCTGTAGGCGTGAATCAAAAGCATAGAAGGCCCGAGCTTTACTCATTGTTTCTCGGTAAGTGATGTTGAGGTCTTTGTCTGCCAATTCTAGTCTCTTTGAACCGCACTCTAGCATCCCTGCAGTCGAGTCATCGCTACACGCCTCTTCTTGCGCCTGACTTGCGTGAGCGTTAACCACGAACGCTGTCAAAATCATACTCATGACGATAAATTTTTTCATAATCTCCCCTTTATAATTTGTTAAAATGACCTTCACCTTTCACCACCGTTGATATTGCGAGAGCTGTGCCAACCGTCGACGAGGGAGGGGGATTCGCCAGAAACCTATTAGAAATCAACCAGAGAGCTAGTTGCTGAGCCTGTCGGCGTTGGAGCGAAATAGGGCGTGTCCTCAATTGGTCGGACGTCGCGAGCAGAAGCAATAGAAATGAGTTGAAGGCACGAGGAGGAGAAATAGTGGTGGCTATTCCGACGACGAGCAACGCTCAAATAATTTCTATTGCTTTTGCGTAGTAGTCTAGCCAATTGAGGACACGCCCTAAGATAGATTAAATTTTTTGTGTCAGCGCTGCGCTTTGCGAAGCGAAGAGGTCAGTGATGCTATCTGCAACTCGTACGCCATCACAGGCGGCAGAGGTGATGCCACCAGCGTATCCAGCGCCTTCGCCGCATGGGTAAAGTCCTTTATGGCTGAGAGACTCATAGCTTTGTTCATCACGAGTCACGCGAATCGGGCAGGAGGTGCGGGATTCTACTCCATGAAACTGGGCTTCATCTGAAATAAAACCGCGCATTTTTGAATCGAACACTTCAAGACTCTGTCGCAGATACTGTGTGAATTCTTTTGGTAGAAGTTCATCCAGACGAACCGGTACGACTCCAGACGGTGAGCTCGACTTATTGGCTGGACCCAAGCGGCCTTTCAAAAAGTCAACCACACGCTGGGCAGGAAGATGTTTTGTTCCTCCGGCTTGCCGTACACGTTTGAGAGCATCTTGTTCAAGTGCTTTGCGAAATTTCATGCCACCAAAAAGATCAGAACCAAATAGTTTTTCATGTTGCACACTCACCACCATTGCGGAATTCGCAAAAGGTGAGTTTCGATTATAGTTACTCATGCCATTGCAAACTATGCCGTCGGCCTCGGTGCCACTTGAGAGCACAAGCCCTCCTGGGCACATACAAAAACTATAAACACCAACACCAGATGCGTGATCATGCTCTGCTAGTTTGTAGTTGGCGGCGCCAAGCTCGGTTCGTTCCGCATGCTTTCTGTATTGGATGCGATTGATTTGTGCTTGCGGATGTTCAATTCGAAGTCCAAGGGCAAAGCTCTTACCTTCCATAAAAACCTGCTTCTGCTCAAGCATCGAGAAGATGTCTTCGGCAGAATGTCCCGTGGCCAAGATCACATGTTTGGCGAAGAACTCACGGCCATCGCGTGAGCGCACTCCGATAACTTGCCTTGTATTTTGTTGCTCACTGACCAGCAGGTCTTGCATGGCAGTATCAAAATGCATTTCGCAACCGTTGGCCTCAAGGTACTGACGCAGATTCGGAATCACACGGCGAATACGATCACTGCCGACATGTGGATTGGCAAGATACTTGATTTCACTGGGGGCACCAAAGCGGACGAGGCGATCCATCACATAAGGTATGTGTTCGCTTTTGATTCGGGTGATGAGTTTGCCATCAGAGTACAGGCCGGCACCTCCCTCGCCAAAACAAACATTGTTGTCGAGGTCGAGTTCGCCGTATCGCCAAAAACGATTAATGGCATTGATTCGTTTAGGTCCTAAGGAGCCACGCTCGAGCAGCACACAAGGCACACCTCGTTCAACAAAACGAAGAGCAGCAAAAAGACCAGCCGGCCCAGAGCCAATGATCAAGGGCCGATCTTCAGATTTTGGAAAGCTTATTTTAGGTGGATCAAAATTTTCAAGAGGTGGAGTTTCATTTTTTTCGAAGACTTCAACCGAAACCACCCAATGGGGATCGCTTGAGCGTCTGGCATCGACGCTCTTTCGATGAATGCGATATTGACTAAACTCAGGGCTCAAGAGCTCAAGCTTTTCTTCAATCGTTTCATCGAGTCCAATTTTAATATTTTGCAATAGTTTACTCATAGAGGGTGAATGAGTTTAACATAATTCTTGTTTTGAAGATACAGCTCGCTTGCTCATCCGAATTTACTTTTGTAGTATTTCAGCAAACTGTTTAAAAAATGGCCACTTCTTAGGATATTTCTCAACCATATTTTATAAGATACTTGGGGGCTTTGCGCATGAAAAATAAGTTGATGGACATCGTAATGCCACTATTGCCAAAGAATGACTTGGGTCATCTCGTGGGCCGACTGGTTCATAAAAGGTTACCGCAACCTTTGGCACAGAAGTCAGTTCGCTTTTTTGCAAAAGCCTATAAAATTAATTTGGATGAAGCAGAGTTTCCCATTGATCACTATCAAAGTATCGGTGAGCTTTTTGTCAGGCGTTTAAAACCAGAAGCGAGACCTTTGGGCGAAGGGCTTTTGCATCCTGCCGACAGTCGGGTGACTGAATGCGGAAAAATTCAAAGTGGGCAATTGTTGCAAGCAAAAGGGCAGACCTATTCAGTCGTCGAATTTTTGCGCAATCCAAGGTGGGCCGAAGCTTTTGATGGCGGCGACTTTATCACATACTACCTCTGCCCAACCGATTACCATCGGGTGCATTCTCCAGCGGATGCCGATCTTGTGGCCAGTGTTCATGTGCCTGGGGAGATGTGGCCAGTCAATGAATGGAGTGTTGAGAACGTAGTCGATTTATTTAATGTGAATGAGCGCGTTGTTATGTTGCTACAGACCCCTCGTGGCAAGATTGCTTTGGTGATGGTGGCGGCGACTAATGTTGGCAATATGAGTTTTTCATTTGATGAAAATATTATGACTAATGTGAAAGATGGTGAGCGGCAGGTAAGGGAGCATTCCTACCAACCTGGAATCAGCATTAAACGTGGCGAAGAGCTTGGTGTTTTTCATATGGGGAGCACAGTGATTGTACTTTTTGAAAAAGGAATCCTATCTCAGGACGTCGCTCTGCTTCGAGGGCAACAGGTCAAGGTGCGCTCAACTCTTGAAGTCACGGGAGCGTAAGTGCTCCTGTGCTAGGCTGAGCGCTTTTGAGGTGCCAGTTGATGATCAATGGATATTTTGGTCAATAACTGATTTGCAGCTTTACAACTGATTTACTCTACATTTGATTTGCAGCAGAGATGAGTTGCAGAGTGTGTTCAACTTCGATTTTCTTGGCGCCAATTTTTTCTAATAGTTGATTGATCTGCGATGTTTTAATCGAGATTTTTTGAAACGACTGATAGGCTCCGACTCCAGATCCAGCAGAAATCGACGAAGTGACAATTACAATTGGCATCAAGAGACTGCCACCACTGTCGGGGTCACCAAGAAATGCTCTACCATTAAAAACGTTTTTCACGCCATTGTAACTGACGATCACTCCTGGAATGGATGTAATTACCGCGGCAACAGACGAAAGAACGGTTAGCGTGATCCAACCACGTCGTTCGGATTTGGCATTGAGCAATTCACGCTCAAGGCGTTCCAAGCTCTCAGTCTGGAGCTGAAGAGTAATTTCGTTGTGATCTTTCAAGTCAGCACTATGGATCTCTTTGGGGATCTCACTATGGGCACTGCTCGATACCGGGCTGTCCGCCATTGTTTTTATGGGAGAAAAAAATGTGGAGCTGACTAAAATGGCGACCACCAGGGCATGGTGGACAAAAAATTTTGGATGAGCAGAAGTCTTAGACATCTTGTTACTCTTTCTGGGATTTTTCCCTCTTGATCCTGGATCTATTTAGTCGGCGCCTCTATAAAGAGAAAGGGCTGGCGACTAAATTGCTTCAGTTCTATTTAGGGCGTGTCCTCAATTGGCTAGACTACTACGCAAAAGCAATAGAAATGATTTGAGCGTTGCTCGTCGTCGAAATAGCACCACTATTTCTCCTCCTCGTGCCTTCAACTCATTTCTATTCCTTCCGCTCGCGACGTCCGACCAATTGAGGACACGCCCTGGTGCATACTTTTAAATGAGAAGTTTCTTTGGGGAAATAGTTATTTTCGATCGCGATCTATTTTTTGCAAAAACCTAAATTAATGTGAGGGTTGTTCATAAATTAGACACTCATAACTCAAGAGCGCGAGCAATCACTTTGCCAAAATGAACATCGTCAACACGCGAGTCGTTGGAAGTGCAACACGGAAGTCGCTCAGGTATCTCGTCACGTGTACACCTTTGCAGATTTTGACTCTCTTAATTGACTGAGTCTTTGTAAAATCTCACTCAATTTCCATGATCGCCCACCTTTGCAAATGCAGCTTTGATTTTTGCACTCGAGCGCAGATTTCTGCGGGCAGGATCGAACGCCAAATACACCGCAGGAACAACTATCAGTGTGAGAATCGTTGAAAGCAAAACGCCACCAATCAGTGTGATGGCCATTGGGCGCATGGTCTCGGCACCTGCGCCGACGGCTGTCGCCGACGGAATGGCTCCGGCAATGGTGGCCATAGAGGTCATGATGATCGGTCGCAACCGAATCGGACATGCCTCAAGAAGCGCCTCGCGTGCATTGATCATCTTTGCCTCACGAAGATGATTGGCAAACTCCACCAGAAGAATACTGTTTTTCTTAACGATTCCCATCAAGAGTAAAATTCCAATCATGCTGTAAATATTCAAACTCTGCTGCGTGATCAAGAGCGCGAAAAAAGCACCACTGATACTAAATGGCAGCGCCATCAAGATGGTCACCGGGTCCAAAAATGAATTGAATTGGCTGGCAAGAACCATGTAGGCCACAAAAAGACCTAGCACCAAAGCAAAGAGCAAGCCCTGAAAAGACTCTTTAAAAGTTTTGGAGTTACCGCTTTGATCGATCATGTATCCCGGTTTTAAAATCTCTTTGGCTGAAGCTTCAATCGAGGCGAGAGCCGTCTGTTGTGAAACTCCAGGTTTCAAGTTGGCGTAAATACTGATGGCACGTTGCCGGTTGATACGTGAAATCTGTTGAAGACTTGGCCGTACGTTTTGATTGACCACGCGAGACAGGGGAACCAAATTAGATCTATTATTGCTAATATTCAAATTTTTGATTTCTTCGACAGGCCTTTTTTGTTTCACCAACTGCAAGCGTATGTCATAGCGGTGCCCATCTTTAGGATACTGGCCGACGCGTGTGCCACCGATCAACGCATTCACTGTTTTGGCAATCGCTGAAACACTCACTTCATATAGTGCTGCCTTTTGACGATCTGGTTCGATTTGAACTTCAGGCATTCCCAGAAGATAATTGGTGTCAATATCGGTCATCAAACCACTGGCTTCCATTGCCGCCATAATTTTCTGGGTTGCTGAACCTAGTTCATCCCAATTCGGCCCAAGAATTGTAAATTCAATCGGAAAGCCCCGGCCGGCCGAAAATCCCCGCTGCGAAAGATCTTGAATAAA
>CAYONZ010000062.1:0-9987 GCA_964405465.1 uncultured Bdellovibrionales bacterium | reverse complement strand
TGATCTTGTGCTGGAGTGAACTCTTTGTTTAGAAAACGCACCAATGCAAAAGAGGCAAACATAAAAATAAATGACCCGAGAATCACTTTCCATTTGTGATTGAGGGTTACGACTAAAAGTTTAGAGTAAGTTTTTTTAAGCCATTCCATGCTATGGTCAAACGCTTTACCGATCTTGGTGGTTCGTTCACCCACTGATACAAAACCTGCACATCGCATTGGGGTAATAGTCAATGATTCAACAAGCGACAGAAATACCGCAAGTGATATCGTAACACCAAATTGCATGAAGTACTTGCCGATCACACCTTTCATAAATGCAACTGGCAAAAATATTGCGATCACGGCCACTGAAGCTGCCATCGCAGCAAAGGCAATTTCACGAGCTCCAATAATTGCAGACTCAATTTGACCTTCGCCCAATTCATTGTAACGAAAAATATTCTCCAAAACCATAATGGCATCATCCACGACGATTCCAATGGCGAGAGTTAATCCCAGGAGTGTAAAGGTGTTGAGCGTGAAGCCAAAAAAGTACAAGCCAATAAACGCACCGACAATGGAGGTTGGAATCGACAATAAAACATTGAAGGTGGCACTCCATGAGCCCAAAAACATCCAACAAACGAGAGATGTTAAAATCACTGCGAGCACGAGATGCTTGTTGAGCTCATGCACAGAATCTTCAATGAAGCGCGTGGTATCGAAATTGACTGACAAATGCATTCCAGGAGGCAGTGTAGGTTCGACCTCGGCCATTTTCTCTTTCACAAGTTTCGCAACTTGAACAGCATTTGAACCACGTTGCTTGCGGATACCTAAGCCGAGTGCCATTTTGCTATTAAAACGTGAGAGACGCTTGATCTCGTCGAGGCTTTCTTCGACTTTTGCCACCTGGCCGAGTTGCACAAGATGGCCAGACTCCGAATTCAGCTGGCCAGCTCTTCGGGAAATCACAATTGATTCAAACTCCGGAACTGTTTTGGCTTCTCCCATGGTACGTACGTTAAAACTTTTCTTGGCCTCATCGATGCTTCCACCAGGAAGTTCAGTATGTTCGTTGGCAATGGCATCAATGATGTCATTGACGCTGATATTGCGACGACTGAGCTCTTCAGGCTTCACCCAAACGCGAAGTGCTGGATCTGTGTATCCTCCTAAAAAAATATCGCCAACTCCTGCCACAGTTGAAAAACGATCTTTCAGATAATCACGTGCATATCGCATCATGAACTCACGATCATCTTTGTCGTAAGTCAAGGCCAGCCAAATGATAGGCTGGTCATCAGGATTGGTCTTGGTGATGACCGGAGTATCTGTGTCTTTAGGTAAGCGCTTTTGTGCTTGCGCGACTTTCGTTTGAACCTCTTGTAGGGCAACATCAATGTCTTTTTCTAAGCCAAATTCGATGGTGATGTTGGCCGATCCCACTTTGCTCGAAGAACTCACTGAGCGCACACCCTGAATTCCCATGATTGAATCTTCAACTGGATCGACAACCGCAGTCTCCATGATTTCAGGAGAGGCACCCTCAAGTCCAATGCTCACATTGAGCACCGGAAAATCCGCGTCGGGAAGCTGACTCACCCCAAGGCGGACAAAGCAAATTCCACCAAAAACAATCAATCCCAACATGAGCATCCAGGCAAAGACCGGATTGCGAATCGAAAGATCAGACAGACGCATGAGAAACTCCTACTTAAGAGGTTCCTGTCATTATGTGCATTGATGTCGTTCAATAGCAAAAAGCGATTTGTGTAGGAAACAAAGAGTCATCCAAGCGAAAATGAATCGAAGATAAAAAAATTAAAATGGCGAGAGACCCCAGGGGTAACCGACAAAAAATGTAAGCTGTGAGCCTTCGTTACCAACGCCAATATCGGCTCGAATAAAACTTCCTGAAAATCCCAAGCGAAACCCCGCACCATACGAACTTCTCCAAGGCGTACGAAGTAGATTCTCATCGTATTCCGCGACATGGCCAAAATCGGCAAAGAGTGCCAGCTGCATCGTCATCAATGTTCCACTTAAAAAACCAAAATCGAAGTGCGAGTTTTCTTCTCCAAAATTAAGCCGAAGCTCACTTGACGCAAATTCGGTTTTTGATCCATGAAATCGCCCCAGTGGAAAAGACCTCATTTGCATGGGCGCCCCCAGGCCACTTGCTGATCCATAATCATTTTCACTCAATCGTTCCGCAACTCGTAAATTCTCGGTGGCACTGCACTTGTTGTTCAGCTCAGGGTCGCTTATCGAATTGCAGTTTAAAGAAAGTTCATTGTGCAAATCGTTTTCTGTTCTGGTGTTCTTTGAAATCAAACCAGCCCCGCCCAAAAAATAATTGAAAGCCAACGTAGATTTTTTGCCCATAGGTAAATAGATCGAGGTGTTTAAATCATACGATGCAAATCTGGCGTGAAGTCCGTCAAAGATGGTAGTCTCGTCGCGAATCAGTTCAAGGCGCCAACCCCTTTTCGGGTCGAGGGCATTGTCTGTAAGGTCTAGTAAAAAACTAAGAGTTGATCCCAGCGAGGCGGCACCTGAATCATCCTTATTCACGTAGCGATCTCCGTCGGGGCCAATCACTTGTGCTGTGCGAATGCGGCTCGCTCCAAGTTGGAGGTGAAACCCAATTCGCTTTTGCCAAATGTTTTCGTGCAAAAAAAGAGTGCCGCCAGCCTCGGTGACCGACTGAGTGAAGTAATCCTTTGCAAGTGCAAAGTTCCCTCGGGCGTAGACTCGAAAGGGAATATGAGTCGAGTACAATGCTCCATCGGCCGAAAAACCTGAATCCGGCGAACCAAGTCCAGATAGTGATACGACAGCAGTGGAGACATCACCGATAGTGACCACGCTTTGAATTCTAAGTGTCGTGTCTTGAATATTGTTGAGCACCAGGCCGCCCCCAAAGGCTGACCCCACGCCTGGAACATTGGTGGCGACCGGAAAAAAGAAGTGCCCGTATTCTCGACTCGCAAAGCTGTCTCGGCGCTGGGGAGCCCACCATGAGCCGGACGAATTTTCATCTGGCGGAGGTGTCCACGCGTTTTGGTGAATTTGTTCTGGTAAATGCGTTGACGTGGCGCTGGATTCTTGCTTTTCAAACTGAGCAAGCAAAATAGGTTCATTTTTCTTGGAGCTTGATGCTTGAACCAAGTCTTGTTTATTTTGCTCCTGTGCCGGAGCAGAATCGCTAAAAAGCTGAAGTAAAATAAAAAAGCCCAAGACATGCATCTTTTCATTAGCGCAAAACACTGTGGTCAAGTCAAATGTTCAAAATCGATCTTGCCAAAGGCAAAACACCATTCAACAATAAACTAAGGGAATAGATTGCGCCAAAGACGGTGCTTAATTTTTTAAGGAGGATCTTCATGAAACGTGTACTGCTTTCAACTATTGCATTGCTTGCTTTGGCCAACACGGCAAAAGCCGAACTTACTGTTGGAGTTTTGGCAGGAATCAAAAAAGATAGCTACTCGTATACAGCTGCCGCAGTTGATTCTGTTGAGTATCCAATGTCGAGCCGAGTGGGTGCGCTTTTGACATTGCCATTGTTTCCGCTTCTTTCGCTGCGTACAGGGGTCATGTTGGATACAGACAAGTTTGATGTGACTTACACCGGACTTTCAAAGGTCAGCTCCGTGGCGAGTTTCACTAGCATTCCACTAGATTTGCAAATCGGACTTCCTCTGACGGGGCTTTATGTTTATGGGGGAGCGGTACTTGCGATGAATACCAAATATGAAGTCGGCGGTTCTGCTGCGACAGAAAAATTGAAAGCAGATACTCGTATGAATCTTGGCTTAGGGTACGAAGTGTTTTCTCTGGCCGTTGCGAAATTGGCGCTCGAAGTGAATTATGAAAAAGGTATGAGTAATATTTCACAGATCGCTGGTGAAGAGATCAAATCAGGGCATCTCGGACTGAATCTCGCAGCAAAAATCGGTTTTTAATTTTTAGGGTTTGATAACACGAAGAATTGGTCGTTTAGAAAGTGCCTCCTGCTCTGCGGGAGGCATTTCTTTTGAACTGTCTGCTGGATTTTTGCTGGCTGCTCCGAAGTTGGCGCTTGCATCCAAAGCGTTGGCCAAAGAATTGGCCAACGGTGCAAGGCGTGATTCCGCACCGACCTGACGCAAGAGAGCTTGGGCTTTTTGGTGATGCTCCTGTGTTAACTCTAAGTGGCCACTTCGTGCATGCGACTCCATCAGTGCAAGATGCATCTGCGCTTGAAGAATACTAAAACCCTTCGCCTGTTCCAGGCCTCGTTCAATCACATCTTGGGCTTGATGCTGTTTATCCAAACGAATAAACACTTGGCCCGCTAAAAGAAAATGCCTGGCCTCAAGAGTTTTGAAATCCAATAGGCCTTTCCAGCCATCCTGTAGGCACGACTCACTCGCTTCTTTATGGCCTTGGTCAGCGAGTGCGAGCGCCAGCGTGAGTTGTGAAGTGTATGTGGCCCAAGCATCGAGGCACTTTTGTGCCTGGGTAAATGCCGCGAGAGAGTGATTTTCACAGGATTCTGCATCTCTGAGTTCGAAAGCGCATAAGGCCAATTGAATTTCTTTGAAGGCCTCTAATTGAGCAAGCTGGTCAGTGTCGAGCAGATGATAGCCAGCCAAATCAAGGCTCAGAAAATGAGATCGAGACACTGCAAACTGACCTCGTGAGAGGTGTATCATTGAGGTGACCACTTCAAAAATCAGAGAATGAATCAGCGGCGCTCCCTCTTTCTTTGCAAATTCCGAACGCAGGAGAAGATCTTCAGCCAAATCAGTTTGACCTAGATCGAGAAACGAAAGCATTTGATTAAGTTTCGGCTGCAAGTGGGAGTGCTCATCTCCTAAGCCTGAGGCCAAAAGAAGCACTGGTGAAATAAAGGAACTTAAAGTAGGTGTCGACATTGATTGGGGTGCGCTCATAAAAATAGTCTAAATTTTAAACAGTCGTGCAAAAAGAACTTCATGTATTCCTAGACCATTGTAAGAGGCCTCGGACCGTTGTATGTTGCACCGCAACTTATACTTTCGGGTTGGGTTTAAGTGTGTTTTGACAAGGGGTAGGTTTCAAATGGTGGTTTTCAATTTTGATTGGACTTTGTGTGAAAGCTTAAGATCAAAGTCCCGGGGCCTGTGGTCTTCTGCCACCTGCCATCGTATTTTTCTGGCAACAGTATTTGTTCTACTTTTTACCAATGGGCGAGCTCATGCCTCGACGCTTGCGTGCCAGGTGAACAGCGACAATTGTGATCTTTATACCTGCCAAGAACAAGTTCGGCAGTGTGGTCCTCGTGGATATCTAATGAATTTTGCAAAACCCTATTGTCAGCTCTTTGTTGATAGGGCTGACAAATTTGCACCAGAGACGCAGAAGTGGCTTCGTGCGGTTCGCACTTGTCTTCAAGAAGAGGTTGCAGAGTTTGATTCGTCAGTCAGCTGTAAAGACCTTAGAAGGCAGGCGATTGCCGGTCATGCTGATTGTTACAAAGAAACCCGTTTTTGCGATCTACCGATTGCCGAGAAAATTCATGTTTTGTTTTACCTCAAGCGGGCAGTGTTTATCCCCCCAGTGGTACGTACTGGATTAAATATTCTTTGGAGCTGCGCATGGTCTCAAGCGAAAGACCAACAAGATCCGATTGCAACACCAAAAGAAAACAATCCCGCTGTCGAACCAGATGAAAATGATTCTAAATCAATTATCAACAATGAAACTGAAACCACTATATTAGGTGAAGATGAGTTGTAGCCAAGCTCAGCTTTAAGCGATAAAAGCATGCCTTGCTGTTTTCATAAGGAGTTCAGATGAATCAAAATAACTTAAAAGCCCCTGAGCTTTTGGCTCCTGCGGGATCTTATCGCAAGCTTGATTTCGCCACGGCCTACGGTGCTGATGCTGTTTATGTCGGTGTTCCGCTGTTTTCCCTTCGCGCACGAGAAAATGAAGTGAACCTTGAAGAATTAAAAAAAGGGATCGACCTCGTACATGCGCAAAATAAAAAAGTCTATGTGACGGCCAATATTTTTGCTCGAAATCGAAAAATTCAAGCGTTTGGTGAGCACCTCAAAGAATGGGTGGCGCTAAAGCCAGATGCCTTGATTATGAGTGATCCAGGACTCATGTTGATGGTTCGCGAAAAATATCCAGAAATTCCAATTCATCTTTCTGTTCAGGCAAATTGCATGAATTGGCAGAGTGTGCGTTTTTGGCATAAATCATTCGGAGTTGAACGGGTGATTTTGAGCCGTGAACTGAACCTCAACGAAATTCGCGAAATCAAGCAGCGTGTTCCAGAAATTGAACTCGAGGCCTTTGTTCACGGCGCGATATGTATTGCATACTCAGGCCGCTGTTTGATGTCTTCTTATTTTAGTCACCGAGATGCCAATCAAGGGGTGTGTGACAACTCTTGCCGTGAGCGCTTCAAAATTTACGAAGCACCTAAAGAGAAAGTCGAATCCAATTACTATTTAGAAGACATGCGCAACCAGGGAGAGTTTTATCAGATCGATGAGTCAGAAGATGGAACTCTTTTAATGAATGCCAAAGATCTACGTATGATTGAATACATCAAAGAGATCACTGAGGCAGGAGTGTGTTCACTAAAAGTGGAGGGGCGAAGCAAAAGTGAGTACTATGTTTCACTGGTCACCCGCGCCTATCGAAAAGCAATTGACGATATGATGGCTGGTAAAAATTTTGATTTGAAACTTTTTGATGAGCTCAACAAGATATCGAATCGTGGTTACCATACAGGTTTCATGATTCACGACCCCGGCCCTCAGGCACAGAATTACGAGACAGGATCGCGTGCGACAACAAACCGTTTTGCTGGACTAGTTTTGGCTGAAGATTTAGCAAAGTCCGGTTACCTTCCGGTTGAAGTTCGAAATCAAATTCGTGTGGGTGATCGAATTGAGTTGATGATTCCGCATCAAGAGTCTGATTTCTTTACGGTAACTGAGATTTTAAATCCAAAAGGTCAATCGGTTGAAGTGGCTCATGGCGGAACCGGTGCATTTTTATTTAAATATCATGGGCCTTATGTTTCACATGGCGTCTTGAGTGTGGTTATTCCCTTTGCTTCAACTGAAGAAGTCATTGGGAAATCACTTGAACAAAAATCAAAACTTGATGCTATCCAAATTTGACAGCAAGTTTTATGTCGAGCCAAACTCTTAGCTGACTCAACCAATGAGTCGCCTAAGAGTTTGAATGAATTCTTTTGAAAATTCAGTTTTCATTTCCTTTGAATCAAAAAATGGATTCATTAAACACATACGCACGAGGTTCTGGTGATCGGTATCGGCATGGAGCTTCCATGACTGCCAAGATTCGTTGAGATAGTTTTTGTATGTCTTGGTATGAAGTGTGGTTTTTGAAACTACAAAATCCTCGCCTGAAGAAACCGAAAGGGTTTCATAAACGCGTTCGGTAAGAGTGTTGGAATAAGAAACCTTGTCCCCAGCTTTTCCAATGGCAAATGTTAAAACATTGCTTTGTGCATGTGGCGTGAGCAGTACAGGTAGGCCACTGGCTCTTAGCGCCTGTTGCAGCTGCGTTCTCATACGAATGGTTCGCTCAATCACCCGACCCCATCCCTCTTCGTTAAACGGCAAAGTTTGTCCCGACATCCAGGTGGCAACGGCCCCAGCAGCCGAGCGGGAACCTTCGATCGTAAAAGGTCCACGATCTTTTTTGGAGTTGTACTGTAGGTATGGGGCATCGAATGCGCGCACATGATAATCTGCCTTGTCACGGGTCAAAAAAGCGCCGGACGAGTAGGGGACGTATCCTAACTTATGCGGGTCAATTGTAATAGAGTCTGATCGCCCCAGGGCTTGAAGCGCCAAGCGTGCTGCTTCTGAAAGCGAGCTGGTAGACCGATTTTTTAACGTAGCAAAAAATCCGCCGTAGGCTGCGTCGACGTGATGCCAAATATGAACACCACGAGCTCGATAATCATCAAGCAATTGATTGACCTGGTCGACAGGGTCTATGGTGCCCATTTCCGTTGTACCAACTACAGAAACCACCAAGAGGATGGGGCGCTCAAGTGAGCGAGCTCGTTCGATTTGTTCGTGAAGAGAGGTTATATCAAGTTGTCCCATTTTATTGAGCTGCACAGGCCAAAATGCTTCAGCACCTAGGCCCAAAAGGTGAGTGCCTTTTATCCAAGAATAGTGCTTGTTTTGTGGAACAAGAACCACTGGACCATTGAATTTTAAATCCTTTTCTGCTTCAAGCACTCTGGAAGCAGAAAGAAGCCCGCACTCTTCAAAGTCGTAATTTAAAACGAGTTGGTGATCCTGTTCATTCCATTTCTTGCTATGCTCCTGATAACGTTGCCAGCCCATGTGGGCCGAGGCAAATAGGTTTTGACTACCATTGTAAACTCCAGCAGCGAGCCACATTGAAAGTCGAGATCGTGCCCGAACCAAAGCTTCAAAATTGGCAACGGTTCCCCCTGAGGTAAAATGCCCTTCCGGATTGTTATTGTAGCCGAGCATCTGCGCAAGCATCCCTATCGCCTCATCTTCAAGCTGTACACCCACGCGTGAGGATTCTCCCGAGATATTGTTGGGATTGTGCAGGAGCGTGAGAATGTGGCCAAACAGTGCAGGCAAAGAGATTTCTGAAAACATATGACCTAAGTAGCGCGGTGAAAACTTAGGAACTTCTTTTTCAAAGCGTGAGGCCGCCAAAAGCAAAGCCTGATGCGCTTGTTCCTGCTGGGCGCGAAACTCCAAAAGGGTCTGATCTTCGTGTGAAATGCAAACACCATCGCTTGGGTAGACTTGTCTGCGCCACTCAAACCATCGAGTAAACAGCACCTGAACCTGCTCAAGCACCCATTCGCTGTTTTCAGATTGCGGCCCCAAAAAAAGACTCTTTACTGCGATTTCGTCAGGCGAACATTGTTTTTTTATCATTCCGCAATCCCTTTTAGCTTCTCAAAATATTGAAGTGTGCTTGAAATCCGTTCTCGCCCAAGATCATTTTCAAATCGATGGCAGGCTTTGCCCAACTCTTTGTTTAACTCTTCGGGCAAAACTTCTTGAGCCATCACAAATAGACATTCATTTTCTTTCCGTGCATGCGACTCCAACAAATCACAATAACGGCGAAACCACTCGATCAACTGTGAGCGATCTCTTTGGAGATTTTTTTGCAAATCTTCAAGCTGGGTTTTTATGTTTTGTACGCAAGTCATTCCTGCAAGGTGTTCTTCGATCGGAATCGTGAGTGGGCTCTGGCACTCGACCATGGTGCGAATCGGCGCACGCGCAGGTTGTGTGACCATCGGGCCTGTTTGGTTGCGTGCCGCGGTCATAATTTTACCCACTAAATCATGTTGTATCCGAAGGCCCATAAACAAAATGCACTGCGGACCACCGTGTTTAAGTTGATCGGAGTGTTGAAATAGGGCCGGAAATAAAATCTCTTCCTCTTTGCCGTGGTGAAGTTCCTCGACAAAAAACGAGAGGTGATGAGGTAACTCGGAGAGCACTTCTAGAGCGGTAGTATTTAACGATCCCGCCGAGGCAAGTTTCCAAGAGAGGTTGCGAAGAGATTTAATTAAGGCAAAAACTTGTTCGTGTTCCATTCGTAAATTTTCAATCACTGTGTTTTCATGCATGAAAATTCTCCTGAGAGTTTGGTGCGAATCCACATTTGGCTGTTCTTTGTTTCTGTTCGCCATGTCAGACCAAATGAAGACCCATCCTGGTCTATTTATCTCAGTCTAGCTCTTTGTTTTCCTAAGAGATATGATCTTGACCATATTTATGTCTTTGTTCAGACTTATAGAGAGGGTGAATATGTCAAAGAGTTGGAAGTCCGTTTTTGCTGGATTGATCATTATCGCATCGGTGCTTGTAGGCTTCGGGCTCAGCAAGTATCACGGAAGAAGCAAGGGCCGGTTTGAGCTGCTTTCAGATTTCGTTGTTTCCGAGATAAAGAAACAAAGGCAGTCTCCAGTTCG
>CAYONZ010000061.1:0-18827 GCA_964405465.1 uncultured Bdellovibrionales bacterium | reverse complement strand
CGCAGTTGTTCAACTCTTCGCTCTACTTGTGTTTTCTCAAATTTAAAGTCTGGAATACCATACCGTAAAAGACCTCCCGCAAATTGAGCTTTTTCAAAGACAGTCACCTCATGGCCAGACCTTGCCAACTGCTGGGCTGCAGCCAATCCAGCTGGTCCCGCGCCTACGATAGCCACTTTCTTGTTCGTTCGAGCGCGAGGCGGTTGTGGCAAAATCCATCCATTGGCAAAACCTTTTTCGATAATCTGCCACTCAATGGATCGAATCGTCACAGCAGAGGAGTTGACTCCCAATACACAGGCCGACTCACAAGGGGCCGGACAAAGGCGACCAGTAAATTCAGGAAAATTATTGGTCGCGTGCAAAACCTCAAGCGCTTCACGCCACAACCCACGCGACACCAGATTGTTCCACTCTGGAATATGATTTTCAACCGGGCACCCATAGTTACTCTGGCAAAATGGCACGCCGCAATCCATACATCGTTTGGCTTGTTGAGTGACACTCTCTGGTGAAACAACATCATAAATCTCGTGAAAATCTCGAGCGCGTTCATCGGCTGGACGATACTTCGAATCCTGACGAGAATACTTCAAAAACCCCTGAGGATCAGACATGCGAACACTCCTCGTGTTGAACTCTGGAAGGTGTTTTGTGAGACGCAGAAAAGTGATCTCGGTCCGACGATGCTTGAATGGACGCATCAGAATCCATCGCGTTGACCATTCTCTGGCTTTGCAAAATCGATCTGTAATCCTTTGGTATCACAAGACGAAAACCAAGAGCCGATGATGGCCAGTTTTGCAGAATTTCTTTGGCGCGAAGACTTTGCGTCAGCACAAAATGTTGTTCAATTTGCTGCTTCAAAAATGAGAAGTCACTTGCATGAGAAATTTCTTCGATATCAATTGAGCTCAAATTACAACGAGCCTCTAGCTTCAATGTTGGATCGTAAACGTATGCAAGACCACCCGACATACCTGCAGCAAAATTTTTGCCGGTTTCACCTAAGATGATGACCTTGCCGCCAGTCATGTACTCACAAGCGTGATCCCCGGTTCCCTCGACAACCGCTGAGGCCCCACTGTTTCGAACAGCAAAACGTTCGCCTGCCCGCCCTGCAAAATAAACTTCGCCAGACGTCGCTCCATAAAGACAAGTGTTACCTACGATCATCGATTCATGTGAATGAAATCGAGCTTCATGTGGTGGGTGAACCACAATTCGACCGCCCGATAATCCCTTGCCCACATAGTCATTGGCTTCACCCTCAAGATGAATCTGAACACCCTTCACCAAAAAAGCACCCATACTCTGGCCAACGGCTCCCTTGGCAAATAACGAAATCTGATTCGATTCGAGTCCTTTTGCCCCATGTCTTTTTGCGATTTGACTAGAAATCAATGTTCCAAAAGCTCGGTCCGTATTTTTCACCTGAACATTTAATGTTACACTCGCCTTCTCTGCAAGGGCGGGCTCGCAGGAATCAAGCAACGATCGATCAAGACATTCGCGAATCTGTTGATTGGCATCACCCAATTCAAGACGCCCATTCCAATGGAGTTCCGTCGGATGACCTGGAATAAGCGATTCCACCCGAGTCAGAAGACGCGACAAATCTAAGGATCTGGTTTTTGCTGAGTGATCTTTTTCGTTGGGACAGAATTCAAGTTCATCAGTTCGACCGATCATGTCTTGCAATTTAGTGTACCCCAACTCACTCATGATTTTTCGCAACTCTTCGGCCACGAAATGGAAATAGCGAATCACGTGTTCGGGTTGTCCATTGAATCGCGCACGCAAAACTGGATCTTGTGTCGCCACACCGACGGGGCAAGTGTTGAGATGGCACTTTCGCATCATAATGCATCCTTCAACAATCAAAGGCGCAGTTGAGAAACCAAACTCCTCAGCTCCCAGCATTGCGGCAATAGCGACATCACGACCCGTCTTTAGCTGACCGTCAGTCTCAAGGCGTACACGCCCCCTAAGACCATTAAGCACCAACGTCTGATGAGCCTCAGCCAACCCCATCTCCCAGGGAGATCCCGCATATAGAATGGATGACAATGGTGACGCTCCAGTTCCGCCACTGTCTCCAGCGATCACGATTTTCTCAGCATGTGCTTTGGCCACACCGGCTGCAATTGTACCTACTCCTGCCTCAGCGACAAGCTTGACTGAAACCGCTGCCTGCGGATTACTGTTTTTCAAATCAAAAATCACCTGCGAGAGATCTTCGATCGAATAGATGTCATGATGAGGTGGAGGAGAAATCAGCGTCACACCAGGAGTGGAATGCCGAAGACGTGCAATTGTCGCATCCACCTTGTGACCAGGCAATTGCCCTCCTTCTCCTGGCTTAGCTCCTTGTGCGATCTTTATCTGCAGCTCTTGAGCGTTGGCCAAGTAGTGCGCGGTCACTCCGAATCGAGCCGAGGCCACCTGTTTAATTTTTGAATTTTTCGAATCACCACTCGGCAGAGTCTGAAATCTTTCAGCACCCTCTCCGCCCTCTCCTGAATTGCTTTTTGCGCCAATTCGATTCATGGCAATAGCAAGAGTTTCATGCGCCTCCTGGCTAAGAGCGCCAAAAGACATCGCACCCGTGGTAAAACGTCTCATGATTTCGGTCGCAGGTTCAACCTCATCAAGCGCAATTGGAGACCGAGTTTTCTTGAAACTTAAAAGGCCTCGCAGAGTCTGACGCGAATTGCGTGTCACTTCATCGCTGAACTCTTGATAGGTTTTGGCACTATTGGTTTTTGTCGCATTTTGCAGGCTCGCAATGGCATGTGGTGTCCATTGATGCGATTCTCCCTGCGAACGAAAGTGTATTTTACCAGAAACCGGAAGCAGTGAGAGAGAAGCGAGAGAGGACCACCCAACCTGCTCCTTTAGATCTGAGGAATCAGCAATTCTTCGCATGGCTTCGTTCGCCAATTGGTGACGACTTTCGATTTCATTTTCAATTTCAGCAATGCCCATTCCCTCAAGTTTCGAAGCCGTTCCGCCAAAATATTTTTGCACCACACTCGAACTCAAACCAATCACTTCAAAAATCTGTGCCCCACAATAACTTTGCAGAGTTGAAATTCCCATTTTTGACATCACCTTCAACAGACCTTTATTGATGGCTTTACCAAAATTCAGTTCAGCTTTTGCAAAACCAAAGTCTTTCGGAATTTCTCCGCTCTCTTGAAGTGCACAAAACAGATCACCCAACAAATACGGGTAGACTGCATCAGCCCCATAACCAATGAGACAAGCAAAGTGATGGACATCACGGGCTTCTCCCGTCGCGACAACGAGCGAGGCCTGAAGTCTGAGCCCGCAGTGCACCAGGTGTTGGTGCACTGCCGATAGCGCGAGAAGCGATGGAATCGCAAAACTGTTTTTGTTTAACAGCACCGGTTCTTTCGCTTTTTCAAACCAATCTGCGATTACGATCACACGTGCGCCAGAGCGCACAGCTTGAGCCGCTTGTTCACACAAATGATCCAGAGCGGTTTCCAACTCACTTTGCGAAAGGCCTTTAGTCCCAATGGGCCCGACGCTGGAACTTCGACTCCAGGTGGCTGAAAGAATAGATGGAGCAGCACCAAATATTTTTCGTGAACCATTTTGAAGCGCCAGCCACCGCTCCTTTGTCAGTACCGGATGTTCGAGCCAAATGCGGGAGTGGCCCTCGGGTTTTGCCCCGACCAAACTCGAACGTGCTCCAATGACCGATGACAGCGACATCACCATCTCTTCACGAATGGGATCAATAGGAGGATTCGTGACTTGCGCAAACATCTGCCGAAAATAATTAAACAATAATTGCGGACGATCAGACAAAACCGCCAAGGGAGTGTCGTTTCCCATCGAAGAACTTGGTTCTTCGCCGCCAAGAAACATTGGCAATACAACAGCACGCAATTCATCGCGGGAAAACCCAAACTGTAAAAGCTGCTGCATCCTCTTATGAAATTCATCGTATCTGGAGTTTTGATCGCTTGTTGAGGAGTTTACCTCTTTGGAGGCGAGCGACTCAAATTCAGCATCGACCTGTTTCTCGATAGTTGCCAACGAACTTTGCTCTGATTCCTTTAATTTTCCATAGTTCTTTTGTGCTGCAAATTTATTCTTGATTGAGGTGTTTTCAAAAATTTCACCTGTAGTCATATCCACAGCAAGCATCTCTCCTGGAGAGAGACGGCCTCGTTTGAGAACTTGATCAACAGGCAAATCGAGTACACCTGTTTCAGAGGATAAAATTATGGTTTGATCTTGTAAAATCGTGTACCGACACGGGCGAAGGCCATTGCGATCGAGTCGCGCTCCAACCCATTTGCCATCAGTAAAGCAGATCGCAGCTGGACCGTCCCAGGGCTCCATTCGCGAAGCGTAGTAAGCATAAAAGTCACGAAGCTCTTGATGCATCGAAAGATCTTTCTCCCATGCTTCTGGAACCATGATCATCAACGCTTCGGGAAGCTCAAAGCCCTCACGACAAAGAATCTCTACAACATTATCAAGAGATTGCGAATCACTCTGGCCGCTCGCTACAAGCGGCTGAAAATTGGTTGCAGCCTGATTCCATTTCTTAGACCAGTTTTGAGTGATCTCCGGCTCACGTGCCTTCATCCACTTTAAATTTCCCCGAATCGTATTGATCTCACCATTGTGGCAGAGCTGTCGAAAAGGATGTGCCAACTCCCAAGCTGGAAGTGTGTTCGTACTGAAGCGTGAATGCACAAGTGCCATTTGGCTTTTGACTAAATCATTGCGAAGGTCAGAAAAGAATTCTCCTAAACTCTCTGGCAACACCAGACCTTTGTACACAATTGTTTGGGTGGAAAGACTCGCAATATAGAACTGTGTGATTGGAGCACCCGTTCGAAGGTCACGACCTTGCTGCATTCGAAACTGTTTTTCGGCCATTCTACGAAGTACAAAAAGCGAGCTTTGCCAATCGAAGAGACCCGAAAATATAGGATTGCGCACCAAAAACACCTGGCGCAAAGTTGGCTCCAGTTCGGCGGCCTGTGCCCCCAAGACCTTCGGATTTGTAGGAACTGTACGCCAAGCCATCGTCTTCATGCCAAGAGATTCAGCTAAGAGAGAAAAGCGATACTCTTGCTCGAGGCGAAGCGAGTGATCTTTTGCAAAAAACAAAGAACCCACTGCGTATTCACCAAACTCTGGAAGCGAGGACAAACCATCTTGCGTGCGAAAAAACTCGTGAGGAATTTGCATCAATAGCCCGGCCCCGTCGCCAGTTAACCCGTCGGCACCCTTGGCACTTCGATGGGAAAGATTTTTTAATATCCGCAAAGCGTTCTGCACGATTTCATGTGAGGGCGCTTTCTTAGGAGAACAAATAAAACCAATTCCGCATGCGTCTTTTTCATCGTTGAAATCATATAAGCCATGCTGGGCGGATGCCGGAGAGAGGCGTGGCGAAGATTTGATCAATTGATTTCGTTTCGACATGTGCTCACCATTTCGTTGAAGAGGATCTATGTATGCTTGTCCAAATACGCTTATCTAAGTTGCAAAAAAATAACATAAAAAAACGAAGAGAGTTTTTGTACAAGAGCTTTAAAAAAAATCATACAAAATTCGTTGATTAGAGTTTGAACTCCTCAAAAATTTAATCTTTGCTCAGGCATTTGTTAGGATTTTTACTCTAATATAAACAGATTTTGCTTAATCGTCTGGCAAAGTTTTTTTTGTGTTGGACTTTTGTTCACATAACGTTCGAAATATTTTTCAAGGAGGATTTACCGCATGGATACAACTTCAGTTCTAAATTCAGGAGATATTGGGTGGCTACTCACAGCAACAGGCTTGGTTTTGCTCATGACCCCAGGGCTTGCCCTCTTCTATGGTGGCATGGTCAAAAAAGAAAATCTGCTTTCAACCATGTTTCAAAGTTTCATATCGATGGCAGTCGTCAGTTTGCTTTGGATTTTGGTTGGCTTTAGTCTTTCATTTGGATCCTCGATCGGCGGGGTTATTGGCAACCCTCTGACCTATTTAGGTTTTCGAAATGTAGGCCTTGCGGCTGACCCCACTTTTGCAGCGACAATTCCGCTTGCGCTCTTCGCACTTTTTCAAATGAAGTTTGCAGTGATCACTCCTGCTCTGGTGACGGGTGCTTTTTCTGATCGCATTCGATTCAAGTCTTACCTTTTGTTTATGATCTTCTTTTCTTTGTTTATTTATGCGCCAATTGCACATTGGGCCTGGCATCCAGATGGGTTTTTGAGAAAAATGGGTGTCTTAGACTTTGCTGGTGGAACGGTTGTTCATATTAGTGCCGGAATCGCAGCGTTGATTTCTGCATTGATGATGAAGAAGAAAGGTGAAACCCAAGAAATGACGCCTGCTAATATTCCGTTTGTTCTATTGGGCACCGGAATGCTTTGGTTTGGATGGTTTGGCTTCAACGCTGGCTCTGCACTCAGTGCAAATGCACAGGCTGTACAAGCCTTTTTGACAACCCATGCAGCATCTGCTTCTGCCATGCTCGCTTGGGTGGCACTGGATTGGATCAAAAAAGGTAAACCCTCGGCACTTGGCGCGTGTATAGGTGCTGTGGTTGGTTTGGTCGCGATCACCCCTGCCGCGGGATATGTTTCTGTAGGAGCTAGTTTGTTTATTGGTGCCATTGCTTCAATGATATCGTTCTATGTAGTCGCTTGGAGATCTCGCACCGAAATTGACGACACTCTCGATGTGTTTCCATGTCATGGTGTCGGAGGCATAGTGGGCATGATTGCAACGGCCATCTTCGCACAAGAACAAGGATTGGTCGCAGGCAACACCCACACCCTATGGGCTCACCTCATTGGACTTTTAGTTGTGGTTTCCTATACCGCTGCCATGACCTATATTGGTTTACGATTGATCCGAGCCATCACTCCGCTCGACATTCACACCCAAGATGAGAGCAAACCAAAAGCACAAATTCTTGAAGACCTGGAACTCGATCAACTTGCAAGTGCTCACACATAAATCTAGGTAAAAAACCGGAACCACAGGCTGGGTCGCCTCTTAGCCTGTGGTTTTTAAAACCCCTTTTTTAGAAAATCGAAATCACGATCTAAAATCGTTTTGCGCCCTTCGGCCCGAGCATTATCAATTGCACGGTCAGTTATGATTCTCACGTGTTCGGACAAAACATCCATCACTGCGGCCGATGTATTGTAATCACTCCGAGCTTGTACGTACTCTTTCAATCGCGAAGCAATAATCAAAACCTCGCGCGGAATTTTTGAACCCGCAGAAAATACTGAAGAACCAGGCGCAGGCGAACTTGGTTTTACAAAAACACGCGCAGGTTCACGCGAGGCCTGTTTGCCCTCGGACTCATTCACCGCTGATTCTTGGACATATGGCGCAATTTTTTCCACCGCACCAGCCTCACGGTGCTTGGCCCCTGGAAGGTGACGTTCAAAGCATTCAACACTACAAAATACATATCCAGTTCGCTGCCCATTGCAAGTCGAGACACTGCAAACATAGTATTTCTGTTTGAGTTCAATTGGCTTTTTTTTACATGTGCTGCATTTTCGCCAGATATTGGAATTGGCTGGTGCCTCAAACTTCGATTCAGATTTCCCGTCCGACACAGTTTCTCCTTAAACTAAAATTATTTAGAAAATGGAAACAGCAATCCTTCAATCGCAAGTACTTCCAAAATGACAAGATGGCTGACTACAACCCCTCACCCTCATCGGAAAAGAATCATGATTTTTCAAGTGTAAGGTACGAACTGCGCAAACCCCAAGAATACTTCTTGGGGCTGCTGGTAAGGTCTCTAAGGTGAAACCGACAAAACTCCCGGATAGACCTGAGTCATATTAAACTCCCGAGCCCACTGGTCGTTTGTCTGGTGGACTTGAATCTTTTGGAACTTCACATAAGTGTCTTTTTCTTGTGTGAGTCGGCGGAACTGTTCGAACACATCTGATCCCCTGAGAAGCATTCGCCACTTAACGCCAGTTGCAGATTCTGGATCGTTAAATAAACTTTGTGTTACCGATTGATTCACCAAAAAATAGCTCTGCCGACTGGCCTGTCGCAATGAGGACTGCGAACAAACATAATAGCCCTTCACCCAAGACTGACCGAGCATAAATTTTCTAAATTCGGATTTAGGTCCAAAAACCAAACATCGTTTGGCATTCAAATCGATCTCAAAATCTATCTGGTGAATTGAGATACTCTCACTATTCACCAAAGCACCGGATACCGATTCTCCTCGACTTTCACTCTTCGACACAACTTTGTACCAGTCTTTTCCAACTGAAGCATGAACGTCGACAGAGGCACTAGCGTTGGCTCCAAACGAAAGAGGTGACGGAGGTCCATCCTGTTTGCTTGCGCCCAATGGTTGTGCAAAAGATGCACCTACTCCGGCTGATGCCGATGCCCCTACACCACCTCGCATGCTAAAATCGGAGCCAGACGTGTCAGACTCGTTGTCTGAAAAGACAAATGAACTTGCAAGTGAGAGATTGAAGTCATTAGTAAATCCAATTTGTTTAGGAACATCGTTGTTCAATTTATCTACGACTTCGAGCTCCTTCAACTCCAAAATTTTTTCTGCGGACTTCATACATTTAGAGATCACTTTATCTTCAGCAGAAGCATCTCCCATGAGGCGTTCATACCAAGTCGCCGTCGGCAATTCCGTCAGGTCCTTTCCCTCTAGAAGAACGCGCACACAAAGCATCTTCTCGAAGCGACCTTGATCCGCACGCGAAAGTTTCTTGTCAATATAAGCTTGGGCCCATTGATAGAAGTCATATTCTTTTTTACTGTCTTCGCCCAACCATTTGGACTCAATCTTTCGTTGCGACACTCGCAAGTAACCTGATTTTTGCTGAAAAACATCTATAGCTCTGTATTGCTTTTGACTAAACTCCTTAACCACTAGAGAAATCGCTTCGGCTTTTTGATTTGGCTCAAACACCAACTGAACACTTGAGCTCGTGCCCGACATTGGATGCATTTGCCCAGAAAAGACCGTAGCCTGAACGCCTGATGAAGCCTCAGGTGTCAAGACAACAACTAGCTTCATTCGGCTTGATGCTGCTGCCAAATCTGTCAATCGCAAACTCATTTCTTCTGCAACATCTCCTGTTGGTCGCACATTTACAAAACCTGAATGAGCCGCAACAACGTCACGCACATCGAGTCTTTGGTCATCTGTCTCCTTCAAAAGAACGAAATCCATTTTCAATTTGCCCGACGTCATCGTGGAGACCACAGGCTTGCCATTGATATCGGCATGCACCACCTGTGGTACAAAACTCAACAAGAACCGCTGCGCAATCTGTAGCGACAACAATGGAGTGACTCGGTAATTCTGATCATCGAGTCCCTTAAAATCCAAAGACAACGCGCTCAAATTCATTCGCGAACCATGAATGTCAAAGGTACCTTTACTCAAAGTACCACCCTTTGAACCTTCAGGAGAATCCGGTTTAACCGAAGCCAGAGAGGCATCTATCGATTCATCAAAGCCAAGAGACTCCACTTTCTCTGGGTTCTGTACAGGCTGAGTCTTTCGTAAATCATAGAGAACATCACTGTCTGACCAAGGATTAAACGCCAATTCAAGCGTTACTTTTCCGGCGTGGACTTGTCGCCCAACAAAAGTGCGCTGAATGTGAAGTATCTTTTCAGGGCGCTTGAAGTTCACCTCATGAGTCTCACTCCAAAGTAAACAGCCGCTGGGGTCAGTCTTCACAACCCGCTCCGTTTTTCCATCCTGAATTGCAAATTCTGTTAAAATAATTGGCCCGCGATTGACAATGTCATTCACACAAGCGGAAAAGTAAAATTTCCGACTCGAGGCAAACCCCATCGAATCAAATGAAGAGTTCGATACCTTATCCACTGAAATGCTATCGACACGAAAAGTCGCCTGTTCCGTTCGTGCGGCCCGCTTCGAACCGCAAGCACTTAAAACACCAAGTGCAATGAAAAATCCAAATATCTTAAGCAAATTTCTAGAGGATGTCATAGTCTGCCTCCACCCCAATGGTCACAATGTTTCGATCTGCGGTAAACGGTCGGTCTTCTATTTCATCCGCCTTTAACCAGCGAGCAAATGCCGTGATTTTTTGTTTAGTAAAAACCGTGGCCAATCCCGCAATCGTTCCCAACCGGTTATTATATGAATAATTCAAGCGACTGTAGGTTGCTGGCAACGAATCCGATTCGTTGTAGAAATATCCAAATGAGGGGATCACATCGATCAAGCCAAATTTCCGTGTCAGTTTGAAGACATAGCTGTACGCAAGATTCGCAGTCTCCGGAGCCTGCGGATTCTTCAAATAGGAACCATCCACGCCAATTCTAGTTCTAGATCCCAAACGAATCGAAGTGGAGCCCGAAGTCTCCCACCCTTTAAAGTCATAGTTGAATCGCGCTTGAGATCCGGTCAAGGTCACTGTGTTGCCGAGATACTGTGAGTCCACTGCTGCTGATGAGGTCAAATCAATAAAATCAAAATAAGTTAAACCAAGCTTCAAATTTGCCAAGGACTTTGCATCCCCAAGCTTTAAATTCCCACCGACTAAACTCAGACGGGATGTGATGCCATTCTCAGCGGATTTTACTTCAGCCGTGTCTGAAGTGGGAATCACCTGGGAAGTCCAAAGCTCTGTGCTCAAGGTCTCGTTTTTAAAATGAAGGGCTGCACGAGCGCCTGGAAATCCAGCGCCCTGAAAACTTGAATGAATATCAGAGAACTCTGTAAAAAGAACTCCGCCTTTGAAACTCATAAATGAAAACGGATCAACCTCCAAGGAGGCCTCAGTTAAAAGAAAACCACTTGGTGCATGCCCCTCTTGAGTGTAGAGATTTGAAAATGACCCCGTCGCAAAAAAAGAGTTCATATCAAGATGAGCTTTGAGCCACGATTGAAATTCCTGATCCACCACAAGCTCAAAGCTCGTGCCCATCCATTTCGCATTGACGATTTGATCTTCAATGCTTCTGCCAATCAAAATAGTCATGAGCTGCGCGTTCGTCTTCGCAAATAACGTGTTCTCTTTTGCTGGAGCTTTTGTCGCAGAAGTAGATTGAGGGAGCGGCACAGAGCTTTGTGCCGAACTCTGTACTGTGCTTTGAACAGTATTCTGAACAGTATTTTGATTGGAGACCTGGTCTTGCGCAATCGCCGTCGACCATCTCGCCGTGAGCGCCACCAGCAGTCCCACCTGTAACACCATCTTCAAAGCCAAAGCCTCTCGGAGATTCACTCGAGATCGGCCCCAACCACGAAGCTTATTTGTAAAATAAAAAGGTAAATTAAACACAGACTCTCGAGATTTTTCTCGCATCTGTTCTCGCCATTTCTTCCCAGTAAACAACATGACATCACCCCAACAATTGAGCGAAATCAGAATTACTCTCTAACTCTGACCCTAGTCTAGACGTATGGTTTTACTGTTTCGCAACTTCTATCGCAATAGAATTGCCGGTGAAAATTCTGCCGGAGAAAATTGAACTTCAAGTGCAACAAATGCGCGTTCAGCGCATCCAAACTGACAAGAGTTTTGACAGTCATGAACTTCTCTCAAGGAACTGAAGAATGGTCGAAGGCCACTAAACTAAAATTCTGCTACAACTCTGGAAAAAATTCGCAGCATACTTACCAAAAAAATATCTCAAACTACATTGGAGCCAAACGCTGCAGTTCAAGCCATTCCTCGGCAGTTGCGGAACCCATAAAGGGATTAGACATGACATCTTCATCATTCAAACGCATTCGGTATTCACAGCGAGGTTCCTCAAATATCTCAAAGTATTGATCTTGAAACCCCAAGACATGCCCAAGCTCATGGGCCAGAGTCGCTGTATAGGCACCATGACTTACAGTGATTTTTTTCTCATCGAGCCAAGTTAGACTCCGGCCGCCTCCAGAAGGGTCTGCTTCAAAATAGAAAATACCATTGTCACCGTCTTGCCTCTTCTTCCATTCTATTTCGACTTTCATTGAACCATTGGTCCAAACCGATTCCATCCAATCCGAGAGTTGCTGTTCAAAACCTTGAAAATCATGAGCATCCATTCGCACACGAAAAGTATCTCGGTTTACCCGTGAAACCTCAGTATTTTTCATATGCGCAAATCGTTTCTCTCGCTCAAGTTGCAAGCGATCTGCGATAAGACTCCAGAGCCGTTTCGACTTACGCGCCCTATCTCCTGGATCTAAAGAATAGATTTTCTCTATGTCCGCCAGCCACTGCCTCATTTTTAAATCGCGCCTTAAAAATGAATTCTGCATGGGACTGAACATCGGACGTATGCAAGTTTGATCAACAACACAAGCAGTAATCAACGCCTCGACCTCTTTGCTGGTGTTCCCTGAGTGCTCATCAAACACAAAGCTCACATTGAATTTGAGTCGCCTTAAATCATCAAGAACCAACGATCGAACCCAAATTGAAAACCAGAGCCAGTTGGCATCAATGCTCGTATTCTCAATTCTCGAATAAAACTGCTCGACCTGCTCCCAACCAACGACCCCCTCGTGCCAACCTTGTGGCTCTGGCAATGGCGTGACTCTCTCAAAAACTTGAAGTTTACCTAGAGCAACGGCTTGGTAATTTGGATCAAGCCCGGTTGGCTGATTCCGCAACCATCGATTCACGTCGTCAGTTGCAGAATCGACGGCACTAGCCAATCGCCGTTTGGTGTCGCGCAAACGACGATCACATGCGACCTCCTGATCCGAGCCCTCAAGACTTTTTACTACGTCAAGAAGAGAGGCTCCTGACACCTGCACAATCGGCCAATAGATTCGATCACGAATCTGCTCCCGAGTCAGTTGATTGATCGAACCGCCCGATCGAGAAGTCGGATAGTTAGCCCATCGCTGCGGGATCGCAGCAGGTGCGAATGCTCCCATTTTCAACGAACTGCTCTGCAGAATTAAAAAACGAGAAAGTTCCATTTGCAAATGTGAATCTGGTGAATTTTGTAGTGGAGGAAGTGTTGCCGCACATTCCACCACCGACGAAAAAGACATCTGACAAAAAAGCGACAAAAACAAACCCATCCGAAAAAACCAAACCGATAATACTCTCGTATCGTTTCGAGAGGCCAATGCAAAATCTTTTATGTTCAAACTCATTCAAAGTCCCTGAAGCTTTTTGATCAATTCATTTTGATCATATCCTTAAGACACTGCTTCATGAGACACTGAAGGAGCTTCAGGGTCTAGATATTTTTTGATTATTTCCAGTCAATTGCGCTGTATTTGACCAAAATCTTTTTGAGTTCCCCCGACTTTCTTAGTTCTTCAACTCCATCAGAAAGTATTTTGGCCCATTCTTTTGACTTCGGGTTCGACTTGGTAAAGCCAATTGCAAGTTCATCATCGATCGATGAAACCCTTCCTGCCACGCGAAAATCAGAACTCGAAAATCCCAACTCTTTCACTAAGTATCTAAAGACACCTTCATCTTCATAGTAAACAGCGAGATCATTTTTGTGCAACTTTCTCATCGCATCTTTGACTGCATCGTCCCCGGTAAACATAACAATGCGCTTGCTATTATTTTTATTGGCTGCCACATAGGGATCGATAGTCGCATTGTAGGTGTAACCTTCGACCACACCCAACTGTTGCGACTCGAGAGATTTGGCGTCGCTAAAGGTCCATGTTGCTTTATTAGGAGTGTAGAAACGAAGTCGAACTTTACCCAATGAGGAATCAGGATACTCAAAACCAACGTCCGTCGACTTTGCTGCGCCGACGGCTCCATCAACGATTCCTTTCCGAACCTCTTCGAGGGTTTTTTTCCAATCTTGGGTTTTATAATCTATTTTATGCCCTTTTTTCTCAAAAACGATTTTTGCTATTTCAATCATGTATCCTGGTTTTTCGGCACCAGCTTCACATGTATATGGACACCATAGGTCGGCTCTAAGTTTGATGACGTCTGCGTGAGCAGATACTACTGAAAGCATTAAAGTTAAAATAAAAAATTTCATGAAGACTCCTTTGTCTAGCCTTCACTATTTTGAATTAAACATACAAGGCTGACAAGTTTACATCTGAGCCTTCTAGACCTCGAAATCGAAATTTTGATACTGCAACGACAGGACACGATCATGACTTCTTTAAAAAATAGTCACAACATTTAATCCAGAAAACTGCACAATGATTGCCTAATCAAAAAACTAGGACGTCTTCCCCCGTTTGATATTGTAGTCCAAGCTCAAAATAGACATCATTTTCTTTCTTCAGCAGGACAGATCTTCAACAAAAACTTGGATCTACTCCATAACGAAGTCTGCCAATCATTGCCAAACCACTCAGGAAGCGCCTCATTTTTTACAATCGTCACTTCAGAGGAACCTCCAGAAGCATCGGGCTTTGTCGCTGCCAATAGAACGCGAACAGCAGTCACTGAAAAATGCGTCAAGGACAGTCGCCCATCTTGATCGAGACGTTTGCGCACAAAAAAGTTCTTCAAATCAAAGGCTCTAGTTTGAAGAATTGGTGTGACAAGGCATTTTGGCTCGACTGCAATTCGTGATACAAATCCCTGTTTGGCATAATCCCCTTGAGCGGCATCTTGGTGAGAACTCCATGAAACGCCTCCAGAGGCACGTTCACTTGATTCTCGAAGCTTCTTTGCCAAGGTGACTTCCAATTCACTCTGTACTCCAGCCAAAAACAGATTTCGAGCCGCTATCACTTTGTCTACTTCATTCTTTCCCAAAGGATTGTCGCAGAGCCCAGGCCGCGCCAACACCGACACCTCTTTTGGAAACTTCACACAAGACATATTGGTGGCAAGATTAAGTGAAATTTCCTCTCGCTCTTGATGCTCGCCCAAGTCTTGGCGGTACATGGATAATGCAGCATTCGATCCAGAAAGCCGAGACATCGCACTTATAATGGCAACCACTTTGTTATCACTAGAAAACACCGGGGAACCTGAATTGCCGTGTCTCAAAACGCAACGACTAAGAACTGCGATAGGCTGTTGATCTTGAACAAAACCAGGAGAATCTTGAGAGCCTTGAACGGCCTTACATTTCACTTCAGAGATCTCCCGTGTCAACGATTTGTCACTGGGTGTTTCGACACGCAAGACTCGATAATTTTCGTTGTCCTTGAGACCATCACGAGAAATCTCAACAGGTTTACGTCCAGTCAAGGCTTCAGAAATTTCAAGGAAGGCATAATCTTGTTCCCATGCCGGGCCTAATGGACTCACACCCAACTTCGATGAAAACAATATTTGTTTAATTGGTATAACCTGTTTTTGATCTTTAAAAATCACACCACCAATTAGTTTTGCCTCCTGGCCAGCGATGGTCCTCGCCGTGTCAGCCGCCTCAGGCAAACAGTGACTATTGGTCATCACGACTTGAGGGCTCACCAAGAATGCTGTACAAATATCGACCTCAGCTCCCTGCTGAAACATTAGACTTCCAATATTGTCTGGGCAGCTTCCACTCTTACCACAAAGTAATTTGGCTGATTCAAATGCAGATTTTGCTTCTTCGTCAGATTTGAAGGAAACTATTTCTGGCTGTCGCGGATAGTTTTTAGGTTCACTCTTTTGTCCCGAACAACCGTTCAGCGAAGCTACGACGACGCACGTCCCAACAAGCGCGCCAAACGCTTGATCCCACATCCCCTTTTTCATTTCTCACCCTATTCATTCTCGCGAATTCCCCTCGCGAAAAAATGACCCTCGAACAATTCACCTCACATTGGGATTTGCAAAAGCAGGACCAAGGTATGGAAGTCCATTTCTCCGTACCGTTCCATCCTGAATTGTTCGTAATTGCGAGCCCATACGAATCTAGGATTCACGACATTCGCCAGCGCAAGTTTAACTGGTGTCTAAAAACTGAACGGTCATGAAAATTAAACCTCTCGCCAAACAAACATGATTCAAAGTTTCTCTCGCAAACTGTGAACCTTTGTTCAGAACTCAAAAAATTCTCTCGACCTTTTTACAAAGAATTCCGAAGAGAAAACACGAGTGTCGACAGCTAGACTGAAATTTGGACCGGAGAAATCTGCGAGCCCAGAGTTCATTTCAAGCTCATTTGGCATGCAATCTGAAAAACCGACGGAGCGTTTAATGAAGATCACAAAATGGATAAACAACAATCGCTTATTGGTGCAATCGATCTTTTACACTGTACTTTCAGCCACACCTGTTATCGCTCTGGTGCTCTTTGGTTTGATTCCCGAGCTCGCATCAAGAATCCGCCATGAACGTGAGGAGAACACAAAAGTGGCAGTTGAATCGGTTTTTAAAATTCTTGAACACTTCCAAACACTCGCACAGGACGGAAAAATTTCAAAAGAAGAAGCTCAAAACCAAGCAAAGAGTATCGTCAAGGACCTGCGCTACCACGATCAGGAGTATTTTTGGATCAACGATTTAACTCCTACGATCATCATGCATCCAACTAAGCCCGAACTCGATGGCAAACCTGCTGGAGAAATGAAAGACCCCAACGGAGTTCAAATCTTTGTTGAGTTTGCACGTGTAGCAAAAGAGAAAGGTGCTGGATCGGTTCACTATATGTGGCCGAAACCGGGAGCTGAAGCGCCATCGCCAAAAATTTCCTTTGTAAAATTATTTGAACCCTGGGGATGGGTTATCGGTAATGGTGTTTATGTGGACGACATCGAGGCGGATGTCAAAAGAGTCACGCGGCAAAATGAAATCTGACTGAGCTTCGCGATAGCCATTATTCTTATGGTGTCGTTACTTTCTGCCAAGCGCACATCAACAAAGGTAGTGAAACCGATTTCAACAGCAGTCAGTGGTTTACAAAGTGAGACCGAGTTTGTGGCACAAACTTCAGAAAGACTCAGTGAAGTCTCAGATGCGTTAACTAAAACTTCAACTCAAGAGGCAGGAGCAGTTCAACAGGTTGCTTCAGCTGTAACCGAATTAAGTGAAATGATGGCTCGAAACAACGAGAGTGCGGAACATGCGAGTCGTATTTCAAGTGAAACGGCTGAACTTGCACAACAGGGAAAAACCGCAGTTCAACAAGTGGTAAAAGCGATTCAAAAAATCGAACAGAGCAATCACGAAATCGGTTCTGTGGTCCAATCGAACGCCCAAAATTTGGAAGCGTTGACGCAAATCATGACCGAAGTTAAGTCGAAAACACAGATTATCAATGACATCGTTTTTCAAACAAAGCTTTTGTCCTTCAATGCCTCGGTGGAAGCAGCTCGGGCCGGAGAACATGGCAAGGGTTTCTCGGTGGTAGCAGAGGAAATCGGTAAACTTGCAAAAGTCAGCGGAGAAGCCTCGGTTGAAATTGGAACCATTATTGAACGAAGTTCAAATATGATGCGCGAAATTGCAGCGGAATCTAAAGAGAAAGTAGAATTTCGAATCAAAGACTCACAACTCAATCTCAAAGATGGAGTCGAAAAGGCTGATGGGTGTCACCAGATTTTAGAAGATGTCGTGCAAAAGGCATTTGAGTCACAGGCCATGTGTGCAGACATTCTCTCGGCAACCAAGGAACAGTCCCTAGGCGTGTCTGAAATTCAGTCGGCAATTCACCTACTCGATTCGTCCAACCAAGAAAATCGCAAGTACTGTCTTGAGACTAAATCCACTTCGGAAGAGCTCTCAACCCATTCTGGCGATCTCCACAAATTGGTGGGCAGTCTGAAAAATATAACCAGCTCAGATACAGACAAATCAGCAGCATAATCCGTTTGACATTTTGTTGATCTGAAAATCAAATGAACTCGAGATGAAAAAATCGATGAGTTCATTTGATCCAATTGTTGTGCTCAAGAAAATATTTTTTGCCAGCCTTTGCGCAGGAATTTCAAGTCTTTCACATGCGCAAACTGAACAGGGGCAAACAGAGCTACCGCAAACCAAACAGGCCCAGCCTGAACCAACATCCCAATCAACCAATTCGCACCCCGACATTCGGTTTCAAGGAATCGTGCAATACACCGAGGGGCTTTTTCAGCGTGTAGATGGAGACTCCCGCACTCAACTTGAGTTTCAAGCTCCGCTTTATGAGGGTGAAACCTTTGCTCTCAATCCCGCCTCGATAGCGAAAATCAAAACAAAAGAGCTGCAAACCATAGTCATCTATGGACCAGCGAAAATTTCAGCACCGAATGGTGAAAAACCGTGGCAGATCTCGGGCAACGCTCTGCGAGTCATTACAGGACAAAACTCAATAAAATTCATTTATAACAACACCACTTATGAACTGACTTCAACTGGCGAAATTCTGTTCGACGACCAACGCTTTATTCTTCTTCGCGGCAACGTGATGACCCAAGGCCATAGACTGCCAGCAAAGCCCTTTGAAATCTGGCAGACCTCTGACCCACACGAACAAAATAAAAAGTGGGTCAGTCTTGCAACGCAACCACCGGAGCTTGAACGCTGGCAATTCAACAACAACTGGAAGTCTCCCAAAGAGGGAGTGACCTGGAAACAACCTAAAGCGCCCATTAAATCGGTCGCAACGACTGAAGATGATTTTGTACCTCGTTGGCAATTGATTGTGTCAGCCGGCGGCGGCCCCGGAGCTTTTTGGCACTCAAATTGGCACCTTCATGAGCGATCTCTCGAATCCAACGGTGGGGTGCTCATCGTGCAAAAGAAAAAAGGTGATTCCGCTCAACAGTTTGCTCTGCGGTTTTTTGAGCTCAACTCTAAACAAAGAAATTTTTCTAACTACATGCCTAGCAGTGGAATCTATGGACAAAACAAAGCCTGGGGATTTGAATATGGTATTCGTAAAAATGCCTCCAGATGGTGGTCTCCATTTTATCGAGCGGG
>CAYONZ010000060.1:0-18976 GCA_964405465.1 uncultured Bdellovibrionales bacterium | reverse complement strand
TCTTTGTTTTCAACAAGCCGCTGCACGCTCTCTTTGAGTACTAAATAGGTTTTTATCATAAGCTCTTTTTTTTGCTGATCCGATTTGGCCTTTTCAAGATATGGCCCAAGATAGAACCTAACAGGTGCAAGAATAATGTGGGCATCGACCTCTGCCCATGAGTTTGGCAAGTGTTCTGCCAAAAAAATGGCCATGCATTCAAAACCGATCATCCTATATACAGAATTCGATTGGTTACTTTTGTGGTTTCTCCATAGCGACCCTCTTCTGAAGTATACTCCATACCGACACTTAAGTTTTCGAAGGTTGACTCTGGGACAATATGAAAGCGGCGTGTTCCGATATCGACTGCGGTTTCGCCTCCAAATCCAACGAAATACCAACGCTCTTGAACGTCATACCAACGATCCTCCAACGTCAGAACAATCGCACCGAGCCCCACCTTGCTCATACGCTCAAGACGGAGCTCGGAAAATTGCTCATATCTTTGTAAAAGAGAATCCAGTTGCATTTCTCGCACTTTGGCCGCTAACTTTGCCTCGAAAGGCAAATCCGCTATCGCACGCCGCTCGGAACTCAAACTCAGTTTTATCGCGTCGACGATTCTTGCTTTGATTTGAAACAACACTGTTTTCTCCTCTCTATGATCATAACAACGGTATGAAATCAATTGATGACAGTTGGATAGGTTTCATTTTTGCCATCATAAAATCGACCAAAAGATTCAAACTTACACACTATAGGTTCTGAGTTTCTTGATATAAATGACGTGGTTCAACGCCTGTACACCTAACACCAAGAAGTAGACGAAAATCAGTGGACCGCCCAATTTGATGATAGTCCAACCAATCCTATCCAAAGAGGCCACATAGAAAAGAACTCCCAGGCTGATGATGAGAGGAGCTGTCTGAAGAAATATTTCTTTTTTAAAGTTTCTTAAGTTTATAAGCCTCAAAGGCCCCTCGATTTTCTGTATCAAACCCTCAGACTCAAGTCTTCTCCTGTGCCGCAAAGCCTGGCTAACGATGAATAGAGCACCTGGAAAAATCGCGAGACAACACATTGCTACACCAATCAAAAAGTAAAACAAATAATTTTGCTGATACCATTTCATTAGCGGCAGAGGTGCCAAATAAAAAATACTTCCAAACAAAAGAAACGTTAAAGGCAACACTAGAAAAATTGTTTTAAAAAGAAGGGAGGCTCTGAACTGAGTAAGACTTGCGATCGAAACATCATTTTTGGCACGCAAGATTTCTAGGCTTCGATTTTTCCAGAGAAGAAAAGTAACGGGAATCCAAACTGTTTGACCACTCTCATCTCGGTAAATTTCAGCAATGAATCGTTCAGATCCGTTCTTGAGGTACATAGTCAAACTCCTAATCTAAAAGACCAATGGTTAATTGTTGGAAAAATCAGTATTGGTGTCAATGCAAATGATCGGGCATTTCGGGTCTGAGGCTCCCACTTTTGTGGGCTGGCCCTGACTCAGTAAACTCATTTATATTCATTAATAAATCACAAAGATGAATTATTCACTGATCCTGAATATCTGTAACTTGGCCGACAGTTGGGGGAACTGGCGATGAAAATACTCGGACTTCTATTTGGATTTATTTTATCTGTTCAAAATTCTGCGGCCGAAACCGACTTTTCCAAAGAAGTCGTTAAATCTACGCCACTCATTTCATCTCTTTATATGTTGGAGGGTGCTGGCGGTAATATGACTGCATTGATCGGCCCAGAGGGAGTCTTGCTTGTAGATGACGACTTTACTCAAATGGCCGACAAACTTTTAGCGAAAATTAAGGAACTCGGTGGAAACTCTCCTCGCTTCATCATCAACACACACTTTCACTATGACCACACTGGCGGGAACGAGGTGTTTGGACCGAAGGCTACAATCATTGCTGCCAAAGAAGTTCGCGACCGCCTTTTGACTGAACAAACGCTTTGGAAAGAGCGGCACCCACCAGTTCCACCACAAGCACTGCCGAACTTAGTATTTGATAAAGCTTTGACGATTTATCTGAACGGCGTGGAGACTCAGGTGCAGCATCTCCCGCGCGGCCATACTGATGGCGACTCTGTCGTATTATTTGCTAAGGGTAAGGTAGCAAGCTTAGGGGATCTATATTTTTCTGGCATGTATCCAATTTTTCATATGGAGCACAATGGGAGTTTAGACGGTTACCTCAAAAACATTGAACTGATTCTCCAACAACTACCTGAAGACAGCAAAATTGTTCCTGGCCATGGCCCCTTAAGCACCAAGGCAGAATTTGCTCAATATCACAAGATGATTGTCTCCAGCATAAGCACGGTCAGAAAAGGTCTTCGCGCTGGCAAAACATTAGCGCAGATACAAAAGAGCGGACTCGCTGCAGAGTGGGAACCCTTTAGTCACGGCTATGTCACCACAGACCGATGGATTGCGATGATCTATGCTGCACTCAAGAGTTGAAAGCGACCTCGAGGCTTGAATTGCATTTGCGATTACGTCAAGGATGACAATTCTATTTTTGCGTCCTTGTAGAAGGCATGATTTTGAGCCTCACCATAAGATTCCAAATTGGTCGCGCAAGACCAATGGAAACAAATAGCATTATAGCAAGGCTAATGTTGCCAACAACAGCTCTTACTATAATTCCCTGTTCAACATCTGAATTAAGATTGATCCACAAATAGAGAGCGGCTTTGACAATAAAATATATTGTCCAGACAAAGGTGAGCAGACGAAAAAAGAACGTCTTGTCCATTGACTGATCTTTTGAAGTCCGTCCCTGCTGCTCTGCAAATTGTTGAATCAACGGCGTCGGTTGAAAAAGTGTGATTCCAAAAAGGATGGCCGTAAACAGATTAGTTACCGTAGCTTCAATTTTATAAAAGAACGCATTGTCTAGGGTCAGATCGAGAATGCCAAAAATGAATGTCATCGTTAAAGAAAACTTGAAAAATGTCGTAATCTCTTTTTCAGCAATTTTGTAATGAATGATTTCAGCAACCGTGAATATCAAAGCAAAGGCAATGGCACTTTTAAGCCCCCAAAAGTGATTCGCAATATAAAATACGATAAGCGGACCAAAATTTTTGTATAAAAACAGGCCAATGTCTTTAATTTTTTCCATGTGAGCAAGACTCTAACTATATTCCCAGAAAAATTCAATTCATTGTCAATGCTGATCTATTCGATCATCTGGACCGAAAACTCTTCAGTGCCATTCAGTTTCCCGTGAGGTCATTTGTTGACGACAGTCCTGGAGACTACTCCAAAAATCCAGCTCACTATCGGCTGTTGTTTGGAGGCGGGAAACAAATTTCAATTGTTATAGATTTGCACATGAAAAAATAAATTTCCTTACAGACGTAAGGACTATGGGATCATCACGCTTGGGATCATCACGCTTGAGAGTGGGATTTAGATTGCTGTTGATCTGAAAACCCAAGAACCGTACTTGATACGAGTGATGATTTTGAAATTTGAATTTTTTTGAGAAGAGTAAATTGGCGGAGAGACAGGGATTCGAACCCTGGAACGGGATTAACCGTTACACGCTTTCCAAGCGTGCGCCTTCAGCCACTCGGCCATCTCTCCGAAAAAAAGAAACATTATTGCTACCATCAAGGCTGAATGTCGGGCAAGTGATTTTCAATCAAGTTAAGACCCAAACGTTCATACAAAGCCACAGAGAGCGACACCGAAGCGCAGGTGCCGTAATCACGCTGCAGGCGCGGCCAATCAATCGAAAGACGATAGGTATAGCCCTTACGAAACGGCAGCTCCAAGTGATCACCAGAAGAATCGAATTGAACCTGTCGAACATCAGAGTTCAGCACCTCGAACCACTGCACATTCAACTGAGGTTCGACGCTGCGGTTTAAGCAATTATCGGTGGTCCATACCACCGAATCAGATTTGTTCAAAATCAGACGCCCGGATTTAAGCGCAATATAATCAAACGAAAATCGCGCGATGTCTGCGCGTGGGGCTTGGGCCTGTGTGTTCCAAATCTGTTTTGGAGATCGACCGCCAATGGCAAGTGGGGCCAAGACTTCGGAGGTCCAAACCGGTGCAAGTTCCCGCGCGGTTTCTTTGGAGGCATCTTTTTTGACATCGACCATCTGCGAAGAATCGTCGTCTTGCAACTGCATTTGATTGTTTGATCCACATGCAGCTAAAACACTTAGGCTCACCAATAGACATGACTTCTTTGCAGAAATAAAAATGGGCTCCACACAAAAATTAATTCGCATGAAACCCATTCCAGTGTCGTTCGACTTTTTTTACAAGCCTGTCCGCATCATCCACATTGCGGCGCGGTCAATATCGAGCGCACCCACATGCGCCCTCGTCGACTGCTTACTTTTTCTCTGCAGCTTCTTTGGCTTCGTGGCGAGCTTTTCGCTCTTCACGCCTTTTCTTACGTGCTTCACGCAATTTCTTTTTGTCTTCTTTCATTTTCTCGTGATCTTCTTTCATCTTAGCTCGATCTTCTTTAACCACTTCTTTCGCGGCTTGTACTTCACCCGCTGGCGCTTTTGCATCGTCAGCAAATGCCGCACCAGTTGTTGCCATTACAAATCCAGCTACAGTCGCCAGCATCGCTGACTTGATTATTAACTTCATTCCCATTCGATCCTCCTTATGGGTTGTTGTTGAAATCAGTTTGCCTCACGAGCGTGAATGAAGAATGACGGCAAAATGAAAAAAAGTTTATTTGTGTTTATCGCGACTGTCTCACTCAAAGACGGTGCAGACACATCCTAAACAGAATGTATTTGCTTGGTTTGCGACAGACTTACCAGAACTTTGCCAAAACTAGACCATGGTCGAGGCCCAATAGCGTTCTGAAGTCAAGTCAGGGTCTCATCCAAATCACGTTGACCCATTTTGAGACAAATAAAACATGACATTACGATTTTGTTATGAGGTGATAAAGGAACAACTAGACAAAAATAGGGGAGGGATTACTCTATGAAAACGACAACAGGATCTTTTTTTCTAGCTGCAGTTGCATCTCTGGTTGCAACAGCGGCTCATGCCGAGGACTTCAAACTTGGTGGAGACATTCGCTATCGCCATGAAAATGTTGGTTCTGAAGGATCAGCAGTAAGTTCATACGATAAAGACAGACTTCGTTTTCGCTTAGGCGCAAAAGCACAAGTTGATGATGAAGTAGGTGTTGAGGCACGCCTTTCAACAGCACCAGGTCGCACTTCAACTAACCAAGATTTGGGTACTTCTGCAAATGCCAACGCGAACTACTCGATCACACTTGATCGCGCAGCTTTCAACTGGATGCTGATGTCAGGAATGAACCTAAAAGGTGGACGTATCGCGAACCCACTTTATGCAGCAGCTGACGCTGATATGGTTTTCGACTCTGATGTAAATTTCGATGCACTTGCATTGACCTACTCAACAAAAATGGGTTCAAGCGAGATTTTCGTAAATTTGATGGATTCTATCCTTGATAAAAACACCACCGCATATAAGAGCGATGTTCACCAATACACAGCGCAAATCGGTGGTAAAATTGCAATGGACGAGCAAACTCTAGGTGTTGCTGTAGCGATGCATGATTTTCAAAACTTGCAAAGCCACACTATTCTTGGCTCATCAGCTACCAACACGACATATGCAAGTGCAGGAACTCGATACACTTATGGATATAAGCCAATGGTTGTCGATGTTGCATTCACAACTCCAGTTGCAGGCAAACCACTTGTCGCTTCTGTAGAGTATGTTCGCAATACCAATAGCGATGTGACTGATGACAAAGACGGTTACATGGTTGGAGTAAAGTACGGTTCATTGAAAGAAAAAGGCGACTTTGCTCTTTCTTATGACTACCGTGAGATCAAAAAAGATGCGACTGTATCTGTTTTCACTGATGGAGACTCTTTCGGTGGTGGAACAAACGGAAACAGCCATCGTTTGGTTGCAAGCTATCAGGAATCAAAAAACATGACGGCAAACCTTTGCTACTTCATGGGCAAGAGCGGTATCGCTTCTGGCGACACATCGGTTGCACGCAATAAACTTGCTGCAGAAGTTGTTGTTAAGTTCTAAGCTCCGAGCAATTTATTTAAATAAACGAGGCCTGTATAGACCCGTATCGAAAGATACGGGTTTTTTTATTTTTAGCACTTTCCGTTACATGCTACTGCTGGCCCGGAGGACGGAGTAGATCTTGACAGTGAATTGGAATCAGTCCCGGTCATACCTGCACCTAAAAGCGGATGAATGAGTGTCACAGATTCTCCAAAAACGGCAGTGATAAGCTCGTCAACATTTTCAACAAATGAGAAATGCATTTCCTCTTTGATCTCGAGAGGCACTTCACGCAAGTCTCGCTCATTTTTCTTACACATCACAACTCGTTTCACTCCGGCTCGATGTGCAGCAATTATTTTTTCTTTGATTCCTCCAACAGGAGTCACCGCACCTCGCAAAGTCACTTCGCCCGTCATCGCAAGCTTCGGATCGACGGATTTACCAAGAACAAGACTTGCGATCGTTGTGAACATAGTCACTCCGGCGGATGGTCCATCTTTAGGAATTGCCCCTGCAGGAACGTGGATGTGAATATCAGATTTATCAAAAAGAAAGCCGTTTGGAATCGGACCCAATCGTGATCGAATGAGCGACAACGCAATCTGCGCAGACTCTTTCATCACGTCGCCAAGCTGTCCGGTCAGAGTCACCTTGCCATTGCCAGGCATCGCCGAAGCTTCGACAAAAAGAATATCTCCACCCATCGGAGTCCAAGCAAGACCCGTGACCACTCCGGGAGGCATTTGTTTTTGAGCTTCTTCATATGAAAATCGCTCTTGCCCCAAAATTTCATCTAGATCGGCAATTGTTGGACGTACAGGCAAAACCGCTCCCGCCTTTAACACCTGCTCAGTTGAACCTCTGATCACAGCCGCAACCATACGCTGTAAATCGCGAACACCGGCCTCACGGGTATAGGCTGAAATCAATCGCAACTGCACCTCTTCTGATATTTCGAGCTGGTCTTTTGTCAAACCATGTTCGTCGAGTTGCCTAGGAACCAAATGCGTTTTGCATATGTGAAGTTTTTCAGCAGTCGTGTATCCACTCAACTGAATGACTTCCATACGGTCCAATAAAGGGCCCGGGATGGTCTCGAGTGAGTTGGCCGTAGCAACAAAGAAAACATTCGACAAATCAAAAGGGACATCCAAGTAATGATCCATGAAGTTGGTATTTTGTTCTGGGTCTAGCACCTCAAGCATAGCACTTGCTGGGTCTCCGCCATATCCACGATTCATCTTGTCGATTTCATCAAGCACAAAAACCGGATTATTTTCACCCGCACGCTTAATGCCATCAACTATTCGACCCGGCATGGCTCCCACATAAGTGCGGCGATGACCTCTGATTTCAGCATCATCGCGAACACCACCAAGACTCACGCGTACAAACTTGCGGCTCAAGGCGCGAGCAATACTCTTACCCAAGCTCGTTTTACCAACCCCTGGAGGCCCGACCAAAAGTAAGATCGAACCTTTCTTTTCAGGGCCCACCACAGTTCCAGCTGGGGCATTGGCATGAGTGCGAGATTTCATTTTCATTACGGCCAAATGTTGAATGATTCTTTTTTTCACTTTGTCCAAGCCATAGTGTTCAGCATCAAGAATCTCACGAGCCCGATCCAAGTCGATACTCGAATCACTCGACTTCTTCCACGGCATGGCACAAAGTAGATCAAGATAATTACGAATGACATTGGTCTCAGGCGACTGCGGACCTAAACTTTCAAGACGTGCCATCTGTTCTAGTGCAACCCGCTCGACATCTTCTGGCATTTGAGCTTCTTCAATCTTTTGATAGTAGTCTTTACCGCCACCAAGAGTTTTGTCGTCATCGAGTTCCTCTTGCAACAATCGAATCTGTTCACGCAAAATATTTTGTCGCTGCTGCTTGCCCATCTTTGAAGAAATCTTATTAGAAACTTCTTTTCGCAGTTTCAAATTTTCACGTTGCCGCACCATTAAATCAAGTATGCGCAAACATCTAGTTTTTAACGAAACCATCTCGAGCAACTCTTGGCGATCAGGCAAACTCACTTCAATATGCTGGGAGATCATATGGGTCAGCAAGACTGGATCATCAATGGCTTCAACCATCGAAGCCGCACGTGAGGACTCAGATCCAAAAAGACCCAAGATTTCACGACTTAACTGTTTCATATTGTCGAGTAGAATTTTAGATGTTTCAACGTCCATATCTTGAACGTCCTCAAGTGCGAAGCCGCTACCCCGCATATATCCAGGGCCAGAATCTATTTCTGTGACCTGAAATCGAACGCCACCAGTGATGATCACCCGATAGCCATGTTCTGCGTCGCCATCAACTTGATCAATCCGACAGAGTGAGCCGATCTTGTAAAGATCGTCTTTGGTTACAATATGATCTTCGCGCTTTTCAGACCGTTGTGCAATCGCAAGCATCCAACCACCATTTATTCGGGCCGCCTCAAGAGCACTCGAGCTCTGCGCGCGACCAACCAACAACGGCATCGTTTGCCCAGGGAAAACAACTGTGTTTTGAAGAGCTAGGATCGGGATTTGAGCATTTGGGTGTTTTATTAAGTTACTCATGGTTGAAATATGAGGCGCTCCTGTTTTCTGTCAAGACTGCGAAAAATTTGGTTCACAAAATGTTCCCCGTTTCGCTTCATTTAGTTTAAATGAGGTATCAAAGAATCAACAGTCGAGTAGATGCAAATTCGTACTTATGCTTTGAATAGATTTTTTTGATGAAAGCCCATTTGATTCAACGTACAGTTTTTGAATGAAAGAAATTTTAAAAACTCTGTGCCTCATTGCTATTTTCACCTACTCGCAAATCAGCTTGTGCCTCGAAACTGATGTAAGCACTCAGATTGGATGGGATCATCTCAAACAAGAATGGCCATCAGACCTTACTTCTCCACTTACAGGTCAGGCCCAGAATCTACTTTGGCTAGGAGGAGGCTTAACTATTTTAGTGGTGGCAACGCAAAACTCTATCGCCCACCCACTACAGGAGAGTTGGTCCGAACGAAAACCTCTCGGGAGCCTTTCACGCTTCGGTGATTTAAGTGGTCAAATGCTTCCAAATATTTTTTATTTAATTGGATTTGGTGCCCACTATTACCAGACAGACAGCCTTGACTCGCATCGAAGAGCCTGGCTTATGACCAAAGCATCAGCCTATTCTGGACTGGCCACGACTGTGCTTAAATATTCGATTCGCGAGCCTCGGCCCGACAATGGCAACGAACGAAATGCCTTTCCATCTGGACATTCGACCTCCGCTTTTGCGTTTGCCTCTGTTGTTGCCAGTGAACACGAGTGGTACTATGGAGTAGCCAGCTATGCGCTGGCGACCTTCGTAGCTGCTAGTCGAATCAATGATAATCGTCACTGGCTACAGGATGTTGTGGCTGGGGCAACAATTGGCGCATCATATGGAATTGGTCTCGCACAAAAATATACGCCCTCACACAAAACAGCTGATGATAATTCTTCGCGAACAACCCCATCCGAATCATTTGCATTTGTGATCCCAACAGATGACATGCGCGGTGTCGCCGGTTTCTTTGCAACATCATTTTAGCTTGTCGCATTGAGAAACTTTGTTCATACTTTGGCAATGTCAATAAATCTTGTTTTTTCGATCTTGCTGACTTCGGCTTTTTTTATTTCGTTATTTTCTGCAAATCCGTCTTCGGCATATGTTGAAGCTCGCCTTCATGTCGGTGGGTTACCCACTCAACCAAAAGATTTCAACGATGGCTTTGCAGGCGACTATCAAACAAAACTCATTTTGCCATTTGGTTCTGATTTGCTTTGGGCCGAAGAACAGAACCCTATGATGCTTGGGATAAGAGTAGAAAATGAGTCGAGCATTGCTGGTAATATTTTGAAAGATAAAGTTGAGCTCGACCTCTATCGATTTGCGGCAATTTTAGCTAAACGGTTTGAACGAAATCGTATCTATTGGGGTCCCATTGTTACTCTCGGTTTTTTTCATATGCCTAGGGTTGAAGTCCAACCGATTGGTGGAGGTCGTACGACCTATGTGCCGTCCTATAGTCAAAGTTTTACGGTGGGTGCCGAAGCCGGTTGGCACCTTGATGTCTTTACATTGGGTGCCGAGGCTGGATACCAACAGATGTTAATGGGCGACTTTAAAGATCAGGATGGAAATTTTTTACTCACATCTAGTGGTTCACATAAGATCGGAAATTTTTCGGGTGTGTTTGCTCGTTTTCAAATGGGGTTTAGATTCTAATGAAAATATTTTTTTGGGCATTTTTGCTTTTCTCAACATCGGTGTGTGAACAGGTACATGCAGACGCTGCCACTCCGTTTGAGAACCATCACTGGTATATGTATGTCAGCTCAGGAGTCTCACGACCCTCTTATGATGCCGAGTTTTCTTCGATGATCGAGCAAGAGAAAGCCAAGGGAGAAATCAGTCCGTTTGCTGGAATGATGGATTTTCCAGTTATCTATTATAAACCAACCTCCGGCCTATTGGTTGGACCGTTTGTAACGGCTGTCTTTGAAAGCGTCTCACGCGCTTTTCGTGAGGGCAATAGCCTTTCCTTTTATGCGTTCAATGCTGGCGCCAGCGGCCAATATTACTTTGACGGAACTATTGGGCGAGGATTTTTTGTTCGCGGCGACCTTGGTGCCTCTCGACTTTATCGTGTTATTCAACAAAACAACGGAGCCTTTGAAGAAGAACAGTTCAATGGGTCATTTGTTAAAATTGGCACTGGCTATGGCTGGAAAGTATACGAACGAGGTTCGCTTTTAACTCATCTTGATTTCTTTAATCAGGCCTACAGCTCACACTATATTCGGGGACTTGCATGGAACGTCGGCTTCATATTTTAGTTGCACTCTCTTTGGCCATAGCAACATTCACGCGACCGATATCTGTATCGGCAGTTGAAGTGCAACAGGAGTCCAAGAGCCCTCTGGCGTCTGAGTTTGACTTCTCAAACTCTGCTGATATTCAAGTGCCCAAGCTCTCTGACCCAATCACTCATATTCCTGAAAATTTAAAAATTTGGGCAGATCAAATTCTTTCTCCTGAAAGTTTGCCAGGAATTCTGGGGGTCACCGCCATGACTGGCGCCATGATTGCGACTGATTACGAGAGTTGGCAAATGGTGCGTAAACCTTTTTTACAAAGCGACCGCTTTCACGATTTTTGCTCAGCAGGCGTCAGTATGGGCGATGGTTTTTTTCAATTTGGAATTGTTGGTGGATTTCTTGCTGCAAGTGCCATCTCTCCAAATAAACGTGCACTGCGAACTGCAGCACAGATCACTGAATCGATTCTATCAACAGGAATAATTGTTCAACTCATCAAACGCACCACAGGACGCGAGAGCCCCTTTAGTTCTGAAGAGCGTACGGGAAGATGGCGTCCATTTCCAAATCAGCTTGAATACAATAAAGACTTTCAAAAATTCGATGCTGTGCCATCAGGGCATCTTTCAACAGCAGTTACCACCTACATGGTAATTGAAGACAATTATCCTCATGTTAAATGGCTTCCTTACGTTGGCTACCCAGTTCTAGGATGGATCGCAGTGGGTTTAGTCGGCACGAGTATTCATTGGTGGAGTGATTTTCCAATTGCAGCCGCACTCGGCTATCAATTCGCTAAAATTGTGACTCGCGGTAATCATCCTGAGCTTCAGAACTCATTGCAAAATAAATCTTATTTACCAAACGTCAGCCCAGTGATTTCTGCGACTGGCGATCCAATGCTCAACTTACGCTGGGATCTCTAAATAGATACTATTTCTTACGTCTCAATTTAAGACTATACCTTTGCACCGTCTCCGTGTACTTGCCGTATAGTTAGGGTTTCTCACTTGTTTTTAATGACTGTCAAAATCTTCGTCGAGAATCATCACCATTTTGCAGTAAAAGCCTATCCAACTTTTCGACAGGTGACTTAAGCCTTTAGTCTATAGAGGCCCAGCCGATAAATTAACTATGAACCTCATCGATCATTTAGACAAAAATGCACAATCCCTTAAGCTCGCTTCTTCGGAGCGAGGGAGTGTTTTGGTGGTACTGATGGTGCTCTGTCTCACCGTGACCGGCCTTGCTCTAGTTTTACCTGGATATTTCATAAATCAAAGCACCCAGTTTAAAAAGGTCGAAGCGGTTAGAAGTCTGGCACAGATCAAATCAAATATAGATTCTCTTTTTAGCAATCCGGGTAGTTTGGCGAATACCACTGCTGTAAATAATAATTCAGGCAGCGCTGCATGCCTGGGCTCACTTACCCCATCTTCGTCGTCATCTGCACTTGCTGCATGTACTAACGGCAGCTTTCTTCTGAAAGACGTTGCCAATAATGACGTTCCTCTCACCTATGACTTCAACGGCCAACCTTGCACAGCTGTAGCGGGTGGGAGCTGCCCAATTGCTCTGACTCTCACTTGGCAAAGACTCAGTGACCCCTCCCCACACACAACGGCAACTTACTTTAAAGTCATGGGTCAACTTTCAGTGGCACAGCCTCCAGGCGGATCACCAATAAAAACGACAAATTTTGAGCTGACTCGCAGTTTGCAATGGCACCCAAGTCAGTTCATCACCACGGATTAATGATGCGAAATCAACATGGCCTCACACTTATTGAAGCATTGGTATCAATAGCCATCATCAGCATGGTCGCTGTGTCTGCATTGTTTTTGATGAGTGATGTGCAAAAAAATTCTGCCGAGATTGAACAGAAGGCAAAAATGGTTGAGCTTGCCTCTGACATAGAATTGAATCTACAGAACACTTGTGCCCAAGCCAACACAATGGCGCAATCATCGTTTAATTGCATGCTCAACCCGGCAACCTGCCCTGCAAGCAACACACTCTCGATTCTCGATAAAAATAATTCAGCAGTGAATTTACAAACAATTGCAACAAACTCAGGAATGAATCTCAATATGACTTGGTCTCCCAACTGTGTAGGAACATGCAGTAAGGGCAGCGTGCGGGTAGACTACACGATCACCAACACAAAACCGACTTTCAATATGCGACCGATTTCGTATTCAATTTTACTCGACTACATACCATCAGGTCGCAAAAACTGTAGAGAAGTACAGTTAGCACAACCTGGAGCACCTGATGGATATTACTTTATAGACCCAGACGGCCCAGGAGGAAGCTGCGGATTCTACGCCTATTGCAAAGCTGATTGGACGCTTGTAGCAAACGCACCAGCAGACAATTATGCTTCACTACCTGAGGCAGACAGATTGGGGTTAAGTGATTTTGGTGTAGTTCCGCTTACGCAGTTTGCAAAACTCTATTCTAACCTTGCGGCTCCAGGTATAGCCAACGTCCGGATCGAAGTGAATGGCAATACCTCAATGGAGTTCGAAGCTTCTCCCTCTGGATCAACCTCGCACGTCGCTCAAACTTTCGATTCAAACACCATGACAGCGACGGGCGGATCAATTTCCTCACCAGCTGGAGACTGGCAATTCGAACTTCAGCATGCGGCCAACTACAATTTCGGCTTTGCCCACAATAGCTGTCCTGGCAGCCTCTGCTACACCAACGGCACAGGGTATATCGGATTCGCCAGTCAATATTTTGGAGCCAGTCCACTTTATTTTGCAGGGTCATTTATAAGAGTTCGGGGGTCATTATGGTTCAAATAAACAGAAGACTAAACAAGCAAGGATTCTCCTTGGTCGAAACGCTCGCCACCGTATTTGTTCTTGGTGTAACAGCTGCGGCAGTAATCACGCTGTTTACCTCTGCTCGAAATCAAAGTTCAACTGCCGAGAAGCAACAAGTGTTTGCGCAGATTCGCAGAGAGGCTTTGCAGATCATAAATAGCAACTACAGTATGTCTGCTTCGCTAAGTAACAATGACAATTTCACAAAGCTTCGCTGCTTTTATGAAAAATTCTCATGTAAGTCCGCACCAGGCACTGGCACCCTGTCATTGGATCGTGGTGATGGAAATTTTATTGCCCGCACATCTTCGGTCGCACCCAATTTCGGATTCGATATTAAAGGCAAACCTTGCCAAGGATTTTCAAATCAAATCGAAAACTCCTCATGTCCCTATCGACTCGAAGTGAAGTACTCGCTGGTGTGCGATGACAGCAAATGCTTTCACCCTCTTCTCAAAATTGATGGTGAGATCCAAAAGGCCCAGAATTCCTCAACACGAGCAAATCTCAGCCAATATAGTTTCTCTGCATCTCGGCAGCGCACCGATCGAATTTGCGATCCGTCAGAGACTTTGGGAGCCGCGTCGCGTGTCACCTTAACAACTGTCGAGGGAGCGAGCTATCGCAATGGGCACATATTGGATTCATTGGTGATTGGGAATCACCTCTACTCAGGGTATATTCGCAAAGGCGGTGGATTTTTCTCATCGAAATCAAGACCACAGATTCGCATTTTCGATATTTCAAATCCATCAGCTCCAAATGACGTGGCCATCATCTCATCATTTACAAGCCTAAGTTTACCAGGTGGTTCGCAGTCCATAAAAATGGCGAACAAAGGTAACTCACTTTTTGTGGCTTCTTATAATGACATTCTCGAGGTTGATGTCAGCAACCCAACCAGTCCAAACACCACTTATCGCACGAATCATTCACAGATGCCTCCCGGAATTTCTCCGACAGATATTTCGGCCCTTGTGCCTTCAGCCAATCCACACGAAGTTGTTATTGTGAGCGGAGGCCGACAAAATATTTCGGTATTTGACCTAGCCGCCGGCGATCATGGCCTAATTGTCTACAATCACAATGTCACCGACACAATGGACGGTCCCATCCAAGATGTGATCTCTGTTGATGGCGGAACAAACATTTTAGTTATGACTGAGAACTCCATTTATAAACTCACCACCTCAGGCGATGAGTCTGGCAACCCGGCAAGTCTCCCTACACGCGTGGCATCTAATCCAAATGCCGGTTCGGACCCATTTCACAGTTTTGTGCAAACAACACCAGGAAAGTCACTGGTGATCTCCCAAAATCAGGTGGTCGAATTTGACTCAGGTGGAGGTTACACCTTTGGCACCGCCGAACCCCACAAAACCCAACTCAACACAACAAATGTAAAAAAGAATTTTGGAACAATTGATCCCACCACAAATCGTGCCGTTGTTGTAGGCCCCGATTGGATGAAGATTTTCGATACCTCAGGAACGCTGACCGAACTTGATCATATTTCTTCTGGGCGATTTCCGGCTTCGGTACCGGTGAGATACAACAACGAAGGAGTGGCCTATTCAGGCCACCAAATCTATATGACAGAGTATGATTCACTCGGGGTCGGCCTCAAAGGTCTTAAGGATTGTTCCCCTTAAAGATAAGTTTCCAAGAGACGAGCCTGCCAACATCAACGCGGGCTCGATCAGTCACCTTCAATTTCCAAACTCCAGATGAGCTCGCTCCAAGCGCACCAAGCGAATCACTTGCTTTTAGATCGAGACCAAATGTTCCAATTATATTATCTGTGCTTCCACCACTCCGATTGGCCAAGACAATAGATTTTCCGCTTGGATCAACCAGCGTGACAATTAGATCACCGATGTAAGTGTGGGTGATGTTTACCGCCACCAACACCTGCCGACCGTTCACCGCCTCAGTGACTGTCGCCTGCGAAGTCACACCACGAATTGAATTGTCTGGAATTGCCGCATTAGCACTGACTGAGAATTCAGAAGTTTCCACAACTGGGACCGGATGAGGCGGGAGCGGCGTGGGATCGCCCTCAGGAGGCAAGTGTTTCAAAACATAGTCAATCCTCGTCACATCTTCCCCACGGCATCCATCTTCGGTACATCTTTGCGAGACATAGCATCCGTTCTGTTGGACAAAATCATTCTCGCCCCGAACCAACACGCCCTCAATCAACCCAGTGGTCGCATTAAACACCGCTGATCCTGAGTTGCCCCCATAGGTATCGAGATTGGTGACCAGATGCTCTGTTTGAACTGATCGTACCCTACCCCCAACAGTGATTTTGGTAGGCAAGCCACTGGGATGCCCAATCACCAAAAGTGAGTCGCCAACTGATGCTACTCCCGAACGACGAAGCGCCAGAGGTCGATGATTGGCAACTGGACGATTCAACTGAATGAGTGCAAAGTCAGCCCCATCTGCTTTTTGTTCTCTATATAATAATTGTTTACAAGAATAGACTTCACTCGCATTCACATCTTGCGGGAACACGGCCTCTTGCTCAACCCGATAGCCAAAGACAAACCGGGTTCCGCTGCAATCTGAGGCATTGGTTACACAGTGGCCGGCTGTCAACACTAAGTCTGGACCGATCAAAGAACCTGAGCAAAATGCTCCTGCTCCCTGATCGCCGAAGGGTTCACTTGCACAAAGCTGATGCGAAGAACGTAGAGTGTCCGCCATAACCCGATAGCGACCATTGCTTTGGCTAGACAAAGTTGAACTTTGCATCAATGCAACTGTTGAATCAGCAAGTGCTTGATGCGCTGGAGAGGCCATAAAAAAATCAGCCCGACCATCGACACCATAAATGACCTTGGAGGCCACCTCACCGTCATCAACCACGGGCACTCCAACGGAGTCTTCAGTTGAACTTCGGGGAGCACAGCCAGTGACTCCCATCCATACAGTTGCAAAAAGCAACACCCCAAACAGACTCGAGCCAATAAGACTCAATAGTTTTCTTCGAGAGAAGTCTCCCCCCAGCATGCATCCTCCTTGATCATTGGTTTTTATTGAGAACCCCGCCCATCCCCTGGGCTTGACTGATTTGACCGCGAGAAGGTGCGACCTTCTGCATGTGTAAGACCCCTACTTTTGGAGTTCGGTTAAAATATTTTAGAATCACTAAATTTTTTAAGGTCTCAAAGACGTGATTGTTGTTAGAATGGGCCGTGACCAAAGCAGATCAAAAACAAAAAACCTCTGCTCCAATAAAAGCTGAAAATTTTATTTCGGTCGGTGGTGCCATTGCCATGGGTGCCATAGATTGTCATGCCCATTTGGCTGACCCGCGCATCGGACCATCAAGCGGAGGCACCACAGCGGAAAACTCTTTGGCATACAACACAATTCAGACCTGGCTTGAAGAAGCCAACAACCATGGCATCGCGGCGGTCTTACAGGGAGGCGTGGATCCCGAAGACTGGGAACGACAACTCGATCTCGCCCAACGTTTTCCACAAAATATTCTACCGTGTTTTGGCCTGCACCCCTATTTCGTTGCACAAAACGATTCGAAAAAATGCGAACAAGCACTCACTCGCCTTGAATCACTATTGCCCCAGAGCTGGGGCCTAGGCGAACTTGGCTTAGATTTTCGCAGCCAGTTTGGCCAAAGAGAGCATCAATTTAGGTTCTTCAAAATGCAGTTGGAGTTAGCTCAACGTTACCAAAAAGTAGCGGTCTTTCACTTTGTGCGAGCACATCATGAAGCCATTCATATTTTAAAAAACTATCAACTTGAACGAAGAGGCATCATTCACTCATTTAACACTGATCGAAAAACCGCAGCAGCGTATCTAGATTTGGGATTCATGCTCTCCATCGGTGGGCCAGCACTTTTCCCTGGCAATGCCCAACTTCTTGACACCCTTGCAATGATTCCAATCGAAAGCCTTCTTCTCGAAAGCGATAGCCCCGATCAGGCTCCGCCAGAAATGGCCCAACAATTGAACCGCCCCACTAGCATCATTTTAGTTGCAAAAAAAATTGGAGAGGTTAAAAAGCTCTCTACTGAAGAAATTTTGCTACAGACCAGACGTAATTTCGAGCGTCTTTTTGAGGTGGAGATCGGCCATGGAAACACAGTCAGCGGAGACACAGGCAACTGAAAATTTAAATCAACAATCGAGCGATTTGAAAAACCAGTCCTCTTCACAGGCAAATGCAAATTCAAGTAGTCTCAATGTGCCATTCACCCTCAATGAAAGCCCCGAGCTCAAGCGCTATACCCTCCATCGCCGCTTTGATCGATTCGCTCGTCTTATTGGCGATGAAGCCATGATCAAGCTTTTCAACTCACATGTGATGATTATTGGTATTGGCGGTGTCGGTTCATGGGCGGCAGAAAGCCTAGCACGATCGGGCGTCGGTAAAATTACACTCGTAGACTTTGACGACATATGTATCACCAACACAAATCGTCAGTTGCACGCAATGGTTGGGGTCATTGGACAAAAGAAAGTCCATGTCATGGCAGAGCGCCTTCGCAAAATCAATCCGCAGGCAGAAATAATTCCCATCGAAAAATTCTACAACGAAGAGACTTCTACTGAAATTTTGAACTCACAACCAGACCTCATAATCGATGCCATCGATAACCTCACAGCTAAAACTCATCTATTGGCAACTTGTTTCGCACAGAAGTTAAATGTCATCTGTTCAGGTGGAGCCGGCAGTCGTATGAATCCGTTGCTCATTGAGGTTGCTGATCTAAGCAAAACGCACAAAGATCCCTTCCTAGTACAGATTCGCCGTATTCTTCGCACCAAATACAATATCGACACCGAAGAGACACTCAATATCCCAACGATTTTTTCGACCGAAACTCCAATTACACCTCATGATCTATCATACGATAAGGGCATGGGTTTCAAATGTGTTTGTCCACAAGGCCAAAATAATTTTCACAGCTGCGACAAACGAAGTGTGATCCACGGAACAGCGAGCTTTTTGACTGGAAGTTTTGGATTGATCGCCTCTTCAAAGGCGGTAGAATTTTTGTTGGCAGGAATTCAAGCTAAAACCGATCAGCGAAAATCAAACACCGAAGATGCACCAAGAACATCAAGCGAGTACACAAGCCAGCCGCTCAATATTTAATTGCAAATATTGAGCTTGAAGTATTTTACGTATAAAACAAAATTTGTATTTTTTGATTAGGGCGTGTCCTCAATTGGTCGGACGTCGCGAGCGGAAGCAATAGAAAT
>CAYONZ010000059.1:11481-19037 GCA_964405465.1 uncultured Bdellovibrionales bacterium | reverse complement strand
GTCATGCAACGCGTGCAAGATCGTGCCCGCGCCAAAGGCCACCTTCCTTCGCAGCAACCCACTTCTGCTGGAGGCGGTAGGGCAAGCAATGGAGATGCCGCACAGGACACAGTTAATCCTTCATTGCAGCCGTCGCCGCAAACACCAACAACTCCGCTTCGCTCTGGAGATGCCGACTCCAATTAGCAGTTCAATCGGGAAGGTTCTGGAACAGTTCAATCTGGGAAAGTTCAATTGAGAAGAGTCGCGTGAGTGTCGCCGAGTTGGTTCGACTCTAGTCGAGCTCTCAGCAGGGCCTCTGCGGCCCGCCTCTATCTAGTATTTTTACTAGATATACCTAGTAAAAATACTAGATATACCTAGTATTTTTTTGAGATCTTTGACTTTTTTCTCTGTTGGGGCTTAGGCTTAGGGTAATGAATAAACTCAGAAAGCCCTTAAAAATTTTTCCTAAGCAGCTTTACCTTGAGCAAGAATTGCGACGAAGATTTAATGATGGGTTTGAGCTGATTCAGGTCATTCTGGGGCCTCGGCAAATTGGTAAGACCACTTCAATTCAAAACATATTGAAAGATTACGCGGGGCCTGCGCTTTATGTTTCGGCAGAAGAGGGGGTTTCAGTCAATGCGGACTGGCTCAATGAGGTGTGGCAGCAGGCGAGAGGTAAAGACCCCGGTTGTTTGTTGGTGATTGATGAGATCCAAAAGGTTCCGAATTGGAGTGAACGAATTAAATCATTGTGGGATAGGCAGAAGTGGGAAGCAAAAGGTTTAAGAAAAACGGCTAAATTGAAAGTCGTTTTGCTAGGGTCTAGTTCGATAAAGATTCAAGAGGGATTGTCCGAAAGTCTTTCGGGTCGGTTTGAGTTGATTCGGGCCTTTCATTGGACCTGGCAAGAGTCGCGGCGGCTTTTGAAAATTGCATCAACAATGACTCTCGAAGAATATTTAGTTTTTGGCGGTTATCCCGGAGCTTACAGGTTTTTAAAGAGTAAAAAACGCTTCGACAGCTATGTTCAAGATTCGATCATCAATACAGTTATTGAGAAAGATCTATTGACTCAAGGAAGGGTGCGAAACCCAGGCCTTTTCAGGCAGACCTTTCAGCTTTTACGAACGTTGCCTGCAACCGAAATTAGTTACACTAAGTTGCTGGGCCAGTTGCATGAAAGAGGCAATACAGAGCTGATAAAGAATTATTTGGACCTCTACGACGGAGCCTTTCTTTTTGTACAAATTCATAAATTTAATATGAAGGAGTTTAATACTAGGCTGTCTTCTCCCAAGATAGTTTGTATGGCTCCGGCGCTACTCGACCCTAAGCAAAAATCGCAACCCGAGTTTTTGGGATTGTGTTTTGAGGCGCTGGTTGGAGCTGATTTGTTGCGTGCTGGCCTAGAAGTGTATTACTGGCGCGAAGGTGATTTTGAAGTCGATTATGTGATTCGCTATAAATCGTTGATCGTCGGGATTGAGGTGAAGACCCAAAAACACAAGTCCTCCAAGAGTGTTGTTGAGTTTCAGAAGATTTATCCAAAAGCAAAAATAATCTATATCAACTACGGCAATTATTTAAAGTTTTCTGCAGATGTCGAAGCTTTTCTGGACCAATTCAGCTAACCTTACTGGCGTCAACGAGTTGCACCGACGCCAGCAGAAGGCGCGGTTTTAGCCGCGGCTGCCGGTTTTACGAGTGCCTTTGGTGTTGTTAAATGGCTTGCTGGGTGGTCGCGGTCCACGGCGATGTGGAGCTGCAGGGTGCGCACTTCGGAAAGGTCTATTCTCCTTTTCAGCTCCCTCGTCTGGTCTTGCACGTTTTTCGCTCTTATTGGCACGCGCACTCTCACGAAATGTCTTTTCGGGTTTTTCACGCGCAGGTCCGAAAGAGCGCGAAGGTTTGTTTGCGCGACCCATGGGGCGATCTGAGCGTTGTGGGCGATCGGTTTTGTGCGAGGGCTTGGCATTTGGTTTTGTCGATTTTGTTGGGCCTCTGCGGTCTTTTGCCGAATGCTCGTCACTCATGAATTCAGGCTTGTGAACATACTCGGGTTTATCGGCGTGGGCACCTTTTTCGAAGACTCGACTGAGATCAGTTGGGGTGAGAACTTTAAATTCACCTTTGCGGAGGCTGCCGATTTTTAGGCGGCCAATCGCGACCCGCTGAAGTTTCATGACATCAAAACCGATTTTTTCCATCATGTATTTGATTTGTCGGTTTTTACCTTCAGTGATGACCAGCTTAAGCCAATCATATTGATCTGCACCTTTGCGGAGGCGTTCGACCCAAACAGCAGAAACTTTTCCGCCCGGGATAGTGACTCCGGTGCGCAACTTTTGAAGTTGCTCTTCGCTTGGGTGGCCATTCACTTTTACAAGATAAGTTTTCTCAACATCGAAACTTGGATGGGTGACTTTTTGTGAAAAATCACCGTCGTTGGTTAAGAGAATCAACCCTTCCGTGTCCCAATCGAGTCGACCGACGGGAAACACACGAAAGGGCATGCGCTTGACATAATCACCAATGGTCGGTCGTCCTTCGGGATCTTCCATTGTGGTGACGATACTCTTGGGTTTATGAAACATGAGATAAACCTTCTCTTCGACAGGGCGAAGTGGTTTGCCCTTGACCGTGACATGATCAGTTTCAGGGTCGATCTTCATTCCGAGTTCGTATACCTTTTTGCCATTCACCATCACTTGACCTTGTTGAATCATTTCGTCGGCGCCACGTCGGCTGGCGGCTCCACAATCAGCGATGTGTTTATTGAGTCGAATGGGTTCACTTGTTTTGGTGGGGCGAGCGTAATCTTTAGCGGTCTTCGCTGGCGATTTTTCTGCTCGAGTCACGCTCGCGTTTTTTTTGATTTTCATTGCAGGGCCTCCGTCTCAACTCACTCATTGGTCTTTCGCAATGAGGTCGGTGTTTTCAAAATATTATTAGAAACTCAGATCAGTTCTTCAAGAAGGTCATGGCCGAGTGTTAGGTCGTGTGGTGAATCGATCTCCATCGCCAATGAATTTTCAGAAGAATCTGTATGTGCTGATTTTTGTGGATTCTGTTTAACATGATCGAGCGCCAATGTCTTGCCCAAGTTGTCAATGAGTAGACGAACTAAGCGATCATCCGGAAAAATATGCTCTAATGCCAGGCGACCACGTTCAAAGGCGGCCTGACCGAATTTACGCGCATCCGGATGGCCTGAAGCCAAGAGGTCGCAAGCTTTTTCGAGGGCAGCGGTGAGCTCCACATACATGGGCTCGGTCTTGCGGTTGACAAAGTTTTGCTCAAGTCGCTTCAGTGGATAGAAAAGCATCGGGAATTTTTGCAGCGGCTCACTTTGCATCAGAGTTTGCTTTTGAAATGTGTAGCCTCGAACCATCACTCCAGCACAACGCTGTTGTTCGAGGCGAAAGCGCGCCGTGGTGAAGCCTCCGACTTCAAGCTGATGTGAGAGTTGCGGGTTCAGCGTGAGAGAAGGAGTATACACTAAAGAAAAATCTGTCGTAAGTGGAGCGAGCTCTCCTGAGACAATCGAAGCCCAGCGCGGAAACACATTGACCACCAATGATTGATCGGCAAGTAGCACGATACTTAGGGCTGAATCTTGTCCCTCCGGAATGACCTTGAATTGGTCAACCGCCGACACTTGTTGCGCAACAAAGCGATTGATCAAGTCGAGGAGATTGGTTTGTGTTTCGAGGCCAAGCACCTGAATTTGCTGCGCGCTGAGCACTTGAGAAAAATCAAAAGGCATATCATGCGTTTGTTGAAAATGCTGAAGAAGCATTTCGACTTCGGCAAAGAGTTGCTTTTTGTTTTCTTGCCAATGTGGAAAAGTCAGGGCTCTTCGGTAAAAGCGGTTCAAAAGATCAGTAGAGAGAGGCTCGTTGGGCTCGCACAAATAGACCAAGTAATTGTAGAGCGCGAGACGCGCGGCATCTTTGGTCGGATCAAGCGAAAAAATATGCTGGGCAAGTGTTGAAACCAAGAACATAATTTTACGATAGGGAGAATTGGGACTCACGTCCACAAAAAACCTAAAAAACATCACTGGAGGATGTTCTATGCAGAGGGAGTTGAACCCGAATTTGTTTGGTCGACCATCGACGGTTGAGCGAGCAGGGGATCGGTCGGCAGAACGCGGAGTTGAAGCTTTTGGAGCGGGAACCATACATGGCGGAGCGCACAGTGGGGCTCATAGTGGGGTGGCTTCGAGTCAGCGGCCCGTGCGGAGTGAATCCTACTTGCCTAACGATGTGAAGGAGCTCGAACTTCAAGTGCAAACTTTGAAGACACAGATGCAGGCGATGGAGCGCAAGATCGAAACTCTCAATCACCAGCTGGTGGATGCGATCAACGCCTATACTGGGCGTTTCGATCGTCAGTCGCAGGGACTAGCGAAGCTAGAGCAGATGCAAACCGAGGGTATTCATGAGCTTTCCAATCGCGTTGCCAATCTTGTGGGAAAGATGAATGAACGACGCATTCAAGATCTCAAAGTGACGGAGATGCTAGATCGGCACAACATCATTGTGCAGAACTTTGAAAATCGCCTGACTCACATGACCCGAGTTTTGAATGATCAAGAACGGCATATTCTGCATTCTTCTGCTTTGCTTGAAGAGGCACGCACTGAGATTTCGAGATTGAAGCGCGGTTAGAGTATGGTCCTGGCAGAGGGCCGAAGTTTGTGACTCGGCCTGAGCTAAAAAGTTTTAGTCTTGTTTTGAGGAGGCCTTGCTCAGCTGGCGACAGCGTTGGGCTTTCCCTGTTTTTCGCTTTGGTTAATGGCTTTGCGGATGGCGTCCTGAAAGCTTTTATTATTGATGGGTTTGAACAGGTATCCGGTCACACCTGCACGCGCGGCTTCGAGCACGCTTGATTTTTCACCCTCAGCAGTCAACATGATAAACGGAATATCAGGCCAGCTCGATGCTTTTCTAACAAAGTTCAAAAGCTGAGAGCCGTCCATGATCGGCATTTTCCAGTCTGATAAGATTAAGGTGAATGGGTTTTCTTGGGTTTCCGGTGCCATGAGTTTCTCCATGGCTTGTTTGCCGTTGCCAGCGAACTCGACGTTTTCGATCGCCATCTCTGAAAGATGTTTCTTGATGAGTCCTCGCATTGAAATCGAGTCGTCAACGACCAAAATTCGAACTTGCATATTCGACATACGTGCTCCCCACTCATTGTCTAATTCACCATTGTACGGATCGACTGTACAGATCGACATGATGACTGTCTTACCTCATTTCGGAAGACGTGCTCTGAGGCTTGAGTCGTTCGTGTTAAGATCACAACACAACTAGTTTAATTTAATGTTGCCGTAACAGGTTGGAGCGTCCAGGTCTCGCCAGGCCACCCCTGCCAAAGCCTGCCGAGCTTTTGTTCGACTTAGCAAAACTTTCAGGCACGAAAACAATGGCTCTCCATAAGCATATCTTATAGAAAACGTGATATCAAAAAAGCTGTTATAAATCGGTATTTTGCGCGTCCGTAGCGCGAGGAGCGTTCAGCCTGCTTGGCCCGAAGTGGGGGACGGAGCTCGGCACGACTTCTGCTCAATACACGGCGTGGGAAGAGGAGGAGTGATGGGCGTGCGTGTTGATATTTTGGATTACTCTTTGCGAATGGCGAAGTCCGGGTGGCTTAAGGCGATGGTGGTTTTGATTTCAGTGGGTCTGGTTGGCTGTGGTCAGCACGGCAACCAGACCTCACAATTACCATCTCCCCAGGCCAATCCCTATCTAGAAGCACCGGACAGTCGTGCGCCAGTTTTTAGTGCTGAGCAGGAAAAGCAATTTGCACGAGCAGCAGGTTTGCCAGAACCTGTCGCGCAGGAGCCAGCATCGACTGCGGCTTCACCTGGCGTTCGCTTGGACGGTCCCTCAGCTGAAAAGTCATCGGTTTTAGAGGCGCAGCCCGAGGCTTCAGAAACTGAGGTCACTGTGCTGTCGGCAAAAATGAATGCTGCGAATATTCCGCAAGAATCCGTTTCGCCAGGTCAGGAACCTGCGAGCAAAAATTCAGCTCAGGATTCTGGCCCAGATGCAAAGGTGAACATTGTCTACGGGCCAAAGCCAGCCAATCCCTTGGATGTTTTGCACGAGACCGTAAAGCGCCAACCCTATGATCGGCAGGCCGAACAGCAGCGCAACCTTGAAAGGCTGGCGCAGCAAAGAGCTGCCCGGTCCGCAAAGTCTGAACCTGCACAAGCGGCGGTCAAAGGCAACAATGCTGCCGTGGCTTCAGCGGTAAGCAAAGCTGAGACAGAAGCAGCGAAACCTAAGTCTGGCGATGCCGGCAGCCCCTCAAAGACGCCTGCAGAAAAAACAGAGATCGCGGTGAAGTTGGATGCCGACACAGCTGCCACTAAACGCGCAGGTCCCAAGGCGCAAGACTTGGTTCCTTCAAAGCCAGCAGTTCGCTCAGCTGAAAGTGGCACTCTTGTGGGCTCGAGTGTGAAGTCTAAATATTTGAATATGGTTGGTGTGCCCAATTCAATTAAACAAAATTTATTGTGTGAGAAGATTTCGACTGCGGTTCGTGAGCTCGAAATATCACAAGATGAAATCATGCAGTCGGCAGATTTGCAGGTCCCGGAGCAATTACCGGTCGAATATTTGCGAAAGCTTGGCGAAATTATTAGACGCAACGGTGTGAATGTGTCGGAGACCATTCTGCGGCGAGATCATTTTGTTTGCTTGATGCTGCCCGTGATCGTGAAGATGGATCGAGTGGTATTTCAGAAGCGTTTGAAGGTGATAGAGCTGCAACAAAAACAGGCGCAGAATCAAGAGCTGACGGCGGTCGAACAGCAGTGGCTTGCCTCGCTCAAAACCGGTTTTGGTCTGAATGCGTCGGCTTCCTACAAAGATCTTCTTTCGCGTGTTGATGTCGTTCCTGTGTCACTCCTGCTGGCACAGGCAGCGCTTGAGTCCGACTGGGGACGTTACAAATGGGCCGTGGGTAATAATTTGTTTGGTCGTCATGGTTTGAATTCGGAGGCCTGTATGTTCACAGCCTCGGGAGTATGTCTTAAGAAATTTGCTTCACTTGAGGAGGGCATCGGCAATCAGCTGTATTATTTGAATACGGGACGCTACGAGTTTGCTGTGAACTTTCGGTCTGCACGGGCTAAACTTCGAGAAAAGGGTCGGCCTCTTGATGCTGGTGTCTTGGCAGACTCGTTGGTGGGCTATGCGTCGATCGGTAAGGAGTATGCTCGCCGTCTGCAAGCACTGCTGAATAAACAGACTTATTTAGAGAAATATTCTTTCGCTGAGGGCGAGGGACGTGCAGGAGTTAGATTGGCCAACGAGTCGGTTGACGTAAATATAAATTGAGAGAAAGGTTGATGTTTGACATCGTGATGGTCAGTTGTTAGTAATTTGAGACCTTTTGCAGTGCCCGGGTGGTGGAATTGGCAGACACGCTAGACTTAGGATCTAGTGCCGAAAGGTGTGCAGGTTCAAGTCCTGTCCCGGGTACCATTTCTAAATGACCAATGTTTCGGTCTAATCGATGTTTTCAGATATTTTGCTTAAGATCGCGCG
>CAYONZ010000059.1:0-11381 GCA_964405465.1 uncultured Bdellovibrionales bacterium | reverse complement strand
AGATTGTTTCTTTTTAGGTATGTTGAAAGCAATAAATTGAGTTCGGGATTGTCTTCAACGATCAGTACCAATTTTTTTTGTAGGCTTACATTGGGGATCATGATTTCTCCGATCTTGATTCTTGTTTGGGAATATTAAAATAGAAACGTGTGGTTGGTGAGTGTGTGTCAACCGCTAGCTGGCCACCGTGGTTTTCAATGATGGTTTTTGAAATACTTAGACCCAAACCTGTACCTTTGCCGATTGGCTTGGTGGTGAAAAATGGATCCATCACTTGGTTCGCAATGGATGGATCGATTTTACCAGAATCAGTGACTGAAATGAGGAAGTCCGTTGGAGTCTCACTCACTTCCAGAGTGATGATTTTGTCATCGTTGACCGCCAATGCGTCGATCGCATTCGATAGAAGGTTGATGAGGACTTGCGAAAACTCAACTGGATTCAGCCAAGCCTTCGACTGCGCTGTCGAAATCAATTTGAATTCGATTTGATTCTTTTTAAAGTTTTCATAGCAAAAAGAAAGGGTCTCTTCGATCGCCTTATTGATGTCTACTTCCTGTTTGTCGGTTCCTCGTTCGTCTCGAGCCACTTTGCGAAGAGAGTCAACAATCGCTCCCGAGCGAGCCACCAGAGATTGAATTTTTTCGGCACTGTTTTTGACTTCTAAATTATTTGAAGTCTGCTCATTTTCATCCAGAATGATTTGTGCGTGCATCGTCATCAATGAAAGTGGTGTGCTGATCTCGTGGGCGATGCCACCAGCCATTCGACCTAGGCTGGCAAACTTGTTGGCATCCCAAAGTTTTTGCTTAACGACAGAAAGTTGTTCGACACGTTTTTGAATTATCTCTTCGAGTTTTTGTTTTTCATTTTGCAAATGAGATTCATTGGCCATCATCGGCATAAGCACCGACAAAATGTGAAGCAGAATAAACGCAATTGAGAGGCCCAAGAAGAACAACTGTGGGTACAGCCGAAACCACGGATAATCTAAAAAATGTAAACTCAAAACAAGAAATGTAAAAACAAACATTTTTTGTACGGCCGATGTTTTAACCGATGGATTCCGGCGAAGAAAATGAAATGCCAAAAACAATCCGTATAGACCTGGGAATGCAGCCGACCAGGTGACAAATGTTTCAGGCAAAGAATGGTCTATGCCGAAATGCTTGAGAAATGCTGAACAAATCGCTCCGATGACAAAGACAATCAGAGGTGTTCGCCATCTGAAATTTTGATTGAGAGAGCCGAGCAACGAAGACGAAAGAAGTCCTTGGCCAACAAAGGTGCCAATGGCCGCGATCACCATCGACGCAATATCTGATGCCCCCTGCTGAGTCATCACAACGTTGGCGCCAGCGGACAGAATCACTGAAATCCAATACAGCAAAACAACTTTTTGCAATTTGGATCTCTGAGAGAAAGCTTGAAGTGAGGTGATGAAAATATTGACGATCACCGTGCCAATATAAAAACCAAGGAGTGTTTGAATTGATAGTGCATCGCCCATGGTTTTTTATCTTAATCGGGTTTGTTAGGTGTTCAATCAAAAAGATTTTGATTTATTTTGATCTTGCGGCGTGCTTATCTTGAGTCATGCAATCTTCAAATGATTTGAAATGTGAAGGTGAAAATTTGGCTCTGGCTTCACATGCTGTGCGCCTTTCTCCAGGAGAGCCGGGTTTTTTTGATAAGTTGGCCGAAATTTTGGCAAGTTTTTCGGACTGTGAAGAGGTGAAAATTCTCTGTGAGATCGACAATGAACTTCAGGTCGTTGGTAGCGGAAAACCTCTTGCGGCCACCCTCACGAGTCGTCGCTTCAAAGATAATTTACCGCGGCCTGATGCGGAAGCGGGGACAGATGTCGATGTCGAATCGGGTATAGAATCTGTTAAATGGAATTTGCTCGACTCTTCTGGTGCCTTTCTTGGACAATTGCTTTTTGTTTCGGTTTTTAATATGTCGCAATTTCGCGATAAACGAAATTTATATGAGTTTTGGCAGAACTTACTGAGCCGCGAGCTTGAGGTCTTCCGAAAGACTGCAGAACAAAAAAAGCTTGAAGCAGATCGGGAGGAACTTGAGGGGCAGTTGATTCGCGCGCAAAAAGTCGATGCGATGAATCTTTTTGCTAGTGGAGTTGCTCATGATCTCAACAATCTCTTAACACCGTTGTTTGGCTATATCTCTCTGCTCAAAACGCAGAAATCTATTTCGGGTGAAGGCAGTCGATATCTTTCTGAAATTGAATTGATCAGTAGGCGGGCCAAAGAGCTGACCCAAGAGATTCTATTGAAAGCAAAGAATCAAGAGGGTCCGACTCAAGCATTTTCCGTGCAAGAACTCATGCGAGAAGTTGAGGCACAGCTCAAAGTTATTTTGTCTGAAGACATCACGATGATTTTTGAGTACCCAAAGGAAGAAATTGTTTTAGATGGCCGCTCCGTTGAGTTGCACCAAATTTTAACCAATCTCACACAGAACGCTTTGTTGGCCATGAGTGAACAAGGTGGAATATTGACTGTACAGGCGAGTTTACTTTCGAACGAAGAGCCTATTCAGAGGCAATCCAAGCCCCAGGCGTTGCCCCGTCCTCAGGCTTTGCCTCAGATGAAGGTGGATCAGAGTTTACGTTTGGTGGTTCGTGACACTGGAGTTGGGATTGATAAAACAATTGGTGAAAAGATCTTTTCACCATTTTTTTCGACGCGACCAGATCGTGGAAGTGGGTTGGGTCTAAGTGTGGTGCAAAGTTTGGTGCAAAAAAATGGCGGCACACTTTCATGGTCCTCTTCGCCAGGGCAAGGAACGGTGTTTGAAGTTCTTTTGCCGATTGTCGCGGCGACCACGTTGAATGAAATTTCTGAGGTGGAACCACCAGCAGATTTAAATGCAGGACGAGCGGCTGCCGAGGGTTTAGTGTCGAGTGAACTCACCTTGGTTCAAAATCCTGGGGCGATGGTGGCTCAAAGCCTAAGGCCACGAGTGATGGTGGTTGATGATGAGGCCTCAATTGGTAAGATGTGCGTTGAATTTTTGCAGCTCTACGATATCGAGGTGGTCTTCTTTGATGATGGCGAAGCGGCGTTGGCACATTTTTCGCTGAACCCTCAGGCTTATGATTTGCTTTTAACTGATTTCAGTATGCCCAAGATAACTGGCGAGCAGTTGATTCAAAAGTTTTATGAAATTCGCAATGAGATGCCATTTATCTTGATGTCGGGAGACCAATTTCATTTTGATCAAGGGTTTGAGTTTGGGGTGACCCAGGTCTTTAGGATGGTGAAGCCCTTTGACTTCAATGATCTTCCCAAGATCATTCGTGATCTGATAGGCAAGTCCCAACAAAGAGCTTCAGTAGTAAGCCCAGTTGAGTGATCGGTTGATTGAGTCGCCCCGCGGGCAGAGCCCGCGAAGCACCTCTGGCCGGGCAGAGCCCGCAAAACTTAAACCCGCGGGCAGAGCCCGCGAAACGAATACGCAGAGCCCGCGAGATGAGATGGCTTTATCTTGCTGACTTGTGGGTTGAGCCGCGCGCTGAATTTCGACTCGCGCCCTGAGATGAACCGTGCGATGAACTGTGCGACGAGCTTGCGCCAGATCCACTTTTGGCTGGGCCACGTGACCCTCCAGAACTTTTCTTACCACGAAACGGGCGTCGGCTCCCAGGTCTGCCACCTGCACCGCTGCCGGGCCTGCGGCCTTCGATCGCCGCTTTTGCTTTGCCTTTGGACATCGGCTTCGCATTTTCGACCGAGAGTGAATGATAGGGTTGATCACGATCCAGGGGCACGGTTTTGCCAATCAGTTTTTCAATGTCTTTGAGGTAAGCACGTTCTTCGGAGTCACAAAAAGAGATAGCGGCTCCTTGGGCGCCGGCTCTTGCGGTTCGACCAATGCGGTGAACATAGCTTTCTGCTACATTTGGAAGTTCGAAGTTGATCACATGGGAAATTCCATCGATGTCGATACCACGTGCGGCGATATCAGTTGCGATCAACACACGAGTGCGCCCGGTGCGAAAGTTTTCAAGAGCACGCTGACGTGCGGCCTGCGATTTATTGCCATGAATTGCTTCAGACGAAATGCGATTGCGTTCGAGAACCTCAGCCACTTTATTGGCGCCATGTTTAGTTCGAGTGAACACAATCACTCTGGTGAATGAAGGCTTTTGCAAAATATGACGAAGCAAATCGCGTTTGCGATCTTTATCAACGAACATCACCGATTGATCAATCATCTCAGCTGTTGATGAGACCGGCGTCACTTCGACACGTACTGGGTTGACCAGCATGGTGCTGGCGAGCTTTTCGATATCTGGGGGCATAGTTGCAGAAAAGAAAAGGTTATGGCGCTTTGGAGGTAGCATTGCGATAATTTTTCGAATGTCGTTGATAAAACCCATATCGAGCATTCGGTCTGCTTCATCGAGAACAAAAACTTCGAGATGTTTCAGTGTTAAATATTTTTGATTGATCAAATCAAGTAAGCGACCAGGTGTTGCCACAAGAACATCGACACCGTTGGCGAGTGCTTTGACTTGTGGGCCTTGATTGACGCCTCCAAAAACCACGGCGTAATCAAGATTTAGATTTTTGCCGTAGGTGCGAAAGCTCTCAAAGATCTGAATCGCGAGCTCGCGTGTCGGGGTGAGAATCAAAGTGCGTGTGCTTCGGCGTTCAAGGCTTGGCAGGTTTTGGCTCAGGCGATGCAGGATCGGAAGACCAAACGCTGCGGTTTTGCCTGTTCCAGTTTGAGCACACCCTAAAAGGTCGCGGCCTTCGAGAAGTGGCGGAATAGCCTGTTGTTGAATGGGGGTGGGAACTTCATACCCTGTTTCGCGAATAGCAAGTTGGAGTGGCTCACTGAGAGCCAGGTCTGAGAATTTAATCTGTGTCATGATTTCTACCGTTCGAAAAGATTGAGAGAGAGGTATAACTTTGGTCGGGATCTTTAGCAAGGTACAACTGGCGACAGGGTTGATCTGGGTGCTGATCGGGGTGTCACCGTGAAAGATCTCCCTCTACCTTAGGCTGATTCTACTGATGGCCTCTTTTCAAATGCACACATTCTTCGCAAACTAAAAGAGTTGTGAACAAATTATGAAGGAGGCAGGCATGCGCTTGGTGGTAACAGGTTTGGTGATGATTTTGATGAGTGGTTTCGCTTGGGGGCAGGAGGAAGCTATAAACGGGGTTCCCACTGCGGCACCCGCGGCTCCGAAGCCGCGAGAGGATCTTAAGAGCGCGGCAAAAGCAGACGACTACGTTTTGCCCAAAGACTTAAGCGCTGCCAATCGGCAGATCATTCAAGAGCAGGCTACAGCCACGCAAATACAAAATAGACTGAACGAACTGCAGGCCGAGAGGGACGTGATGAAGGACCAAGCTGAGTGGTTTGGCACAAAGGATAATCGCGACAAAGAAATTAAGAAGTTGGAAGAGGCACTCAAAAAATCAAATAGTAACGTTGAGCAAACTCAAACGGCGGTCGATAGATTTAGTAAAGAGCGAGATGAAAAATTTAAGATTGAAATGCAGGGACCTGTTGAAAAGAGAATTGGGGCGTTGAGCAATAAAGTTGATCAAATGGAAACCCAATACAACCTGAAAAATTTGGCGCAGACTCTTAGGGGCCTCCAAACTCAAATCAATCAACTCAAAAACTCCGATGGTTCATCGAGCGATGCTAAACTCACTCAATTTGTCAATTCACATGCGTTCTGTAGCCGTGCGGCTGCATGTGCGAATGGCGCTCCAAAGGTACGAGTTGAGGTAAACAAGAAAACCTTAGAGACGGCAACACCTGCCGCAGGAGCCCAGCCTGCACAAGTGGCTGTACCCGCGAAAGCTAGAAGATAGTAGAAGATTTTGTCTTCACAATAGTTAAGTTATTGATCTTGCAAAAAGGGCCACTTCGGTGGCCCTTTTGTTTTGATGACTTCTTTGTCACAGACTCAATCGCATAGTTGGCGAGACCAGAGAGTCCGGTTGCTTTGGCTTTTTGAGTTGAAAGGCCTAGGCCATTTGACTCACTGGTTGAGATTCTTCTTCTATGACTCTTTGGCAATGTGACTCAGTGGTTGAATCACTGGCTGTGAATCACTTGCATTCGGATTTGTCGGATTTTTTTGCGATGTCTTTGCCGTCAAATTTTATCGTCACGGTTTTTTCGGCGAGTGTGCCTTTGCGAACGATTTTCGATGCGGCTTCTCCCTCTTTGGTGCAAGCCTCAAGGGTCACAGCTTTGGCCTTTTTTTCGATCGTCGGGTTTTTGCCGTCGTAAGGTTTGAAAGCGGCAGCCTCTTTTCCTGGGCAAGGTTTGCGATCGATAGAGAGTTCACAGTCTCCGGCGAAAGCCGAGGCCGCAAGGCCCGTAACGAAAAGGGAACAGAGTAGTTTGTGCATAAATTCTCCTTTAGTAAAGATACGACGCTAGGTTTTGGTCCGAATCGTCGCTTGTTTATTTGGTCTTGTTTGTTCATCAAATGTTAACACTTGATCACTAGGCAAGACGATACATTTTAGCCTGTGATTCTTTGATAATCTTGTGAAGATTTCTGAATCGAGAGAAGACACCAATACGCCGAGAAGAAGATGTAGCCTTGTGGCATTTGATCAAACTAGTGCCCCAACAGGAGCGTGGAGAGACTATGTTCAAAAAATTCTCACTTCGATCGTTGATCGGTAAGATGCTTTTGGCTTCATCTTTGGCAGTTGTGATGGCCACGATTCCAGCGGTGGTTTCGACGGTTTTTGTGAAAAAGACATCACAAGTTTCAGAAGAGCTTGCCGATCTCTGGGTACCGAGTGTCGGCAAAATTGAACAGATTCGCACTGACTTAGCTCGATATCGTGGGGCTGAATGGGAACTGATTAGTGCTGTCGATGAGGCTGGGGAAAAACGTGCAAACGATCGAATGGATGAGTTGTCTGGAGAGATTTTCATTTACAGCAAAACCTATTCAGAACTTCTAAAGTCAGACGCCAGCATAGCGAAGTTCGATGAATTCAAAGCAAAGTGTAATGAGTATTTTAATATGCATGAAGAACTAGCGAAAATGGTTAAAGAAAAAAAGCGTGCGGAGGCAGAGAAACTTCTAACGACCATACTTGATGATAAGTTTAATAAAGTCTTGGGTATAATCGACGAAATGGCCACATCAGCCTACAACGGAGCGGTGGCAGCAAAAGGTGATGCTGAGCAGATGAGTGCTTTGGCATTTAAAATTATTTTGGTGTTAATTCCGTTGGGAATTTTTTTGGGATTGGGATTGGCCTATTGGGTGGGCCGATCTGCGAGTCGCAATCTGGATGCGATAGTTGAGAAACTAGCTGAAAATGCAGGAGTCAGTGAGTCTGCATCAACGCAATTGACAGCGGTGAGCACCTCACTTTCAGAGGCTTCGACCGAACAAGCCGCCGCAGTTGAGCAAACCATGGTGGCATTAGATGAGATCAATGCGACAGTGACGAAGAATGCCGAGCTCTCACGAAAGACCGATGAACGTTTTTCAGAGAGCCAGAAGGCAGCAAATCGCGGCAAAGAAACCATTCAAGATATGGTTGTGGCGATGGATGAGATCAAAGCGAGCAATCAGAGTGTATTGTCCGAGGTTGAGGCGAGTCACGAGCAGATCTCGGAGATTGTCGTTGTGATCAGTGAGATTGAGCAGAAAACAAAAATTATTTACGATATCGTATTTCAAACTAAATTGCTGGCATTCAATGCCTCAGTTGAAGCGGCGCGCGCCGGGGAGCATGGCAAAGGTTTTGCCGTGGTCGCAGAAGAAGTCGGCAATTTGGCCGCGATGAGTGGTGGAGCTGCGAAAGAAATTTCGGACTTAATTGCCTCAAGTGTGACTCGCGTGCAAGAAATTGTGACGACGAGCAGTCGCAATGTGCAGCAACTCACTGAAGTCGGGCGAAGTAAAATTGAAAATGGAATCACCACGACCCAGCGATGCAGCGATGCGCTTGGAGATGTCTTGGGGGCCATGGGTGAGGTTAGTCTGATGGTGCAAGAGATGGCAGGAGCTTCGAAAGAGCAGGCATTAGGGATACAAGAGATATCGAATTCAATGTCACAGATTGATAACTTGACCCAGAGAAATAACAATCTTGCATCAGACACATCGGACGCGGCTCACGAGTCCGCCAGACTGGGTGCTGAAATTGTAAATGTAATTTCGGATCTAGAGCGCGTGTTACGTGGATCGGTACAAAAACCAAAATCGAAAAAGAAAAGAACGTCTAAAAAAATTTCCGAGAATTCACCAAGCAATGGCCGAGTGGCTACACCCAGAAATGGTCATGCTGCAGGTTCGATAGCCGATCGTAAGGCTGGCCGTTTCGAGTCTGAAACGATTGCATCTTGAGTTATGGGGTCGGTTTGCTCAGCTGAATCGCGACCTCCCATCAAAGGAGAGTACGCCCTGGTGAGCTGGGGCGAGCAGTTCGCCACAGTATCCCACCATAGCAGCGGGCCGGGGTGAACAATACTTCCTGATGAACTGGCGTGAACAGTATGTCCTAATGAACTGGGGTAAACAGCACGGCGTTGCTTTGGTCTGGCGGGCGATGATCAAAATATGTGAGCCCATAGATATTCTCGCGAATGGTTTCTTGATCAACCCAAACATATCCAGCGCGACAATTTTCAGGTTTTTGGTATTCGGGATTTTTGTAGCCACTGCACCGAGCTCCCCAGGAGTTGCGAATTTTAAATTCACATCGATTGTGAGTTGGGTTCCATCTGCTGCCTACGATGGTTGACATGTGTCGGCCGTCGTCGGTTTTTGGCGCCTTTGCCCCTACGGCAAGATTTTCGGTCGAAAAGAAATCGGCAAAGTAAGCGATTCCGACGACATTCGAGTTCTTCAGCTGCTCATGAATTTCACTGATCATGCGTTGTCTGGTGTAGCCCAAATATTTCGAGCGCCATACGACATCGGGATAGTGTTTGGGCATAAAGCGACGACCCTGACAAAAGTAATCGGCGAGGTTCTTTGCGACATTTTTATTGTTGGAGTCCTGCAAGATACGAACGAGCTCTCTTGGTGGAATGCGGGTGAGAATACTCTGGCTACTTTGAATTCGATTGAGTTCTGCATAAACTTTGCTGGCTCCATAATAGTCATAGACTCTTTTTAACCAGTCAAAGTATTCCATTTTTTCTTTGATGTGATAGGGACTTCCTTGTTGATGAATCCAATCCTCAACTTCTTGCGGACAAAATCCCTCACGCAGGGCTTGGCGAACTGAAATGAAGTCGAGGCCGCCTTCACCTAAAAAAGTTCGAAAGATGGAGTTGTTGAATGTGAGCGCGACATACACTGCCGAAACCGCTCTGATTCTTTGGCGATCAAGTTCTTCACGAAACTCATAGGTCAAAAGGTCGGCCGTGGAGTTGGCATAGCACCAACCAATGTTTCCTTGGTCACGTACCGGACCCATTTTACTTTCGAAGGAAACATTCAGGCACTGGTGTTTGCCGATTTTCTGCAAGGGATCTTTTTGTAAGGAATTTTGTTGGTCGTTATTTTTTTGCGAGAGCTCTCGGAGATTTCGGGTTTGCTGCGGTTCTTGTTTCGGGGCGTGGCTTCTCGCATAGTTACTCGCATAATCACTCGTGTTGCTCGCCGTGCTGGTAAATGCACTGCCACTTGAACTGGGAGGGATACCCGACTTGCTGATCAGTTGGCTGCTCTGTGTATTGGCCTGTGTACTGGCCTGTATAATGCTCTGTGAATTTGCGTTCATTGCGTGCGCGGCCAAGGCCGTCAGAACACTAAATAGAAGAACCGGGATCACCGCTGGATTCATAATAATTACAGTTCAGCAAAAGTGAGGCCACACGAACTGGTTCAGAAAGTTACTAAATGGAATATATTTACTCTAGATGCAGCTGAAATGTATCGAGAGTGCTTATTTGGGTAAATTCTTCCTGGCGTCTAAGAAATGAACAAGGCCTTTTGTTCTCGAGTAGGGAGGCAATGGCACTGAATTTGGCACAAGCATTCTGTCTCAATATGTAACGTTTCGGCAAAGCAGTAAGATTATGAACTCTTGCCCACAACTCTCAATCTCTTGCAAAAAGACCTTAGTCGGGCCCCTTTTTGAGCCGATAGGTTAAGTGTTGGTTAATTGCACGTGAAGGAGAGTTAAAGAGTGGTGAGCGGTTTGACTTCATTAACAAGTCGGTCTCGGCTTTTGGGTCGAGTGCTTAAACAGGTATGGCCTGTTTTTGTTTTTGCGCTTGTGGGATGTGGCAAGGTCAAGACGTCAATTACTTCACTTAAAAATAATCTCAATCCGGTGACTGCAAAAAAAATAAAAGTAAATCTTGATCAGATCAGTCTAACCTTTGTGGAAGGTTCCGTCGCAGTGATCAACGTGCAATTGAATGAAAAGCGTGATCAAGACACCACAGTTGATCTTAGTCTCACTGGGGCCGCCGATGTTGGAACTCGTTTCTCAGCGATTAGCCCAGCTTCTTCGATTACGATCCCAGCGGGATCGATTTCTCGTTCCATTGTTTTGTCGAGTGTGGATGATTCCATTTACGAAGGGTCTGAAAGCTACGTTTTGCATGTTGAGACTTCTGATAGCGGGGTGGAAGTTGTCACTCCGACCATGCCCATCACGTTAACTGACAATGAAGCTCCTCCGGCTATTTCCTTTTCTTTGGCCTCGCAGACTGTTCTTGAAGGCGTGGGAAGTGGGACAGTGACGGTACAGCTGGATCATGCCAGTCTGTTTGCGATTTCTGTTCCCTATACAGTGAGTGATGGCACGGCTGTCGCGGGTAGTGATTATACGATGTCTTCAGGCACGGTGAGCTTTGCTGCAGGTGAAACTTCGAAGACCTTGTCGTTTAATATTCTTGATGATGCAACAGTTGAAACGACCGAGACATTTTCGGTTGCACTTGGCACGGTCACAGGTGTTGCAACTCTTGGTACCAACAGTTCTCACACCGTATCTATTATCGACAATGATTCAGCCTCTTTGTTTGTTGGCTCGGTGACTGTAAATGAAACAGCGGGCACAGCTACAATCCCGGTCACATTGTCTATGGCCTCAACTGGAGTTGTAACAGCGAATTGGGCGACGGTTGCGGACACGGCAACGGCTGGAACACATTACACTACGAGCAGTGGATCGATCTCGATTCCTGCTGGGCAAACTTCGACAAGTGTGACCGTTCCGATTCTACATGCAGCAGGCATATGTGAGGCCGACAAAACATTTCATATTCATCTGACTTCTGCGGTGAATGCGTCGATCTCTGCCAACGACACTCAGTCCACCATTCAAGATGTGGATGTCCCGACAGTGAGCGTGGCGAATGCTTCGGCAAACGAGGGTTCTGCTTTGGTG
>CAYONZ010000058.1:0-19166 GCA_964405465.1 uncultured Bdellovibrionales bacterium | reverse complement strand
GCAGCCTCCTACGAGTTTTGGCGTGCAGATAGAATGTATGTGGAGAGCGCTGTGATCAGATTGCTAAAAAACAAATTCGAAAGAGCCATAGCGAAGACCCAAGGTCCCTGGTGGACTCAGCTCAGAAATGTACTGGTTACACCCACTCGCCTGTGGGTAGCGGCAGCCATATTTACACTTACCATCGGACTGGTTGTCTCAAATCCGCTTACCGCAAATCGAGCACTAGATATTCCTTCGAGATTTGAATCATCCCTGCAGTACAGACATAAAATTCGAATAAACTATCAATATCTTTTTTCGATTGATTTCATTCACGACTATCAAGCAAACAGCACAACAGGTCTTGAAATTCTTCGGAACGAATTCTTTAACAAAAGAACACTTGGCGTACAAAATCCAGAGAGAGATCGAGCCACCGAAATTCTGACCCACAAACTGGCACTCCTCAAAGCTCTTGCTCCGTTGAACGACAAAGAGCTTAAAGGGTTTTTTAGACAATTACTGACCGATCAGAATCAGCATTGGCTTGTGCAATGGCGAGCACTAAAAAATCTCAATGATTTCCCGAATGGGTTCAGCTCGAAAGCCGAAAGACAAGAGACTCTCAAGGCTCTACCAGAAAAAGTTACGGTGCTCTCCGCACTTTCAGAAAGTGAATTAATGGGTGGTGTTTGGAGAGGGGACTCTGAGAGTCTTTAGTATTCTTTAGCATCCTGTAGACCGGCTTCTAGCGATGTAGCTCCGACTCTTCAGAGAGAAAATCCGCTTCATATTGATGCTTTTTCAACCAGGTCTTATGCGATTTGTAGTCGGGACTATACTGCGCAACTAAATTCCAAAATGATCTTGAGTGATCATAGTGCACGAGATGCGAGAGCTCATGCACTATAACGTAATCTATGACTTCAACCGGCGCAATCATGAGACGCCAATTGAGACTGATTTTCCCTTTGGAATTGCAACTTCCCCACCTGGTTTTCTGCGATCGAAAACTCAAACCCTTTGGCTGCAAACGCATTCGTTCACTCCAAAAACCCACTCGATCGCTGAGATAGCTTTGCGCCGTTTTTTTATAAAACTGGCGAATCGGGGCAATCAACTCTGGATGTTCATACCTTTCTTTAAAATTCTTCCATTTCTCCTGAGGAACAACAACAATCAGTTCATGATTCGCCCGAAAGAGACGCGACGTAGGCCGCAGTTGATTGCCCTCGGCACATTGAAACCTCAGGGTCAGTGGCCTGCCCATAAACAAAATTTGTTCATTTTCACAGAATCTTTTTTTTGGAAACTGCGTTCGCAGTACGGCAAATTTCACCAGATGCTGTCGCAACCAGTCTTCGTGTGCGCAAAGAAAACTGAGAACTTTTTCTTGAGTGACACCGATTGGAGCACTAACACGAACCTGGCCATTCACCTGAACACTCAAGCTCAGACTTCGACGATAGGCCTTGCGTATGATTACGATGTCATATTCGAGAAATCTCAAAATTTCTGCCTGCGATCTAGACCCTAGCGTTTGTTTACTGAGTTCGGTCTGTCGATTCTCAGAACCGCTTATAGACCGCGACCGGCCCACGGAATGCTGTACATTCGCTCGATCAACTCGCTGAGCAATACGCTGATCGGTACTTAGATCTTCCTGCTGAGCTGAATGCTGATCTTTAAGTTGATCCGTATGTTGATCCGTGCCCTGAGGCTTGCGCTTGTTTTTGAAAAAGAAAAAATCAAACGGCATTTGACCATCATTTCATTGACCCACGACGTGGTCAACCGTTACAAGAAAGGCTCATGGCTTCAATATTTGATCAACTTACTCCAGACCTAATTTTTAACGCCGTCGAAGAAGCAGGGTTCCTTCCCACCGGTGAATACACACAGCTCAATTCCTATGAGAACCGCGTGTTCGATTTAAGACTTGAAACTTCATCTCACAATGAACTGTCTCGAGTTATCGCAAAATTTTATCGTCCTCAAAGATGGAGTCGTGCTGCCATCGAAGATGAGCACGGCTTTCTTCAAGAGTTAAGTCATGAAGGCATTCCCGCGATTGCTCCATTGCAGCTCAGAAACAAGTCCACGCTGGTTGAAGTGGGCGGCTTTTTGATGGCCGTTTTCCCCAGAGTCGTAGGCCAGATGCCACAAGAATTTTTGGGAAATGATCTCAAACAAATCGGAAGAACTCTCGCACAAATTCACAACATCGGCGCAAGGCAACGCGCTACTCATCGCCCCACACTTGACACGAAAACCTATGGTTGGAGTGTGCTTGAACGCCTCGAGCGCTTCGTGTACCCAGATGTTTGGCCACAGTATCGCGAAGCCGCCGAAAATATTTTGGACTATCTAGATCAGAATCTGCCTTACGAAAGATATTTGCGAATTCATGGCGACTGCCATCGTGGCAATCTTTTGCACAACGGGAAGTCACAGCTCGACGGTCGACAGTTTTTCTTTGTCGATTTTGATGATTTTTGCAATGGCCCCGAGGTTCAAGATTTTTGGATGCTTCTCAGTGGCAGCGTAAACGAAGATTTGGCCGAAGACGAAACAGATCTCATATGCGAAGGTTACAATGAGTTTCGCGAAATTCCAGATGACTGGCATCTCTTTGAGCCACTTCGTGCGTTGCGAATCATCTCATACGGTGGCTGGATCGCTCAACGATGGGAAGACGATTTTTTCAAAAAAATATTTCCCGATTTCGAAAGCTTTAGCTATTGGTCAGAAGAAGCTCTGATTTTACAAAAGATTTCCTATAGCCTTTGAAGCCCGACAGCTATTGACCGAACAATGTCCGCAATCGCCCCATTGGACCCAAGATCGCGGGCGTACCAGTGGTAGATAAATTGGGGTAGCTGATCCCCATCGATGCCAAAAAGCCCTGGCGATCCTGGTAAAATCTTCGTACAATCTCCTCGGCATAGGTCGCAAGCTCAAGAGTTGCCAAGTCCGAATCTTTCGTTCCGATTTCAAGGCGAAGAGTCACACGAACATCGTCTGGAATTTTAGAAATTTGCAAAAATCCAAACTTGTCCCGATGCGCCCTCAAAATTCCCAACTTGTGCAGACGCGTACTCAAAATTTCAAATAGGTCCGCACCCAAAGGGTTTACCGCAAGACCCTCAGGCCGTCCCGGCTGGGCGAAAAACTTCACGCGCATTTCCTTAATAACCCGCAACCGCAAATCCTCCGGATACTGATAAACAGCGTTGCGATAGGCCTGCAAAATTTCATCAGACATCATGCTTAAAAGCATCGGAATCGTTTTTATAGTTTCAAGGTTGTCATTTTCATTCGTTCGAGACTTTCTTAAATCACCCAACAGCAGTTCATAAGCCTTACGCAAACGATCAATTGGCCAATTCTGGACTTTCTTTCCTGCTTCTTGCATTTGTTTATTCAGTACCGTCGAGGTGACTTCAAATACATGATGTTTTTTATTCTTTTCCATTTGAGCAAAATTCTCGGTATTTCCTACTTCAGGTTGGACAATTTGGAGTTGTTCAGAAGAAAATTCGAAATTTAATCGTTGTGCTGGAAGGTCACTCTCTGCGATTTTTCCCTGGGGCTGCACACTCAACCACAAGGCGTGGAGGTTGCGCTCGAAAACCTCGATATTCTGAACATCGCTTACTCCAAGTGCCCGAAGCATCAAAGGTCGATCTGGACCATGTAGGCGCTGAATGATTTCTCTTTGTAGAACCGCGGCTTCAATTTCATTTAAGACTCTATGGGGGTTGACCAAAATGGTCTGTTCATTTGACTCATGCAGGCCCAATACGAGCGCACTTGCCGGAGACATCTGCAACGAATTACGCAACCAATTGGCCCACATCTGCCCCGACATGTCCAATCCACTAGACTGAGAATTAGCGTGTGAACTAGAGTGTGACAAATTTTCCTGGGAGAAACTGGACTGAGATGAATTCGCTTCTTTCGCAAGATCGTGAACCAAATCGTTTAGTGATTTTACCGAATCATGGGCTCCGAACCCCGGCAGTTTTCCTGCGGCGCTCAAGTCTCTCGCAAAAACCTCAATCATTCGATCGGCTATTTCGGCATGAGACAAAAGATGAATTGAATCGCCAAGCTGGCGGCCAACCTCAAGAAACAAGGATCGATCAGTGTTCACGAATTTTCGCCCTGACGCCAATTTTTTGTCGAGCATTGAAACCATCTCTTCAACTTGGTCACGTATAGATTTGTCCACCAAAATTTCAGACAAGTTTTTTTGCGAAGCCACAATCTCTTGGCAGAGAAGAGGCGACGCCGTTTGCGAGGCAACCGCCGCTGATAAGACAATGTTTTGAATCGTCGTCAGTCCGAACAATGCCCCAAGCAAACACGTTTTGGCGATCTTATGCTCGGGCCATCTTTTCTTAAAATACGACCTGATCGACCGTGTCTTCAAAATGGGTTCCTCCGTCAAAAAGTTAAACATCCAATTGGGATGTAACCGCGCTCACGATACCAAAACAAACTACAAACCTAATCTGCAAGTTCTATACACATGCCTAGCTCTGGAGTATGCTTTTGCACCCTTCCGTATTGGCTGTCGGAGAGGTCATATTTCGCCATTCCAACCAAGCCTTTATAGGTTTCTAAAGGCTTGGTTAGTGCTGCGTTACCGCCTCAACCTCTTGTTGCAAGCCTGCCGGTTTTTCAGCTAAATTGGCCCTTCAGTTTTGAATTCTTATGGCCGGGTCCCATACAATTAAACCGAGCTAATCCCGCCAGGTCCGGAAGGAAGCAACGGTCCCTTGCGTTTTTTGTGATATGGGGTGCCCGGTCACCATTTTGAGTCTGAGGGATTTAAGTAAGAGGGAGGGACACTTGTCCTATCAAGTAATAGCGCGGAAATGGCGACCTCAATCTTTCTTAGAACTTGTTGGTCAAGATCATATTTCAACTACACTTTTGAATGCGCTTAAAAACAACCGCTTACCTCAGGCGCTTTTGTTCACAGGTCCACGTGGAACTGGCAAGACATCGACAGCACGAATTTTAGCAAAGAGTCTTCGGTGCGCGAGCGCTAAGGATTTTGTTCCTTGTGGTGTTTGTGACATCTGCGAAGATATCGCCAATAGCCGTAGTCTTGATGTGATCGAAATCGACGGAGCAAGTAATAACGGCGTCGATGCCGTTCGTGAATTACGGGAAACCGTCGGCTATATGCCGTCTAGTGGTCGCTATAAAGTTTATATTATTGACGAAGTCCACATGCTTTCGACGAGTGCATTCAATGCTTTGTTGAAAACTCTCGAAGAACCCCCGCCACATGTGGTTTTCATTATGGCCACCACTGAAGCCCAAAAAATTCCAAACACGATTCTGTCGCGCTGTCAGCGTTTTGATTTTCGTCGCATTCCCTCTCGCCAAATTGCGGGACATCTTGAAAAGATTTGTCTTCAAGAAAATGTTTCTTGTGAAACCGAAGCTCTCTGGCAAATTGCCCGACAAGCTGACGGCTCTATGCGCGACAGTCAGAGTTTGCTTGATCAGGTTATCACCTTCTGCGAAGGACAAGTGACACTAGCTCGAGTTATTCAGGCGTTGGGATTGACCGATCGAACTCTTCTTGTTGAAACACTTCAGGCGTTAATTCAAAGAAACATGCAGGCTGTGCTACCGATTCTCGAGAAAATAAACGTCGCGGCCTATGACCCCAAACTTTTTGCTCAAGACCTTCTCGAAGAAATTCGTCACGCATTGATGGTTCGCGTGTGTGTTGAAAGCCCTGAGCGAATTGTGGATTTACCCGACGTCGAAATCGAAGCCTTACGGCAGATGACAAAAGAATTGGGTGAAGAAGACTTGCATCTACTTTTTGATATGACCTTAAAGGGTGTGAATGATCTCCTGCGTTCACAAGACTCTAAAATTGTTCTCGAGGTCTTACTCATGCGCATGGCTGCTGCTCCGCGAGTGGTTCAATTGCAACAAATCTTGAGTGGGCAAGGTGCACAAAATTCACTGCAGACTTCCACTGCAGCTCAAGCCATGGCGCCAAAGCCGACGGCCCAAATGCCAACCCAGGCCGCAGTACAAAACAAAATGCCAGCGGCAACGCGAACCACTCCAGGGCAAACCAAGACCCAAGAAGCAGGACACCATACACAGCACAACAACAGTTATGTTACGCAACAAAAGAACTCTGCATCGAGTTTTGTCTCTTCAGCCAATACACAGGCCGCGAAGCCTCAAGCAAAAATGGCAGAAGCTGCCCCTGACACAGATTTGGCTAGGTCCAAGGACCCTTGGTTCAATTTTGTTCATCGGGTACAAAAAGCCAACGGCCTACTCGGAGCCTTGCTAGAGCATACAAACCTATTGGGTGAAACCGAACAAAAGTTGCTGATTGGTGTTCCCAAAAAAATGAGCTTCCTCTTTGACAAACTCAAGGATCCCGAAAATCTTAAGAGAATAGAAACGTTTATTGAAACTTTGTGGAATAAAAAATTGTCAGTTGAAGTTAAACTCACTGACGAAAAAACTGTTGATGCAACTCCAAAAGAGATGGCCGAAAATGAGAACGAACGACGCAAACGTTTGCTCGAAGAGCAGGTCGAGAACGACCCTCTAGTTCGGTCAGCAAAGGCAGCATTTAAAACAACTGTGAAATCAATTAAGGAGAAAACATGAAAGGCAGAGGCGGAAATCCAATGGGAATGGCAGGCTTAATGAAGCAAGCCAATCAATTACAAATTAAGATCAAAAAGATTCAAGAAGAGCTCGCAGAGAAGGAATACGAAGGTTCTGCTGGCGGCGGAGCCGTGAAAATTAAAATTAAAGGTGAACACAATGTCATCGCCGTGACCATCTCGCAAGACCTCGTCAAGTCTGGTGACACCGAAATGCTGCAAGATTTAGTTCTCGCTGCAACCAACGAAGCTCTGAAAATCGCGCGCACGAACCATGCCGCCGAAATGGAAAAAGTCACTGGAGGATTCAATATGCCGGGATTGTTTTAACTTTATGCTTCGAATAGCGGCCCTCGAAAAACTCATCCATGAATTAAGTCGCCTACCAGGCATTGGGCCGAAAACTGCCCAGCGACTGGCCTATCATATTTTGCGAACCCCAAATTCGACGGATGAACTTCAGGCCGCTCTTCATGGCATTGCTGAAAACATTCGCCTTTGCTCTGAGTGTTTTTCTTATACCGACGAGCCAGATGTCTGCCGATATTGTTCAGATCCAAATCGAAGAAATGATCTTGTATGTGTGGTCGAAGAACCTCTCGACATTGCTCGTGTTGAATCTTCCGGTGCTTTTCGAGGACGTTACCACGTTCTACACGGAGCAATCTCTCCACTCGACAATATCGGCCCACGCGATCTTAAAATTCAACAGCTCATCGAACGCATTGATGCCGGCCTAAGTGGAGAAGACGAAAGAATCACCGAAATTATTCTTGCGCTTGACCCAGACCTTGAGGGCGACACGACGGTGCTATACCTCGCTCGAGCGCTCGCAGAGAAACAGGTGAAGATCACTCGAATTGCGAGTGGTGTCCCAATCGGAAGTGATATAGATTATGTCGACGATCGCACACTGAGTCGTGCGCTTGAAAACCGAGTAGAGTTATAATTTCATATTATAAATATTAGGACCACTGGATGGTCTTACTTCGACAGGGTGGTTGAACCGAAGATGGCATTTATCAATCAAGAGACCAAAGAGATTCATTGCAAGGTTGTCTATTATGGCCCATCTCTTAGTGGTAAGACGACGAATCTCCAGTGGGTCTATTCGAAGACCTCAGACCAGGGTAATGCCTCTGAATTAATGACCTTCAATTCAAACCCAGAGCGAACACTTTTTTACGATTTTTTGCCAATGAACGTGGGCGAGATTCGCGGTTTAAAAACCAGGTTTCACCTCTACACCGTTCCGGGGCAAGTTATCTACGATGCCAGTCGAAAACTCATTCTCAAAGGGCTGGATGGAGTCATATTCGTTGCAGATTCGCAGCTCGAGCGAATGGATGAAAATATCGAAGCCATGAAGAATCTAGAGCGCAATCTTGAACAGCAAGGCTACGACATTAAAGAAGTTCCGCTCGTCATTCAATACAACAAACGCGACTTACCGAACATTGCCTCTCTTGCTGAGTTGCGAACCGCACTCAACCGTTACAATGCCCCAGACTTTGAGGCCAATGCCTCAATCGGGCGCGGTGTGATGGAGTCGCTCATGACAGTTTCAAAGGCTATCGTGACAACTCTAAAAGGCGGCCGCTAAACCGCCTTACAATAAAACCGAAAGCATGACCTTAGCGGGTCGTGACTGTCGAAACTGGCGTAACTTTAAAGTTAGAATAAACCAAAAAGAAGAGAGCTGAAGCCCCCAAAAGACCCGCAGCAACACCTAGGTCTTTCAACTGACCCTTTTGTTGTAGTGAAGCGATGACATACTTTCCGGCAAATACCAATCCCGCACCAGCCAAACCAAAAGTGACAAGTGGCCCGATGATTCCTGTTGCGCCTGTTCCTCCCGCAACTCGCTTACCATCCTTCATATTGATTTTTTCTGGGCCGGCCATCTCTTCAAGATGTTGTCCCTGAAGCTGAAGCATTTCCTTCATTTCTAACGCGCTCAAAGAAGATGAAACTGTCACTTGGGTTCCCGCCAGTACTTGACCGCTTGGGCTCAGCACACTGACTAGCATCGAAATTTCATTCATGGCGATCGACAAAGGCTGAAAAAGCACTCGTCGCGAGGTTGCATCTGAACTCACAATAAATGGTGCTCCCGTACCAATTCCTGAGAAAGAGGATTGTACCACCGAATAAATCTCTGTGAACGATACTCCCGCTGACGATCCTCCAAATCCAATTGGAGAAGCAGCATGAGACAAGCCCGGAGCAAGAAGCATTTGTGCGGACAATACGCAAACAAAAGCCTGTTTAACAAAACGGTTCATAAGGGACCCCTTTCAAGATTAAGGCAAGTTAACAGACCATACCCTGAATCGCACCTGTCAGATTTCTAACAGATAGACCTTACAGATTATTGCCTCAGGCCCCCCAAAGTGATACCCCTGGTCCAAGTTAGATAGAGCATGTGCCTCAGTTCGGAACTTCGCAGACCTTCTCACGAAGCAATTCGAAAATCTGGGCCGGTGAAGGAGCGTTGACGATGCAAATTGAAGTGACCCGCAGTAAAGCCCCACACACAAAGCCCGATCCCAAAAATTATGGCTTCGGAAAATTCTTTTCTGATCATATGTTTTTGGCAGATTACAGCGATTTATTGAAATGGCATGCTCCCCGAGTCGTGCCGTACCAGACTTTTCAAATTGATCCTGGTGCTGCGGTTCTTCACTATGGCCAGGCACTGTTCGAAGGCATGAAAGCATTTAAGGGAGCAGACGGTAAAGTTCGAGTTTTTAGACCTAAAATGAATTGGGAAAGGCTCAAGGCCGGGGCCGAACGCCTATGTATGCAAGCTCCTGATTATGATCTTTTTTGGCAAGGAATCAAAACCCTCATCAAGACTGATCTCGATTGGGTACCGGCCTCGCCCAACACAGCACTGTATCTTCGCCCAACTCTAATTGGCACTGAGGCCTTCTTAGGAGTTCGTCCCTCAGAGAATTATCTTTTCTATGTCATCATGTCGCCAGTTGGTTCTTACTATGGCAATTCCGCTGATCCAGTTAAAATTTGGGTCGAGCCCACTTATTCACGCAGCGGCCCAGGCGGAATGGGCAATGTGAAAGCCGGAGGCAACTATGCCTCTAGCCTGAAGGCAGCGCTCGAAGCCAAAAAGAATGGTTACGCGCAAGTCTTGTGGCTCGATGCTTGCCAAAAGAAATTCATCGAAGAAGTCGGGACCATGAATGTTTTCTTTAAAATCAAAGGCAAAGTGGTCACCCCGCCTCTCGCAGGAACTATTTTGCCAGGGGTCACTCGTGCCTCTGCTATTGAGCTTTTAAAAGAACTCGGCATTCCTCTTGAAGAGCGACCACTTTCTCTTGATGAAGTTATCAAGGCCTACAAGGCCGGTGAGCTTGAAGAGGCTTTCGGCACAGGTACGGCAGCGGCCATTTCTCCAATTGGATCCCTCGGAACCACAATAAATGGTGAACCATTTACGATGACTATCAATGGCGGAAAAAACGGCCCTGTGGCGACTCAGCTGTATCAACTTTTCGGAGATATTTATTATTCAAGAACTCCGGACACTCGCGGCTGGTTAGTCGATATCGATCAGTGATATTGATCCTTTAAAATTGATCCTTAAGGAGACGATGTGGCAACAAGACCTACGATTGAAGCAGAAATTTTTGACCTCAAGAAAAAACACGATGCTTTGATTCTCGCCCACTTTTATGAAGATGGTGAAATTCAGGATCTTGCCGATGCCGTCGGTGATAGTTTGTTTCTAGCGCAACAAGGTCAAAAGAGTTCCGCAAAGGTCATTCTATTGGCGGGAGTCACTTTTATGGCAGAAAGCGTGAAGATTCTTTCGCCAGAGAAAACCGTTTTGGTTCCTGACCTTGCCGCTGGTTGTTCGCTTGTTGATCACTCTCCCTACGAAAAGTACCTGAAATGGAGACTTGAAAACCCTGAGCACATTGCCGTGACTTACATTAATAGCAGTGCTGCGGTGAAATCGATTTCAGATGTTATTTGCACATCAAGCAATGCCGAAAAAATCATCAACTCGATTCCCAAAAATCGGCCCATCTTGTTTGGCCCCGACGCCAACCTTGGTCGTTTTCTCGAAAAAAAGCTCGACCGACCCATGATAAAATGGCCAGGCTCTTGCGAGGTGCATGTTTTATTTTCTTCGCAAAAACTTTTTGCGTTAAAACAGCAATATCCAAAGGCACTAGTGATTGCGCATCCGGAGTGCGATGATGCCGTTTTGCAATTCGCCGACGTCATCGGTTCAACTTCTCGCCTGCTGGAAGAGGTCAAGAATAACAAAAACGTGACCGAATTTATCGTGGCAACAGAAGAAGGCATCATGCACCAGATGCGCAAGGTGAGACCAGAGGCGACCCTCATTCAAGCTCCCGCCGAAGGAAGCTGTGCCTGCAACCAATGCCCATACATGAAGCTCAATACCCTCGAAAAAATTCGTCAGGCTCTTCAAACACTTTCGCCTGCCGTTGAAGTGGAACCACTCACCGCCAAACTTGCGCAGGTGTCTTTGCAAAGAATGATGGATATCACCGATGGGAAATCCGTTAAGTGGCCTGAAAAATTTATTGCTCCATGAATGATAAATTTGTCTTGAACTGAGACGCCATATTTTGGCCCTTGCTACAAATAATCGCCACAATTGCTTCAATTGCCTGAGGATTTTTAAAAGTCTGCTTTTTGTTAAACTTAGGTCTGGTCCAGTCCGAAGAGTTAATTGAATCTCGACTGAAAGGAATGTCGATGCGCGATGACTCTCATTTTGACAGCAAAAATCAACCTCAACCTGTGCCTGCTAAGGTCGATCGAGCTCCACGACAATCAGTCGAGCCACTGCTCATCTCGGGCTTCACATCGATTGACCACCTGACATTGCTTTCGCGTAAGGGTGTAATTGTCGATGCCTCTAAAAGCGGTTTTCTTTTGCATGTCGACAGGACCGAGCTTTTGCCTAAAAAATTCAAAGAAGCACTTTCGATTTCTGAACTTGAGGGCGATCAAGTTCTATTAAAAATTCCGAAATTGAACATCGAAATCTCGGGTAAAATCACACGCACTCACCGATTCAACAAAACGACTTATGAAATCGCAATAGACTTCAGCGACGATGCTCCTGAGTACTGGCGCGAATGCCTGCTTGAATTCCTGCCTAAGACTAGCGAAAACTAGTCTCGGTCTGACTTTGCTTCTATAATGGTTTGAAGCCTTCTACAGCTTTTTCGCTAATCAATGCCACGGAGTAATGCGCAGGTAAAAACCAAGCAATCGCTTCGGCAATTCCAGCCCGCTCTTTTTCTGGAGGGCTCCCCAATGACTCCAAAGAAAAGCAGAGGTCGAAATGTTTTTGATCTTTCGACATCATCATCGCTTTGACAGCATGTACACCTTGATCAAAAAAGAATTGTTTTAAAATTGCCCTTACATATTTAGGTAAGAATGCTTCTGATGGTTCACCAATAAAAACTTGTTCACCATCTCCCAAGCGAATTTCTCCGGATTCGATTTTTGGTGCGGTAGATAAAAACTCACCGCGTTCCCTGTAGTTCCACAACATGCCGTAGGTGAACACAAAGTCTGGCATCGGTTTTTGAACATTCAAAGCCAGACCAATGCCGCGCTCAGCGAGCCATCCCACGATCTTTGAAACCGGCTCATCAGCTTCTTCTGTTGTTTCCACAAAAAGATAAGGCCAACCATCAGGTCCCGGTTTGGGGTCAGAGAAAACAACCTTTACGCTTGAACGGAGAAAGCTTTTAAAAAATGAGTCTTCCCAATCGGCATCCCGAAATTCGAGGTCGACTTTAAACAGATCATCAAGAGGTGTATTTGAACTTGCCATGCACTGTTTCTAGAGTGTCTCTCCACAACGAGCAAGCGAAAAGTCGAGACTCTGCTCTGCATACCAATAGTCGAGTCTAGTAAACACAAACCAACCACTGAGAATATTAAGTTGCCCTCGACAAACCCCGATAATTTCAATGAAAGGGCGGATATGCGAACAGTAATTTTGACGATATTAATATCAACATCTCTGACCGCGTTTGCGGCCAATCCAAAGCTTGCGACCAAGCTTCCGCCCAAATTACCTCCGCGCTCTGTGACCATCAATCAACAAACAAATGAAGTGGCAAAGCCCATAGCCAATCAAAATAGTGCCCCTACACAGACGCAGCCCGCACCGAGATCGGACGCTCAGAACTCGATTTCACGCTCCACAAATTCCGTCGGCGACAATGTATTACCGTTGCCCAATCTTTCTTTGGGAACTGCGATCACAGAATCTGACCCACAAACAATATTTAGCAATATGCGTCCCATTGTTTTTAGAGTCAGCATCGCACAGTCGGCAAAATCACCAACTCTAAACTATGGAATGGGATTCGCTGTCTCTGAAAAATTAATTGCCACAAGTTACCATGTCATTTCCTCTGCTGCGATCTCTCCAGAAAAATTTAAAGCCTTCACGCAGATCAACCGTGAAATCATCGAAACCCAAGTTGTCGCAGTTGATGTGATTAACGATTTGGCATTGTTGGAGTCACCCAAGGCCCTACCAAGCTATCTCACGGTTCCGGCTCAAGCTCCAAATCTTTCGCAAGGTGAGAAGGTGTTCTCAATTGGCCAACCCAACGATCTTGATCTCGGACTTGTCGAAGGAAACTTCAACGGAACGCTTAATGATGGAATATTTTTCTCTCTCGTACTGTCGTCTCCTTTGAATCGCGGGATGAGTGGAGGGCCAACTGTAAACAAATTTGGACAACTAGTTGGCGTGAACAAGGCAGTGCTCGCTACAGAGCAAAATGTTTCACTTTTAGCGGCGCCCTACTACCTCAATGTCTTGGTCAACAATTTACAAAAGCGCAATTCGGCATCAAATCCATCAGAACATTTAGCTGTAGTCGAGAGTCAATTGGTCGATGTGCAGAGTCGACTGACCAAAGCAGTTGTAGAAAAAAATGAAGCAGCCACAGACACGTTGTCTATTCAGAACTGGAAATTCATCAACACGCCAACTGGTCTCAAGTGCCGGAGTGCATTGGCCAAAAAACATACCGACTCGAAAATTATCGATATTCAAGCCTGTGCAAATCACGAACATGCCACGCCATTAGACGGAGTTGAAGCTGGGCATATTGAACTCGTCTTTATGGTAACGAAAGAACTTGAAAAATCAGGACTTCGCTCCCCAGCACAACAGCGTGCCTATATCGAAATTCCTCAAGGTCTTGGAGATGTATTTAAAAACAATACCCTCTCCCGCGAAGATTTCACTGATTACGATTGCAACGAACGTACAGTAGCTAACTCTAATAATATTCCGCTAAGGGTTCGCTATTGTGTAACTGCATTCAAGAAATTTAAAAATCTAAATTCTGCGATTTTCAAAATCTTCACCCTCAATAAATCGGGCTCGACCGCCCTCGCAATTGTTACCGCCTCAGGATTTAAAAAAGACTCTATTTCTTCAATTCTCAAGCATGTTATCGAGTCGATTTCCCAGGCAAAGCAGGGAGAGAATCAATGATTCAACTTCGCTTTACCGACGCCGAGGGGAATATTCTTTGCGACAAAAAGGTCGAGCGCTTTCCAAGCCAAATTGGGCGTACGAATGAAAATGACATCGTCGTAAATCACCCTGGAATTTCGCGAAAACATGCAATGCTGGTCCTAGAGAATGGTCGCTTTATTATCAGAGACATGGGAAGTGCCAATGGCATGCGCTTTGGGGGCAAGAAAGTCTCCGAAATCGACTGCACCGAGGCAACCGAATTCAAAATTGGCAAAATTGTCGTTAAGGCCATTCCACTTTTTGTAGCATCTCAACACAGCATTGCCAGTAATGTACGAGACGATTCAATTCCGTTTGATTTTCCGGAACCAGAAAATTCTTCCACATCGCATTCGATTCCGAAGATCGAATCACCTACTCCACCCGTGGTTGAGGTTCCCAAAGCATTGCCCAACCATGCAGGAGCAGCAATCAAACCTGCGGCTCCAGAGCAGATTCAAACATTTAAACCTCTCAGCGCCGCGACTCCCAATTTGGCCCCGTCGAATCCATTGGGAAATGCCAATCATGTTCCACAGATTTATCCACAAAGTTCACAGCAAGACATACAGTTTCAAGAAATCGAAATCGAGCCTAAAGTCATCGCAAAGCAAGATCGAAAAACCAAAAGATCAACACCACAACTTTCACTATTTGGAAATTCACTGCGTCTGACCTCGTACTTTTCTGACTTCTACACTGGCAGTATTTTAGTTTGGGCTGCCAATTTTCTATTGGGTACGATTTACTGCTCATTCGATGCTCCTATCACAACATCAATTGGGTATGGTCTCTCCTACGCCTTTTTAATTTTTTGTATTGCCGTCGTGGCCGCGAGTCCATTTATGTTGATCTCGAAAGTTCATACGAACCAATACAACACAAAGCCCATGATTCAAATTGCCTATCTTGCTGGATCATTCACACTCAATCTCTATTTCTTTAGCCAGCTCATTTCGTACAACTATTTTTCTCCAGCTGCCGGTGTCGTGATCGCGCAAATCATCATCGGCATCGGCCTATACGACTTCTTGGTAGGACTGTGTGGAGTATTTGTAGATCGAGCGTCCAGACGCCAGCTCATTTTGACCTGTCTATTTCTGGGTTCAATCTATCCCACGGCTTTTCTCGCCAACTATTTCTACCGTAAGTCACAATTAACAGGCTATGCCTTCGAGGGCACCATTAAGCCATATTTCAGAACTGTGTCGGCAACTGAAACTCCAGTTGATGACCTACTCAAAGATCTTGATCAGTCATTTGAGTTGGTCGATTCTGCTCGCGAACAACGCGACTCTGAGTAGCATCGACCAATGCTCAAATCAAATAAACCTGGTTTAAAAAGAATCCCAAGATTTCGATTTGCATATTCAGTTTGAATCGACTCTCATCAAATACAAGAGAAACTCACACCGTGGAGGGGTTGATGCATTCAAACAATTCTCAGAAAAAAAGAATTTTGACTTTTCGATTGAACACGATCACCTGCAGATATTTTCTTGCTAATGCCCTGCTGATCTTTGGATTTTTGTTTTGTATTCAATCGAATGCCTACGCATCCAAGTCTCCATTTCCTTACGACTATTCTTTCAATGTCATCGATAAAACCGAGCTTGAGGCAACCGCCTACGGATGGACAGTCATTCAAAATGGCCATCGTATCGGTCTAACAGATCGGGACTACAAACAAGGTCACTGTATGTCACTTGATAAAAAGTTCGAGGTTACCAAGGGCACTATGCATACTGAACTCAAACACCGAAGTGACAACTGGATCATCGTGAAACTCTATACAGATGGTTCTCTCGATCGATTTGGATACCACTACACAATCGAATGCCACCTCCCCGCCTATGCTCCATTTTTTCTACAAGAACAGCTCAAAGGAATTGTCGACCTCGAAGTAATTTAATTCCCACAAAAAAATGACAGTGGGTTTTCATAGCTGCGGCTTTTCGTGACTGCAGTCTTTGGCAGATTGCACCGAAAAATGTAAATTCTCTAATTCCGATTTCAAGCACTGAGATGCTTTTTTTGAATGTTAAAATCCGATGCAAAAAACACAGATTCTTTCCTAGGGAGCGTTGAGCGTCGTCAGTGAGACAATACTGTGTCCAATTACATAGCTCTTAGTTCCGGCTAAACGCCTGGCCCAAAATGCGAAAATAGCGGAAGCCGACAAATCAGTCTAATGACTTGCCAACAGCGAACTTTGGCCGAACTGAAGACCCACACACGTAAAAAAATGTAGCTCTTTTACTTAATGGTTCCAGAGCAAGAAAGACTTCTTAAAGTTTGGCCCCTACTGCTCAATACTTTTTCATTGTACAAAAATTCTTTCTCATTTTTTCGAAGAGCGAGAGTCGTCGAAGATACTGTGTTGGCACTGAAGTCTTGAACATCAGTTCGTGCATTCCAGCCAGAAGCTACTCGAAACAGTCTCATCACCATTCCACTGGGCAACGCAATTGTTCCACCCTTGTCTTCGCAGAGTTCAAGGGTGGAATTGCCACTCACAGCTTTGCAGAGAGCAGGCTGTTTAGCGTCCAAAACCATTTGCACTGAATCCATCGAGCAAAAAACAAGATCATCAGCAAAAGTAAACTGTGAAAACAATAGAATACCGAAAACCAAAACTCGCATAACCGCTTCCCACGCTAGAAATCTCGGAAGCAGATCTATCGTATTCGCACTCGACATACAAGATTCAATTAAACAGAACCTGTTGAGCTATGACCCCCAACATGAAAATCGAGGCCCCATGTAGATTTGAGGCCCAAAAAAATTGAGAACTAGAAGATTTGAGACCTAATAGTCTCCTTCCGCACGAGTGGAAATGTTATTTACAAACGGACTTCCCGGTTGTTCTGACCTCGGACCTCCGTTGACGTGAACATGCATCCAGCAAAACGGCTGGGAGTCGATAAGATGCTGTTTGATGTACAAATCATCGTGATAGGCACTTTTTCCATTGGCGCCTTTGCGACGAACAACCACAAATTTCTCTGGGTGATTTTTGTATTCACAAGAATCCCAAATAAGCGCATTCATTTCAAATCGATCAGCAGAATAGACAATGTCAACTCTCTCAACCGTAGGCTTCCATAGACCCGCCCTTGGGGCATCAAATTTCTCATTCATCGCTCTGTAAGAAATATTCTCTTGCCGGACCTGAATTGGAGGAGAATTTCTTATCATAAGTGCACTAGCAAAAATGGGGGCAAAAAGACCTAAGACCGCAGCTGTCCGAAAATGTTTCTTCATAGACATACCTCTCTAAAAATTGGGTCTGTCCCCAGCTTCGAGTCAAAAATGCTCCAAACTATGAGCCAAAAACGAACGTGATGTTGATTTCGTATAGTAATTGAACTTGCCGAAAAACATAGATGTCAGGATTCTGGACAGCGAATTTCGAGTAAATTTGTAATAGATATGCCAGCGAAGTCGAAGTTATGAATTTAATTTGTCTCAATATTGTAATCAATCTCATAAAAAATCCAGAACATTGAAATAGATTTCTTTACAAAAAATATCCCTTGTCATTCAATAATGACATGCAGGTCCCACAACTACCCTTTAATCTCCCTGACTGGGCCAAATGTTTTGCCTGGGTTGATTTAAGTCCAAGTCTTAAAGTGCACGTCCTTGCCCTCAAGTATCCAAGATGGGAAGGTGCTTTTTATCCCATTTTTTTGGATCAGAATAACAAACCACTTTTTGAGTTCCCCAAGGACCTTTCGCTTGCAACGAATGATGGAAGAATCTGGCACAGTTGCCCTGAGCGGGTATATTTTTGTGAGCGAACAACACAGATTGTAGTTGATCACATTTGGGCCGGAGATCACCCATGTCCTGCAGGAACGGAACGCCTGATCTTTTCTCCTCCGAATTTTACAAGTGAAACGATTGAAAGTCGTCGAGCCAGTTATGGCCCAGACAACCGCGATATTCTGGGCGACATTCCACCAAAGCTCTCAACTCTAAGTGAGGAATTTAAAGAACGGGTAGTTTTCATTTTCGAAAATGACGACAATCGTTCAAAGGTGAAGATCGAGCCCTCATGGCCGATTGAAAAACCTAAACCAAGAGTTAAGAAAAAGTGATCTCTTGAAAAGGGTTCTGGAGAAGAACCAATCCGTGTTCCATTTGAATAGCAATAAAACTAAAAAACCCGCTCGCGGCGGGTTTTAATTGGTAGGGAATACCGGACTCGAACCGATGACATCCACCTTGTAAGGGTGGCGCTCTACCAACTGAGCTAATTCCCTATTTGAAATGAGGCACGAACATAAACAAAAAGGGACCCTTTGTCGAGTCCCTTTTTTAGTTTTTTACCGATCTTTTAGAGTCGTTGAAGAAACGCGACGCAATTCAAAATGTTGCCCATTTTGAATGTTCGCCTCTCCTAATGGAGCAACGGTCAACACCATCTCTGGAGAAGACACGGTTGTCGACTCCATGCTCGATCTTGGAGAATCAGACTTAAATGCTCTTACGAAGATCATAAAACTCATGCCTTTACCCACCATGATGGCACGAACTTGAGTGTGTTCGGCATTGGCAAAGCCACTGCCCTTAGCAATCACTCGGCCGGTTCTTGGGTTGTACTCGACAACTCGCAAAACCTGGGCTCCTGTGGATGACGACGTAACTTCGAAGCTAAAATATAGAGATCCTTCACATGACTTAACTTCCCAAGTTCCGCTGATCTGATCCCATGGAAAGGAGAGAGGAAATGGAACCTCATGGCCAAGCTCATTCTGACAAGCCTGCGACTGAACCGGTGCGAACATGAACAAAGCTGACAATACAATAACTAACCACTTAGCCATTTTCTTCCCCCCCGAAAATCATTAACCCAAATACACTCTGGTATTTTTATTTAAATAGTAACCATTCTTCGCACGAAAAATATATTTTGGCTTGTCATAATCTGGTTCGATCATTTTTCGTAA
>CAYONZ010000057.1:0-19931 GCA_964405465.1 uncultured Bdellovibrionales bacterium | reverse complement strand
AACACTGACGAATTCTTCTACCGTCTGCCAAACCCCGCTAAAACCCGGAGATAGAAAAGAAGAGCCTGAAAACCGCGGCGATGTTTAAGTTTTAGACAGTTCATTCATAACTAAACAAACCCTATTTGATTGTGGTGCAAACCAGCCAGGCATCGACCTTGCAGCCACCTTCTTTTTGAAGTTCAACTGTTAAATTCAACTTGCTAAACCTTGAATTCATGGGAATTCATGGTTTGGTTTTTTGACAAAAATTAGGAGAAAAAGATGAAAAAGATTATTTTCGCACTCACTCTGACCTTGAGCCAACTCTCACTTGCCGCAATCCCTGAGGGATATATCTGTGTGAAACCACAAGATATATCTATTTTTTCGGGGCCAAATTCACTCTTTAATCTTGGAGCTGATCTTCAAATTCGTTTCGTGGATCAATATTTCTACAGAGTAGAGAACCAAGCATCGGATGAAGTAGCCATGACAAAGGGATTTGTTGGAGGTGTCATGATGGCTGCTGTTCTGGCAAAACGCAAACTTTTGGTCAATCCAGGGGTTTGGGCCGACCTCGCATCCAACAAATCATCATTTTGTCTATCTTTTCAAGATGGAAGCAAATCCGTTGCTATAAAATTCGCACGCGCATTGATGATTGATATAAACAACGTTTGCTCAGAGCAGCCAGCTAAAACCAATTGAGAGTCTTCCTTAGATTGACTCTCGCCTCGTCAAACACCAACGTATGGACCCATGAGTAGCATATGGACTCATGGAGCATGTGATGTTGACTCATGGGTACGGAAAATCACCGAACTCCCTACACATCGAAGCCAGCTATTGACCCTTGAGTAAACGGATACCGTAGCCGACTGTTCAATGACCTCAATTACCAGATTGAAAAAATCGCAGATGCCAGCTGGCTCCTGTTCCTAACATTTGATTTAAAGTTCATCTTACGAACAGACACGATGAAAAAGCAATATTCCCATCAAGTGATCCCCTCGCAGGAGATCTGGACTTATCAAATTGCATTAAAATTAATAGAATCAATTAAACTAATAAAAATTGTGTGGTGGGGGTTTCTTTGAAAGGATTGCGCTTAATAGTTGTATTCGTATCTCTTCTGGTAGCGGAATTATCTTATGGTCGATGCCCGGCGCTCGGAAGGTGTTTTACATTGCCAATGGCAGTTGATGCGGCGGTCTCACCTGAAGAAGCAGCTCGATTAAGAAATGACTTAACTGGCAGGGGCCTGGATGAGATCTTAAAAAATTGCAAGCCAGGTCCAGACATGCGAGTAACCGAAATTTTTGGCTCATTGTGTGGCTCAGGTGTAGTTTCAAACAGGATTTGTCAATATGCGGCAGCACTAGATTGTAATTATCGCGGAAAGTCTTTTGACTTGAAAGTTTCTGGCGCCTGTAAGGGCGGTCCCCATGATTGTGGAACCTTTGAATCTTGCGCGTACGACAATGGAATCAACTTAAAAGATGGGTCATTCCGTCAATCAGGTGATGCTGTTCCAAAAACATTCAACACTAATCCAGCTGGAGCCGTTCGATGAGAAACACTTTCATAGTCATTATCCTTAGCTTTTTTTTCGCAACAACGTCTTTTGCCTCAGTTAACTCTCTAAATATTAAAGGCAAAATTGTAAGTTTTGACCAAAAGATCGTGACCATCGAAATCGCAGGTGAAAGTTATAAATTCAACCGCGAGAAACTTGGCAAAGATTTTACTTCCCTAAAGACGGGTGATGCTGTGGAAATATCGATCGATAAGGAATCTGCAAAAAAATAAAGAGTTCCTTCTATTTCTGGCTTTCTATCAGCAATTGCATCCAGACCTGCTTCAAAATACTTAAGCTCGCAAAGAAGACCCAGCACTTCCTTGGGCATGTTCCCCTCCGTAGGATTTGATTATTTGTTGGCGCAAACATTTTATCCTGTTGGTGAACGGAACATGACCCAACGAAGTCTTTTCAGGACCAACATCCTGCTCGTTGAGTCACACTAACTTACTCGAACCCCTTCTCTATTGCTTCCCTCGGTTACCTTTATTGTGAGTCAATTCGTAACGTATTCCGAAACCGGTTTTTTTTACCTGTACAAAATTCTGACATCTTTTCATTTGGCACAATTAGTTTAGGATGCGTCTAGCTTATGGGATCGAGTTACAAATTCGAATTGCTGATTAGCAACTACTAATTCGAATTCTTAGTTCGCAATCCATAAAATAGTCGGATCAGGTATCCCATCGAAGCCGACGTCACCCCAAATCACAAGGAGTCTCGCAAATGAAAAAATTGACCTCAACACTTCTCGTTCTGGCACTACTCGCACAAACGACAGCATGGGCGAATGAGGAAGCCGTAATAGACACAGCTGCCCCTACACCAGCTGCAACTGCGACAACATCGGCTCCAATAGCTGAAGTGTCGAGCGAAGAAGCCGCAAGCGCTGCTAATAGAAAGGCTCTGCAGGAAAATAGCCAAAAGATTCAAGAGCAAATACAAGAAATTAATGAACTGCAAAAACAACTTGATTCTGCTCGCCGTGGAAGAAATACAGCAATTGTCATCGCCGGAACCGTTGCCACCATTTCGGTTATCACAGTTGCTGCGCGCACCATCGGCGCATGGGCTGAATTCGGAGGATCATTGATCGAAGGCTTGGCAACAGGAACGATGAAAATGAGAACTTCTAAAGTTTTGATTTCAAACAAAGCACTTCTGATCACAGCAGGCGGATCTGCAGCAGTTGGTATAGCCGTTGTGACCTTCAAAGCTTTTGAAATTACTAAGATCAACAAAACCCTCGTTCAGGCCAATCAAACTTTACAGTTGCAGCTAGAGCAAAACAGAATTCTTTTACAGCAGAATTAATACTTTTAAACGAGTGGTTCGTTGATGAGCACAACGAGCCACTCAGTAAATAAGTTTCATCTTTGCTCTAAAGACGGAGCCACAATTCGATGTCTATTCGCTCGCCCCAGCCCACATCTGCGCTTCAACTCAAAGGAACTCTGCTCGCGTTGGTTTTGTTTGTCGGCATTTGGGCTGAACCTTCATTGTCTGCGGACCTCGGCTCATTGTCTCAGAGCTCTATGGCCGGGACAGCCCGCAGTTTTGATGAAGAGATTTATAATACCACTCTTATGAAGTGCCAGAGAACACTGCAGACCAACGGGCAGGCTTCGCGGCTTGCCAGCATCTGGCAAGGTTTTAATATTCAAGTGGCAAAAGCAAGTGCCTCCGAGGGAGTGATGGTTCTGGGCCTTAACACTCAGGCAATTGCCAACACGATCCAAAACAAAGGCATTTCAACTCTTCTAGCAGCCACTCTTGCTTCAGCTGGGTTCCAAGCTGCACTCGAAACTTGTTACGCCGATGATTCTGTCAGCAAAAAAACCTATATTGCAGGACTGATCGTTTCTGAAGTGGCAGGACGAGTCGTCGTCGGCGGAGTCATGGTCGCAGGTGGTTACATCGCAAGCCGAGTCTTTGGCGCACTTTACACTTTTTCACCAGTGTTGGCCCAAGTGGTTTTACTCGGAATCACCATCAGTGCCACCGCGCAAACCTACGCCAGCATTCGCTCGGAACTCGGGGCAAGAAATCAGAAAGAAGAAGAACAAGCCCGCGCAAGATGTCTTGAGGCTGTTCGTCCGCAAATTGAAAGAACCGAACAAAACCAAAATTTTCTCAATCTGCAGATACGTCAATTGCAATTGCGAACCATCATTTTGACCGATCCAGAAGAAGTTCGGAAGAAGCTTACGGCATTAAAAAGACTTCTGGAGTTGCGAGAACAAGTCTGGCGCGATCTTAACAACCTAGCCAAGTGTGCCCCAGTCAAAGAGTAAAGAACAAAGCTCTTCGGCCAAGGTTTCACCAAGATCCTCTTTATCAAGATAGCTCGAGTGTTCCAAAACCGCAGAGCGAAGTATACCAACCAACGACTTCGCTAACACAAATTCTCTCAATTCAAGCCGTTCAGGTGACAGATTTTTTTTGGATCGAGCTGCGACGATTTGTGAGTCTTCGCGTTGCTCAAGTTTTGCTGGAAGCAGAATTTTCTCAAACAACAAATGAGCGATTTCATTTTCAAGAGCTTGAATCTTTTTTTGTTTTCCCACTCGCACAAACTGTTCGATCAGTGCCAGTCGCAGCTTTTTGTTTTTGCCGTAGAGACCCATCAAGAAAAGTAAGAACTCCTTAAAAGCCGCACGTCGATCGGGCCAGGCCGCAACCGACAAGATCTTTTCTTTCATCCGCGGAATTTCGCTTTCAATATGCTGCTCAATCAACGCTGCAACAGCTGATTCTTTTGACGGAAAATACTGATACAAGGATCCAACACTAATCCCCGCCTCTTGGGCCATAAGATTGGTGTTTAAATCTGAGACACCCCCTTTGACCAAAATGCGAGTAGTTGCTTGCAATATATTTTCGACCATTTGTCTTGAGCGGTCTTGTTTCGGGTGTTTTCGAGGGGTTAGCTGCGTCTTTCGTTGTCCTGCCTTAGGCACAATGCCTCCTATTCATGCATCTGAATGCGAGTATAAAACGCGAATAAAAACTTGTATTCTTAGATTGTATCGTACCCGAAATCTCGCCAAAAGAGGAGAAGCTTATGAATGCGCAAAGAAACACGCAAATGCCACAAGAGAATCGTCATGCCTATATGATTGGAGGAGGCATCGCCTCATTGTCAGCCGCTGCCTTTCTCATTCGCGATGCCCACTGGAAGGGAGAGCAGATCACCATTTTAGACGAAAGCCCCATCAATGGTGGAAGTCTTGACGGAGCAGGACAGGCCGACCATGGCTACGTGATTCGTGGCGGTCGCATGATGAACTTCACCTACTTTTGCACCTACGATTTGTTTTCGAGCATTCCTTCGCTCAGCAACAACGAGCGAAGCGTGACCGAAGAAATAAAACAGTTCAACTTGCAAATTAAAACTCACGCCCAAGCCCGACTCGTACAAAATGGGAAAATACTCGACGCACACTCTTTAGGATTTAACCATCGAGATCGTTTTGAAATCACGATGCTCATGGCGAAACCAGAATCCTCACTTGGCACCTCGCGAGTGGACGAGCACTTCTCTTCACATTTTTTTACCACCAACTTTTGGTATATGTGGGCCACTATGTTTGCCTTCGAACCTTGGCACAGTGCTGTCGAATTCAAACGCTATCTTCATCGCTTCATGCATGAGTTTGAGCGCATCGATACACTTGCCGGTGTCGATCGTACTCCCTATAATCAATATGACTCTATGGTTTTGCCGCTCGAAAAATGGCTCAAAGAGCAGGGGGTAGTTTTTCAGAACTCAACAAAAGTTATTGATATCGAATTCAAAAAAAACTCACCACAAAGCTCCGAACAAATCGTGTCGGCATTTATCGTCAGCTCGACAAAGGCAAATGCGACAGAAAGACTTCATGTGCATGAGGAGGACTTCGTGTTCTTCACTCCGGGCTCGATGACTGATTCTTCTCGACTGGGCAGCATGAACAAACCTGCAGATCTGGTGCGAAATCAAACTGACGGATCATTCGCACTATGGAAAACGATCGCGAAAAACAGGCCTGAACTCGGCCGTCCTGAAAATTTCTGCGAACGAGTGGATGAATCAAAGTGGCTTTCTTTCACTGTGACATTCAAGTCACCGAAGTTCTTTCAGCGCATAGAAGCATTCTCGGGAAATAAGCCGGGAACCGGAGCGCTGATCACACTCAAAGATAGCAATTGGTTGATGTCTATCGTGCTAGCCTATCAACCACATTTTCTCAATCAGCCTGCAAATGTTCAAGTTTGCTGGGGATATGGATTGTTTGCCGATCGCGAAGGAAATTTTATCAAGAAGAAAATGGCCGACTGCACAGGAGAAGAAATATTGATCGAGCTTTTAAATCACTTGCGATTTCATGACATTCTTGAGGAAACACTGCGCACCTCCAACTGCATTCCTTGCATGTTGCCATTTATCACCAGCCAATTTCTCACACGAGCTCAAGGGGATCGCCCTGAGGTTCGACCTAAGGGCTACAAGAATCTTGCTCTTCTGGGACAATATGTGGAGATTCCTAAAGACGTGGTCTTCACCGTCGAGTACTCGGTACGCTCTGCGCAGATGGCTGTCTATGACCTAGCAAAAGTCGATCGTGAAGTTCCAAAAATCTACAACGGGCAACACGACCCATTGATGATTAAGAAAGCGATCTCGACCATGCTGCGCTAAGAACCGTTCCGATCAAGATCACGAGCAATCAAAGGTAGAATTCTGGACGACGATCGCGAAAGAAACCAAAACTCGCGCGATTGCGCGTGATCTCTTCAAAATCAAAACTCGCCACAATAACGCCTTCATCAGAGCGGCCAAGTTCAGCCACCTTATTGCCTCGATGATCTGCAATAAATGAATGTCCGTAGAAGGTTTGATCCACTTCGAGACCAATGCGATTGGCAGCGACCACCGGAACTACATTGGAAACGCAATGCCCAATCATGGCGCGTTGCCATGGGTCTTTGGTATCTAACCCTGGGTTATTGGGCTCAGTTCCAATTGCAGTTGGATAAAGCAAAACATCTGCACCCTTCAACATCATCGCGCGGGCACACTCTGGAAACCACTGATCCCAACAAATACCAACGCCAATATTTCCAAATTTAGTTTTCCAAACTTTGAAACCTGTATCTCCGGGTCTGAAATAAAATTTTTCTTCGTAACCTGGCCCATCAGGAATATGGCTCTTACGATAGACTCCCATAAGTTCGCCTGTGGCATCAATCATCGCCAAGCTATTGTAATAACAGGGACCAGATTTTTCAAAAAATGAAACCGGTATAACGACCCCAAGTTCTTCTGCAAGTTTTTGAAAATGTAAAATCGTCGGGTGTGCCTCAACGGGTTTCGCCCAGTCAAAAAATTCATCTTTTTCTTCACGACAAAAATACGGACCTTCAAATAGCTCGGGCGGGAGTATCACCTGTGCCCCTTGTCTTGCGGCTTCGCGAACATACTTTGTGATCTTCGCCACATTTTCAGCCACAACGCCAGAGATTGAACATTGAATGGCGGCCACCTTAACTAATTTTTTTGAATTCATAAGCTTCTCCCTTTTGGCTGCTGTTGAGTGATGCAGTGAAATGCCCCGCCGCCGCTCAAAATCGCACGCGCCGAAAGGCCGATCGTTTTGTGATTCGGAAAACAGCTGCCCACCACGCGCACAGCTTCATCGTCATAGCGAGTCCCATAGACCGGCACAATCACTGTCTTGTTGCTGATGTAGAAATTCATGTAGCTCGCAGGCATCAAACGGCCCTCCTCATTTAACACCGTCCCAGGCGAAGGAGCGCGCACTACTTTTAACTTTCTTCCTTTGGCATCACTGCTGTTCTCTAGGTCATGAATCAGCTGTGCTAAGATCTCCCGATTCGGATCATCTTGCTCCCGGGCCTCCATACACAACACAACTCCAGGTGAGGCAAAGCGAACAATCGTATCGATATGGCCGTCGGTATGATCATTGATCAGGCCATCTTTGAGCCAAATCACCTTGGTGATGCCGAGCGAGTCACGCAAAGATTTTTCAAGATCACGAGCCGTCATTTCTGGATTGCGATTTGGGTTGAGAAGACATTGAGTCGTGGTCAAACAAGTACCTTCACCATCTACATCGATCGATCCTCCCTCGAGAACCCAATCGACTGATCCATGTGCAATACCTTGCGAAGCCGACTCACGTGCAACTTTAAAAGACACCTGATCATCATGCTCTAGCAAATACTTCTCACCCCAACCATTGAACTTAAATCGTACGTTTGCAACTCGACCATCTTTTTGCCAAACAAAAATCGGAGCTGTATCGCGAACCCAAATGTCACCAAACGAAATTTTGTGAAAGCGCACATTGCAACCTGCAAAAATTTTTTCTACTTGCGCCAGCTGTTCATCAGCAGGAACCATGAGCTCCACGCGTTCGCTCTCTGCAATTGCCTTAACCAACGCCGTAAATTCGGCCTGCGCCGCCGGCAGATTTTCTAGCCAAAGATCTTCGTGGCTCGGCCATGCCAACCAACATGCGTCGTGTGGCGCCCATTCGGCAGGTTGTACACACTCTCTTAAGTCGGCCTCGGCCATCTCAAGGGCGGCAAATTTTTGCGAAATAACGGCTAAGTCTTGCTCGGCAACCGGCCCAACCATCTCGTGTCCTTTGGTATAGTGTTTTGGCGTTTAAATTGAATTTTTAATGGCCTTTTTGATAGCACAGACAGCCAGCGAAATAAAGTGGCGAACCGAAAATCACTCCAAACACCTTCAAATAGAAAAGGCCACCAAATTGGCGGCCTTTCGCTAAATCTACCCCTAAACCTACGACTAAGCAGGCAATGTTCAGCCTCTAATTGTCAGCCTCTAATTATCAGAGACAAATGGACCTGGGCCACAATCCCCAATTGAGTTGTCCCACTCCAATTGAATTTTATAAGACCCTTTTGAAGTCTTAAGATCAGTGGCTCCATGTGAGCAGAGATCGCCAACCTCTTCGCCTCCGCTGGTGTTCCATGCCTGCGGAAAGCTCGGTTTATCACCTGGGGTAGGAAATGGATCGGTGATGGCTTCAAACAACTCATGAGACGAAATGATCGTCGTCGTGTCGAAATTCTTAGCTGAACCCCCGCAACCAAAACGGCAAGCTCCTGAATTAAACGCCGGCATCACGCCATAAAAAATATCGCCCAAGTTGGTTGAGGTAAATCCGTTGTGGTAAGCACAAAAGGCCTGGCACGAAGTCGCCCCTTCTATGGTGATCGATACTCCTGCAGGAAAGTGAATCATGTAAAGAGAGTTGCTGTCTGGACGAGGCAAAGCCCCTTTCGCGACTTGTTCTTCAAGCTCAGCACGAATATCGAGATCATCAAGTCGCTTCGCCGTTCGTGATGGCGTGATAAGATAGCCACCACCATATGCTCCACGCCCCAAAGTTTGGTTCGTCCCTTGGCGCCCATCGACTGCCTTCACGAACGTTGAGTACTGTTTCATTGCATCCATGTGGGTGCTATTTAGAACAGCGCTATAAAACGGTCCCATGCCTTCTTGCAAAGCTTGATCAACTCCACTTCCCCAAAACACAGCATACACTTTTGCATTGGCAAGGACCGGCCCACCATAATACAAAACCTTCGCGTTTGCTGCGCGCTGGCCTACTTCAAGAGGCGTGATGCGCGTCCTGAGTGGATAGACTCCATTTAATGCGAAAGTTGATTGAGAAAACAAAAACACCAAAACGCCTAGCATTTGCAAAAAGCGCATATCCCCTCCCTGAGTTTGAAACCACGGAGCTGCCCCTCGCAAGTCCGCACCAGCGAGCGACACAAATCCATTTTGTGCCGCTGCTGATGTCAAAATCGTATCAAGCAGTTATCAAGATTTGCAAATCTGCTTTCTCCGTCTATGTCGCAGAGCACAGAGAGTTCTCGGTTTCCGAAGTCCTCGCTATATGACCAGTCACCTCTCGAGCCACTCCGTCAAACATCTCAATAATTCGATCACAATCTTTGAGCGTTCCCAGTCGGTGTGCGATAATAATCATGGTTACATCGGTCAAAGATTCGCGGATGAGTTTTTGGATCATCTGATCTGTCTCCACGTCAACACTCGCCGTCGCCTCGTCCATCAAGATGACCTTCGCCTCAACCAACAAAGCGCGAGCCAAACACAAAAGCTGGCGCTGTCCCTGGCTTAAGTTCTGACCGTTCTCGGCAATAGCCATGTGCAACCCCTGTGGATGTGCCGAAACAAAGTCCCAGAGACACACCTTACGCAAGACCGCACTGAGCTCTTCATCTGAGAACTCTCCGAAGCGATCAAGATTCGAACGCAAACTTCCCACAAACAGAGTCGGATCTTGCGGAACAATTCCAAAAAGGCGACGCCAACTTTCAAGTGACATATCCCTCATGCCCTTGCCATCTAGAATAACTTCACCATCTTCAATCAACAGGAATTGAAATAGCGCCTGAAAAATAGAGCTCTTCCCGCTACCAGTACGCCCGACTAAACCGACCTTTTCTCCTGGCCGAACTGTGAACGATACTCCTCGCAAAATCATCGGCAGATCTTCAGCATACCGTGCTTTGAGCCCCCGAACTTCGAGGTTTCCTGAAATGGCTTTCGCCTGGTCCAAATCCATCGTACCTACACTTGATGTTTCTAACCTAGATTTTTGCGCAATTTGCGATGAAATCTGGGCTCTGAGATGCCTCTCCTCATTTGGAAGGCCCGCGTAAAACTTAAGCCTTTCAACTGAAGTCATTCGCGATTCGATATCGGCAAAAATTCGCACGCCCCAATTGAGCTGACCCCAAAAAGAAAGCGAATACAAAGTGGTGAGTGCAGCGACTCCACTTGAAACCAACCCTTGATGTACGGCCCACGACAAAACCGCAAGCGTGAAAAAGGAAATCAGTGAACCTAAGAGTGGAACACGCACCGAGAACCAACGATTCAACATAAAATGGGTATAAAACATTCGCTGGCTATAAATGAGTTTTTCGTAGAATTGCTGCCAAAACCAACTTTCTTTTGCAAACGCACGAATCACAGTCAAGCCCTGCACGGTTTCTTTGAAGTGTGCAAATCTTGGCGAACGAGAAATGGAATCAAGACGTTTGATTTCACGAGCCGGACGACGATACATCATCTGCAAATTCCAATAGGCAAGCATCAACGGCGCAATCACCAATGCCATAACAGGTAAAACGCTCACGATCAAAAGCAGTGAAACCACAATCTGCAAAACACAGCTCACAAAAGATTCGAAACTCCATTGCAAATAAATATCAACTGATTCGATGTCCCTGGAAAACCTTTGGACGATTCTGCCCACTGGAGTCGTATCGAAGAAACGCAAAGAAGTCCGCAGCAATGACTTCAGCATTCGACCATGCAAATTCTGTCCCGCACGAATCCCTCTCTTTAACCAGTAAAGTTGGTTACCCAACCCCACAACCAAAACGAGAACACTCAGCAAGCCATACACTAAGACCGCATGCAAAGAAGACACTTGGCCCAAATGATTCGAGAAATAGGCTAACCATGCTTTTTGCAAAAGTGGTAAACCTGCCGCCGCGATTGATAGTAAAACTAGAACAGAAAGCAAGAATCTCCACCAGCGACTGTCTCCGCCTAAGGCCCGAATATAATCGGCGTAAACACTCGACTTCACCGCCCCGGTTTCACGATCTTCATCCTGAATAAATTTGCGCTCACTCTCAGCATTTTGCGCCACACGTGACGCCACCACATTTTCGTGCGAGGTGTGCGACTCATGTTGTGAAACAAACTCCAAGAACCGTGCATTCGTCGCCAACAACTCAGCGACCTTTCCTGTTGCAGTGACTTTTCCATTTTCAACAAAGATCACCTGATCGAAACGATCCAGGTGCTCTAAGCGATGAGTCACGACAATTCGAGTTCTGTCTCTCCAGTGGCCAAATAAAAGCCGGTCACAAATCTTATTTTCTGTGCTGACATCCACGGCTGACAAAGGATCATCAAGCAAAACCAAGTCTGGTTGAATATACGCCGCACGGGCAAGACTCACCCTTTGCTTTTGCCCGCCTGATAAATTCACGCCACGCTCTCCGATTTCAGTCCGAAGGCCATTTGGGAGATCGCGCAAATCCTCTTGCAGACAACTCATGGAGACGACCTCTTCAAGCCATGCTCTTTGTTTTTCACCATCCGCTCTGATCCCAAGCTGAGAAAATGAACCAAAAACAATGTTCTCTTCAAGTGTGCCATTCACAATGTAGGCTTCTTGCGACACCAATGCACGCGTTTGCAAATCACGATTCTGTTCACAACGACCACGACACAGTGGCACCTCGCCCAAAAGACCAAGAAGCAACGTGGACTTGCCACTACCAACAGGACCGACGATTGCAACGGCGGTTCCCTTTTTGATCGAAAAACTCAGGTTCGCCAATGCCCACTGATCTCGAGATGCCGACAAACCCTGATATGAAAAACAAGCATCAGTGAAGCGAAAGGCATCGCTACCGAGATCAGATAATTCAATTTTGCTCAACAATTCTTCTTGCGAAAAAAAATCTTGCAGACGCTTAGCCGATACACGCGCCTGAGTCAGACGCGAGAAAGTACGAGACAATTGACCAAACGGTTCTTCAAGTATGGCAAGACAAGAGATACAAGTGAAGATCACTGCTGCATCTAGCACTTGCCCGCGTAAAGCGTGAGTGAGTAATGCCACAAACAATACGATGGACCCCACGGCCAAATAGCTTGCGCCAGCCCAAACCTCTGCGCGCGCAAGCAGCGACCTGCTGTGAATCTCTTTTTTTCGAACCTCATCAATTTCGTTTTCAACAGCCCGTTCCCAAGAAAAATACTTCACGACACGAATTGCATTCAAAATCTGCGTGATCATCGTCACTCTTTGATCCCGATGCGTCAGCATCTCTTCCTCATATCGCACAAATCGCTGTGCCACCGATTTCGTCAAAGGCATGAGAATAAAGAGCGTCAAAAGCGAAGTGAGGGCGGACCAACCAATATAAAAAAACAACAAACCTGAAACAGTCAAAATCGTAAGACCGGCCCAGCACAAATCAGCAATCGCCATCACAAAATCACCAACTGATTCAGAATCACTACTCATGTGATTGACTATGTCTCCCACCTGAGATTTTTGCCTTGCCTGGCTTGATAAAGCCAAACTCTTCGCAAAAATCCGGCGATTGAGATCGGCTTGGACCTGCATCTGTGCCTGAAGAGAATTGGCAAAGTAATGTTGCCAGCAGATTCCAGTAACAAGACCGACCATTGCTAGCGCCAATGAATATCCCAAACTTTGAGTCAGAAAGGGCAATGATGCCGGTTGCCCAAAGCTCTGCACGAATGAATGCACAAGCATGGGCTTTAACAAAGGCGCAATCGTTCCCAAAAGATAGGCACCATATGCAAGGGTCAGTCGATTCCGATAAGACCAGACCACTGAAAACAAAAATCTCCACGGAGAGGCCGACCAATTCACATCTAAATCAAAACGGACCACACCAGCATCAAGATGCTTCGGCAGATCCAGAGCGTCTGTGTCCTGTAAAATTCGATGTTTTGCTAAACGAACCAAGACTTTTGGTTCGCTAAAGAACAATTTAGAAAAGAAATTTCGTATTAAAGAACTCATAAGAAAAAAACCTCAAAAAAATAGAAAAATTCATACCTACTGAAAAACCATGAACGAAATATTTGTGCGTTTAAATGTACACAAGGAAACACTGCCGACAATCCTTCAAAACACCAAGGAGAACGGCAGTTTTAAAATTCCACCCACCAGGAAAATTGCAACAAGCATACCCGAACACCATTCGGATGATCCTGGCCTTTTCTATTTAGAAAAGACAAATTTTAAATCTTAAATTCCTTTGCACAAACCATCTGCAAAGGGCCATGGCCCTTGCAAATAAACTTGAACCCGTCAGCAAGCTCGCCTTAGGGTCAAACGAAGAGAATACGACACGGGAGAAGCCAATGCATTCAATTCGCACTTAATTTTCGCTTCAATCTCACTTTCAATTTTAGCAACAATCGCAATTGATGGCATGCTATCTCCTTTCAGATTCCAAATTGAATCCGGTTCAGGCTATCGAACAAAACAAATTTTGTCTATTTCAAAAACAACCCGATTCGATATTTAAATAGACCAAAATTAAATAGACCAACAAAACATCTTCCAGAATATCGATTTAAATTTACCGCAAGAATGACTTTCATTTTATTGAGGACACGCCCTAGTTCCAAGTTTTCGTTCACGAAAATCCAGGATACTCTAGACGAGTGATCTCCAAACAAAGGAAACCCAATTGCCATTCTATGAATATGGACCAAAATCCGGAAATTGTGACATCTGCCATGGACGCTTTGCTGACCTGCAGAGACTTGCGGATCCACCCCATCAAAAATGTCCGACTTGTCAGAAAGAAGTAACCCGCTTAGTTTCACTTCCCAGCGTACCGGTATTTCGCAGTGTCGAACAACACCTGAGCTCGCAATTGAAAACTCAAAAACGAAAGCCTACACCTGAGGTGTCCGCAGATTTAAAGAAAAGAGACCTTGAGAGCAAAAGTACTCAATCCAAGCAAATTACCACCGAATCGACACACTCGTCTCACGCCCATCATGATTGCCAAACTTTGGGTTGTTTTAAGACAGCTGAGAGACTGCTAAACAAAAAGTGATTGATCCGGGTGCAACAAGAATCAGGCCGCGTCCACTACCTGCGGTTGCCGCTCACGAAATTCGAATACCGGAATGGAAATGACAAAGCTGGTATTCGGATTTGAGGCATCATAGCTTAGGCTTCCTCCATGATCTTCAATAATCCCCTTTGAAATACTTAAACCCAATCCGGTTCCTTTTCCCAATTCTTTTGTCGTAAAAAACGGTTGCATCAGTTTTTCAACAATTTCTGCAGGAATACCGCGCCCACTGTCTGTTATCGAAATCAGAGCCTGTTTGTTTTCTACAGTGACCATTAACTTAATCCATCTCTCATCTGCCTCTTGAATGGCGTCAGCGGCATTGTTGATCAAATTCAAAAGCACTTGAGAAATCTGCACTCCTCGACCGTTGAACTCAATATCCAGTAGGCCAGAGACTGAGAAATCAATCCCTCGGTTTTTCAATCGAGCTGAACATAATTCGAGAGTGTCATCCAAAACATTTTTAAAATTCACCAACACCTTCGGATCGTTTTCACCCTGTCTTGCAAAAGATTTGAGGCCCTGAATAATCTTCGCAATTCGCAAAGTCATGGCCTCAGTTCTTTCGAGTGCGGTCTGTACTTTCGCGCGATCTATTTCTCCTTCTCGTTCGAACTGCTCTCGCAAGAGTTGAAGGCGAGAATTAATAATGGCTAGAGGGTTATTGATCTCATGGGCAATTCCTGAAGCCATTTCTCCTAGAGTGGCCATTTTTGCAGCCTGTACTGATCGATTTTTTTCTTGCTCCAAACGCTGAAGCGCCTCTCGATGAGTATCGGCCATTCCACTAATAACCCACTTATTTAAAAGCAGAAGGCCAATCATAGACAAAAAACTAAAAATCCAAGAAAACTGAATTGTAGCTCGAGTTTCAATTTCATTTTGCAGTAAAAGGTTACCAATGCGGTCATCTAAAAATTCAATTAGGGGCGCATAACCATATTCAAGGTGTTGATAATCATTAACACCTGCCCGCCGAAAAGCTTGAGAGACTCGCTCCAAGGTTTCGGCATCCTCTTCAACATTGGAATTTTTGACTAGCCGTGGAAGGTCGTCTAAATACACAGCAATGAGATGATAACGTTCATTAGTTGGATCCAAAATCAAATTCGAATCTGATCCCAATTCAAACAAAATGGCCTCAATCGCAAGTCCAAAATCGCTTACGACAACTGCGTCGAGTCGATTTGAGTCAAGGATTTCTCTAATCAACACCATTTGTTTATTTACTCTGGCTCCCGACAAAGCAACAAGGTCCTGCTCTATTAGTCCTAAGGTGCCCCTCAACTCTTCGCGTTTCTTGAGATCCTTTCTTTTTGCCGACTCAGAAAAATCCACCTGAAGATGGATCAAATCACGAGCCACCTGGAATCCCTGGTACTCAAGTCTTACAAAATTCAAATCTCGAAGGAGATTCTTGGTACTGAAAAAAGTCATCCAGCACACCACACCTACGATAACCAGAGAGTTCAACAAAACTGCTCGCTTCAATATTCCAGACCAGATACTAAACTGCATATAGTCATATCGGTGGAACCACGCGAAAATACGCGAGGCGAATTCATAAATTTTTGTAAAGAATTTCTAACATGTATTTTCAGTATATCATCTGAAATGAAAGACTCTAGGAGACACCAAAGAATCAACTACCAAATCGGCTCACAAGACCGCACAACTGGCCGATCTCCCTGGCAAAGGTCGGATTTGGATGCCGGCAGTCGAGTCGGAGCCATCCAAATGCCATTCGCCTTGCAGGTTCTCTGGACACATTTGACTTGTGGCAGATCAGTGCGGCAATTTTTCTCCCCTGAAGGATTGTTTTCACAGGTGTAGGAGCACTGAGAAAAATCACCTAAAGGTTGCTGACACAAAGAGGAGTTCTTATGGTTGGCAGCATATTCATTGGATTCTTCTTTGTTGGAAACCGCATCTGGGTCTTTACTAGAGAAATCAGTGTCCACATCAAGAGACTTCAGTTTAGATGGCAAGATTTCTTGCGGAGGCGAGAAATATTCACTGTGTTTTCCAGCCCCAACGTCTTCGGCTGTAAAGGTGGCCACCTGACCCGCCCCGACCTCAACATTCTTTTCGTACCTTGAATCAAACAAGGCGACCTTTCCAGAGAATGTTTCAATCTGGGTCACCCATTTGGTTTCACTTGGATCAAATGTGGCAACAAAGTCTGTTCCGCGAACTCCCGCCACTGATGCTTTGGTTTTCACCTCGTACCTATTTTGATTGCCATCATACTTTTGGGTCAGCTTTGAACGAATTTTTCCATACACCAAATTAATCATGGTATTTCTTCGACCACCTTTGGCATCGAACTCTTGCTTCTCGATCACGATGTCTGATTTTGGAGTGATATTCAGTTCGTTTTTGTCTAAAAATGCGATCTTGATTCGACCATTTTCGCTGGTCTGAAGGCGATCCCCTTGTTTGATTTCAAGGCCTGCCTTCACCGAAATAGCGGCCGTATTGGGACGAGTCAGTAGACTAGATCCAGATGAAAAAATCACTTTACCTACGGGTTCTGCTATCGCAGCTGAACCAAGAGTGGTCATACTTGCAGGATCACGTCCAGCGCTCTTGGTACTCGCCAGTGGTGACTCTTCGACAGATAGGCCGGCATCAAGAAGACATTGTTTCTGATCTTCTACCGGTTGGCAGGTTGGCTTTTTGCATGATTTAACTTTTGCCAACGAAGGGCCACATTTAGCTGAGTAAAATGTAACACCGACTTCGACTTCACATGGTGCGCAAGACGCCGCTAAACAGGAACAGCTTTCTTCATCTAATGCTCTCGACTCAACGGTCGATACACATATCAAGAAAAACAATACCAACCCTCGCAAAGACATCACGTACGGACTCATCGAAAAATGATAAATTTGCATCATGAATTGATTGTAAATCGAATTGCAAAAACTCGTTGTCTCGACTTGGGATTTTGTTTAGCTCCTAAGTAGATTTAAAAATCTTGCAACAATTGATTCTCGATTCAAAACAAACAAGCCCGAAGTTTTACGCTTCGGGCCTCGATATTTCTCTTTCAAATCAATGCAAACATATAAAATCACATCGATGTCTCAAAAAGAGTCGTCCCAAGTTGAGCTCTCCGGACTCGTTTTCTATTTTGAGCTCGCCGATTTCGCTTTCTGCCTTGAAATCTCCGATTTCACTTTCCGTTTTGAAATCTCCGATTTCGTTTTCCGTTTTGAAATCTCCGTTTTCGCTATTTACGGCGCTTCATAGTTTGTTCATCAAAATAGTAAGCTAGCCCCAGAGAAAAATAGGAGAATGACTTATTAATATTCAAACCCAATTCACTCAAAAAATGTAGGCGATCATAATTTAGGGGCTTCCACTCAGCTCCTGCCGCAAGTTGGATCGGCACAAACGTGTCATTCGATCGGAAACTCACTCCAAACGGAATCGATCCATAGGGAGTGATTTCACCATAATCAAATTCAAATTTCTGACTGATCAAGGGATGAAAACGAAGACTAAATTCAGTCCCTCCACCGACTCGCGACAAAAGCACTCCGGCCATCGCACCTAATGCCGGCTGCGACTTTGTCGCCGGGAATGGAACATACTTAGCCATCACACCAGTTTGAAAGTCTACAGTTCCAAAACCAAGAATCGCCCGAATTGAAGTGTCCGGATTGAGCCCAGTATCTAAGCGAGCTACGACATTGCCCCCTTCGTATTTATTGAGCAATATCTGAGGTTCAACGCTAAAACGATACTGATCTTTGGCCACGACCTCACCCGTGTCCATCGTCGAAAAATAGCCAAATGCCGATGGCGCCAACAACACCAGCGGCAGTAGTGCGAGCACTGGACCTAGAATTGACCCGAATAAAGTTCGGTGCACGAACGATGTCTTAGAGCATTCCCCTGTCACATCGATTTTAGCTGTTTCGACATTCATTTCGATTGGCAATTTCTCTCTTGTTACATTTTCTCTGGTTATTTCTTCTCTGGTTATTTTTTTTTCAACAACACACTTCATTTCATACTCCTCTAGAAAACAAATATTGTTTATTCAAAGCAAAGGATTCAACTCTCTATTTGCGATAATCAGCAAGATTCTGTTCCATTTCACGGAGCTTTACAAACTTCAAAAAAATCGAATACGCCGCACCAACCGCAATGACATATCCAGCCCATCCGTCGAGAAAGCCCCGTTTCAAAAAATAGCATTCAATAAACTTTGAAACTGGCTTGAAAACCAATTTCACGTGGGAATAAGACTTGCCGCGCGCCAATAGATCTTTCGCTCCAAGTGTGGAATAATTATTATTGGTATTCACCTGCTCAGCATGAGTCGCAAACGGCCAGTGCTGAATCGATGCCGGCACTCTCAATACTCGCGATGCTTCAACGCGCTCATGTACATGCCCGGCACGCCACCCCGCACGCTGCCTATGATAGAGCCGTAACTGCCGATCTGGAAACCATCCACCATGCCTGATCCATCGACCCAAGTTGAAAGAGACCCTGGTGAACTCGACCCCATCAAATAAATTCTGTTTAGATGAATCTAGAAACTCACGAGCGACAGCTGCAGCCTCGGCACTAAGTGCCTCATCCGCATCAAGCGAAAGAATCCAATCGTTCTGTGCAAGATCTGCAGCCCGCACCTTTTGATCACGATAACCACGCCAGCTTTCAACAAAGGTTCGAGCACCCAGCCGCTGAGCGATCTCTACAGTACGATCGGTGCTGCCGCTGTCTAGAACCACCACCTCATCTACCCAAGGTACCGATTGAATGGCGCGCTCGATATTGGCTTCTTCATTAAGAGTGATGATCACCAAAGAGACCTTTTGCGATGTTTCTCCAGTCGAGGTGTTTCTTTCGTTTGTGGACGGATCACTGCCCAAAGGAAGCGTGGAAGGGACGTTCGCTTGTTGTTTCTTTGTCTCTTGCTGTTTCTTTATCTGAGTTGGCATCTTCAAACGATGGCAAACCCTCTCTCTAATGTCAATCAAGGCTCCTTTTCAGCAGATATGCAGGGACGGAGTTAAAGTGCTCCGACCTGAGAGCATAAAAAAACGGCGCAGACTCATCTGCGCCGTTTCAATCGAATTATTTGCCTTGGAAAAGTAACTCTAACCTCAGCAGTCAAACCTTAGTTCACATCCTTAAAGTCAGCATCGATGACATCATCTCCGCCCTTTGCCTGAGAAGCCCCGGCGTCAGCAGCACCTGCTCCCGCTCCAGATCCAGCATCAGCTTGCGCCCCTGCTTTTTGATACATATCGCTCGAAAGCTTATGCACAAGCGTCTGCATCTTATCAAACACAGCCTTCAATGCCTCTGCTGTCGAGTTGCTGTCTGCAATCAGCTTGCGTCCCTCTTCAACCAGGTTATTGGCTTGCTTGGTATCAGCCTCCACGAAAGACGCTGCATTTTCCTTCAACATCTTCTCTGTCTGATAAATCATATTATCAAGATCATTCACCGCAGTTGCTCGCTCGCGTTTTGCCTTATCCTCAGCCGCGTGCATCTCTGCATCACGAACCATGTTCTTAACATCCTCTTCAGACAAACCAGATTTCGCCGTGATCTTGATGCTTTGCTCTTTGTTGGTCGACTTATCTTTTGCCGACACACTCAAGATACCATTGGCATC
>CAYONZ010000056.1:3487-20764 GCA_964405465.1 uncultured Bdellovibrionales bacterium | reverse complement strand
CTCGAAAAGATTCTTCAGTGGGAGTCTTTTCTCCTGCTGCTCACCCTCGTTGGCCTCGGCTGGATCTTTTATAAGACCTTGCTACGCAAGGCTTCACTCGAAAGACATAAAAATATCAGGGGTCACTATCAAAACATTCTCCAGAATTTGGCGATTTTTTCATTTTTGTTTGGTTTGTTTTTTGTTATGCACGAAACCGTCTCCATCGAGGCTACGGCCTATCGATTGGTACCATATCTTGGGCTCGCAGCGGTCTTTTCTGGAACCGTCATATTTGTTAAGGTCTCTCGAGTTCTCGTTTTACAGTACCTCTTTTTGAGTTCTATGCGCTCTGGCGTGCCTGTACTGATAGTCAATATTTTTTCACTCATCCTATCGCTTTTTTTGTTCAGTTGGCTTGCGACACTTTTATTTGGAGTTCGCATTGCTCCCCTGCTCGCAACCTCCGCTGCATTTTCGATTATTCTCGGTCTTGCACTACAAGACACCCTCGGCAACCTCTTTGCGGGAATTTCGCTGCAATTGGATAAATCTTTTGAAATCGGAAATTGGATTGAAATCAGCAATGGTCCTCAAAAAATCGTGGGGCAAGTTGTTGAAGTGAGCTGGCGAGCTGTCATGCTGGTTGGATTTACTGATGAGATCATTGTGGTACCCAATCGTGTCCTTGCACAGGCCCAATTTTCTAATTTTACCAGGGAGGATCAGCCGATCATCCGCAGCCAAATTTTTCGGGTCAGTTTTTCGACCGAATTGGAACTGGCAAAATTCACATTGGTTGAATCGATTAAAGACGTAAGAGGTGTACGGAACTCTCCCTCGCCGGTCGTGATCGCCACCGAAACCACCGATTCCTGGGTGGCGCTAAAACTTGTCTACTATATTGATGATTATGGACAGCAGTATGCCATTGCCGATCGAGTGATTGCCGCGGCACTTGAGGCTCTTAAAGATCAAAATATTCCTACGGCCTCATCTCGCTTAACAATTGAGGCCGTTAATCTCATGCCACGTCTTTGATCTTTTCGCGGATCAGACTGAGGTATTCCACAAAGGTTCGCGAAGCTTTGGCAAAATCTGATTTTGGATCTAGAAGATCCTCTACCGAAAGACGTTCGCCATCTTTTTTTCTCCGAATAAGTTGAGCCATACTTCGGTGAAACTCTTTGTGAGCATGGTCCAGACTCTGAAAAAATGAATCACTTGCAACCTCTGGCTGCGATCGAATCCAGCTATGAAATGAACAGCATTCGTGGCCAACTTGCTCCTCAAAAACTTCCTCACCTGCTCCACCAAAAAAACCCGCGAGTTTGCGACGCCACAGCATGTGTTCTTTCAATACCTGATCGAAATCAATTGCGACCTCTGCTCGTTCTCCACGCTGGATTGGAAGATCAACAACAAAGGTGGTGTTGCGTGCAGCAGAATCAATACTCAATTCTCCATGATGCGTCTCTACAATTCCTTTAGAGATCGAAAGCCCAAGTCCTGTTCCTTTGCCAACTTCTTTCGTCGTAAAGAATGGCTGCATGATCTTTTCAGCAACCGCTGCCGGGATTCCTAGGCCGCTATCCGAAACTATGATCCGCACCCGTTCTAGAGTTCGCTCTACCCTGATTTCAACCCATGACTCAGGCTTGCCATGAACGGCATCATGCGCATTATTTAGTAAATTTAAAAAGACTTGCCCCAATTGCGATGCACGACAGTCAATCAAGACATCATCAAAATTATGCGAACGAAGTTCAACGTTGTGATTGCGAAAGCGTTCCTGACAAAGTTCAAGTGTTTCATCGACAATTGTCTTTAACGATGACTTTGTAAACGGATCCCCTTCAGCATTGCGGGAGAACGATCTTAGACCTCGAATGATTTTGGTAATTCTTTGTACCACTGACTCTATTTTGTCTAAGATCACAATTGCAGCATGTGAGTCAAACTGGCCCGCCTCTATTTGGTGTTTCAAGAAGCCAGCTCTCCCAGAAATAATTGCGAGAGGATTATTGATTTCGTGAGCAATTCCCCCTGCCATTTCGCCAAGAGAAGCCATACGGGAACGTTGAATGAGCCCCAGGGATTGATTCTTTTCTTGGGTGATGTCCATATGGAAACCATCCCAAAGTGTGTAACCATCATTGGCCTCCCGAGGACTGGCTACAACTCGAACCCACTTTTGGATTCCCGATTCCAATATAAATCGTCCTTCCCAACGAAAAGAAATAAAGCGATCAGAACACATTTTGAACCGTGCCCAAAAATCCGGTGAGTCCTCAGGATGCATCAGCTTGAGCAACGTCAAGGTTCCACTCATGATTTCATAGGGATCAATTTCGTAAAGTTCAAAGGCACCATCGCTCGCGTACACTGATGCAATACTTCCGTCTGGACATTGAAGCAACGTATGCAACATACCCGGAAGATTCGAGGCCATACTCTTAAACTGTTTTTCGCTTTCGAGCAGAGCGCGTTCATATTCTATTTTTGCTGTGACATCACTACACGAGCCAATCCACTCGAGAATTTCATTCTGGTCATTCAAAATAGGAACACCGCACACTTGAAAATGGCGCCAGATTCCATCCTTGCCTTTTAACCTTGCTTCAAATTCAAATCTAGTTTTATCTTCTATCGATTTTTTCCAGACGGGCTTCAACCGCGCATAATCACCAGGGTGAATGGCCTTAGTCCATCCATAACCTGCACATTCTTCAGCAGTCATTCCCGAAAAAGATTGCCAAGTCGGAACGTCTTGGACCATTTCTCCCTGAGCATTGGTGCTCCAGACAATCTGCGATATGGCTTCGAGCAAATGCCTCAAGCGACTCTCTGAGAGCTCCAATTTGATTTGTTCTTCGCTTTTCCGGGGCGTATCGCTCAAAGCAACCTCTCCTGCGGACATCTGCACTGTTCTCTTTCATTTCGGCACTCCTGCACCCGAGCAAAAGGTCAATCATCTCAATTCGAAACACCAATATTTTTTTAACCAGAAATTTAATCAAAATCACACATCGTGAATTCCCGATCAAACAGTTTTAATTTATTTTTTGCCGACCCATTTCTCGCATGACGAGATCAGAACAGCTAACGGTTGGCCATTTGCAATGCCTACTAATCCACATTGGACGGCCTATCCAGCACCTCTAGCACACCCTTTCAAAATTTCATGACTGTCCATGAGACTATCGAATTGCCCCGATCGTAAGAGGGGTACAATCCGAAAATCCGTTCCAACAGGCGGTTTTTTAGAAACAAAGACTGTGCAAAATACTGACAGTTGCAGAGCAACGCCCACCTAATCTAAATTGCGCCACGGTAAGAAAAGGTGAGGTAAAAAATGAAACGTATTCGAATCTCGTCTGCAAAATGCAGCGTTCTTCTGTTTGCTTTGATCACAACCAGCTTAAGTCTTGCAGAGGCGCAGGCCTCTGTCGGCGCAAAAACAGAAACGCAATCGTCGAAGGTACGCCAACAAGGTAAACCTTTAGCAAATAATGTTTCTGCGCAAAAAGCATTGGTTTGTGCCGATATCGTTGCCGGTGGCTCTTCCATTCCTCTGGATCAGTTAAATCGAGACGCCACGAAAAAAACTAAAGAAATTGCCGAAAGGTATTCTGCGATTTCTGAAAAAGTCGAGTGGGCATCATGGATTGGCAATGATCTTGACTATTTAACTTATGCATCTAAATCAAGTATCGAGCGCGGTCGAGAAAAAGGTATTCATCCGACTGAGGTTTATGGATTTGCATTTTATAAGAACTGGATGCGCGCGCAAGACTATCTCAATCGCATTCCATTGGGTGAGTTTGTTCCAAACATTGGACTCATTTCAGAACTACACAAGATCGTGGCCGAGGATCTAACCAAGGTGGCAAAATTTTTTGATCCACTCATAGCCGACGGTTTTATCATGGATTCAGTTGGCGTAAAAAAACGCCGCATGAATTTTGGTGGCGATCCTCTCATAAATCCGCTGACCGAAGAACAATTTCAAGCATTGAAAACCAATAAATGGCTCGACGGGTTCACAGAGTTACCATGGCCGTTTTCACGTGAAGGCAGTCGTCGCGGCATTATTCGTTATAGTTCGTCGAAAACAGTGGTTGAGAAACTAAGTCGCCTATTTAGTTGGTATCGAGAAAACGAAAAGATCATGGACCCAGTCGAATTGGCTGCAAAGTTTCAATACGGGTTTATTAGTATTCATCCGTTTGTTGATGGTAACGGCCGAACTTCACTACTTTTAATGAATCGAATTCTTAAAGAGAAGGGACTTCCTCCCGCTTTACGTACTGAAACAGGATTCGACATCTATTTCAGTGAAGAGCAGTGGGTTGAGGCCGTACGCCAGAGTACCGCCGATTATGTAGATCTGGCTTTACAGATTTTTCCAAAAATGAAAGACAAAGAAAAAGAGATCCCATCAGTTTTCGGATCCAATTATAGTGACACTCCAAGAACTGCATTTTTACCTGAGTCTGCACGCTCACAGGAGTCAAACTCAATACTCTCACGCATGCGCTCAAGGCTTGCTCGTGCCTTCAAATGGATGAACTCAACTCTAAGTTCGGCCAATGGAGAAATGACCGTTCGAATTGGCAAAGGGCGATATCGATTTTTGCCTGACGGCTTCTTTTACAACCAAAAAGGGGTGCCACATGCCCTGGCCAAAGAAAGCCAGAGTGGTAACCTACAGCTTTACCCAATTGCGGATCGTACCTACTTTTTATATGCAGAAAACGGCAATTTTGTGCAACGTCGCTTTTGGAGCCGAAGTTTTTCTAAACCAGTTGCCTCTGTTTGGAAAACACATGTCGACTTTCTTCAAGGAATAGAAGACGGTTCCGTCGATCCAAAGCTTGTGAGAGAGGTTCCCTACAAAACGGTTGAGCAGTACAATAATGACGGCCAAATCTTTTTGTTCCCTTGGCAAAAACAAGCCTTCGCAAACGCAATTGAAATCAAAGAAACCGAGCCTGTTGCGGTTCTCGCAACTGTGCGTGGTGGAATGTCTGATTACGAGAGAGCCGTATTTGCTGGGTCTTCAATTTCGGGCGCAACAGTTCTAGCTCAATACATCACACAGGACATGAAGTTTGATGACTATGCTCGATTTGCAGCAAAGGTTAAAAATCAGTCTTGGATCGAGACCATTGAAAAGAGTCGTGAAAAGACCTTCAATGCAGCCAAGACTTTACTTGCCGATATATTTGCTTCATATGACAAGCTCGCGGAAAAAGACAAAGCCTATGTCTCACAGCACCCTAAATGGAAACTCTTTCTTGAATATCTAGCGGTCACTCCTCTGCAGTACGCGAGCTATGAAGAAGCAGTGGCACATCGAGATGGAACTGTTGTTCTTTTGCGAAGTGACAACTCAATTCCCAAATACGTTGGCTTTCACACCAACGAATTTTATGTGCAGCTATTCGGCAAAATTCCTGGAGTTAAGAGCCTAATGGCAAAATTGAGTGAAGTTAAGCGAGAGGAATCTGATCCGACCTTTATCACTGAGTTGATTCGCAAGTATGTCCCCATCGTTTGGAGTGAAGCACCACGTTTGGCTGATGTGATGCTGGCTCACCCACTCAACCAACGAGGGTCAGATGCTGAATTTCAACGAGAATTCGTTGACCAGTATCTACATGCTGTCAATACCCCTCTCAAAACGGCAATCTCGCTTTCCAATTCAACCGATCTTTATATCCGATCAAAAGATGTCGATGGAAAGACGACACCAATATTGCCTTTCACTACTGATGGCAATGGCACGCTTTACTTCGTCAAAGTGAAGATGAGCGAGGCGACTCCTTCGGTGGCAAATAAATATCTTCACCAGTTTGAGATCTTGGCCACGCAGGCTCTGGGCCGAGGAAGCATCGTGAAAAAACTAGAGATGGATTTTTTCAACCTTCCGAGTGAGACACCTTCTAAAGAAGTGGAAAACTTCTTCGCCAATGGCAACAAGGTGAACACTCGCGTGAGCAAGACTGAAGCTGAGCTCAGTGAAGAGGCCAAAGCACAGATTCGCGCTGCAACCCAAAATGCAGACGAACTTCCTGAAGTGGTTTTTGATTATCTGGAAAAGGCTATGCGAAAAACTGATCTGAAGAACGAAGCATTTGTGACCAAAGCAAAACAGCAAGCCATGCTCGAATGGACGAAAATTCGGATGACCGATGCGAACTACACGGCATCCATTAAAGAAGCAATTAAGACAGCAAATGCGAATAGTCGAGACGAAAAAGAAGACGAGCGTCGACTCAAAGTGAAAGCTGCCATTGAGCTGGCGCAGGTGCCATTTGCCAAAAAAGCAGCACGTGAGGCCGTTAAAAGCCTGACGCCAGAGGCAAACTAAAATAATATGACTTGATATGTACTTCTGATCTTGATCTGATTTTCAGCTCAAGATCAGGAGGACTCGAGTCATGGTATTTTTGAAGTCTACTTTCGTTTGGCTAGCCAGCCATTTTCTCATAGCACTTGTTCCATTGCACACATTCGCAATTCCAATTTCGACCCAAGAGAATTTGCATCTTGATTCTTACGAGGTCCATCCGCAAAGCTGCTACTTTCAATGTGACGAAATTCCCCAAGCAAAAGATGTCTTCTTTCATTTTGGAAAATCCAAGCTTGATTTCTTCGAGCAGAAACAACTCAATATTGCCATTTGGAATATTCATAAAAGCCAAGATGAAGGATGGCTCCAAGACTATTTACGAATTGCTAATGGTGCTGATATTTTGCTTTTTGAGGAAATGTTTGTTGATCAAAAAAACCTTGCCGAAGCTTATAACAAAACTGATTTCTCATGGAATATGACCACCACCTTTTTCATGGCACATCACGTTCGCACAGGAGTGGCCAATGGTGCCAAAGCCGCAGCCGTTGCGGCCTTGCCTATTGTCAGCAAAGAAACCGAACCCTTGGTTAATTCTCCAAAATCAATGATGGTGACCCAATACAAATGGGGAGAAAACTCCGAGCCCTTAACAGTCGTTAACATTCATGGTCTCAATTTTCTCGGCAGAAAAGCCTTGATTCGGCAACTTCACCAGGCCGACCGCGTGCTCGAAAAAATAAATGGTCCAATCCTATTTGCTGGAGATTTCAACACACACACCTCTGACCATCTCAATGCTGTCGATGCCTATATGAGCAAGTGGAATCTGAAACGACATCTTTGGCCGAGAGATCATCGAGATGTGACACGAGATCATGTCTATAGTCGTGGCCTTAAAATTGTGACGTCTAAACTATATGAAAATCTCAAGTCCTCAGATCATCCACTTCTATGGATAAAAGTCGAAGCCGAATAGACTCACTTGACTTTGCCAAATGATCAAAGAGAATTGAGATATGCCATTATTAAGATATATCCAACGACTGACAATTGTTCTCCCTTTGTTGCAGCTTATTTCAATTTCTCTCTATGCTGATACGATTCGTCTGAGGTCAGATGCATGGTGCCCGTACACCTGTGACCCCACTTCGACGACACCCGGCTTTTTGATTGAAATTGCACGTGAGGTGTTTAAAAAGTCGGGACATACGATTGATTACAAAACACTAAATTGGGCACGAGCAATAGAGGAAGCTCGCAACGGCAGTATCGATGGCGTTGTTGGGGGATATAAATCCGATACTCCTGACTTTATTTTTCCGAAAGAGCCGCAGTGCCTCGCTTACTTTGCTCTGTTTACTAATGCAAGTGACACTTTTAGCTACAAAGACCAAAAGTCGCTTACGGCAAAAAAAATCGGTGTGATCAACGGCTACTCATATGATGAGATCACCGATCAGGCTATTAAAGAAAAGAATAAATCCTATGTGATAGTGGCCGGAGAACGCGCTTCAGAACAATTGATCAAAATGCTACAAGCTAAACGAATCGACGCTTATTACGAAAACCCGATTGTTTTTGAACATCAATTGAGTCTGCTCAGTCTGAAGTCTTCTGAGTTCAAAAATGCCGGCGGACCTCCTCAACAAAATACGGAGTGTTATATCGCGTTTTCACCAAAAAATCCCAAAGCGAAGCTCTATGCCGAAATTCTTTCAACTGGAATGCTCGACCTACGTCGAAATGGAACACTTAAAAAAATACTCGAGCATTATCATATCGAAGATTGGAAAGTTAAATCTAATTAACTATCTGAAACAGATTAGGTTTCTTTCGATTTTCTCCGATAAATCTTCGTGGATAATCGCAGCTTTTCTCGACGCCTAAAAATTTCGGATCGGGTCACTTACCTAGTGTTGCTCGTTCTATGTGCGTCGTTCATCGCACTCGGCCTCGGACTTCACCAGGCCTATCACCGAGAGACCGCGAGGCAAAATCAGGAACAACAGCAAAATTCACTTGAACTCACATCAGCAGCAATCTCACATGCCGCTTGGACATTTGATGATGCGGCCCTAAAGCAAATCGTTGACGACTTCGCAGAAAAGAACAGCTCGTTCATTGTTGGCATTCGAATTGTTGACCCTGTCACCAAAAAGGTTTGGGTCGAAAAACAGAATCTCAATAGCCGGATCATTGCCAATTGGCAGGAACTCAGTCAAAATCCCAAACATCTCGTACGTACCAAAATTGTTTATTATCAAAAAAATCCTGTTGCATCACTAGAAATGCTTTTCACCTCTCAAGACTCCGCGACAAGGGAAACCTTAATCTCTGTGTATATTCTTTTGTTCACCCTCTTGGCGCTGGTTCTTTCAGTCATCGCAATTCACACGCTTCTTAGACGAATGCTCTCGATGCCCATCCTCGAATTCATGCGTGCATCCTCCGAGATTGAAAAACAGAACTTCTCTGTTTTGCTAAATGAAGACTTTCAGGGCGAACTCGGAGAACTCGCCGTTCGATTTAACAAAGCACTTTCAGCAATCAAACTGCGTGACGAGAAGCTCAACAATTACACCGCAAACCTCGAAAGTCTGGTATTAGAAAAAATCACCGAACTTGATACGGAACGAACCAAAGCAATGAACTCTGCCCGCTTGGCTTCGCTCGGCGAGATGGCCGGTGGTGTGGCGCACGAAATCAATAATCCGCTCATGATCATTCAAGGAAAAATAGAGATGATCAGACGTGACAGCGAAACCTCTCCCGCACGCGAGCAAATTCTGAAACACACAGATCGTGTATCGGTTGCAGTGGAACGTATTGCGAGAATTGTAAAAAGCCTTCGGGAATTTGCACGGGAAGGATCCTTTGAACCGATGCAAAACTTTCTGGTAGGTAACGTCGTCGACGACCTCAAAAATCTCTGCCAAAATCGCATTTCCAATTCCAAAATCGATTTACGGATTGACATTGATCCACCAGAAGCAGCGGTATTCGGAAGTTCTGTGCAAATCCTTCAGGTTTTAGTCAGTCTTGTTGGAAACTCAATTGATTCACTGTTCAAACAAATCGAATTACACCGACCAATGCAAGAAAATTTAACCCCCGCGTTGACTGAACCAAACCTACCCACACCATCACTCTGGATTTCTCTTTCAATCAAAGATCTCGGTCACGCCATCGAGTTTTCGGTCACCGACTCTGGTCCAGCCCTGGATACGAAAATTCAAGACAAACTTTTCCAACCATTTTTTACCACCAAAGAAATCGGTCAAGGAACAGGAATCGGACTCAGCACCGCTATGGGAATTATTAAAAACCATGGTGGCGACATTTACTACGACGCTCAGTCACCACATGCCCGATTCGTCTTTGTTTTGCCCAAAAATGATTCCAAAAAAATTGCAGCCTAGTCTGTATTTGAGTTTCCAAATTCCTCATGACATTACCTACCATCTCCGCAATGATATCTTAAACGACCTGCGTACCAACATAACAAGGAGGTTCTATGTTTTCTTCTACGCGCTCACTGCGAATTCTTATGGCGTCTTTGGCGCTTAGCATTTCAGCTTCGGCTCTTGCCAATGATGCTGGCTGCGGTTTCGGTTCAATTGTTGTGGCACCCAATTCGAAACTTCTACAATTGTTTGCCGTGACAACTAATCACTCGTTTTTCTCACAAGAGCTAGGTATCACCTTCGGAACTTCTGGTTGTTCAGCCAGCGGCATTGTACAACTTGAAAAACAAATTCAATACTTTGCCGAGGTTAATCAAGATGATCTTGCCCGAGAAATGGCCCAGGGACACGGCGAGAAACTCACCACACTTGCGATCCTTCATGGGTGTTCGAACAATTCTCAGATTGATCAGTTTTCGTCCCAGACACAGCGATCCTATGAAGTCATTTTCCCATCTGCGAAGACTTCTGCTGTCGATATGGTAAAAAATCTGCAGAGCACCGCCGCTCCTGCTTGCCGTGGCTCATAAGTATTCTTTCAAAAACTTAATTCAAACCAATCATGCCGTCTTTCACCAAGACGGCATTTTGTCTAAAGGCCTGCTGCTGAGACTTTCATTGTCATTTCTTATCGTTTTGCATTTGGCCCCTCTTGGGCTTGCAGCAGAGCAAAGCTTGGCTTCCGATAACCAGACCACAAACTCCGCCGTCGAAGCATATTTAGATGAAGCCCAACAACTGCATTTAGCTGATTCAAATGAGTGGTTAAAACTCCTGCACTACGAAATCTCAACGAGCGTATTTGCAAAAAAATTTAGATCCAAATTTCGCGGTCCATTTTACATTGCACCTGACGGCACCGAAAATCCAGAGAACGAAATGAAATCAAGCTTAAGACTCTTGTTTTCTCCTAAGACCAGATTTCAACAATGCAAGTACCTTTCACGCACAAAATTTTTTGTACGAAAACTAAAAATTCAAACAGGTGACATTGAACCATGCGCCGAAAGAAAGGCCTGGAAGCAAGAACTCAATGCTCAGGCCATTTCACTGATCTTCGCCTCAGCGGACTTGTCTAATGCGGCCTCTAGCTTTGGTCATACATTTCTGAAACTCAGTAATCCGAGCAACAAGCAAAAAAAAGAACTTCTCGATTATGGTATTAACTATGCGGCCGATGCCAATCAAAGTGAAGGTGTTCTCTTCGCACTCAAGGGTCTATTTGGACTCTACAACGGAAAATTCACCATGCTTCCCTATCATCAAAAAATCCGCGAATACATCAATGCCGAGGGCCGAGACATTTGGGAGTATGCTCTGAATTTTTCAGCTGAGGAAGTGGACGATCTAATTGATCACCTCATTGAACTTGAAGGCTCCTCTGCCCCCTACTATTTTTTGGACGAAAACTGTTCGTATCAACTTTTGGCCGCGCTCGAGGCCGTTCGTCCAGAGTTAAATCTCACCGCTCAATTCAAATATTTCACGATTCCAATCGATAGTTTAAAACGAGTTATGGCTGTAACCGGTCTTGTAAAAACACAAAATTTTCGCAAATCATTAAAAAACAAATTCACAGAATCCTTAAATGGACTCTCGTTAAAGCAAACCAATGCCATTAAAAAACTCATCATCCAGGGTGCCGAAATCGACTATAAAATTCCAGATGCGGATAGTTTCACTAAGATTGAACAAACAGAAATTTTGGATGCCACTCTCAATCACTTGGCGCTTCGGGCATTCAAAAACAACACGAATCTGGAAAATGAGATCTATAATGTTTCGGTCCAAAGAGCCCGGCTGCAAACCATCTCTCGCGAAATGCCCGTCACAGAGCCTCCCCCTCCACAAGCCACTCATGACTCTTCAGCAAGTTATGTTTCGTTCTATCGAAATAACCAAATTGATTTTTTGAACTTCCGATTTCGCCATGCCTATCACGATTTTATCTCCGACGACTCTGGCGGAATTCCATTTTCACAGAATAATGTTTTGGCACTCGAAATTGGCTTCAATAGCGAGGCTAGGCAATTGCAGCTCATCGAATTTGATTTTCTAGATCTTCTCTCTAGCAACCCGGTCACGCCATTTGAATATCCATTGACTTGGAAATCAAAACTTTCTCTACAAAAAAACTGGCGTCCTCAGTTCGATGCTGGCGCAGGTGTCTCTTACGACCTCTTTTCGCGAAGCCGAATTTTGCTTTTTATATCAGAAAAACTATTTGCTTTATCGCAGGCAAGCCCAGAACTGGCCGCTCTACAATTGGGGCCTGATTTTACATTCGCAACCCACATCAACCGTGACTTGCGATTTGCATTGAGCACAAGGTATTGGGTCATGCCATTTGGACCAAACGAAAGCGACCGAGTCGCGTACTTCGACTCGCATCAAAAAACAGAGTTTGAGTATGAGATCAATTTCGGCCTGAGCTTGTCTCGCAACCAAGAGATTCAAATCAAATTCAAAAAATCTCTCGACAGCGAATTTAAATTCAGCTTTGTGAGTCAGTTTATTCTCTAAGATCCGCCCTCAAATTTTCTATCACTTTTTTTGCCGCAGTTTTACCGAAAGGGTCACCTCAAAATCAGCGACATGTTCTGTTTCACTAACCGAAGGGACCAAGGCAAAGGATTTGAACGTTTGATTCTCACGTTGCCCTGAGGTTACACACTTTTCAATCAAAGCCAAAACCTCAGGCCCCTGCTCACAAACAAAATGCACATCGCCCTCAGCGCGCTTACGAAAATCGGCTTTGAAATCTTTGAATAGAAAATCAATTCGTTTGCCGCTTTTTTCAATTGCCTGCACAGCCCCAAGGCCGACAGCAGCCTCTCCACCAATGGTCAAGGCGCCAAAATACATCACATTCAAATGATTTTTCGTTTTGCGACAGAGCGGAATTTTAACTACAGTTTTCTCAATTGAATTTTGTAAAACTGTGGGCCGCACAGAAAAAAGCAGGGGTACTTTAAAAAATGCGAAGGCACGAACCGCCATTGTGTCTTTAAATTGTTTCCAACTGAGCACTCGATCTCCTCGGTAAATGTTAAGAACCGATTGTGGCACCATTTGACTTCAAAGCCAAGATCAAGTGCAATGGCTTTGTCTCTCAGGAGGAAACGAGTGAAGAAGATTTTGATTACAGGTGGCACACAAGGAATTGGGCGAGCTCTTGTCGAAACTCTGGCGCAACACTCCTACCAAGTCACCTTTACATATCAATCTTCTGCCGCAGCCGCCGAAGAAATCTGTCAGCTTTCTCCGACAAGTTTGACAGCCATGCAATTTGACCAGTCTTTACCAAATGGATACAACAGCTCCCAGATTTTTAGCCAAGACTGGGATGCCGTCGTGTTTAACGCAGCCCTGGGAACGAAAACAGCAGAAGACATTTCCAAGGATCAATACGAACAAGACCTCGCCATGTTCAAAGTCAACGCACTTGGTCCGCTTTGGATGGTCGAAAAGCTATTGATCAAATTTGCTGAAGACCCATCCAAACCTCGCAAACTCATTTTCGTTTCTTCGGTGGGCGGTGGGATCGCGGCATTTCCAGGATTTAGAAAATCTGATGGAATGAGTAAAGCGGCCCTGAGCTTTTTGGCCCAACAACTTTCTGCTGAATTGGCACAATCGCCGATTGATGTGATTACAGTTTGCCCTGGAGCAACCGACACACCGATGTTTCAAAGAAGTACTCTCAATCAGCTATCGGAAGCTGAAAAACAAAATCTGTTTAACAATCTGCCAAAGCGAAAGATCATTCAACCCCAAGAAATTGCCGATCTCATAAGATTTCTCATCGATTTTCAACCCCATCTTCTACATGGAGCTACCCTCGATGCCTCATGTGGCCTCGGTGTTCGACCGGGCTTACTTACGGAGTTTAAAAAATGACATTTCTTTCTGAACGTGTTCAACCTCTATTAAAAGAAACTCCACCTCTACCTAAGGCACATTACCAGGCTAAACGAGATCTGTTTCACCCGACCAAGAACCCAAAAGGATTTGTACATCTCGGCACCGCCGAAAATGAATGGCTTGGTGAAAAGATGGCCTCGCTACTCAATAAAACTTATCAACCCTTGAGTGAGTATGAAACTCACTATGAAATTCTTTATGGGTCTCAAAGCCTACGTGAACACCTGGTGAAATATTTTGCTCAGGAACTGGACATCGAGACGAGTGCCGATGAAATCTTTCTGGCTGCTGGCTGTAGCGCTCTTCTTGAAATGGCAGCATGGGCACTCGGCAACCCCGGAGATTTAGCGATTGTGATTTCGCCATTTTATCCAGGTTTCAATCATGACCTGACGGCCAAAGCCCAGGTGACTCCACTTTACGTCGATATTGATCAAGGCGGCTTGAGCCAAGTAAATACATCTTATTTAGACAAGGCTCTCAGTGAAGCTCGCTCCAACCAGAAGCAAGTTCGCTTTTTGCTCATTTCGTCACCAGCGAATCCGACGGGCAAGGTCTATTCCTCGCATGAGCTCAAAGCACTGCTGGGCTGGTGTGAAAAGAATCAGGTTTTTCTAATCTCAGATGAAATCTATGCCAACTCGGTTTATGATCCCGATAAGAAATTTGTCAGTGCTCTCACTCTTGCGACCGAATCACAAAAACAGAATCTCATGATTGCTTATGGTTTTGCCAAAGACTTTGGGCTCTCGGGATTTAAAGCCGGAGTGGGTATTTGCAAAAATGCTTCGGTACTCAAAGCCATGCAGGAGCTCACCTACTTTTCTCCACTTTCAACCCACACACAGTTTGCCCTTCAACAACTTCTTAGCGACCTTCCCTCGCTCAGTCAGCTACTCAAAGACAATAAGACCAGACTCCTGCAGACCATGCAGACACTCGAAGCTGAGCTTCAAAAACTCGAAATCACATTGGTCACGCAGCCATCGGCCGGAATTTTTATGTGGGCTGACTTTGCGCAAGCCTTTAAAATTCAAAGCTTCAACGACGAAATGTCGCTTTGGAAAGATCTCTTTGAAAAATTCAAAGTGAGTGTTTCTCCTGGACAAATCTTCCAAGCTTCTCGCCCCGGGATGTTTCGAATTTGTTTTGCCCGCCACGAAAACACACTGAATGAATTTATCAAACGCATGGATTCAGCTTTGCGCTAAATGAGCCCCTCACCAGGAACTTTGAGAGGTCGCTATCCTTGTGTGTCAAAGAATGTCAAAGCCGACTTCACACATTTTGTTTAGACATCAATGCAAGATTGTTCTAGAAAAATGAACAGGGCGGTTTCATTTATTCAAATGTTGCGAAGTAAATCCAACGTCAAACTATGAAACACTCATGAGTCAACAACCAACCTTTTAAGGAGGTCTTCAATGAAAACATTGGTTTCAGTTCTCTCTTTTGTCCTCGTCGCACAGTTTGCTTTTGTCCCAAAAACCCAAGCCACCGATGGTCGCGTCGCTGAGTGTTTTGATGTCGGCGCACTCTTTCCAAAAAAATATACAAATGCTGGCCCTGAGGGTGAACTCATTCTCAAAACAGACATCATGGTTTGTACTTCGTTAAAGAATGTCGTCTATGATTCTGACGGATTGCGCGGAACTGCTGACATCAATGTTCGGATTTTTAAAGCTGGCAGAGAAACGGCTCTCTATACATTTGGAGCCATCGAATCAGAAGGAGCTTTGGGTAAAACCTTTACGACTTTTGCAAAAACCAAAGCCGACCTAGAAATCGCCGGCTCTTCGGGCGAACGTGGGCATGTGATGACTTTTGCAATGCGAAACGATCACCTGCATAAAGGGCAAATTGCAGGCTACCTAGAAATGGGAGCAACTCATTACTTCTTAATCCAAAGGTAGACTGAATCAAGGCTCGAAAGGATGCGAATCGCCTTCGAGCCCTGATGCCTCCAGCATCTTTTTCAATCTTTAATGCTTCCTGCATCTTTAAAAATTGAACTCACCAATAGATATTTTCTACCAGGACTTCTCTGAAGATTCCCAAGAGTACTCCGGCTCTGGTGGCAAGATTTTCAAGTACTCAATCAATGCTTTTTTATCGCCGTCACTTAAATGCGTGCCGAACTCGTGACCAGAATTATAATTGCCAGCGATACTTGTATCAAAACAAGTCTCGTCGCCTTTTTCACATCCTTTAGTTCCGCCAAAAATATTCTTTTCACGCTCTGAGACAAGACCAACTTTCACAGCATCAAATTCTTTCTTTTGAATATTGAAAATCTTTGGGCGATCCTTTGCTGGAGTCAATAGATCCCACAAAGTCGGTACTGAACCATTGTGCAAAAATGGAGCTGTGGCCCAAACGCCTGAGAGCGAGCGAGCCTTGTAACCAAAACCCTGATCAATATTTCCATAGTTGTTTGCAAATTCATCTTGTCGTTTAAAACCCAACAAGGTATCGCGAAAAAACTCTTGTCCACGCAATTCACGAAACTCGAGATCGGCCTGCTTCTCGCTAGAGATTCCCCAGCGCTCATAGTAACGAGCCTTGAGTCCACCGACACCGTCAAAAATAGAACGTTCAAACTGTTTTTTGCCCACAGCCTTGACCGCATTCACCGCCGAATTTTTGTCTGTTCCGATCTGATTCAGCGGATACATATTGTACTCACGCAAAAGGCCTCGAGGCCCAACAAAGCGATTGGACTCATGACATGTCTGACATTGTTGTTCATACACAGTCTTTCCTCGCTGAGCGACCGAAGCATTGATCTGCAGCTCAGAAACATTCGCAAAAACCTTTTGCCACTGCGGAAATTGGATTTTGTCCACCAGTCGCTCTAGTCGGTCGAGATTATAGAGATTGACTGTTGAATCACCTTTTTCATTCAACACAATCGCACCAAGTCCAAGTGATTGCCCCATGTTTCGAAGAGTAACCGAATTGGAATTGCCGTTGTAATGAAGCATGGCCATGTATTTCAATCCCCAGATCCACGGCAATGAAACAGGTCCAGTATAGCCAATCGGATCATTGCCACGCAGAACTAAATTGCCAATTCTACCAAAGGCATCCGTTCTACCGTATCCGGACATCACTTCTTTTGTATTTGGGTCCGTACCAACCATGAGAGTACCAAGAAAATTCATGCGAGCACGAAGCTCAGTCAAATCATCCGTGTCTTTGAAACCATAGGTTAATTTAAGAAGCTTGAAAAGAGTGTCTGAGATGGCCTGCTTGCCATTGAAGAAGCGACGCGTATCCGAGAGATATTTCGCCTTAAGCAAAGTTAATTTAGCACTCCATTTGCCAGCATTAATAAATGTGTAGGTCGTCTCTCCGAGCCGTTTATAAAAATATATATTCAACTCTTCAGCTCTTTTTTCGGGTTCAGGCACCTGTAGGCGCCGAAGAAAACCCTCCATCAATTCTTGTTTAGCCAAAATGCCGGTCGTCGATTTGGCAAGGTCGACAAAAAATCCACGCACATTTGTAATTGAAGGCGCACCCTGAATACTAAAACGCTCACCACGA
>CAYONZ010000056.1:0-3387 GCA_964405465.1 uncultured Bdellovibrionales bacterium | reverse complement strand
TACCCAGCACCAATCAATACCAAAGCAGGAAGAACCAACAAGATCGAATTTATTTTTTTCATTTCTCTCTCCACCTAATTCGGGTTGCCTTCTTTAAAATCCAGACAGTACCTAATTTAATTCTTCAAAACGGACATTTCGCTTTAAGATCTGGGTCTCATAAAAATATTTTTCTGTCTGCGACAGCCGACCTTCGTTTCTAAAAGTATTCGGATTGTAAACTCCGTCTTTGCACTTCTCATATGTGGCTTCACGATCACTTCCCAAGAGACCGCCCGTGTATCTATGCTTTAAGATTGGTTTGCCCATACAAAGTCTAAAGTCGATGTTGAGGCGCGCATACATGATCATGTCACGAGAATCCTTAAAGGCCTCAAGCCCAGCAGGGTTCATGAAACATTCTCGATATGTGTAACGATCATAGAATTTCAAATAGTCTTCAAATGCATAGCGATCTCCACTCAATCGTTGTGCCTGGGAACTTGAAATTTGACTTCGATCGAGCTCCTCTCCAAGCAAAACGTGGCGATAGAAACTTGCCTCGGTCGGAGTCAATCCCTTGTTTTTACAAAGCTGAAAGGCTTGACGATGAGCCTGACTCTCGGCCCCACTGAAAGATTGTCCCGACTCCAGGTGCGAAAATTTCATCTCTTTTTCTTGCTGCGACATACAGTTACGAAATTCACCATTCAATCTGCAATACAAAAGATCCCTATTGTCTTTCGTCACCCAGTTGGCATCGTGGCGCTTGGCATTTTGTGAAATTATTGATGGTAGAAAATAGTTTTTATTTTCTTGAGGTAATCCGGCGAGGCACTCCCGATAGGCTTGACGATCAAAATCCATCAGATAGTCTTCATACACATAACGAGTATCAACAACTTGCACTTACTGCTTTGCAGGCTCAGCTGAAACATCATATTCGACCACAAATTTCTCTGGGAACGAAGTTTCATAATCATCTGATTTTAAAGCATGCACTGCCGTTCTTCGACGAAAATCTAATTCACCATCTTGTCCAGACGCACGTCTTAATCCAGGTAACTTCAATAAGGCCATGACCACTTCTGGAACTTCAACCAATGCCACCTGATCACCTAAACATCGATGACTGCCATAGCCAAGGTGAAAGAACTGATTTTGATTGCGAGTGATGTCGAAATCATTTGGGTTTCGATAATTTTCTTTTGAGTCATCAAACATCGCCGAATGAGTTGCAATCAAAACATGGTAACCCTTAGGAATAATAGTTCCGCTCTTGAGGGTCACATCTTCTTCAGCATAGCGAACGACAAATGGGTTCACAGGTTGAAAACGCAAAGCCTCCCAAACATACTTGGCAACTAAATCGACATCGTTGGCTGCCGCAGCCTTTTGAGCTTCGGCAAAAATCTGCGGTCGAAGCAACAGTTGATTGAGAGCCTGGGTGATTGCAGCTTGGGTTGTTTCAACCCCGCCGACAAGCGTCCCAATGACATTTGTACGAATACGATCATCCTCGGGCGACACAGGGTCCACAAAATCATTTCCCGTTTCATGCAAAGAATTTCGCACCAGACGACTCAAAATATCATCAGCTCTGTCCTCTTTCCCAGATGATAGCTTCATTTTCTTTTCAGCAATCAAAGACCCAAGATAAGTATGCATCTCTTCACCAGCTCTAATTGCTGCAGCCCGAACCTTTGCATCGTTTTTCACGTTGTGAAAAAAGTCATCTTGTGTGGCTCTAGACCATTCATACATCTTATCTAAACTCGGTCCCGGAAATCCAAAATATTCACCGGTCAAGCGAATCGGAACCCGGCGAGCAATCTCATTTACCAATTCAAGTCGACCAAATAATTTTCCATCTACTGATCGGCCAACGTATTGTTGCACCTCAATCGATTCTTGAATCAACTTCCGAACGATTTTGCGAATTTTGGGAAGATCAGTTTGCGGCATCATCTGCCGCATCCATGGCTTTTCTTTAACGTTGTACTGTGAACCATCATAGGCCAGCATAAAAGGCCCAACAGACTCTTCCATTTTCTTGGTATAATTTCTGACTGTAAGTTTAGTCGAACGATTCAGGGCATCGACCACATCATCATGCCCACTCAAAACTATCGTTCCTTTATTAGGATAGCTTGCATCTGCAATAGGCAGTGCGCTCATTTTCAAAACTGGAGAGTATTGACGAAGATCCTGAAACGTCGCGATTGGATTGGCCCGAACCCAGCGACCAAAAACCAAAAGATCGAGTGGTACCGCCTTGCCAACAAGCTTTTTCACTCCTTTTTGTGTTTCTTGAAATTCGGCCCAAAAGCCTTTTCCTGAAACTGGATTGACCCAACTTATTGGGCTTTTGCTAGAAATTCCAAATGCATCATTCACCGAATAGGCGGGGCCCGATGAAAGAACTAAGTTCACCAAAGCAAGGCCAGCCAAAATTCTTTTTGACGTAGGAGCCAGCCGTCGAGTCAAATTCTTTCGCGAAAAAAACTGCTGAATTTTGTTTTGGTGTTGCGACCGTGATTGCAATCGATCAAATAGAGATCGAGGTTTGAAGTCATTTTTCATAACACTCCCGTAGGTTGATAGCTCACTAAAGCCACTGCGTTCGGGATCTCACATTCAATTCTCAAGCCCACCCCTATCCGAATCAGCAAGCTATAGATTCGAGCTGAGACTCTAAATAAGACCTATTTACGTCAGTTGGACGACATAGATGGCCAGTTTTAGGCACCCTCCCAACTGAGCCATATTAAATGACACCGCAACAATGTCTGGTCTAGGTGGTGAGCTCCATGCACAGATAAAGTCAGAAGGTAGAGCACCTATTATTACCTCTTTTAGAGGTGACATAACCTCCAAAAGAGGTTACGATATCAGTATGCTTGAATCTATATTTGGCAATGCCACAATTGAAAAAGTCCTTCTGTATCTTCAAAATTACAATGAAGGTTATGCTTCAGAAATTGCCAACACATTCTCTATAAGTTTAAGTGTCGTTCAAAAACAGTTAAAACGACTCGAAGATGGCGGTGTTATAGTGAGTCAATCTAAGGGGCGTACAAGGCTATTTTTTTGGAATCCACGTTATCCATTTCGTAAAGAACTCCAGAATCTTTTGGAAAAATCTTTTGAGTTCATGTCTGAGAGTGAAATTAAGAAATATTATCGCAAACGGCAGCGCCCCAGACGCTCAGGCAAACCCATATGAAAATCACCAAAAAAAGTGATCTCCGAACCGTGGCATCTATAGTCTGCGACTGTCTACTTAAGAACGGAATCGATGCCGTACTCTCTGGCGGAGCAGTAGTTTCAATTTATACCAACAAAAAAAGAAGAGGTTCTCCGGTTTTTAGCGGGGTGATTGCTGTTAGATAGAACAAAAATTGTCCA
>CAYONZ010000055.1:13412-20821 GCA_964405465.1 uncultured Bdellovibrionales bacterium | reverse complement strand
ATTTGCATTTGTTCAGGAGTTTTGAATCGCCTAAATCCATCAACATAGGCATCGTGTGATTCTTCGCCTGGAACAAATTGTGGGAATGTTCGAAGGACACTGAGGTACCGAGCCGCTTTGGGCTCAGTCGAGCTCATGATCAAAGGCACTCCGGTGTCGAGCAAGTCAATGACCTGGTAAGAGTGTTTTCCCGGGGCTACATAAACAACGCCAGGTCGAATGGTCTGCCGGCTGATTGCAATTGGGTAGGTGTCTTGTGCCAATGACGTGGTACTGACAAAATCAAAAATCCATTGCAGAAAGGCTCGAAACCTTTCTTGTTGATCGACAATGTGATCGAAGCGTCGAGTTTCATTGGTAATCAAACGAATGGATTGTTGGTTTTCAGTCTCCATCGTAAACTGTTCAGTTTTTGTTCGTGATTTGGACTGGCTAGGGTTCGCAGTTGTGGCAAAAGGTAATCCTCTTTCGTAGGAGAATATTATTCGCATAGCATAGGTCGCGTCGGCGCAATCGGTTTCGATGTTCGCATAGGCGCTTTTGGCATTTATAAAGACATCGTCTTTCCAATAGTACTGCACCCAAAGCTCATACTCTCGCTCAGCTTCTTTATCCCATTGCCGAGTTGTAGTCCAAACAGCTGCATTGGCTGCAGAGGCGAGTAGCACGGCGAATAGGGCAAGCAAAATAGCACTGGCACGCCATCGGGCGATGGCTCTGGCAAAGGCCCTTTCAACTCTCTTGAAGTGAAAAATCGTAAGATAGCAAATCATCGCAAGAACTCCTTTGGCGAACTTTTTGGTTGAGAAACTCTCTGCCAGCTGCGTAAAAACAAAAGAAAATATCGAGACACTCCGCACCTTAAGTCATCTCGAGTCATCTCGGAAGTGTCAGAAATCTGTACAGAAATATCTATGGGTGAAGTTTTACTTAGGGTGTCGACTGTTTTGACACCTGCAAATCATTCTTGCGGAATCGGTGTTCTGTCGTTAAGCCAAATCCACGAAGAGGAGGATCGACCATCTTAGACACGGCATCGAGTTTGTAAGAGTAATTTGTAGGTGCGTTGTGCACGAACAACTCAAGTGATCAAAAATGAGATTTTAGCAGATTTTCAAATTGATCAAATGAGTCGTCTAACGGAGGTTTTGTGCGTAGCAATTATTTCAATAGCAAATGTCTCAAAATGAGAAATGCAGAAAACGCGAACTCCGCTGCTGTTCGCCTGGTTGATTGCTCGCGAGACTGGCTCTTCCCTCACTCCGGAAATTTATTTAAAAAAAGCATTTCGCTCCTCACGGCCTTGTCATTTTTCTTTGCACAGGCCGCAGGTGCTGCGGAATTCACCTTGACCAAAAATATGAATCTTCGTGTGGCGGAGTCTGATAAATCTGCCAGTCGTTTGGGAGTTTTGAAAAAAGGTTCTGTGGTCGAAATTCCTGATGCTTATGTTGTGCGAGACAAGCACGGAAAAATGGATTTTGATAAAACACTTGTGAACTGGCTGCAGAAGTCAGAAGACGCGGGCCCGTCCCAGGATGATTTGTCTAAACAGTTTTTATTGAGCGAAAAGAGTTCCGAGAAGCATCATTTTTTTCCTATTAAAGTGGTCAAAGCGGCCAAAGGGTCTTCAGTAGCTTCAAGTTCATTAAAAAACAATTCAGCTACTTTTTATATGGCGCTTGAGCACATGAAAGTGGCTGGAAATAAGATCGAAACTAAACAGGATCTGCAAATGCAAGGTCCGCCAGCAGCGCAAGGTGAGCTTGTGGCAAAGATGGCTCCCGCGCCCGAGGCTCGACTTGAAGCCAATACCGATCATAAACCATGTACGACTTGTAAGGCTCAGGCTCCCGAAGGAGTTTTGGCGACACTTTCAAAGCTCGCGTTTGCGAGAGCGGATGCTGCTGACAGGAATGGATATCGACGCAATCTTCGGGCGCGTACTTCTGATTTCTCGCATGTTGAAGAGAATATGAAGCGGACTTGTGGTTTTTCGGTAAAGGATTTTGCAAAAAAAATAGAACAGATGCGTGGAGATTCGGTTTTGCAAACCGAAGACTTTTTGGCAATTCTCACTCAAGAGTCAGATGGAATTTGCTATCCGGCAGGAACCATTGGAGGGCGCTCCATCAACAGCGGTCTTTTTCAAATCAATCGCCGGTATGTTAAAAAGTACCGCGCGTGCACATCTCATCAGATCGCAACATTGAAGACTATGACATTTGATGCAATGGAGACTTCACCCGCGGTTCAGTGTCTTGAAAATCCGATAGTGAATTTGAAAGAAGCCATTCGAACGGCAAAAGAAAAAAGAGATGCTCTTCTGGCTGATGGGCGGGGATTTGATGGCGACCAGATTTCAAAAGAAGATGTGAAACGCCTGACTCTAGCGGCATACAATGGCGGGCAACGTTGGATCTTGCAAGCGAAGGCAGAGCTCGAGGCTTTTAATAAAGCGCACGGAACCTCCTATGACAGTCACGATTGGCAGAACATCCGCGTTTCCATTTTGTTCGGCTATTTGAAACATAGTGATGGAGTCGTAAAGCGAGGAACCCATCGAACATCTTCGGCAGCACATAATCTCGCCTATGTCGAAAATCTTGTGGGCGGTGGCCCAGCTCAGGGTGAGCCGTCTCTGGCTGAGCGTTGGGCTCGAGTGCTCAACAAATCAAAACTAGCGGTCGTCGAGCTTTGGAAGGACCTGGCTCTGCAGTCATAATGGTCATTCAAAATGACCAGTGATCATATACAGCGATACCGATCTGTCCTGTTTAATTTAGAGAGCCAGTGATTCGCATTCTGTGACCATTTCATGGTTTTCGAGCTGATCGCGTTCGATGAGTTTTTTCAGTTCATAAAAAATCGGTCCTGGTTTTCCAGATCCAACTTTTCGACCTTCATAATTGGTGATGGCTAAAACGTCCATCGTCGTACCAAGCATTAGAATTTCTTGGGCATGAGCCAGGTTTTCTTGTGAAATATCGGCATGGCGTACGGCTTTGAGTTGCCCTTCTTGAACAAGAATTTGTGCAAGATGCATGGCTCGAACGAGTGTCACGCCCCGAAGTATTTGTTTGAAGTGGGGAACCAAAAATTCATCGTTCAATATAATGGCGCAGTTCTCGGTGGAACTCTCGCCGAGGTTTCCTTGAGCATCCAAGCTAACCGTGAAATCAACTCCCGCGTCGAGGGCCTCTTTTTTCATGAGAACATTGGGGAGATAGTTGCAGCTCTTGACGGTAGAAAACAGACCCTCTTTGATTGGAATCCGACTGATTTTTAGGCTAGCTCCATTTTCGTATTTCTCCGCGCTTGGTACAGCAAGTGAAGTCACGACAATATAGAGTTGGCTGCCAATTGTCTCATAGGGATTTGTTGTGAAGCCGCCAGGACCGCGAGAAACAAAAAGTCGCACGAGACCTTCTGCTAACTTTGGCGAATCTCCATTGGCGGAACTGGCGACTTGAATAGTGGCGCAAATCAAATCACGAATTTGTTTACGTGTGTAAGGCAGTGGTAGAGCAATAGCTGCCGCAGAACGTTCGAGTCGATCGAGATGCGGTTCAAGTGCATATATTTTCTTTTGCGTGAATTTCATAGCTTCAAACACGCCGTCTCCACGATGCACCATATGGTCGTCGATCGGCAAAATCATCCAACGAGGATTTGTGGTGATACCACCAAGCCAGCTTGAAAACATGGCGTGATATTTTTTTAAATAAGGCCGCTCTTGTTCTTGAATTTTAGCGAAAATATCAGCTTCGTTGAGAAGGGTCACTGGGCTTTGCATTGATGCTCTCTCGTCAGGTTTCGTTTTGGTTCTTAGCTAGGGTGTGTTCTCACTGGGCACGCCAAATCCGTCTCCATTTCTTCTTCAATTTATCTTGATCTTCTGTGCAGGTGACGTCCGACCAAATGAGGACACAGTTTAAGCATCGTATTTTTACACACGAGTCTCAAGGTGTTTTCGATGGAGCGCGCGAGAGTTTACAAAAACTAGTTTTTGCGAAACGGGCTGGGGCGAAATTTCCATAACCAGCCTTTTATCCAGCTTGGTGAAAACCGAGAAACCAGAAGAGAAAATTTGCGTAAGGAGATAAAGCTTTGGAGGCTCCAGGGGTAGCAGGTGAGCAAGATTTCGTCTCCCAAGACTTCAAAGACGTATTCAAAAAAAATCGCCAGATAAACAATATCATCCAAGACTCCCATCACAGGAATCCAATCTGGAATCAAATCGATAGGTGATGCGATGAGAATCAACAGCGCCAGGCAGACGACCTTGTCGCGCGTTGGTATTCGATGGTCATGGAGCAAAGATTTAAGGTAGTTAAAAAGCTTGCCAAAAAACATGGATGTCTTTGTACTGCAAACTGTTCCGAATGTTAACCTCTTGTCCTTTTTGTCGCGATAGGGTTTTCACGAGAGGGCCGTGGCGAGAGGTGTCTTTGCCAGTTGACTGACTGAGTGAGCCCAGCTAGGGTCCTTGAGAAACAAATTCAATTTCATGCGGCGCGAAAATAAACTATGAAAACGGTTAAAATATATGATGACCGGGACTTTCCGAGTTATCTTCCAAAATTAAATTCGCTTTATGATGATCTTTTTGCCGATGGCAAAGGATATCGAGCAAAACTAGTGCAGAGGATTTCCCAGCATCTCGGAGTGTCCGAACGCGCTGTGCAGTTGATGTCACAAACGGTTGAGTTTATTCATAACGCCTCACTTTTGCATGACGATCTCATTGATCGGTCGGCACTGCGAAGAAATAAAACAACAGCTTGGCTCAAGTACACTCCTGAGTATGCAGTTTTAGCAGGTGATTATCTTTTAGCTCGAGTGATGGTGAATCTTTCGGCACATGGAAATCTGAAATTGATTCACTACACGAGCGAAGTGATTTCAGATCTCCTTGAGGGCGAATGGATTCAAGATTCACTGGTTCGCGATTTCAATATTACCCTTGCGCAACTCGATCGTGTGCATAATTTTAAAACGGCTTCGCTCTTCAAGTGGTGCTTACGGGCTCCGTTCTATGCTTGTGAAAAAAATGAAGCGGACTTGCACGCTCTCCTTGAAGAACTAGGTACGATGCTCGGAGTGTTGTTTCAGCGCAGCGATGATCTTCTCGATTTTGATATCCGCAACTATGAGGGTAAGGCTGTGCTCGGAGATCTTAAGTCTGGGTATCTCAATTCTTTTTCTGTATTTTTATGTGAAGGACTGCCTGCTGCGAAAAAAGATGAGTTTTTGCAAGCACAGACTCTGAGCGAAGTGATTTCTGCTGTGGGTGACGATTGGTTTAAGAGCAAATTAAAACATTTTGATGAACTCAATCAGTCGTTGATTCAGGTGTATGAGCACCAGGTGAAACGTCTTAGTCACTATCTAACAGGATCACAGATGGGCTTGATCGACGAACTTCTGCCGCTGCCGAAGCCAATTTATTGGCGAAAGGTTTAGCTTGATGGAGTTGCGCACGGTTTCGAAGAGTGATCCTGATTTTCGCGCCCTTTTGCGCGGAACTTTTTCGCGTGAACTTGTGGCTCTGCCAATGCGTTCATTGAATGTGAACACCAGCTCAGAGGTTGTGACTTTTCAATTGGTACCTCTGCAAGAGGTGGAGCGCCCGAAGTCTTTGCCTTTAATTTTGAGTCTGCTCAGGATTGAAACCTTGGCATTTTCTTTGGGGCCAGTGCTTGTGGCATTGATCGCGGCATTTCGTATGGGTTATTCGGTGCAACTCGAGACTTCGATTTTTGCGGTTTTGAGTATTCTGTTTTTTCATCTCAGTTTGAATCTTTTCAATGATTACTTTGACCATCTCAAGGGGCAAGATCGCTTGAATCCTCGGGGTGGGAGTCGGGTGATTCAAAAGGGATGGGTTCGAGCCTATTTGGTTGAGCGCTGGGCCTTTGGTTTTTTATTGGTTGCTGCCAATTTGGCATTGCCGATATTTTTTGAACATAAACTTTTGTCTGTGCTCGTGTCGTTAGGTGTTTTGTTCTTAGGGATCGAGTACTCATCAGAGCGTTTGGGGCTGAAGTATCGTGGCTGGAGTGAGGTGATCGTTTTCATCTTAACGGGGCCTGTTTTATCTGCTGGAATTGTCTGGGCAGTGACCGGGCAGTGGTCTTGGCCAATTGCTTTGGTTGGGACCCTATTGGGGTTGTCCTCGGGCTTGCACTATAACCTCATTCATTTTGCGAACATCATGATTGATGCACAGGCCGGTCTAAAAACTTTGGCGGTTCGCTTGGGTTTTGATAAGGCCAAGTCGCTCTACCTGTTTTTTACGGGTGTGATGTTATTGAGTTTAGTGGCTATTGGCCTGGTGCTGAATATGGCTTGGCCTTATTGGGCAGTGGTGCTTTGTGAGGGTTCTCTGCTCATGCTTTTGGCCAAGAAGATTTGGGAGATTGCTTCACCGCTATCGTCAGAGCTGATTCAAGTTCGCCGCTGGGGAGTCTATCATCAGTGGTTTGTAGTCGTCGTTTTATCAATTGCTTGTGGGTTTTGGCTTTGACTTTAGGGGAGCCGAACGTGAGCGAGTCTGATCGAATGATATATTTTTGTAATGAGGGTTGGCCAGAGTGGCTGGCTGAATTTTCGTTAGAGCAAAAATGGGTTTCGATTTCTACTGAGCAAATGCAGAAGCTCGATGAGCTTGGTTCTGGATTTTTAATTTCCTACATGGCCAATGATGTTGGCGGTGACGATCTCCAAAAATCATTTAAACACCTGAGTCTTCTGGATCTCTCTTTGCCTAAACAAAAACCGATTTGCGTGAATTTTGAATCAGCCAAGCTCGATTATCGCACACAACATCAGTACAATAAAAAAGCTCTCAATAAAAATGAGTTGATTGCAAAAGCTGTTGCTGTGGCGCCAGATCTAAGAGTGCTTGATGCGACCGCTGGTCTGGGTACAGATAGTTTTGTGCTGGCCGCCTATGGTTGCAAGGTTGTGGCACTCGAGAGCTCGCCCGTAGTGTATGCGCTTCTGCGAGATGGATTGGAGAGGGCACAGAACTCGGTGGATGCGGGGGACATAACCCATTCTGCCCGAATTGCTCGGCGCATTTCGCTGTTGTTTGCCGATGCTGTTTCTTATATGCGTGAGCTTTCCTTGCTGAGGGGAGTTGCAGATGAGCGTCTTCCGCAAGTTGTGTATCTTGATCCGATGTATCCTTATGTAAAGAAATCAGCACTTCCCAAAAAAGAGATGCAGGTCTTTCGCCGGTTATTGGGACACACACAAAATATCGAAGAATTGCTTGAGGCGGCTCGCAGCTGTGCACTCGAACGTGTCGTGGTCAAACGGCCTCTTGAGGCGAAGCCATGCGGTCAACCTCAGCATGTTTTTGAGGGCAAAACCGCAAGATATGATTTTTATCTCCCGTTTCG
>CAYONZ010000055.1:0-13312 GCA_964405465.1 uncultured Bdellovibrionales bacterium | reverse complement strand
GGGTTTTCAGAAGCAACGCTTTGATGCATTCTCTCGAGAACCTGCTGACTGCTGAGCAGCTCGCCGTTTTGTGTGAGATCAATAAAAAATGTTTGATCAAGATGAGTAAATTTCAAAAGACCCAAAGGGTGTAGGTGAACGTGGTTCAAATTTAAACCCATCGACTCGGCCAAAATACCGTAAATGATGGCGATGGCGTGAACATGACCTTCGCGTTGGGCAAAAATCTTTTCAAAGAAAAGATCATCAGGATTTTCGGATGATAATTTTGCGATGAACTTTTTTTGTTTAAAGAGAAAATTTGATAGGTTTCTTAAAATTGACCACGCCGTGCCAGGCCCAAGAGGTTGGAGTGATGCATCTCCCTCGGTGTCTGAAGACTTCAATGCGAGCAATCCAAGAGACTTCCAGTCGTAGACCAAAAAATTCATGCGTCTTTGCAACCATTCAAAATGGCTGTCGGTCGGTGCAACAGTCTTTGAACCAGAGCTTGGCAACGCGGCCTGGCTCTTTGGTTTGGACGGGTTAAAGCTTTGAACTGATTCTGAGGTTGTTTCAGATATCTGTGCAAAAACCTGGGCTCCAATGCGACTGATACGCAAAAACACATCACGATGTTGTGGTGGCACTTCGTTCTGAAAGTACAAGTCCTGAGTCGGGCTTGGACGATAGTCGTGATGCTCTATTTCTGTGTCTAGCCAAGTCATGCCATCGGATTAGCTTGGCCCATGGGGAGTTGCAAGCAGGGTCTTCAATGCGAACGCTCTGCGTTTATGGGTGACCGCGGCTCATACCGGTTTAGGAATGGCTGGGGGCCAGTCGGGGAGTTTATGTTTTGACAGGCTCTTAGCCCCCAATGACAATTTAAGGAGCATGTCTATAAAAGAAGTCGCAGCCTTAGAAAAACGCATTCAGGATTTGGAGAGTGAACTTCAAGATCGTGAGCGTGACTTACAGACCTACAAGGACCAAGTTCGGCAGGCCAACACGCAAATTGAAAAGCTTATTTCGCAGATTCAAGAGCAAGTTCGGGTGGCCAGCCTCATTCAAAAATCGTTGGTGCCGACGGAGTTTCCGAATATTCCTGGATTTGAATTTAGCACTAAATTTATTGCGAGCATGATCTCAGGTGGTGACTATTTTGACATTTTTGAACACGAAGATAAATTTCGTTTCGGAATTGTTATGGCCAACTCGAGTGGGTACGGAATGTCAGCGCTCTTGATGAGTGTCTTACTCAAGTTAACCGGCCAACTCGAGGCACGCAAGGGTCTGGCTGCCGACCGCGTGCTCGAACTTTTGGCCAAAGAATTAATTGCGAATATTAAAGGTGATGATCTGGCTCACATCTTTTATTGTGTTGTTGATCGCCGAAATTTTTCTTTGAGTTGCAGCGGTGTGGGGCAATATATCGCGCTGCTGTATCGTTACGGAGACAACAAAGTCGAAAGAATCGATTTTAAGACGGCTCCTTTTAGCTCGAACTTTTCGCAAACATTTGCTTTACAAGAATTTTCGCTGAATCCCCGGGACCGCTTGATCTTATGCACTCAAGGGGTGGTCAAAGCACAGAATCCTAAGGGAGATTCTTTTGGTGAGGATCGCCTTTACAAGGCTGTTTTGTCTGCACCCAAAACCGGGGTACATGAGCTTCGTAATGAGATTCTTTTTCAGGTCGAAAAGTTCAGTCAGGGAAAAGATTATCCGCAAGATTTAACGGTCATTGTTGCCGAGGTGAAAGACCGCGTTATCAAGCTCGCGAAGAGCTTGGATCAATAGAGTGTCGATGCTATAAAAATTTATTCGCACATCGTCGGAGGAAAATCTTTATGTCCACTATCAAAATTGAAGTTGATGGAAAAACCCTTGAATATCCCGTTCTAGTTGGCACTGAGAGTGAGAAGGCAATTGATATTGCTAAGCTTCGTGCAGATACAGGCTATATTACAATCGATCATGGTTTCATGAATACGGGTTCATGTGCCTCAGCCATCACTTTTCTTGATGGTGAAAAAGGTATTTTAAAATACCGTGGTTATCCGATTGAGCAGTTGGCAGAGAAATCAACATTTTTAGAAGTGGCTTATCTTCTGGTGTGGAACAAGCTTCCCAACAAAGCCGAGCTAACTGCCTTTGAACAGAAGGTGGCCTCGTTTAACAAGGTGCCAGAGTTTATTCAAAAAATTATCGCGGCTTTTCCGAAATCGGCGCATCCGATGGCGGTGATGTCAGCAATTACTGTTGCGCTTTCCGCAGAATATCCGCAGTTGAGCAATCCAAACCCCTCGACTGAAGAAAAAAATGAAGTCATTGCTTTGATGTTGGGTCTCTACAAGGTTTTGTCAGCCCAACAATATCGTGTGGCTCATGGTTTGGCTCCGGTGGCATCTAACCCTTCGCTTTCTTACTGCGAAGATTTTTTGAATATGATGTTTTCTGGTCAACCTGGATTTAAATTGAATCAAGACGTCGCTCGGGCACTCGATGTACTTTTGATCTTGCACGCTGACCATGAACAAAATTGTTCGACGTCGACTGTTCGGGTAGTGGGTTCGTCGAACGCTTCTGTTTTTGCGGCAATCTCAGCTGGAATTGACGCCCTTTGGGGGCCGCTACATGGTGGAGCGAACCAAGAAGTTTTAGAGATGCTCGAAGTGATTCAGAAGTCGGGTGGCGATCACAAAAAAGCCTTGGCGCGAGCGAAAGATAAGAACGATGATTTTAGATTGATGGGTTTTGGTCATCGCGTTTACAAAAACTTTGATCCTCGAGCGAAGATCATCAAGAAAGCTTGCGATATTGTTTTGACCCAGCTGGGTGTTAAAGATCCTCTTCTTGATATCGCAAAGGGCTTGGAGCAAGAAGCTTTGGCTGACGATTATTTCAAATCACGCAATCTTTATCCGAACGTTGATTTCTATTCAGGCATCATTTACCGCGCGATAGGTATTCCGACCAATATGTTTACGGTGATGTTTGCTTTGGGTCGCATGCCAGGTTGGCTCGCTCAATGGAAAGAAATGCGTGAGACCAAAGAGACGAAGATTTCTCGGCCGCGCCAAATCTACACGGGTGCGGTTAATAAAGAGTACGTCGAAATCACCAAGCGCTAAGCGTTTGGCGCAAGCTAGCCAGGTTTGGTGAAAGCCTGGTTAATGAATGCCGACTCGTTGAGAGCTCGGCGCCAAAAGAAAAGCCCAGTCTGTTTGTTCAGCTGGGCTTTTTTGTTTTACATGCGCATCTAAGGTTGGATTTGAATTCAAAAAACAGAGCAAGAACATTATGGAATTTTGCCGCCGTTCGAAAATTGTGGATTCATCTGGTGATATTTCAATATCCAATTCAACTGCGCCTTTCCTAGTTGGGTAGAATCCGCATTGCATACGACTAGCTCCCCAGTCAAAACCTTTTGAAATCGAGCGATCATGTTGTCATCTAATGATGAGGTTACCGTTGGAGAAAAGATTCCCAGCCGATCAAACATTGCAATAAAGTATGAATTTGGATTTGTGCTATCGACTAGTACGACCCTGGAAAACGGTCTTTTGCCATAAAAGTCATTGGCTTGATTAGCCAATTCAATTCGATATTTGTCACTATTAACACATTTTCCGATTGTGTCAGATTGGATATTTTGACGATTTGCCTTTCTAGTTCCGGCCGCATTGGCGACCAGAGATGCAACCGTTAACAATCCGACCATTGCTATTTTTGTATGACGAGAGTTCATTTAAACCTCCGAGAAATTTTAAGTTGGATCATAATAATAGGATGGAGTGAAAAACAAAAGTGAAATGCAGGAGTATAGAAATTTTATTTAGATGTCAAAAAGTTCGACAGATTTTATTGGATGCCCCCGACCTATTTTCCGCCTGATCGGGCATGGGATCGATATTAAAATACCAGACCATTTTGCGGTTTGGTTAGGCAAGCCACTGGTAATATCAGGGACAAAGTTTCCATCCGCCACTTCTGAAAATGAAAAGCTGTTTGTAGTTCTTGAAGGGCCGAAATGAGCGCAATGTCCGGGCGAAGTGCATGGTGTGGATCAACTCACACTTGCGCATGTCACAAGTGTTTTTTACACTGAGAAAATACTGGGACTGCAATTAAATAAAAAATTAAGGCTGTAGTGGAGCCAGTGGTTCAAGCAGTGGTTGAGGCGGTTGGCATGATTGAGATTGTTCCTGGCTTTCGAATTTATCAGTATGAGTTGCATTTTACCTTTGTGCGAAGTTCGGGGCCCGGGGGTCAGAATGTCAATAAAACGAATTCTTGCGCCGTTCTTCGCTGGAATCTGTATGCCAATCAAAGCATGCAGCCGGTACAACGAGAACGTCTTGAAGCAAAGCTTGCCTCACGCCTGACCAACGAGGGTGATCTCTTGGTGCGTAGTCAGAAATTTCGTGATCAACCACAAAACGAAAAAGATTGTATCGAAAAGCTGCGATCTATTCTTAAAGAAGCTTTGTTTATACCTAAAAAACGATTAGCCACTCGACCTACACGCAGTTCAAAAGAGAAGCGTTTGCAAACCAAGCGTGTGGAAAGTGAGAAAAAACGCGGAAGACAAAAAAAAGACTGGCAGGATTAGGGGGTGTGCTCATTTGTCTTTTGCAACTTCGTGCAAATTCGTTTGCTGCTTGGGAAGAGCCAAAGAGCGAACTAAGTCTTTTAACTTTGGATCGTGCCATTCTTGTTCATTGAGTGCCTTCACGACCTCTCGAGGAGAAAGATCAAGGGAGTGCTCGATGATTCTCTCAACCTGCTGGGCTTGACGTGCATCGAGATCAGTTTGAAACTGACCCAAATCGTTAAAATAGGTTTGAACTGAATACAGGCAGTAGATCAGATAAACAAAACTTATTTTGGCGGTCCAGCTGAGTGTTCTACCCGCAAGGCTTGCAGAATACTTGGTCAGCGCCATTCTGCCAAAATTTTGCTGAATCACTTGATCAAGTTCTGTCTCTGCCGACTCTTATTAGCGAAAATGTTAACATTAGAGATTATATTTAAATTAATAAACCTATGCAGAGGTGTCTGCTTCACCAAAACTACAAACAGTGGTATCAAGATTTTTACAAGGAGGTATAAAATGAGATTAAGTCTTTTAGCTTTTTTGACAGCGGCGGGTTGTTTTATGGCCATAGCCTCATTCGGGTCGGGTGGAGTTGACAGTGGAGGTGGAAGGTCTGTCGTCTGCTTGAATGGGAACAAGTCGATCAAATCCGCGGAAATGTTAGATCTATATGAAGGTAGGATTTTATATGATTGGATTCCACCTAAAGACAAACGGCCATATAAAGCACAATTAAGTGATGCTGTTGCGAGAATAAGGCAAAGCCGTAGTCTAGATACCTTCGATTTTTCTGAAGAATTTGAGAAGGAGTTAGACAAAACGCAAAATAATATTAAATTTGTTAAGAGTGTGTCCTTGGTTCCAATCGATGATTCACACGAAATCATTCGTGCTCCTTCGGGCTGTGCATTTATTCAGGTAGCAAACTACAGTGCTTCGGGGCGAATTTTTATAGTTAAGAAAATTTGGGATGCGATGTCTGAAACATCGAAGGCGTCACTTATTTTTCATGAAACTATTTACTCTATGCTGCGCTTTTACGGAGAAGAAAATTCCGTTCGCGCAAGACGTATAACGGCGGCAACCTTTGCTGGTAAGGTTTTTAAAGTCGAACCTTTACCAGAATGGTATGTTCGCTGTACTTCAAAAAAAGTAATTAATGGCATTTCTCAAACACGACTCTTTTTGTATGTGAAGGACGGTTTTGTTGTGGCTCAGGTAGATACAATTGAAGGTCGCATGATTTTCGGCACAACGTTGCTTTACGTTGTCCCTAGTGATTCGTCGGTCCATGTGGGCTTAAAAAGGGAAAGTGACGCCCAGGGCCCTAAAGCGGGGTTTGGTGCTGGAATTTCGGAAGCTAGTCCAATTGATATGGAAACAGGGATTAAAGTCCAATTTAAAACTGTTGCTGGTGGACGAGTTGATTTTTTCTCTAAAGCAATTCCAAAAGCAGACATGAATGATCCAAATATTGATTTTAAAGCAGACGATCAACTGACATGCCTACCATCCAACACTGCTGGAATTGACGAGAAATGGTGGTTAGAAGAATTTGCTATACGTACGCCAGGATGGGAAAGTCACCATTACCGGTAGAAAGCTGCTTCTATTGAAGCTAAGTCTATGTCCTTGGCAAACGCTTCAAGCCTGGCCCCCCGTAAACCATCAAAAAGTTGATGGGGCGGAACGCGATAGGATTAGATAATTAAGGTAACCACAAATAAATAAAATTTAATTAATTGGGGGATGTATGGTTAATAGTTTGCGATTAAAGTCTTTTTTCAGTTCTACTGCGACAGGATTGTTGCTGATTTTTTGTGTGGGAAGCTCAATAGCTTCAGCAGAAGGTCTTGCTGAAACAGCGAGTGTTAATCAGATTTCTGAATCTGCTAACAAGTCTTCTGCAGAGCCTGTGGCAATCAGTAAGTGGAAGACACAAATTGGTTACTCTAAATATTCGGATGCAAACATTGAGCGGTCCAATGGTATGACACTTGCTGTGCATCGATCTTTGGGTAACACATTTTCTTTAAACGCGGGTTTTTCAAGCGTGCAAATGAGTTTCAAAGACAGCAATGTCGAACTGTTAGGGAGCAATATGAATAGAACTGAAGAGTCCTTGAATGTTGGTCTAGAAGCACAGGCAATTCGTTATAAGGCAATCAGTTTCGGAGTCACTGCAGGTTACAACTTTGCGATGGAACTACTTGGTAACAATACGTTGTATAACGATAAAGAGGTTTTGGCACATATTCAATATGGTGTAGCCGCTGAGTACGCATTTAATCAAGATATTGGCGCGCGCTTAGATACGAAATTTGAAAACAACGCGAGATCTCTCGTCACGATATCGGCTATTGGCTATTACTGATTGTTTTCTTAGGTAAAACGGTAATTTCGCGTTCTGCAATTTCACAGTCTGTAATTTTATAGACCAGACCTATGTGGTCAAAACAAAGTTCAAATCTAAAATGACTAAGGACACCTAGACATCTAGAGACAAACTCTAGATGTCTTTCTTCAAAGATCAGACTCTCAAAGAATGTGTCACAGAAAAGATCTCGTGATAGATGTCAGAAGTTTCAACAGTAAGAAATACTTAAGGAAAGTCATACTGCTTTAAAAATTCATTTATAAACATGTTTTGTGGATCATATTTTTTCTTTAGGTCACGCAGCTCTTGTATCTCGGGGTAAATGTCTTCGAGTTGTTGAGTTGTCATCCATGGATGGTAGGCGAGGTAGGGCCGTCCTTGAAGCTCCTGAACAGCTGTTACGAGTTTTTGTGTCCAGGCTTTGGCCTTGGCTATCTCTTCTGGTTTTCGCCCTACGCTGATGTCCAACACAAATGCAAAACTTGCGGCAGGAGCATAGTTGATCACCGGCGTATTGGCGCCTTGATTGGCCGGCACGTAACGGATAGTGACGTTGAGCAGGTTGATCTTTTCATCAACCGAGATCTTTCGAAGTGCATCGGTGAAGGCGACAAAATGTTTAAGGGGCGCAAAATATTCTTGAAGAATATCGGTTGAATCAACAGGCACATTCATCGTGAACCGATAAAGAGAGCGTAGTGGCATGTGAATGAGATTCCAGTATATATTGCGATTTTTGATTCGCATCTCTTCATTGTATTTTTCTAATAAAAACCCAACTGGTGGAGTCATGTGTTGGGTGAGGGTCGCCAGTTCTTCTTTGAAACCAGCTCGTCGTTCTATGATGGTTCTTAATCTTTTTCCGGGACCCGAGAGGCGTTGGGCTTCGAAGATTAATGGTGCAAGAAAGCGATAGCCGAAGGACTCTTCTTGTTTTTTGGTCGGATTGAAATCTGCTGGAATCATGTTAGTCGGCACTTCTTGAACCTTCACGATAAACATTTTCCGCAAAAAGTCAGGATGTTTTGGATCGTATTGTGCGTATCGGGCGAAAGCCAATCCGGTTTTGAACTCCTCTTTCTCGACGAGATCTAGAAAAGTTTCTTCGAATTTCCTATAGTCAATGTCTTGTACGACCTGGCTCTTGTATACTTTGTTGGGGCGTAGGTTTAGATTGGCTTCTACGATCACGCCAAGTTGTCCGAGTCCGCCAATTGCTCCGCGAAACAGATCTGTATTTTCAGTTTTTGATGCCTTTAAGAGTTCGCCATTTGGAAGTAAAATTTTAATCCAGTTAACGGTGTTGATGATTGAACCAAACGAGATGTCGCGTCCATGAGCATTGATTGACAGAGCGCCGCCAACTGTAAAGATATTGGAAGACTGCATGACCTGCACCGCAAGTCCGTAGGGCGCAATTGCTTCTTGGACCTGTTCCCAAGTTGCACCAGTCTGCACTGTCAGAGTTTGTCTTTCTGGATCGACACTGATGATTTTATTCAGTCCTTTGAGATCTAGTATCACGCCCTGGTTATTGGCCCATTGGCCACCTTGGCTGAATCCGCCTCCGCGAACCGAGACTTTCAAGTTGTTTTCTCTGGCGTAGCGAATGACTTGGGCAATTTCGCCAACCGTTTGACAAGGCACAATCTTGTTCGGATAGAAATAAAGTAACCGGCTGACAACATCTGTTTGTTCGACAATTTTTTCTGCTGGAAAATCAGGTGTGGCATCATTTTGCTTGTCGGGAACCAAGCTCTTGCATGAATTCGTTGGCGAATGATTCGGTTCTGTGGCAAAGGCGAATGTGCAAAAAGAAAGTGTGGCCAAAAAATGCATGCTCTGATTTAAAGTCTTGAGATTCACTTATGCTTCTCCCTTTTTTTTTCGTCGAATTCGTCGAATTCGTCGAATTCGTCGACAGAGTGACAATACAGGTCCCTCAAAGTGATATTGCGTGTTCATTTTGACCTGTCAGCGTTAGTGATGGTGCTGCTTTGCGAAGGTCCAAAATCAAGCAAATTCGTTTATATGGCAAAGCCGGAAAACCAACTCATTGATTCAAGTCATCAACTGTTTTAAACAGAGAAAGATTTTGCAAATGAGGGGCCGGTTTTGGTTTGCAAATTTATTTGGTCAATTGGCACCGTTGTCGCAAGTGTAGGGATGGTGAACTAAGACATACTGAATTCGATGTGTATTGAGATGAGGGTTGTGTGATGAGAAATTCTTCTAGAGTTGTTTTTAATTTGGTCATTGCTGTAATTGCCGGTGCCAGCTTCGTTAAAGGATATGATGTTGAGGCTAAACAAAATTTAGTTTCTTCGGCGATGAGTGGTTGGTCGCAGCCTGATCCCAAAAAAGGCGATCCGCTTCCGCCATCCCTAATTGAACCCAACCAAACTCTCCCGCACCATGGTGCAAATCGTGGTTCAAATGCAGATTCAAATACTGACAAGAATTCTGTGGGTAATTCGGCGCAAGGATCTCAAGGCTCGAGCGTGCCGGATAGCAATCACGGGTCTCGAGATCACTCCTCACAAGGCAATCAACAACCCTCGGTTTCTGAGTTTGGCGCACCTGCAAAGGATAAGATCCCAGAGGAATGCCGAAATATGGGATCTTTGATTGCCACAGCTGGAGGTGCATTGCAGTTGCCATTTCATCTTTTGGTGACGGGTAAGGATCTTCCTGCGGAAAATATTTGCGATGGTAAAGGTACAAAAATTTTGGTGTTAACAAAAGAACATTACTTGATCTTATGTGAACAAAATAAAATTGCAGACATGTACGATGTTTCACTTGGGCGGGGTGGGGTCGACAAACGAGATGCAGGTGACCTGCGCACGCCGATTGGTGAATACAAACTTGGCAAGTCGCACGCTTCGAATGATTTTCATCGTTTTATTCCGGTGGGTTATCCGACACCTCAGCAAGTCCAAGCGGGTTACACGGGTAGTGATGTGGGTATTCACGGGCCAAAGAGATTGATCAAGTGTACTGGCGTTCTCGCGTTGAAAATCGATTGGACTGCCGGATGCATGGCTGTGGCCTACGATCTTTATATAGATAACATCGTCAGTTGGATGAGAAAATTTAAAAAGAATCCATCACTTGAAATCATTTGATCTAAGGGTCGGTAACGCAGAAACAGCTTCCGATTAGTTTAATATTTTTGGAGACCAAAACGGTAGTCTGTTTTTGCGGGGCTAAAATCACCAATTTTTGCAGAGCAAAAAGTTAACCATAGAAAAAATGATTCGATCAAAAGGATCGACAATTTTTTTGGGGGAACAAGAAAACTAGTCTGCATTCCGCAAATGCAGAAATCACTTACGGATAGATCAGATCCCAAAATGTGGTGAGGATATCGATACCCAACTCTTGTAGGAGCACAGGAGTTATTGGCTTGGACTGTTTTTCGAGTTCCGAGCGAAACTCTAGAACAATTTGTTTGGCCTCTGGACTTAGGCTGAAGGGTGCGCAGCCATTCAGTCGGGCAACTTTTTGTAGCGAAACGACCTGAGTAAATAAAATTTGTTTTTCCACTATTTGTGTTGAGCCTACGCGCTCTGCCACAAAATAAGTTTCATCGAGTAACAAATCAGTGAGCAAAAAGCCTTCGCCTTTAAAAACCTGAATCACTTCAAAAAATGAAAAAGCCGAAACCAAAGAACATGCTAGAAAACGTACTTCGAGTTCGCTCAGCGTGGCGAACTTTTGACTATAAAACAATTGGGCTGGTGTTTGTTCGAGCGCAGCCTCTCCCATTTTTGTGTCGCCGGCTTCAATCGGAGTCCAGCTGTGCAAAAACCATGGCAAAAATATTTGTGCCCATTCCGGCGTGGGATGAGTCAGACTGAGTTCGGATTCAAGTGAGAAAAGCTCCCAGGCGTCCTTCATCGCTGATGGCCCGAGCTCTTGATCGCAAAACGCTATCATTTTGTCGAGAAGACGTGATTGCATGACCCGAAGACGAGGCAAATAAAGTTCATCGTCAATTTTAATGGGTGCTTGAGGAGTCGACAGCATGTCTGAACGAATAGCACCGACTTGATTACCGGCGCAAAAGCTTTACGCCGGTTAACGCGTGCAGCTGTCTAATCGGCCTCGGCCTTAGTTTGCAGCAGTCCCTGGTGTTCCACAATTTTGAGCTCGGAATTTCGCTTTAGATGAGGCCCGTCGATTTTAACGTCGGCAAGCCATTGTGTGAAGGCGGCCTTTGCGTTCTCCACTTGCCGTAGCCTCTTTAGGCCCTTGTCGAGTCGACCTTCGATCGGAGGCATCATGCCGAAGTTGATATTCATTGGCTGAAAATGTTTGATCTTGGTTTCATCGGTCAATCCGTTGATCAGAGACCCCATCGCCGATTCACGCGGAGGAGCTGAATATGGTTTTGAGCGAAGCTTTTGCGCCAAGAACTTGGCGACCAGAAGGCCCATACAAGTGGATTCGAAATACCCTTCCACTCCAGTAATTTGTCCGGCAAAGAAAAGCCATGGATCGTTTTTGCTCGACATATCGGGATTCAATCTCTTCGGCGTGTTGATGTAGAGATTGCGATGAATACTTCCGAGTTTCAAAAACTCGGCGTTCTCAAGACCCGGTATCAAGCGGAAGACTTGCTTTTGATCACCATAGGCCATTTTGGTTTGGAAGCCGACCATATTGTAAGCCGTACCTTCTTTGTTGTCTTGGCGAAGTTGAACAACAGCAAACGGCATATTGCCTGTGTTTGGATCAACAAGTCCTCGAGCGCTCATTGGACCAAAACGCGGAGTCAATGGACCGCGCTCAACCATCGCTTCTATCGGCATGCAACTTTCAAAGTAGGGCGTGTCTTTTTCAAATTCCTTTGGTTCAACTTTTTTTGCAGCCTGAATGGCCTCGATAAAGAAGTGATACTCTCTCTTGTTGAGAGGGCAGTTGAAATAATCGTTCGTACCTTTTCCCCAGCGATCACCCTTCCAAGCGATCTTTTGGTTGATTGAATCGGCATCAATGATGGGTGCAATGGCATCGAAGAAATACAAAAACTCATCGCCGAAATGGGCTTGCATACTTTTGGCAAGACTCTCGTGAGTGAGCGGGCCAGTGGCGATGACCGTTGGACGAGGAACGCTTTCGAGATTTTCTACCAACTTGTTTTCGACACGAATTCGTGGATGGTTGCGAATTTTTTCGGTGATATATCCAGAGAATGCGAGGCGATCCATGCTGAGGCTTTGCCCAGCGGGTACCCGAGCCTGCCAAGCGGCTTCGATCACTAATGAGCCGAGAGATTCAGCTTCCCATTTAAGTTGGCCAGGCGCGGAGGTTAGATTGAAGCTGCCGAAAGAGTTAGAGCATACAAGTTCGCCGAAGTTTTGTGTTTTGTGTGCGGGCGTCATAGTTTCGCCGCGCATCTCATGAAGCACGACCTGAAATCCCATTTCAGCGAGTTGATAGGCACACTCACTTCCGGCGAGTCCGGCTCCGACAATATGAATTGGCGTCTCGATTGGGAACATGTTATCTCCTAAAAGGTGAGCAATCCAAATTTTCCAAAGAAAAGAAACAGCAATCTGACAGCGTCAGCCGATGTCCTACAGGGGCTCTTGCAAAATAGCAAGTCACAGTTGTCTGATGGCTTTGCTCGTTGGCGTCTCGAGCAGGTGTGGCCGACACTTGTAGGTGAAACGATTGCGGCGCAGACCATGCCCTGTAGTTATTCAAATGGCACTTTGTATATTTGGGTTCGACATTCCACTTGGCTGCAGCAGATGTGGTTCTTTAAAGAAGTGATCAAAGAGAAAGTAAACAAGCACCTCGGCTATGGCTGGGTCAAACAAGTTCGATTTACACTTGAGCAGAGAGCTGCGACGGCACTTCCTGGTCAGGATCTCGATTCCGATAATCAAAGCTGATTTCAAACCACGCTTGGGTTCAAACAAAAGTCTAGTTTTTCAAAAAATAGAAAAATAAAATTGGCTTTTTTAGAAATTAAAATAATACTGCCCCTAAGGAGAGATCATGAGTTTTTGGGAAAACGGAATTCGGAGATTCAATGCCACTTCACATGGTGGTGTTGGGTCAGAGGGGCGAAGAAAATCGCAAAGGCCCCTCTCTACGAACAAGCCCCTCCACGTAGTTCTGAGTTCCGCCAGGGCGCAAGGCCGGCTGAACTTGCGTCTCCCAAAGAATCAGTACGTTGTGCGCCAGTTGATTACGCGCGAGGCTCGGCGCTTTCGCATTCGCCTGCAGTCCTTTTCGAACTTCGGAAATGAACTGCATTTGATTGTGAAGGCGCCGAGCCGACAGAATTTTCAGAATTTTTTGAGAACCATCTCGGCCTTAATTGCGAGGCAGGTGACCGG
>CAYONZ010000054.1:0-20981 GCA_964405465.1 uncultured Bdellovibrionales bacterium | reverse complement strand
GAGCGAATTGCGTTGATTATTAAATCTTTGCGTAAATACTCACAACAACAAAGCCAAAATGAACCTTTTCTTCCGATTCAGGTAGCACAAATTTTTCGCGTTGTCTCAGACCTTTGTGGTGCACGCTTCATGAATCACCAAGTGGAACTACGTATTGACGAAAAATTTGCAGGCGAAATTGAGTGCCGAGATACCGACATTGCTCAGGTCCTATTGAATCTTTTAAACAATTCATTCGATGCCGTCATCAACACCCCAAATGCTTGGGTTGAAATGCAAAGTGAGCAAATAGGATCGCTACTGCGAGTGACTATAACAGATTCTGGTACCGGAATTCCCCAAGACATTCGAAATCGAATCATGGAGCCATTTTTCACGACAAAGCAAATAGGTCAAGGAGCTGGTTTAGGTTTGAGCACGGCCCAAGGAATCGTTCGCGATCACAGCGGACGCATCTATCTAGACCCTGATTGTGCTAACACTCGGTTTGTCATCGAACTTCCGATTCGACAAAATGAAATTTGTTTAGTGGCTGCATAACCACATACTCCCATTAACTACCACGGGCGCCACAAAAAATAGACGCAACAGGGAAGGAGTGGGTGCCCCTTCCCAACGGGGTAGAAACTCTTCGCCGCCTACGCCAATGGCGTTAGCGCAAGCGACTAGATTAAAAAATCGCAAAACAACAGACCTCACAAATTTGTAAGGCCCAATTTACGAGTTTATAAATTTATCGTTTAAGGTTGATAACTTCACCCAACAGTTCGTCTGTTGTCGTGATCGTCTTCGCGTTCGCCTGAAAGCCGCGTTGGTTCTGAATCAAGTTCACAAATTCCAACGCAAGATCGACTGTCGATCTTTCGAGAGACTTTGCAAACAGTCGACCCCGCCCAGCATGGTTGGGTTTGCCAATTGCCGCGGTTCCCGATGAACGAGCCTCTTTCATTCGGTTGTTACCAACCTTGAACAGAGCCTCAGGATTTTCAAACTTTGCGATTGAAATCTGCCCAAGATCAGAGGCCTGACCATTGCTATACAACGCGGTCAACACGCCCTCTTCATTGAAAGAGATATTCGTGATCGTACCTGCAGCTGATCCATCTTGTTTCCAAGAGATCAAATCGCTGTCCCGACCATACTGCTTTGTACCAAGTAATCCTTTACCCTTATCTGTAGTCAAAGAGTCACCAAAATCCATTTTTATCTGTTGGTTTTGAAGAGCTCCACCAGTGAAATTGAATGCCGTCTTGGAGATGGTCTCAGTATCTAGTTTTCCATCAACCGTAAAGGTGATTTTACCTGCAACAACTTCAGAATACTTACCCTGCGTACCACCCTGAATTTCTTTGCCATCGACAAGACCATGATAGTCCCACTGCCGATCAGCAGTTTTATTAAAAAACATGGTCACCAAGTGCTTGTTACCTTGGGAATCATACACCTCTACGCCAGTAGAATAATGACAGCTAGAGTGTGGATCATTTATATCAAACTGCTTTCCTGGTTCAATTCGCGAATCAAGGTTTAGATCCAAATTCACAAGAGAAGTAGCCTTTGCTGGAGTCAATGTTCGTGGGAATCGGATATCTGAAACTTTGTTGATAATGTTCCCTTTGTCATCTGCTTCGAACCCTTGAACTCTTTGATTATCATTGGTTGTCAAAAACCCTTCACGATCAAAATGAAATGAACCGTTACGCGTGTAGCTTTCTCCGTCTGAACCCTTCAAAACGAAATAGCCATCTCCAGAAATCGCAAGATCCGTCGCCTTTTCAGTTGTATCGACGTTACCTTGACTGAGAATTGGGTTAACTGCTCCCAACTGAACTCCTCGCCCAATCTGGTTACCTCCCAAAACACCTTTCAAATTTTTTGAGATAATATCTTCGAATTCAGCACGACTTGATTTGAATCCGATGGTGTTGGCATTGGCAATGTTATCTCCGATAACTCCAAGCGCTTCACCTTGTGCGATCAAACCGGACACACCGGTATATAAAGAAGAAAGAACACCCATTCTACCCCTCCTAGGTACGACACCGCATCAGTCAGTCAGCAGTGTTAATTGGAGGCTCCCCCATCTGGCAGATGAGGACCAGCCCATTATTTTTTTATCCTACAAACTCTTCGAACCTCATGTTCTTGAATTCGTAGTACTCAAAAATCGATCACTCGATCTCTCAGTACTTACCAACTCAAACCATCACCGTACTATCAATGTTGGTGAAAACATTATTCTTCATTGCCTCTCTATCCATCACTGTCACCACAGTGTTGTTCTTTATATTCACAATCAACGCAGACTCAGGGGTAAGAACCAATGTTTCACGCGATCCTTTTTGTGCTGCTTTACCTACGGCACTCTCAATATTTTTCATTTGCTCAGGAGAAAACACCACTCCCCTTGTTCGCATACGATCTACAGCATGCGCGGAAAACTTCAACGCACTTGTCGCCGCAGTTTTAATTGGCGCCGCGATGGCCGCGCCACCTTGAGCTCCAGGCAACGCCGAAGTTAACTGTTCTAATGTTTTCCTAAACTCAGCACCAGCCGCTGGATCCAACGATTTCGCACCGACTGAGTTTTTCAACTCATTCGGAGCTATCGGAGCCATCTGTGGTGTTAGAGTCTTTATCGCCATATCGTTATTTTATTCTCTCTTAGTTTTTTGCCTTTTCCAACTCTTGCATAACATTTCTAGACATTGCTACGTTTTGCATATTTCCAGTCGACTCATAATCAGGAGCACCCGGTACCTCTTCTTCATCTTGAGCAACTGATGCATTTTGTTCTGACACAGCCTCAGCCTGCGCCGGCGCTGAATTCACGATCGAATTTGGATTGGCTTGCGCTGTCGCTTTCGCATACGCGGCCAACGGCGCCGCTGATAGTGGTTTTTTATCGCTCTCATTTTTCACAACCAGCGATCCATCTTGGGCGCTTTTTTGATTGCGATTGTTTCCTTTAGCTGGCGCAGCTCCAGTGTCTGACTTAGATGCTGGAACCGCCGAAGGCATCGTCAATGGCAGTGCTTTCAAATCGTCAGGCCCGGCTTCAACAATCTTCTTAACATCGGACAACCGAACAGTCTGTTGACCAAGCAGAAGGATAGGCCCCTCCGCACTAAAGTTAACACCAGTGATTCTCCCTGAGAAATCAGTCGTCGCAAACACTTTCTTGCCCGAACTATTTGTTCCCTCAATATTGATTTTATACTCGTCTGGCCGAGCAGGAAGGCCGTCCTTAGTGAGGCCATTCCATTTTACTGAATTCTGGCCTTTCTTAAGGTTCGGAAATTCTAAGGTCTGCACAGTTGCTCCTGCAGAGTCACGTATCGTGACCTTTGCTTTCATCGCATCACCCGCAAGATTGAAGCTAATCGAATGAGACTTGTCTCCAGGAGTACGCACCAATCGTGAAGAGTCGCCTGAAACTTTTTTGCCTATGAAATTCAATGCTTGAAAATTGGTTTGCGGATTTTGCTCTTTTTTCATCCCATCAAGTGTTGAGTTTATATTTTGTAGCTGTTCAAGTGAGGTAAACGACGCCAACTGCGCTGCCATTTCATGACTCTGCATCGGATTGGTGGGATCTTGGAATTTCATTTGCGTCAGCATCAATTTGAAAAATGCATCTTTATCCAGTTGGTTATTGCCAACCTTTCGCGTTTTTTCAGGGTCAACATAGTTCGGGTCGGCGATCTTGTTTAAAACATCCCCTACAGATTCCGCACCGAGATCAGGTCTTGCCCCAACGCTATGCGAATTGTCTGCTTTAAATCCCTGATCTTGTGCTGCTGTTGACCAGGTTTGGGTACCGGTTTTAACGTTCACTCACTTCTCCTTAGGCCATCAAATTAGGAGGCCACTAAATTAGGCCACCAAGTTTAGACGGCGATTACTCGTCGTTTTTGCCTGTGATTTCTGTGTCACTTCAGGTTGCACATTCACGCGCTTCGGTTCTCGATTGTACATTCGCGATCCAAAATTATCTGCAAATCCCTGTTGAAATGCCTGGCGTTCATCACGGAATGATCCCATGAAGTCACTTGCAAATTGTCTTGCTTGCTCTCTTTGAGCATCCGCCTGTTGCTGATCTAACTTCGACTGAGACCCTGCCTCTGGGGAGTGCACCTTCAATTGATCAAGTTGCAACTTGTGAGCAACAAGAGACGACTTCAATTCACTCAAGCCCTCTTCAATTGCCTTCTTTGTCTGACTATTTTCAGTCACCATTTGAATCGAGACCTGTCCGTTGTTCACCGCGACTTTTAAGGTGACAGATCCAAGGCCCTCGGGCTTGAGATCCATTTTCATCTCACCACCACCCTGGCGCGCGATGACCTGTGCTCGATTCACAAGCTCTTTCATGTTTTCAATTTTTGTATCGGAACCGGTCTTTACCGCAAACATAGAGCCAGCTGCTGTAGCTTCTCCTTTTGCAACCGCAGGCGACGTACTGCCAATAGCGCTGTCGCTTCCGATGACTGAATTGCCGGTCGTGGCATCTATTCTTGATGCGCCGGAAGCGGCACCACGCTCAACCGAAGTCCCAGCTCGTCCCTCTTTTTGCGACCGTCCTGTCTCAGTCTTTGTAGTCTGCATATTGAATTCACTTACATTTGCCGGTGAAGCGCTTTGGCCATTCGCCGCAGAAGAAAGCGGTTTCGTACCTCTTGCCTCTTGTTCAAATCGTGAATGCTCACTGACAATGTCTTTTCCAACCATCTCGTTGAACTTTTCATCGCTCATCAAGTCTGTTGCCGCGTCATCTGCTGGATCCTGTTGTAAACTTTGATTGTTTAAGTCACTCGATTTGCCCGAAGAATCTTTTTCAGCGTTAGCAAATAGTTTGCTAGTGAGTGCCTTTGTATTTTTTTGCAAAGCTGGACTTAATTTATCAGCTTCAGCTTCCGTTAAAGACGATGAGTTGGAATCATCGCTCTCATCAATTTGACCGGCAGAAAAAGAGGCAGCTCCTTCGACTTCCACTGCCACGGTCGCATTATCACTCGCTCCAAGTTTTGTGTTGGAGGGCGCAGACTGAAGATCGGCTTGACCAGCCATTTTTTGAAACTGCTGAATGCCATCACCAGCAGGACGTGTGGCTTTTGCTGTTTTGGCTGCCAACTTGTCATCCTGAAGGAAGTCAAAAAACATTTTGTTCATTCGATCTAGACCACTATTGAGATCCTGCACCTGAAAATCCCGCTGATCCAAAACTTCGACAGAAAGTTGATCTGCAGAGACACCATCTAACTTTGTAAGAAGCTCCTCATAGAGACCCTTTGCTTCCACTTGGTCTTTTTCAGACAGTCCGAGGTTTTGCACAAAAGTCAGAGACGAAACTGCTGCAGGCTGTTGCAGTTGCTCCTCATTCATTTTCGAAAATGCCTGAATAACTTTTTCTGGATTGATTCCAAATCTCTCCTGCATCTGGCCCAAAAAATCAGTCATAGATTTTTGTTCAGGCTCATTGACCTCTGCCATATCAAGTTCAATCTTTTTAACTTTGCCATCTCCAACAGACTGGGCCGTAGAAAAAGAACCGGCCTTCTTTGAGGACACCTGAGGACCTGATGGCGTGCCATCGTCTTTAATCGAATAGCTCTCCACTTTTTGCGAGGTAGTCTCAATAAAAAAATCGTCCGGAGTCGTATTCGAGTCCGCACTTACTGACTCACGATCCCTGGAGTCGACAGCCTTGGGCAAATTGCTTTCAGCTCGGGATCCCTGCGAAACAAATCGACTCTCATCAATTTCTCTGCCGCTTGTGGCCTTCAATTCAGATCGAACTTTACCCAATTTGCCAGACATTTTTTTAAACGCTGAGGAATTTATTTTTTCTTCTGTCAAAGAATTTTTTTCAGCCAGGCTTTTGTCAGCCGACATTCGATTTGCCCTCGACGAACTATTCTGCAAATGCGAACTGACCTTTGAGGAATCTGGTTTTTGAACTGAAACACGATCTGTCCCTTTCGCATTGTCCTTTGTTTCGGAAGGACTCGCTGAAAGAAGGGAATCAAAGTTCGAACTTCTTGCAGATCGTACATCGCCTGATGTCGGTGAATCTTTCTTTACAGTCCTACTATCTAGCAGTCCTGTCGGATTCCATCGTGCTTTTATATCGGGTGTTGCTAAGTCCTTCAGCAAGTTCCCAACCTCATTCTCCGACTTCCGTCGGTGCTGATCTGATCATCCATCCTAGACAATCTAGATAATTTTCTATTCAGCTCTCTTGTAACCAGCGAGTACCTCTGAAAGCTTCTGTGCCTTTTTTGACTCCATCGCATTCAAAATATCCGCTGCATTTTTCTTTTTCATCTTATCAAGAATTCCAACTGCAAGCTCCTCATTGATGCTCTCCATCACCTTGGCTGCTTGTGCAGGCTTCATTCCCGAGTAAAACTGAACCAGCTTGTCCACCTTCTCCTGATCTGCACTGACCTTAGACTTCAAAGTCGTACCAATCTGTGCGCGAATCTGTTCAAGATATTGAATTCGCTTTTCCAGCTCTATCTTCTGCTTTTGCAATTCCTCGTCCAACTTATTCAGTTCGGCTTCGCGAGTGTCCAATTCTTTCTTTCGTTCTCCCAACTTGTTGAAAAAACTCATTTCCTCTTCGGTCCAGCCCTTGGTGTTCACGCCTGGCTCTTTCTTCTTGCTGTCTGCGGTCGCGGCAGAATTTTCTCCCTTCCCGCCATCGGCCGAGGTCAATTTTTCCGCGTCTTTAGTTGCATCCGCCTTTGCGCCACTTTTACCTTCAGCTTTAGAATTGGACTTAGCATCAGTCTTAGTTTCAGTCTTTGCTTCTGCCGCCCCGAATGCGCCAAATTCTACCTTCGCCAACATCTGTTCAAGTTTTTCTGGAAAAAGATACCCACCAACGGATACACCTAATGCACAAACCGCCACACAGAATGCAGCCACTGGAAATTTCGCGCGTTCGCGACGAGCCTGAAGTTTAGTTTGCAATCGCTCTTTCATCATCTCGCGCACTAACTCTTGTGAGGACGATTCTTGGTGTTTCGAGGTTTTTTTCGGTGATCTATCAGTGTGCAAAGCGAATCGCGGTGCTGCAGAGCTCCTGGTTCGCAAGTTTTTTCGTGGCGCCTGACTTGCTCCCTGGCTAGCTTTGCGGGCATCTTTGAAGAACTTGTCATAACCGCCACGATTCGTGCCACCATTCATTTTTGTGACTCCTCTTTTTTAAAACGTGTAACTGCAAGTTCGTCCATCTGCTTGAGCTCCCGCTTTTTCATCTGATCTTTGAACTCTGCCCATTTTTTCTCTTTGATCTTTTCTAAAATCTTAAACTCTTTTGCTGCTTCAATCAAAGCCAGTTGTTTTTCCTCGGCTATAGCCATGTCCTGACGGACCTTCACTCGGTGTCTCTCAATACGTATGGCCTGCCCGCTCATGAACAGATGGTGATTTTTTATTTGCTCTATGTGATCCGAGTTCCCCTCAGACTCCAAACGGGTAATCTCAAGACGTGCCTCATCAATTGATCGATACATATCATCAATTTCACGAAGTCCCTTTTGCACGATCGCTTGCGCCTCAGCAAACTCTCTTTGCGCAAGTTCCTCAAGACGTTTACGGTGCTCCATCAATGTTTTAAATGGAAATTTAAATTTTAGTGCCACCTATTCCTCATACTGCCCCGATGATTGACTGCATGTAGTGCATGCACTGATCAATACTACTCTGCTCATCAACATCCTGTTTGAGGTAAATGTCGATTGCCTCATGTAAATCGATTGCGTGATCGATCTTTGGATTTGCACCACTCCGGTAGGCACCAATGTTTATCAAATCCTCGGCCTCACGATAGATAGCAATATTTTCTCGCATGGCTCGCGCCAATTTGAGATGTTCACTTGAGACAACATTTCGCATAACCCGACTTGTACTCTGTAACACATCAATCGATGGAAAGTGACCCTTCTGAGCCAACTTGCGATCAAGAACAATGTGCCCGTCGACAATTGATCTCACATGGTCACCTATCGGATCATCCATATCATCGCCTTCAACAAGAACTGTATACAGACCAGTCACACTACCACCATGCTCAAAAGCACCGACTCTTTCTAACATCTTTGGCATCATTGCAAATACACTTGGAGTGTAACCTTTCGACGCAGGAGGTTCGCCTACACTTAGTCCGATCTCTCGTTGAGCCATGGCAAAACGAGTGACCGAATCCATCATCAATAAAACCTGTTTACCCTGATTAGAAAAATACTCGGCAATAGTTGTCGCAACAAAGGCACCACGCATACGTAAAAGCGGTGACGAATCACTAGTGGCGACAATAACTACCGATCGCGCCATACCCTCTGGCCCCAAAATCTCTTCGATGAACTCTTTTACTTCACGGCCGCGCTCACCAATAAGCGCGATAACATTGACATCTGCATTTGACCCTTTCGCCATCATGCCCATCAACACAGACTTACCAACACCAGAACCGGCCATGATTCCAACCCGTTGCCCACGTCCGACGGTAATCATGCCATTGATCGCTCGAATTCCTAGATCCATAGGTTCATGAATTGGTTTTCTATCCAATGGGTTGACCACTTCGCTATAGATCAGACTTTCATCCATCGTTCCAAGTTCGCCCAAATTGTCGAGAGGCTCACCCAAAGCATTGATCACCCTACCTAAAATTTGCGGACCAACACGTACAGTAGCTGTCTGCCTCAATAAAACAAGTTTACATCCCAGCCCCACGCCACGCATATCACCAAGTGGCATCAACATCACATTTCGGTCACGAAATCCCACCACTTCGGCGAGAAATCGGTTACCTCCAGCACCCGGCTGCACTTCACACACACTTCCAACGGCTGCCCCAGGCAAATAGCCCAACATCAGCTGACCCACGACCTGGGTGACCTTGCCACTCTCTTGTGTAAGATGGGTTCGCTCTAGTGCACTTTCATACTTCAAAAGATTCAGATCAAATGACGTCGAACTCATTCTTCACCCGAATTTTGCCCATCATTTCCATCCGACTGTTGCGGCATACCTGAGGCGACAATGGTCTCCTGTACTTCAGGAATCTTTTCCGCGACAGCACTCCACAGTTTTTCAATACGTTGCTCGACTGTCGCATCAACAATCCCATAATTCGTTTCGATGATACATCCACCTGGTGAGATCTGCTCTGTCGCTTCAAACTTTACATGTTTGATTTTTTCGAAATCCTTCGACAAGCGTTCTTTAATGGATTCCACAAATTGAAAATCATTGACGGAGATTTTCACTTTGACCTGCTCGTCCTCTTGAATTTCTTGCACATAATTTTGAATCAAAGGCACAATAAGTGCTGGGTCTTCTTTGATCTCCTTCATCGCAACTCGACTGGCTAAATAGTAAACCAGCTTTACAATGTTGGGCTCATTTGAATTAACCAATTCTTGTTTAAGGGAGGAAAGCGAGTTCAACAAGAATTCCAACGAGGCTATTTGTCCTTCAAGTTTTGCATGGTGTTCCTGAAATGCGTGTTCTCTGCCCTCATCAAGACCGAGCTGATAGGCTTGATTGTAGGCGTCTTCTTGAATCTCTTTCACTTTCTCAAGTGCGCCCCTCTCGACCTTCTCCTGCAGAGAAAGCCTCTCCAGTTCGGTGATTCCTGACTGGTCGGCGACAATGCTGCTAATATGAAACTCTGGATTTTCGGACTCAGATGCATACGTCATATAATCGTATGCCACCTGACTCACTTGAACCTGAAATTTTCTTGGAGCATAAGGGATCGCAATTTTTTCGGCCTCTTCTTTAGTTAAAACCGACTTCGCCAACATTTCCCTGACCTCCGTTACAAACCAACATCAAGCGCACAGCATCGAAATTAAACCAACGCATCCTCTGAACCACCACGAGCAATAAGAATCTTCCCTTCAGACTCAAGTCTTCTAGCCACATTGACAATTTCTTGCTGGGCTCCCTCAACATCCGACAGACGCGAAGGCCCCATAGCAGAGAGATCGTCTTTGAGGAGCATCGCGGCCCGCTGAGAGATATTTTTGAATATTTTGTTTTTGATTTCTTCTGTCGAAGTTTTGAGAGCCAACAAAAGTTTGTCGTTCGGAACTTCTTTGAGAAGAGTTTGAATTCCCTTGTCGTCGATTTTGACAATATCGTCGAAAACAAACATAAGTTTGCGAATCTCCTCGGCCAAAATTGGATCCTTCTCTTCGATTCGCGACATGATCGACTTCTCTGTGTTCTTGTCCATAACGTTGAGCATTTCTGCCACTGGCTGAACACCACCAAGAGCCGCTTGTTCGACTGTTCCAAGATTCGAAAGTTCTTCTTTCAGTACCCGATCGACTTCGGCGATCAATTCTGGCGCCACGTGATCAAGATTCGCCATTCTCAACACGACCTCGGCCTGCAATGCCTCTGGAAGACGTTTGAGAACTTCGCCTTTTTTCTCTGGCTCAAGGTGTGCCAAAATAACTGATACAGTTTGTGGATGCTCGTTTATTAAAAAATTTGCCAACGACTTTGCATCAACAACTTCAAGACTTTCAAGCGTGCGATGTGAAGAGCTCGACACATTCAAGTGTCCCAAAATTCCGCGCGCCCGCTCTTCGCCTACAGAATCAACAATCGTATCTTTTTCGGTGACTTTGTCAGAAAAGATGTAATCTTCAGATTCACTGATTAGCTCGTAGTACTCTTCCAAAACTTTTTTTGTGACCTCAATGGGTACAATTCGATATTTGGCCATAACCGTTAAAAGCTTACGAATGTCTCCATCATCCATATGCTTCAAAAGTTTTTTGGCGGCATTTGGGCCGAGATAATTCATAAGAATCGCTGCTTTATCAAAACCTTTTAGGCTTTCGTAAGTTACGTTGTCTGCCTTCGTTAATCGAATTGTCATCCGTCTCTCCTCACGAGCCATAAACTAAATGCGCCCGCTGCTTTTGACTCATCAGCGTCCATAATTCCCATGATACGTTCTTTGAGAAGTTCACTTTCTGCTTTATCTGGATCAAGCGATTCTTCGAGAATCGGCATGGCACTCGACATACCAGGTAAAGTACTATCCACCGACTGCAACTCCTCAAGTTCTTCAATGGTTCGCGGCAACATTTCATCAACTGAATCTTGAAATGAATCGGTGATCCATCGCATGAACGGCCGGATGACCAAAAAGAAAAACAGCAGCATTGAAATACCAACCATGCCCCACTTAAACATACCCGACAAAAGTTTTCGTCGTTCAAGCGGTGTCAACACCAACTCAGCTTCACCAAAATCTTCTTTTTGAAATTGAATGTTTTCAACTTTTACCGAGTCTCCACGTTGCTCATTAAAGCCAATGGCGTTCTTCACAATCGACTCGTATTTAGCTAAGTCCTCAGCATTTCTTGGCGTGTAGGTTTCTTGATCTTCGCCTTTGTCATTTTTTTTCATGACCGAAACACCATCGACTAGAACTGCAATCGAAAGTCTTTCGAGACCGCCTGCTGCCTCTTTGGTATTGCGAACGGTTTTAGGTACAACGTTGTTGGTTGTCTTCAAGCCCTTTTTGACGTTCTGATTGAAACCAACACTCCCATTGTCAGCAGCTCCTGGCAAATTAGATCTTGATCCTGGAATTCCTGTGGGGTTTGTTCTGCTGCCGTCGAGCTGCTCTTCTTCTTCGGTTACCGACAAAACAGCACTTTTCTCTGGATCAACCGACTCTTCGGTTGTCTGCATTTGTTTGGAGTTCAAGGTCGCGTTCACGCGAGCGATCACCTTACCTTGGCCGACAACTTTTGCGAGAATTCCTTCGACACGCTCCTCGATGTCTCGCTCCATCTTTTGTTTCATATCTTGAAGTTCGGCTGTTGCACCTGATTGACCGTTGTTATTTTTCGACAAAATTTTTCCGCGTGCATCGACGACAGTTACTTTTTCGGCATCAAGACCTTCAACCGCATTGGCAACCAAAAACATAATCCCGCGCACTTGCTCTTCTGCCAAAATTTTTCCAGGATGTAGTTCCACGACAACCGAGGCGGTCGGCGTTCCACCTTCTTCAAGAAATGTCTTCTTTGGAGGCAAAGCTAAAAGTACTTTCGATCGAGCCACCGCCTCAAGCGTATTAATGGCCCGAGTGAGTTCTCCCTGAATCGCGCGTTGATAGTTGATTCTTTGTGCGTAACTAGTGGTACCAAAATCTTGTTTGTCAAAGAGTTCCAGGCCGATGGTTCCTACTTTTCCAGAACCAACTTCGGTCATCAATGCCATTTCAGTTGCGTGTAAAAGTTCTTTTGGAATGGTGATAGTTTTTCCACCGTCCAAGATTTTATATGGAACGTTTTTCTGCTGAAGTTTATCGACAATCAAAGCTGTCTGATCAGCTGGAATATTTGTAAACAATGGCACATAGTCGGTTCCTGAAACCATAACCGTCATCACTGTCGCAGCAGCAATCACGCTCAACGCAGCAAAGATGATGGAGAAACGCTTAATTGGCGTTAAGGTTTTAAAGAACTCTCTGAATTGAACTACTATCGTTCGAAATAAATTCTGCAAAAAAGCCCCCTACCTATCAAACCTGCATTTTCATTACGTCTTGGTAAGCTTCAACAATCTTGTTGCGAACTTGTGTCATCAAGCGCAGTGAAAGTTCTGCTTTTTCAGCTGCAATTAAAACTTCTGGAATATTATCGGTTTTGCCGACAGCAAGATCTTGCGATTTTTGATCTGACTCTTTTTGCAAGGTGTTCACTTTGCCGACTGCCTCTTTCAATGTGTCGGCAAATGACTTTCCACCTTCGGTGGAGGTCGCAGGTGACATATCCGACGCGCGAAGTTCACTCGTCGTCTTACCTGTCTCGAGCATTCTCTGAGAATTTCGAATGGTCAAACCGTCCATGGCCCGTCCTTTGTTAGCTTCGCATTCTGCTCGGCTTGTTCTTAGTGTAACCTAGAGATCAAAAACTCTCTAACAAAATATTGCAAAATTGGATCAACAAATTCTTTAAAAAAAATTAACCGCGCCCGATTTCGAGTCCAGTCATCGCCATGTCTTTCGATGCGCCCATTGCTGATACGTTCGCCTCATAGGCGCGAGTCGCTTGTATCATATTGGCCATCTCTTCCATTAGATTTATATTCGGATAGGCTACATACCCATTTTCATCGGCATTCGGATTGTCAGGTTCAAGTTTCATAATTGGAGCACGACGATCTGAAATTACGTCAGTCACTTGCACCCGATTGAGTTCCCGCTGAGGCTGACTAGTAAGAATTTCACCAAAACTTTTAGCTTCGGGAATCGATTCAAAAACCACATCCTTGCGACGATACGGACCACCCTCGGGGGTTACCAGAGTGTTGATATTGGCAATGTTACTCGAGATGGTATTCATGCGCATTCTTTGCGCCGTCATTCCCGAAGCACTCACTCGCATTCCGGTTAGAACATCCATTATCTACCTCCCTCAGTGATCGCATACTTTAAGGCCGCGAGCTTCTTATTGATCAGCTGAATCGCGGCTTTGTACATGATACTGTTCTCTGCCAAATTGGTCATTTCACGTTCAAGGTCCACATTGTTTCCATCATTACTTACCGTGCCTTCTGGATTATCATAGACATCGGCCTTCACTCTGGACATTGCGCCTGGACCCATCGGAAAGTGTTCGGGCTGTTCACCTTCTAGTTTATTCATGCCTTCCACATTTAACGCACGCGAAAGAGCTTCTTCAAAATCTACCTTCTTCGCCGTGTAACCGGGAGTTTCAGCATTTGCAATATTCGCAGAAGTGATGTTGCCTCGAAGCTGTCGCATTCGCGCTGAGGTTTGCAGCGCGAGCGTGGTTTTGTCTAACAAATCACTCATTCGGGCCTCCCATAACTCCATACTCATGGAGTTTGTTTCGCAAAGTGCGAACACTAATTCCCAATACTCTAGCCGCTTGAGCCCGATTCTGCTCGGTCAGCTCCAGCGTTTTTAAAATCAACAATCGTTCTGCTTCAGAAAGACTCATCCCCGGAGAAATCGCCGAGTTGGTGTTTGCCTGTACGAAATCACCGTGATCGTTAATTAAGATATCGGATGCGCCAATTTCGTTTTGCGTGGCCATCAGCACGGAACGCTCTAAAACATTTTCAAGCTCACGAACGTTCCCAGGCCATGACCAGGCCTTTAGTTTTTGCAACGCTTCGGCTGTCAAGTTCTTCTCGGTTAGTTCATTTCGTTCACACGCACGATCAACAAATAGACGCGACAACACATCAATATCTTTCAACCGCTGTCGCAGAGGTGGAATTGTAATGGGAATCACATTTAATCTGTAAAAGAGATCTTCACGAAAAAGACCTTGGCGAACCATAGACTTTAAATCTCGGTTGCTGGTTGCAATCAAACGAACATTCACCTTTATCGGAGCTTTGCCCCCCACCCGTTCAATTTCGCCTTCTTGGATCACTCGCAAAAGTTTTGTTTGTAATAAAAGTGGCATCTCACTAATTTCGTCTAATAAAAGTGTACTTTCATGTGCGAGCTCAAACTTACCCTGTTTACTAGCATGAGCACCCGTGAAGGACCCTTTTTCAAAACCAAACAGTTCGCTCTCTAATAGTCCTTCGGGAATAGCCGCACAATTTAGAGCTACAAGCTTGCGATGAGCCCGAGGACTTTTTCGATGAATATACTGAGCCAGCATTTCTTTACCACAGCCACTCTCACCACAAAGCAAAACTGTTGCCCGACTTGAGGCGACGTTGTCGGCAATGGCCAAGACCTTTCGCATTTCAGTATCAACGGTCAAAAATACTGTTTTTTCCTGACTCATTTTTTACTTCTTTCTCATGTCTTGCATGGCAGGAATACGATCAATGTATCTCTTGTAATCGCCTTTCCATTTTGCATTTTGCAGTTGCTCTTGTGCCAGCTTGTACCACATGCTTTTGTCATCACTCTTAAGCTCATTCCAAACCGTCTCAGCACCCTTAATGTCTTTGTCTTCAAACAACACTTTTCCTGCACGATAGCGTACCGAACTCAATGACGATTTAGATTCGTACCCTTCGAGCAATTCTTTGTAGGTCTCGACGGCTTGGGCCCGCTTTCCGCGCGCTAGTAGCAAATCACCTTTAAGCTCTAAAGCCTTGGCATGAACATCACCAGGAACCAATCCCGTGTCAGACTGCATGGCCAAAACTTTTTCCACATTCACTTCTGCATTTTTACTATCGCCTGTCTTACGTCCGAGTTCGGCCAGTTTAAGATACAACCCAGAGGTCGCTACCGGCTGGCCCTTCCAGGCCTGTAACAACTGTTCAAGAAATTTCTTTGCTGTGTCGATCTGCCCCAAGGCGACCGCCACATCAGCAGAAGTTTCTGCTCTTTCAATTTGCTCGGCCTCCGAAAGAGATTGTGGAGTCTTGATACTCTTTAAAAAGTCAGCAGATTGGGTAAATTCACCTTGTTTTGCAGAGGTCACAGCCAGTCTCAAATTTAGTGAATCGGCACTCGGAATTTTTTCGAACACTCCTCGTTCTTTTTCAATCTTCGTTCCTTTTGCCGCATAGACTTTATTGAGAGAATCTCTATATATTTGGCCGGCCTCTTTATAGACACCAGCCTGTTCATAGGCCTGCCCAACATAAACTTTAAGATCAACGCGCTCATTTCCTTTGAGCCACGATCCCGCAAATCGACTATAGACCCGTAGGGCATCAATGAATTTTTTCTGCACAACATTTTCTTGAATTTCTGCTGTGATACCTCTCACAATTCGGCCTTTGAAGCGATCGGCCTCAGGTGAATTCGGATTCATTTGGTAAAATGAGATCAGCCCGTCATATGACTCGACATATTTTTTACGTAGATATTGTCCATCCGATTCAATCAATGTCACAAATTCTTTGATATTCGGAAGATCGAGCTTTTCAGTAACACTGTCGATTTCCTCAAATGCCGCATTTAACTCTTTTTCTTTCATCTCAGGCATTTTCATAAAAAGTGTTCGCACTCTGGCAACTGCGGCACCAGGTGTATCGCGATAACGAAAATAGGCTTCGAGATAGGCTCCCATTGAACGCTTGGGATCTGCACCCAAAATTTCTAGTGACTCTCCAAGACGAGTCATTGCATATCCGCCATATTTGTTATCAGGAAAGCGTTGCAAAAATTCACGATAAGCATTGAGTGCCTGGCGATAGTCTTGTTTCCAATATAAGGCTTCGGCTGTGTTGAAAAATGCATTAGGGTACTCGCCTGCGGCCTCTGGATACTTCTTGATGGCCTCACGATATTTTGCAATTGCCGCAGGGTAATCTCGATCTTCAAAGTAGATGTCGCCCTTGCGGAACGCGGCCTCAAACGAATCTTTCCTAGTCTTGGCGGTTTTTTCTACGTCATCCAAAATCTTATAGGCCTCATCAAATTTTTTCAAATTCAAGTATGCCTCTGCCTCTGAGATCTTTACTTGATCAAAAAACTTAGACTCGGGTTTAAGTCTTTCAAATCGTTGGAAGGTGTTGAGGGCCGCAAAACTGTCACCGCGGTCCTGTTGGGCATATCCCATCAACAGAATGGTACGTGTCGCCAGCGGAGAATCAGGAAATCGTTCCGCAAGGTACCGATATAAGCCCATGGCCAGTTCAAAGTTCGCCGCATCTTTGTCGTCTTTCCAAAACTGATAGTACTGATCGGCCATCATGTACTTTACAATTTCTTCGTACTTCGTCTCAGGGTATTTGTTTAAAAAGTATTTTGCCGTCTTCAAAAACAAGGCTTGGCGTTTGTTTTTAAAAAGTGTCAAAAGCAATTGTGCTTCTTTAGTCTCTTCACTTTCTTTAGGTTCAATTTCATAGATTGGCGGATTCTGCATGAGGTTGTTTAAGTGTCGAGATTCGATTCGTAACATTGGAAATCGCAAATAGACGTTTGCACGACTGGCAATCAACGCATCGTCATGAATTTCATAATCTTCAATAGAGAACCTTTTGAATTCAGGATCACCCCCGTCAAAGATTCCATGTCTAAATTCTTTACCTAGTTCCAATGCTCCCTGTGGAGCCGGCTGTCCTTGAAGCAACTCACTGGTTGCTGGCTTGCGACTCTTCTCAGCTTTCACCGCTGATTTTAAAGGTAGCTCTTTAGAAATTGCATTTGCGCTCACCTTTTCTTTGATCTCTGTGACTGGCTTGGTCGGCGTAGATGATTTAGTCACAGCCTCTTTCGCATCATCGTCCTTGTGGTAAAAGTCCACGACCAACCCAGATGGCTTGTCTGTTTGATAGTCAAAGGCATCAACACGATCGGAGCGCAGATGGAATGTGATTTCAAATGAATCATCAATTCCACGCTCATTCACTTCAATTTTCTCAATTAGATTGTCGGTGTATGTCTTTAGTCGTCGCACTGAATCTGTTGACAGTGGTGCCACACGCAGCACCATTTTAGGATAATCCTGACCCTCGATGCGCTTAAGGTCGTACTTCCAGGTTTTCAGGCCCTTAAACTCTAGGTGGGTCGCATCCGCAACTCGCGAGATCTCAGAAGTCACTCCCGTCTCAAAGTCAGCAGAATACCCAGCATTGCTGAACAACAATGCCAACAACACGATAAACGTCGAGAGAAACTTAATCTGGACCAAATTCCTATGCACGCAAACACCCCACACAATTGGTATAAAGCACATGCAATGCCAAGATCTCGTCTCAACAAAACTTGTTTTATCACGAATACAAACGACAATGGCTTGATCACTCCACGAACACACTGGTCTTTGTTCTGGGGGTCGTGCGACAAAGAAATGACATGGCCATGATTTTTGACGTTCAAAGCTGTCCTAACGGTCGCTAAAAAACGGACCTCTAGGCTCGACCACTAGCCTATTATCATAGCAACAAACGTCTCGTTCTAAAGTGGTTTTTGGCTGAAAGAGCCCTGTCAGAGTCGCGGCACAATACCAGACAAAAAGACCATTTGTTTTCATACCCATGTTCCGATATGAAATTGGACGAAGTTGCCAACTTGAATTCAATTTAAGGAAATCGACAGAGTATGCTGCATCGAGTATTTTTAACCATTTTTGTCTTATTTTTCTGTGCTTGTGTCTCAATCAACTTGCCTTCCAGTTCGGCAGAACGAGCAAATAAAGTTCAATTTCAAGACCCTGCCGAACCCTTCATTCAAAACAAAACCAAGTCTGCAGACAAGGCCTGGAAGAACATCAAAAATGGCAACTCGATTTCCTACTTTTCGGTTTGCAATGAGAATTCAGATCCTGCTCTTGAGTCCGTGCTCAACGAGTTTCTTAGTAGCTTAGACGCACACAAAGTGACCAAAAAAGACAGCGTAATGTTTAACGACCGTGAAGCGCTACGCGCCGAAGCTGAAGGTCTTCTCGATGGAGTGAAGACACGTTTACAATTTTTAATTTTCAAGAAAAATAACTGCACCTACTCAATTAGTTTTGTGGGAGTGACAAAATATTTTGATGATGACAAAGGTCGGTTCGAAAACTTTTTAAACTCTTTCAGGGCACCATGATTAAGAACCTCGCAGCATCTATGGGAAGAAAGATTTTAGACCTTGTTCGCTTTTTGGGCGGCGCGGGTCTTTTGCTGCGCCAGGTGTTTTCAGAATTATTCAGACCTCCTTTTTATCACGAATTAATTGTCGATCAGGTCTACCAAATTGGCATTCGTTCAATGAGTCTGGTGCTGATCACCGCAGCAAGCACCGGAATGGTCATGGCTTTGCAGTTCGGCCTTGGCTTAGAAAAATTCGGCGGCAAGCTCTATGTTCCAAAAATCGTTTCGCTTTCAATCATACGCGAAATCGGCCCAGTGTTTTGCAGTCTTATGCTTGCGGCACGTGTTGGGGCCGGCATTGCCTCAGAAATTGGTTCAATGGTGGTAACTCAGCAGATCGATGCCATTCGCGCTCTTGGCACCTCACCAATAAAACGCATCGTGATTCCAAGAATCATCGGTTGCCTGATTGCCCTTCCACTTTTAACAGCGATGGGAAACGCTATCGGCGTGTCGGGGGGACTTCTTGTTGGAGTACACGAGCTTGGGCTTGATCCCGGCTTTTACTTAGAAAAAATTCTGCAAACCATCACACTTGTCGACTATGCCTCAGGCATGCTTAAAACATTTTTCTTTGCATTTTTTATTTCAGTTGCCAGCTGTTACTTTGGACTCAACGTCAAAGGTGGCACATTGGGAGTAGGAATTGCCACCACCAAGGCCGTAGTCTCGTCGTCAATTCTGATTCTCGTCAGTGATTATTTTTTAACAAAACTCTTTTTTATTATTCTCGAGAAATAAAATATGAGTGAGCACAAGACCCACCCCAACACAGACAATGCCCCAAATGACAAAGCTCAAAGAGACTCTTCAACAATTGATCTCGATGCAAATCCAATTGTGGAACTTCGAGGATTTAGAAAGTCATTTGGTCTGAAGGTCGTTCATCGCGATATCAATCTAAAAGTTCGCCGAGGCGAATGCCTTGGACTACTTGGCGGTTCGGGTGCAGGTAAAAGTGTTATCTTACGTAGCCTTATTGGCCTTGAACGACCAGACGCGGGTCAAGTTTTAGTCGAAGGCGAAGACATCACTAAACTTAAAGATCGCGACCTCGTACGCATTCGCAAAAAAATTGCCTACGTGTTTCAAGGCGGCGCGCTGTTTGACTCAATGAGTGTCTATGAGAATCTTGCCTACCCTCTACGCGAACATACCAAAATGTCGGAGTCTGAAATTTGGCAAGCCGTCACCGATCAATTGGATGAATTTGGTCTGCGTGGCAATGAGAATGTTTTTCCGGCGAATCTTTCAGGAGGCATGCAGAAGCGCGTGGGTCTTGCTCGCTCGATCTTGCTTCACCCTGATGTCGTTCTCTATGACGAGCCTACAGCAGGACTTGATCCGTTCAATACGGTTCGCATTCAAGAAATGATTTTGAAATTAAAGGCAAAGGGAGTGACTTCTCTTTTTGTGACCCACGACATGCCGAGTGCGTTTGCCGTTTGCGATCGCATTGCTCTGCTTTTAGATGGAGTCATTTATAAAGTGATTGATCGTTCTGAACTCGAGTCCATTTCGGACAAACGTGTGCGTGGTTTTATTAAGGGCGATGAGCCTTAAGGAGAGATATGGAACAATATTCTTCACGTCTTGAATACAAGGTCGGCTTGTTTGTTGCCCTAGGTTTACTAGTGGTCACTCTCTCCATTTTAGCTCTTGGCGGAAATCGTATCTTTCTCACTCGATACGCCAACTACCGCGTGCAGTTTTCGGAAGTGCAGGGCTTGTTTCCTGGCAGTGTGGTCTCATTGGCAGGAGTTCCAGTGGGCAACATCAAAAAAATCACTTTCGGTTCTGACAACAAGCTCGAAATTCTTTTACTGGTAAATGTCGAACACGCTTCACGTATCACCGAAGGCAGTACTGTTGAAATTCGCACACAAGGCGCACTAGGTGATAAATTCGTTTATATTTCTCCTGGACCAACGACAGCAAAGGCCATTGAACCGATGTCACTCTTGGCTGCAAACGATTCTGGCGACTTTTTGAAAATGCTCAATTCGAAAGAAGATGGCGCCGGGCGAGCTTTTGAGCTTATCAAAGAGATGCACATCTTGGTCGCCTCACTCAACCAACATGGCAAACCCGCTCAAGTGATGTCTAATCTTGCAGACATCACTGGACAGTTTAAAAAGACCATTACCGAACTCGACAAACTTGTTGCTGATTTGCACGAAGAAATTCCAAAGAACAAAAAGCTTTCTCAGGCGGTTACCAATCTTAACAGCATTCTTGAAAAAATCGACAAAGGCCAGGGCTCTCTTGGCCAGCTTATCAACGATCCATCAGTCCACCAAAGTTTGAAATCACTGCTAGGCGGATCCCCTCGCAGCAAGTACATCAAGTCTATGCTTCGAGAAAGCATTCAACAATCGGAACAACCTGAGAAATAAACTCAGAGA